>DASRFD010000070.1:0-13007 GCA_035651715.1 Nevskia sp.
GTACCGGGCCTCGCTGGCGTTCATCACATCCATGTCTGGACGATCACGGGGGAGTCTCCCATTGTGACCTTGCATGCGGACCTCGCTGTCGGCGGTGACCGGCGAGCGGTGCTCGCGGGTATCCATGCTCGGCTGCTCGAGCGATTGGGTATTGACCACGTCACCGCGCAGATAGAAGAGGAAGGGCCCTGCGAAACGCCTGGGTGTGGTCCGAAGCCTGAATCTCATCATTGAGTTGATGGGACGCGCCGTGCGGGACGTTCGTTATTCGTTGAAAGGAACGCGCCCGCGAAATTGTGCTTCCTGCCCAGCTCATGTCCTGAGCGATCAAAGGCGGACGCGGCGAAGAGTCTGAGCGGCTGCTCTCTGGGGTAGTGGTCACTGAACCGGATTGTTTCAGCCCACTCGGTACCCGCGCGTGAACGGCCGCAGCTTCAGCCCATCCGGCGCGTACCGCGCTCCTGACTGGAAGGCTTGCGGACGCGTCGCACCACTCCTGTCACCACTCCCCAGACTACATCGCCTTCGTCCAGCTGCAGCGCACGGCTGCGGTGGGCCGGGTTGTTCGATTCCGGCTCCAGGGAGAGGCTGCCATTCTTGCCACGCAAGCGTTTGACGGTGTGTCCATGGCCGGCCATGACGGCGACAACGATGTCGCCGTTGCGCGGCTGGAGGCTGCGGTCCACCAGCACACGGTCGCCATCGAAGATGCCGGCGCGGTCCATCGAGTCGCCTAACACCGAGTACAGGAACGTCGATTCCGGATCGTGCACCATCAGCGCATTGAGATCGCAAGGCTCGTCGGCTCGTTCGTCGCCGGTGATCGGCGCGCCGGCCGGCAGCTTCAGTATGAAGCTGCGCGGGCCACTGCCGCCGGGCTCCGGCGTCACGCGCCGCGCCGGGATACGGGGAACGCGAGCGTATTCGGTCAGCTGGGCCTTGGTCGCATCAACCAGCGACACTGGAATCCGCACGACGCTGGTCGATTCGCCGCGATAACGGCCTGACCCACGGGGCCGGCCGGCGCCGGCGCGTTTTCCGCCATGTTCGGCCATGCCGCGACTACCACTTCATGCTGGTTTGGATCGGCCGCCGGATCAGGTCTCCATCCTGGATCTTGGAGGCGGTCACGCGCCTGTCACGCACCACCTCCACCTGCCTTTCGTTCCGCAAACGCGCAATAGCCTCCCGGTGAAGCTCCGCATGGGCGGGAGACATATTGCAGTGAGTTGCGAACATCTCGCCGAACACCACAGCTTCTTCAGGTGCCGAATACACCAGCCTGGGAATCTGCTCCATCAGCGCCTTGATGCTGTCCTCGCGTTCACGTTCGCCGAACTCGAAACCCAGGCGCGATTGGTTGGGATCGGTGACGTTGGCGTCCAGGCTTGCGGCGTAGCCCAGGCCCTCAAACATGTCCAGACCGGCGCCACCGTAGTGGATGAAGAAGTTGGACTTCTCCCAGTGAATGCGCGTCATCACGTCGCGGGCGCGGGCATGCTGTGAGAAATGCACCAGCCAGTAGTCGCCGTGGCCTTGCTCGGAGCGGATAAAGAACAAGGTATAGAACGGTGCACCGCAGTTCCGGACCAGCTCGGGGCACATACAAGCCTGAATGAACAGCCGCCAGTCGCCCTCGTTGAGCTTGATATTGGTGATCGAGCGGCCCTTGAGGCTGTCCGGGGTACCGGCGCTGCTGAGCATGGCCTCGGCCTGGCCCTTCTTGTCGCTGATGTAGGTCAGCAGGGAGGCGACATTGAAGGTCAGAATCACTTCGGCCGACGGCATCTGTTTCATGATGCGACGGATGATCTCGGTCGGCACCTCGCTGTAGCCATACTGGTCGAGCAGGAAGATCGCGCGGCCGCTGCGCGGCATGCGGCGCTTGATGTGCTCGATGAGCTGGTCGGCCTTGCTATCGAAGGGCGCGTTCCAGACGTGGATATCCTTGCCGATGCGAGGCTCGTAGCCGCGAGCCTTGAGCACCTTGGTCAGCAGGCCGGTAGCGCCGGGATCGGCATCGATGAAGAAGTAATCGACCTCGAAGCGGATGGGCTTCTGGCGGCCGGTGTTGACCAGCGCCTCAGCCTCGCGCAGCGCCTCCAGCATGCTCAGCGGCGATCCGGGCTTTTCGCCCTGGTACAGGCCGCCGCCGCAGAAACCGTCGACCAGCGTGAGGCTAAACTGGCCGCGGTTCGGGTTCGACAGCAGGGTCTGGACGTAGGCCGCCAGGTAGCCACGCAGGATCTCGTGTTTGGCGCGGCTGTGGTTCTCCAGCACCGGCAGCGGGCCGTCCACCGACCACCCATAGTGGCTGTAAGTCATGGCGACCTCAGGCTACAGCATGCACAGGCATTTCGTCCCAGGTGCGTCCCTGGAATTCGCGTCCGTTGCTTCGCTTGGACCTGCGCTCGCCGTCGGCACCCCAGACGCCCCATTGCTTGAAGAAGAAGGCGACCCGCGCGTCACGGCGCTGGCGGCTGACGTCATCGAGCCATTCCAGCTTCATCGGCCGCGCCTTGGGGCCGGACTCGCCGCCGACGATGACCCAGTGGATGCCGGCTAGGTTGATCGGGCCCAGGCCCTCGAGGAGAGGCTCGATTGACAGAAACCGCACCGTGGCCTTGATGTCGCGTAACAGGTCGATCCGCGGCAGGCCATAGCGGCGGTTCTCGACCGACACGCCGAGCCAAGCGTTGGTCGGTGCGGTGCGGCTGGCGAAGTAGTCGGCCATACGGTCGGCCCGCTTGGTCAGCACCTGGTAGGTGTGTTGCGGCGTCTTTTCTATAGTCTCGAAGATCCGGTCGACGTAGCTGAACGGCACCTTCTGGTGGAAGACGTCGGACATCGAGTTGACGAAGTACATCGTCGGCTTGCGCCGGCGCAGCGGCTCATCCAGCCGTTCCGGCATCAGGGTGAGGGCGAAGCCGTTCTCGTACCCCGGCGTGCCCATTGCGCGCAGCCGCTTGGCCATGGTCTCGGCGTAGCAATGCTTGCATCCGGGGCTGATCTTGGTGCACCCGGTGGTGGCGTTCCAGGTCTGCTCAGTCCACTCAATTTTGGTCGTCGTGGTCACCGGATTGTCCTCGCGGCACGGGCCCGGCGCAAGCGCGAGGAACGCGGCCTGCGGGTGGAACTGACGCTGCTGCTGAGCGCCCGCAACGGGTCCCGATCGCGCGAAACCACCACGCTCCAGCAGATCGAGCGACTGTGTCTGAAGGGACGGCGCCCGCGCCGGATCGAAGCCGACGGCTCGTGCTTCAGTTTTTCGGTTGAATCCATCCCGGGGAGGTCGACCGATGTGGTGATCCGCAATCTGCTGCAGCGCATGCACGACATCGCCGACGAGCGGGACTGCGACCTGGAAGCGGCGATCCGCCACAGGCCCTCGGGCGGGCACTGGTTCTAAGCCAGAGCGGCCCCCCGCGGTGACGGCACTCAATGAGACGGTCTATCCGCAGCTGCTACCGGAGCCCAAGCCCCGGGAATTGAGCGACCACTACACGCCTACGGATGCTGAGCTGGCCTGGGCACGAAGAAATGCCACCACACCGCTGAAGCGCGTCGGGCTTCTGATTCTCCTCAAGTGTGCACAGCGCCTTGGGCGCTGCCCGCTGATCCGCGAGGTGCCGCGGCCGTACCTCGACCACATCACCCGGGCCGGCGGATTGGTTCGGAACCTGCGACGCGACGAGCTACAGCCGTTCGACCAGGGCCAGAACCGCCAGAACTACGTGGACCAGGTCCGCAAGCGGATGGGTATACGGCGGCTGGACGACGAAGCTTGGTTGCTGCAAAGGGCGCAGGAGGCGGCGCAGACCCAGCACCATGTCAGCGACATCGTGAACGTGCTGGTCGAGGAGCTCATCCACCATTGTTATGAGCTGCCAGGCTTTTCCACTCTGGTGCGCGTAGCGGTCAAGGCCCGCGACCTTGTGGAGGAGGCTCACTACGCGGCGATTGCCGCGCCGTTGTCCGCAGATACACGGGAAAAGATCGACAAGCTCTTTACGATCAGCGGTTCAGGAACATCGGCCTGGAACGATCTAAAACAGGAGCCGGCCAAGCCCACCAGCACGGCGGTGCGGGAGTATCTGGATCACGTCCGCTCCTTGCAGAAGCTGGCCGCCGGCCTGCCGCCGCTCAACATGATCCCGGTTACCAAGCTGACGCACTACCAGCTGCTGGCGCGCTCCGAGCGCGCCAACGAGATGCGCGAGCTCAAACCAAACAAGCGCTACGCGCTCGCGGTGATTTACATCAAATCCTGCCTGTCCCGTGCCCTGGACGACGCCGGCGACTTGTACGTGCGCATGTACGGCAAGATGCAGGCGGCCGCGACCCGGCAGCTGCGGGAATACCAAGTCGAGCGGTCCATGGAAGTCGAGGCGCTGCTGGCCCGGTTCAGGGAGACCTTGGTGGCCTACCAGGTCGAAGGCGACCTCAAGCAGCGAATGCACGCTATCGACGTGGCGGTGCGCAACGAAGCCGCCAAGCTGATCGCCTTGTGCGACGAGCACCTGGGATTCTCCAACAACAACTCGCTGCCGTTTTTGCTGCAGCAATACGATTACACCGACCAAGGCTTCGTCGACCCCACCAAGGATCCGCTGGTCCGCCAGGTTCTCCGCGTCATCCGCGCCACCGATCCGGCCATCGAGAAGCGTGCCCGGCCGCTGCAGCTGGAACTGTTGCAGGCCATAGACCGGTGGCTGGAGCGGGAAATCGCCGCCACCGGGAGTCGGCTGCAGCGCGGCGCCGTCCTGCGCCTGAAGCGGGACCGGGCCCTGCTGCTGCTGGCCTTCTGGCGCGGTTTCCGCGGCGACGAGTTGCTGGCGATGCTGGTCGAGAACGTCGATCTGCGTCCCGGTGTCGGCCTGACCTGGAGCCTGTCCCGAACCAAGACCAACCAGCACCAGGGCACCAACTTCAGCATGCCGGCCCTGTCACGGCTGTGCCCAGTAACGGCCTATGAAGCCTGGGCCACCGCCGCTGGCCTGGCCGACGGCCCGGTATTCCGTTCGATCGACCGCTGGGGACACCTCGGCCCGGATGGACTGCACCCGAACAGCCTGATCCCACTGTTGCGCCGGCTGTTCCGGCAGGCCGGTGTGCCGGAGCCTGAAGGATTCAGCGCGCACTCTCTGAGGCGGGGGTTCGCCAACTGGGCGACGGACAACGGCTGGGATCTGAAGAGTCTGATGGAGCATGTCGGTTGGCGCGATGTGAAGTCCGCCATGCGCTACGTCGACAGCAGCCAGGAGGCAGCGCGACTGCGCATCGAGCGCAGTCTCGGCGCCCTGCCGCTGGCCAGTGTCAGGCCGCCGCCGGCGCTTCCGGCGCCGTCCACCGCAGAGAAACTCGACTGAGGTCGCTGATGAGTGAAGCGCCAGGTGCTAAGAAATAAGCAACTGGCCAGTCGATTGAGCCCGGACCGAGAATCCTCAAGTAGCCGCCGTATCCGACCGGAACGGCCGCACGAGCTGGGCAAGGTAGCGGCGCGGAAAGTCGGGTGCATCGGCCAGCCCGACTTCGTCCGAAGCCCTCGGCGCACCGCCAGCATGATAGAAGAAAGTCCCCGCGAGGTGGTCGTACAAGGCCGTGAACAGCCCGAAGTTCACGTCGCCTTCACCGGCGCGGTTGATGTGGTGAAAGCGATGCACTTCGGCGTTGGCGAACAGATACTTCAGCGGTCCGGTGCGGTAGTCGGCGTTGGCGTGCTGCAGCAGCAGCTGGATGGCAACGCAGAAGGCCAGTGCCGCGGCGACCGGCTGCGGGATGCCGAGCAGCCACAGCGGTCCGACGCCGGACAGGGTTTCGATCATCTGGTGCACCGGATGCTTCATCAGGCCGTTCAGCCCATAGAGCCGGCGCGCGCTGTGGTGTACGGCATGGAAGCGCCACAGCCAGTTCCACCGGTGGCTGGCGTGGTGAGCCGCCGAGATGCCCAGGTCGAGCACCAGGATCGATACCACCACCTGGAGCCAGAACGGCCAGGCCGACGGCCACAGCGCCTTGAAGGGCGCAGCGGCCGCCAGCCAGGGCAGCGCGAACACCCCGGCGTGCGACAGCACGGTATTGGCGACCGCGTGCAGCGCATTGGTCCAGGCATCTTCGTGATCCGCATTCCAGTCGCTCACGTAGGGAATGACCCACTCCGCCGTAAACATGAAGCCGACGGCAGACCCGAGCACGGCAAACGGCTGCCAGTACGGCGCCCCGGCGCCGAGCAGCGCGACGATGGCGGCATTGGCGCCGAACAGGAGCAGCGGGAAGGTGCCGTAGCGGAAGAAGATTTTCATGTGGGGCAGCTTGCCGCCACACGGCCTGCGCCCGCTTGAATAAACTGGCTGGTCATGACCGTCCCGGAATTCCGTCTCTACCTGTGGCCGCATCGCCTGCTGGTGCTGGCGGCAGGATTTCACTCGGCGCCGCACCGGCACCATGCGGCGCAGATCGCTTTGGGGCTGGAAGGCGATCTTGAGTATCAAGGCGAGTCGGCGTATTGGCTGTCGGCGGCGGGGTTTGTCATCCCGCCCGATGTCCGCCATGCGCACCGCGGCACCGGAGCGACGGCCATGCTCTACGTCGAGGCCGAAAGCGCCGAGTGGCAATCCAGCGGTCTGAGGGCGCTCGCCGGCGGAGGCCTGCAAGCCTGGACGCCCGCGCCATCCGTCCTGGGTGCCGCGCAGGAGGCCCAGCGTAGCGGCACAGCGGCCGCGGCTGCAGCGTTTTGCGCCCGTGCCCTCGGCGAGCAGACGCCGGAATCCAAGCCTGTCGACCAGCGAATCCTCAACGTCCAGGCGTTCATTGCCGCGCACCTGGATCGGCCGCTGCCTTCGGCGGAGCTGGCCCGGGAAGTCGGGCTTTCCGCCAGCCGCCTGGCACACCTGTTCCGAGCCGCCACCGGGATTCCGGTGCGGCGCTACATCCTGTGGTGCCGGCTGCGCGCAGCCGTGCAATCCGCGCTGCAGAGCGGGAATCTCACCGAGGCCGCGCATGCCGCGGGCTTCGCGGACTCCGCCCACTTGTCGCGCACCTTCCGGGCCATGTTCGGCATCACGCCTTCGCTGCTGGCGCGTCAGACGGCCTCCGTGGCGATCCTGCCGTAGTGGCCTCCAAGCCAAGGCCTGCGGCGCCGCACCTACGGCGCGAGCAACTCGCGCTGTTCCTGCTGCTTGCGCCATCCATACCGGGTTACACCCTGGGGCTTGTACACCGACAAAGCCGTGAGCACGAGCAGCAGCAGCAGGGTGGCACCGGAAGCGATCACCATCTGCAGCTGGGCGCTGTGCAGATCGGCACCGAACACCGCCGTATCCGCCGCTGCATCGGCGAGGAGGTCGATGGGCCGCGTGTGCACCATCAGCACAGCGGTGGCAAACACGGTGAGCACTAGTTTCACCAGCACCCACCAGTAGCGGAACAAGCCCCAGCGGGTGCCGAGCGATGAGACAACGCCGCTGAGCAGCGAAGCCCCGGCCAGGGGCACGATCACCCACCAGGTGGTCAAGGCCATCGCCAGGTAGGCGGCGCGCACCAGCTGCGCGTCGTGGCTGGCCAGACCGGCGACGGCGAGCGCCAGGAAGGCGGCGACGGCGCCAATCCAGCCGATGGAGGCGGTGACATGCACGGTCAGCGCGAGCTTGCGCAACAGCGGCGGGAGGATCATCCGTGCAAATGCCTCCCGAAGCCACGGCCGGTAAGGTGCAGCACCACGAACAGCACGACCAGGACGAGGGCAACGATTCCGGCGGCTTTCACCCAGCGCGGCGTGCCGGCGTAGGTCGGACGGGACGGGTCGGCCATGGCGCATCCTCTCTTCGGTACTATCAAGACGGCGTCAGTTTATCGAGACACTTTGTATATATCAAATCAACGTGTCTCCACTGCGTCGTAACGTATACTGTTGCGATGCCGAAGCTCTGGAACGACACCATCAGCGCGCACCGCCAAGCGGTGCGCGACGCCACCCTGGACACTACGGCGGCGTTGGTGTCCAGGCACGGTCTGGCATCGGTGAAGATGTCGCAGATCGCGGAACAGACCGGCATCGGACGCGCGACGCTGTACAAGTATTTTCCCGACGTTGAATCGATCCTGGTTGCCTGGCACCAACGCCAGATCGCCGCCCACCTCGATCATCTGGCGAAGGTCCGGGATCAGGCCGACGGCGCCGACGCGGGACTCCGGGCCGTGCTGGAAGCCTACGCGCTCATTTCCCACCAGCACCACGGCACCGAACTCGCAGTGCTGCTGCATCGCGGCCCGCACGTCGCCCGGGCACACCAGCATCTCAAGGCAATGATCGGGAATCTGCTGGGCGCGGGCGCAAAGAGCGGCAGCATCCGGGACGACATCGCGCCGGACGAGCTGGCGAACTACTGCCTCCATGCCCTCGGCGCGGCCAGCATCCTGCCGTCGCGTGCCGCCGTCCGCCGGCTGGTCGAAGTGACCCTGGCTGGGCTGCGTCCGCCACGCTGATCCGACGCCTGCCGGCGGCCGCCGCTACAGGCGAGCCTTGCGCAGCCGCAGCGCATTGCTGATCACCGACACCGAGGACAGGCTCATCGCCAGACTCGCCAGCATCGGCGACAGCAGCAATCCGAACAGCGGATACAGCGCACCGGCCGCGATCGGCACGCCGACCGCGTTGTAGACGAAGGCGAAGAACAGGTTCTGGCGGATGTTGCGCATCACGCTGCGCGACAGCACCACCGCCTTTGCGATGCCTCGCAGATCGCCCCGCAGCAGCGTCACACCCGCCGATTGAATGGCGACATCGGTGCCCGTGCCCATGGCGACCCCGACGTCCGCCTGGGCCAAGGCCGGCGCGTCATTGACGCCGTCGCCAGCCATTGCCACCACCCGGCCTTCCTTCTGGAAACGCTGCACGGCCGCCGCCTTGTCCGCTGGCATGACATTGGCGAGTACCTCGTCGATGCCAAGCCGGGCCCCGACCGCGTCGGCGGTGCGCTTCTCGTCGCCGGTCAGCATGACGATGCGGATGCCCAGCGTCTTCAGCGCGGCGACCGCCTCGGCGGTGGTCGCCTTCACGGCATCGGCGATACCCAGCAAGCCCAGCGGCTTGCCATCGGCGGCGACGAACACCACGGTGTGTCCCTGCGCGCGGTACCCCTCGGCCTGTCCGGTCAGGCCGCCAAGCTCGACCTTGTGCCCTTGCATCAAGCTTGCATTGCCGACCAGCACGTCCGCGCCGCCGACACGCGCCCAGACACCCAGCCCCGGGTCGGAGCCGAAGCCGTCCGCCGGGGGCATGACTACGCCGCGCGACTTTGCACCTTCGACCACCGCGCGCGCCAGCGGATGCTCGCTTGCGGACTCGACCGCCGCGGCCAGGCCCAGCAGCCTCTCCGCTGATGTGCCCTGGACCGGCTCCACGATCTGCAGGCTGGGCTTTCCCTCGGTCAGGGTGCCGGTCTTGTCGACTACCAGGGTATCAACCTTCTCCAGCCGCTCCATCGCCGCAGCGTCCTTGACGAGTATCCCTTCATGGGCGCCACGACCGACGCCAACCATGATCGACATCGGCGTCGCGAGCCCGAGCGCGCAGGGACAGGCGATGATCAGCACCGAGACCGCCGCCACCAGCGCGTGCGCCAGTGCCGGCGGCGGCCCGAACACCGCCCAGGCCGCTGCTGCGGCGACGGCAATCGCCACCACCAGCGGCACAAACCATTGCGACACGCTGTCCGCCAGCCGCTGCACCGGCGCGCGCGAACGCTGCGCCTGCGAAACCATGTGGACGATCTGCGCCAGCAGGGTGTCGGCACCGACCCTCTGAGCACGCACCAGCAGGCTTCCGCTGCCGTTGATGGTACCGCCGGAAACCTTGTCCCCGGACTTCTTGCTCACCGGCGCCGGCTCGCCGGTGAGCATCGATTCATCGACGTGACTGGCGCCGCTCGAAACCTCCGCGTCGACTGGTATCTTCTCCCCCGGGCGCACGCGCAACTTGTCGCCGACCTTGACCTCGCCGAGATCGACGTCGGCTTCAGTCCCGCTATCGTCGACGCGGTGCGCGATCTTGGGTGCCAGCTGCAACAGCGAGCGAATGGCGCTGGAGGTTTTCGAACGCGCCTGCAATTCCAGCACCTGACCGAGCAGCACCAGCGCGACGATGACCGCTGCCGCCTCGAAATACAGGGGTGGCATGCCGTTGCTCATGCGGAACGACGCCGGCAGCGTGTCGGGCAGTAGCAGAGCGAATACGCTGAAGCCGTAGGCGGCGCCGGTGCCCAGCGCAATCAGCGTGAACATGTTCAGGCTGCGCTTGACCAGCGACTGCCAGCCCCGCACGAAGAACGGCCAGCCGCCCCAGAGCACGACCGGGGTCGACAATGCGAACTGCACCCAACCGGCGGCGCCGTGGCCGATGCGTGCCGCGAGGTCCAGTGTAGGCACTGACTCGCTCATGGCCAGCGCCAGAACGACTACTGCAAGTGGAGCTGAGGCCCAGAAGCGGCGGCACATGGAAACCAGCTCAGGATCTTCCGCGTCGTCCAGCGATGGCGCTTCGGGCTCCAGCGCCATGCCGCAGATCGGGCAGCTGCCTGGCCCGATCTGGTGTATTTGCGGGTGCATCGGACAGGTGTACATCGTACCGACGGTCGCAGGTTTTGGCGCCGGCTCCTGGGCCTTCGCCTGATACTTCCCGGGATCGGCCACAAACTTCGTCCGACAGCCTTCGCTGCAAAAGTAGTAGTCGGTGTCGTGGTACCGGAATGATCGGGCTGTGGCGGGATCGACCGTCATGCCGCAGACTGGGTCAGTGGTGTTGCCGGCAGGGGAATCGCCCCCATGTGCATGGCCTTTGTCGTGCTGATGCACCGCTGCCGCAGCATTGCCTTTCGCATCTTGGTTCGAGGATGCAGTTGCGGATGCAGCTTTCTGTTCGTTTGGGTTCATTGCTGGTCCTGATTCAAGGCATTGACGGAAGGACAATCATCCAGGGCACCGTGCCGCGGATAGGCGGCGAAAAGCATCCGCAGCGCCCCACGGATGCGCGTCAACCCCGGTATCTTGTCTTCCACCGAGCCGAGGCTTGTCTGTGCGGCGGACCTCATGCCGCGCTGGCCCTGCTGCATCAGGGCCAGCGCGACGGCAATTTGTCCTATGGCGAAGCTTCCCTTCCTGGCTCTCCGGCATTCAGCGATTCGACTCTGAGGCCTGGACCATGATCCAGAGTCAAGCCTTGGCGCATTCCACGGCGAGAGGTGTCAGTGGTGATGCTCGTGCTCCGGGTTGCCATCGTCTTCGTGATGGGGTGTCTCCGGCGCCTTGGTTTTGTTGCCCTCCGTGGCCCCCTGCATGTTCATGTGGCCGGCAGCTTCGTGAGCGGACTCGCTGTTCTGGGTCATTGCGGCATACTGCTCCGGCGTCAGCTCCGGCAGACGCTGCAGGAAGGCCACCATGCTCCAGATGGTCGGATCGTCGTGGGTCTTGCCCCAGGCCGGCATCGCGGTCATCTTCAAGCCATGCTTGATGATCCAGAACTGGCGCGCCGCCGAGTGCTTCACGCCGAGTTCATCAAGGTCGCCGCCGTGCTTGTGCTCGGCCAAGTTGGGCGGATTCGGGTACAGGCCCGGCCGCATCTCGTTGTCGTCCATGCCCGGCGCCAGGTGGCACCCCGTGCACATCTCTGCGTACTCCCCGGCTCCCTGCGCGATCAGCTTGGGGTCGTCCAGGTTGGGGACTTCGATGTCCTTGGAGCGCACGGCGATGGCGCGCTCGCGCACGGTCTGCATCAGCCAGTACATCAGCTTGGTGTGGGGTTTGTCCGCCGCAGCGTCGAAGGCACCCGAGTAGATAAACACCAAACCTCCGGCGACTCCAAGGACCGCCAGCACCACTACAATTTTCAATGTCTTCATCATAGTTCTCCGGGCGGCTTCAGCCGCCCATGTCCATGCCCTTCATATCCATCCCGGGCATGTCGTTCATTTCGTGTCCGCCGTGGTGATGCATTCCGCCCATTCCCGAGTCGGGGACGGCGTAGGCGGGGTCGAAGGCCACCCGCCGGGCGACGGTGCCCTCGGGATGGCGGTACCAGCCCGGGTCGCGGTAGTCGCCCGCGGCCAGGCCCTCGCGAACCTTCAGCACCGAGAACATGCCGCCCATCTCGATCGAGCCGAACGGCCCGGTGCCGGTCATCATCGGCAGAGTGTTCTCCGGCCCTTTCAGGCCCATCGCCACATGCTCGCCGTGCTCGGCCATGCCGCCCTTGCCCATCGCCATGTAGCCGGGCAGCATCGAGCGGATCTGCTTCTCCACGCCGCTCTGGTCGACGCCGGTGGGATTGGGGATGGCGTGCCCCATGGCGTTCATAGTGTGGTGGCTCATGTGGCAGTGGAACGCCCAGTCGCCGGGGTTGTCCGCCACGAACTCGAAGTCGCGCACCTGGCCGACGCCGACGATCTCGGTGACCTCCGGCCGCCATGCCGACTTCGGCCAGCGATCGCCGTCGCTGCCGGTGAGCCAGAAGCGGTGCCCGTGCAGGTGGATCGGGTGGTTCCACATCGACAGGTTGCCGATGCGCAGGCGCACGCGGTCGCCCTGGCGCACGACGATCGGCGCCGTCGCCGGGTAGACCTTGCTGTTGAAGGTCCACAGGTCGAAGTCCTGCATCACCGCCGGGTCCGGCCGGTAGGTGCCGGGATGAAGCGCCCAGTTGTGCAGCAGGATCGCGAAGTCGCGGTCCGCCGGTTCGTCGTACCCGGCCTTGGGGTGGATGATGAAGAAGCCCATCATGCCGAAGGCCATCTGCACCATTTCGTCGGCGTGCGGGTGGTACATGTGCGTCCCCGGGCGCTGCAGGACGAACTCGTAGACGAAGGTCTTGCCCGCCGGAATGCGAGGCTGGGTCAGGCCGCTGACGCCGTCCATGCCGTTCGGGACGAGCACGCCGTGCCAGTGCACGGCCGTGGGCTCGGGCAGCCTGTTCGTCACGAAGATGCGCACGCGGTCGCCCTCGACCGCCTCGATGG
>DASRFD010000071.1:0-15605 GCA_035651715.1 Nevskia sp.
GCTCGGTCGCGTCGAGCAGCTCGCCGCGGAAGCGGCGGCGGTTGCTGCCCGGCAGGGGTGCCAGCAGCTCGATCTTGGCCAGGTCGCCGCGGAAGCGGCGGAAATGCTCGGGCTTCACCAGCGGCCGATCCAGGCCGGGCGAAGACACTTCGAGCTGGTAGGCCTGCTTGATCGGGTCCTCGACGTCGAGGGTCGCCGCCACCTCGCGGCTGACCCGCGCGCAGTCGTCGATATCGATGCCTTCCTCGGCATCGATGTACAGCCGCAACGTCGCGGAGCCTTTGTGCGGGTTGAACTCGAGCAAAAGGAGCTCATAGCCCAGATCGGCTATCACAGGCTCCAACAGGGCGGTCAAGCGCTCGCGAAGCAACTCACTACCTCCCGTTTTGTCGACAACCACACAAATGAAAAAGGCCCTCAAGGGGCCTGGCACACCAAAAAGCGACCGCAAAATCACCAGATTGGTAGCGGGGGCAGGATTCGAACCTGCGACCTTCGGGTTATGAGCCCGACGAGCTGCCAGACTGCTCCACCCCGCACCAGTGAGTCCGCTATTGTAGTGGAGCCGAATTTCCCAAGCAAGCAAAATTCGTCTTCCACCAACTGCCGCAACCCCTTGCAACACCGCAGAAATTTGTGACGCCCCGCCAGGATTCAAGTCCCGCGTTCAACGCCACCGCAATATCCTCAATGGCCATCGGGTGATTCAGCAAACCACCCATCCATCTTGCCGGGAGGCCGTCCCGGGGGCCGGCGCCTACCGGGCCGCGGGGGCGCGGCAAAACCAGGTTGCCCACAACCCCAGCCGCCACAAAAAAGCCCGCTTTCGCGGGCTCTTTGTTTTTAAGGCTGGTGCCGACGCCGAGACTCGAACTCGGACAGGTTTCCCCGCTACCACCTCAAGGTAGTGCGTCTACCAATTCCGCCACATCGGCAAATGGGGTGTGAATTCTAATCCCGCCGCAGCCACTTGTCTGCGCCCCCGCGGGAAGCTTTCCTTACTCCGGAACCTTCGGCGTGGCCGGCTGCTGCTTGGCGGCGTCCTTCGACGGCCCGGCCGGAGCGGCCGGCTTGGCATCGGTCACCGGGGCGGCGGGCTGGGCGGCGGCGGGCTGATCGGTCTTCGGCGTCGCGGGGGCCGCCGGGGCCGCGGCAGGCGCTTCGACCTTGGCGGCGGGCGCCGAAGCGGCGTCGACCACGCTCTTCGACGGCGCGGCGCGGCCATGCATGAAGTAGGCGAGCGTCAGGCTCAGCGCGAAGAACACCGCGGCCAGCCATGCGGTGGTCCGGCTGAGGAAGTTGGCCGAGCCGCGCGAGCCGAACACGGTGCCGGAAGCGCCGCTGCCGAAAGCGGCGCCGGCGTCGGCGCCCTTGCCGTGCTGGATCAGTACCAGGCCGATCAGCGCGGCCGAGATCAGCACGTAAACCACGATCAGGAACGTATACATATCGCTCGGTGCGGCCCGTCTGCGGGCCTTGTGATGAATACCGCGGGTTCTAGCTCAACGTCTGCGCCGCGGCGCAGATCGCCAGGAATTCGGCGGCCTTCAACGAAGCCCCGCCGATCAGGCCGCCGTCGACGTCGGCGCAGGACAGCAGCGCGGCGGCATTGTCGGCCTTGACGCTGCCACCGTAAAGAAGCTGCGTCGAATTCGCGATTTTAGCATCCTGGGCCGCCAGTTGGCCACGGAGGAAGGCATGGGCCGCCTGGGCCTGCTCCGGGCTGGCGGTGCGGCCGGTGCCGATGGCCCAGACCGGCTCGTAGGCGATGACGGCCCGGGCGAAGGCGCCGACGCCGCTGGCGGCCAGCACCGCGCCGAGCTGGCGCCCCAGCACCCGCTCGGTGACGCCGCTGTCGCGCTCTTCCAGGGTCTCGCCGACGCAGAGGATGGGGATCAGGCCGGCGGACTGGGCCGCGGCGAACTTGCGTGCCACGGTGGCGTCGTCCTCGCCGTAGAGGGCGCGGCGCTCGGAATGGCCGACGATGACGTAGCGGCAGCCCAGCTCGACCAGCATGGCGCCGAGCACCTCGCCGGTGAAGGCGCCGGGCTTGGTCTGGTCGGACAGGTTCTGCGCGCCGAGCAGGATGGCGTCGCCGCCAAGCTGGTGCCGCACCGGATCCAGGTACACCGCCGGCGGGCACACCAGCATGTCGATGTCCGGATACTCGCCCTGCTTGGCCAGCAGGCCCCGCACCAGCTCGGCGTTGGCGGCAAGCGAGCCGTTCATCTTCCAGTTGCCCGCGATCAGGTAACGGCGCGACATGATTTCCCCTTGTCGGATACCAGCGAATGGATTGTAGGTCGCCCTTCAGGGCGATGCTCCGCCGGCCTGGAGCCGGCCGGCAGTCTTTTTCTGACGATAGCGCGCTTAGGCCGCCGCGGCGAGCTTGACCGCCTCGGCCAGGCGCTCGGCGGTCTGCTGCGTCTCGACCCCGTCCTGGGCTTCGACCATGACGCGGATCAGCGGCTCGGTGCCTGAGGCCCGCAGCAGGATGCGCCCGCGCCCGTTCAGCGCCGCCTCGCAGTCGCGCAGCGCCTCGCCCACCTGCGGCAGATCGAGGATGGCCTTGGCCTTGCCCTGCACCGGCACGTTGATCAGGACCTGCGGGAACTTGCTCATGCCCGATACCAGCTGGGCCAGCGTGACCTGCTCGGCCAGCATCGCCTCCAGCACCTGCAGCGCCGAGACGATGCCGTCGCCGGTCGTGGTGCGGTCCAGGCACAGGGTGTGGCCGGAGGTCTCGCCGCCGACGATGCCGCCGCTGGCCTTGAGCCGCTCCAGCACGTAGCGGTCGCCGACCGCGGCGCGCTCGAACGGCACGCCGAGCGCGGCGAAGCCGCGCTCCAGGCCGAGATTGCTCATCACCGTGCCGACCACCGGGCCGCGCAGGGTGCCGTTCTTCAGGCGCTGGCGGGCGATGACGAACAGGATCTCGTCGCCGTCGACCTCCTGCCCTTCGCCGGTGATCAGCAGGCAGCGGTCGGCGTCGCCGTCCAGGGCCACGCCGAGGTCGGCCTTGTGCTCGAGCACCGCGGCCTTGACCCCCTCCAGATGGGTGGAGCCGCAACCGCGGTTGATGTTGAGGCCATCCGGGCGGTTGCCGATGACGACGACCTCGGCGCCCAGTTCCTCGAACACCGCCGGGCCGACCCGGTAGGCGGCGCCGTTGGCGCAGTCGACCACAAGCTTCAGGCCGCGCAGCGAGCCGCCCTGGAAAGTGCCCTTGCAGAATTCGATGTAGCGGCCCGGCGCGTCGTCGATGCGGCGGGCACGGCCCAGCAGCTCGGGGCTGACGCAGGTCAGTTCCTGCTCCATCTGCGCCTCGATCTGCGCCTCGATCTCGTCGCGGAGCTTGTCGCCGTCGGCGGAGAAGAACTTCACGCCGTTGTCGAAATGGGGGTTGTGCGAAGCCGAAATGACCACGCCGGCCTTGGCCCGCAGGGCGCGGGTCAGGTAAGCGACCGCCGGGGTCGGCAGCGGCCCGAGCAGGTGGGTCTCCACCCCGGCGGCGGCAAAGCCGGCTTCCAGCGCCGCTTCGAACATGTAGCCGGAGCGGCGCGTGTCCTTGCCCACCAGCACGTGGGTGCCGGCGTTGCCGCCGAGCACGCGGCCGGCGGCCCAGCCCAGCTTGAGCGCGAATTCCGGCGTCATCGGCGACTGGCCGACCCGCCCGCGCACTCCATCGGTTCCAAAATATTTGCGGCTCATGTTTCGCCCGCCCTCGCCTGCATGATGCTCGTGGTTATTTTCATGGCCTCGACGGTCGCCGCCACGTCGTGCGTGCGCACCACCGCCGCGCCCTGCCAGGCCGCCAGGGCCGCGGCGGCCAGCCCCGGATGCAGCCGCCGATCCACCGGCAGGCCGAGCAGCCGGCCGAACAGGGACTTGCGCGATACGCCGACGAGCAGGGGCTTGCCCAGCCCGGCCAGGGTATCGAGCCGGCCCAGCAGGCGCAGATTATGCGCGTCCGTCTTGCCGAAGCCGATCCCGGGGTCCAGCAGGATGGCCTGGGGCGCGATTCCGGCGCTCTCGCACACCCTCGCCCGCCCGGCCAGGAAATCGGACACCTCTCTGACCACGTCGGCATAGCCCGGGTTCTGCTGCATGCTGCGTGGCTCGCCCAGCATGTGCATCAGGCACACCGCGGCGCGGCGCCGCACGGCCACCTCGATCGCCCCGGCGGCGCGCAAGGCGTGGACGTCGTTGATCAGCTCGGCCCCGGCGGCGCAGGCGGCGTCCATCACCGCCGGCTTCATGCTGTCCACCGAGACCACGCAGTCCAGCTCGGCGCGGATGCGCTCGATCACCGGCACCACCCGGTCCAGCTCCTCCTGCTCGCCGACCGGCTCGGCCCCGGGCCGGGTCGATTCGCCGCCGACATCGAGGATTGCCGCCCCTTCCGCCACCATCTCGCGGGCGCGCCGCAGCGCCGCCGCCGGGTCGGAATGGCGGCCGCCGTCGGAAAAGGAGTCCGGCGTGACGTTGAGCACGCCCATCACCAGGGGGCGGCTCAGATCCAGGGTGCGGCTGGGAAGTTGCAGGATCACGGATAAAAACCAAGGGGGTCGACGCCTTCGCGTCGACCCCCGTTCCGGCGGAAAGCCGGGATCAGCTCTGGCTGGCGGGCTTGGGCGCCACCGGGGGCGGCACCACACCGCCGCTGGGCCGGAAGCTGGAGGACGGCGGACGGCCGCCGCTGCTGGTGTCGGTCCAGCTGCCGGGCGCGCCCGGCTCCTTGCCCTGCATGATGCGGTGGATCTGGTCCGCGTCGAGCGTCTCGTACTTGATCAGGGCCGCCGCCATGGCGTGCAGCTTGTCCATGTGGGTGACCAGGATCTCCCTGGCCCGCGCGTAGTTGTGGTCGATGATCTCGCGGATCTCGGCGTCGATGGTGGTGGCGGTGCTCTCCGACACGTTCTTGTGCTGGGTCACGCTGCGGCCGAGGAACACCTCGTCCTCGTCCTGGCTGTAGGACAGCGGACCAAGCTTCTCCGACAGGCCCCACTTGGTGACCATCTTACGCGCCATCTCGGTGGCCCGCTCGATGTCGTTGGAAGCGCCGGTGGTGACCTTGTCCGGGCCCAGGGTCAGCTCCTCGGCGATGCGGCCGCCGAACAGCATGCAGATGACGCTGTTCAGGCGCTGCTTGCTGTAGCTGTAGCGGTCGTCTTCCGGCAGGAAAGTGGTGACGCCCAGGGCGCGGCCGCGCGGAATGATGGTGACCTTGTACACCGGGTCGTAGTCCGGCACGTTGAGGCCGACGATGGCATGCCCGGCCTCGTGGTAGGCGGTGTTCTGCTTCTCTTCCTCGCTCATCACCATCGAGCGCCGCTCGGCGCCCATGATGATCTTGTCGCGGGCTTTCTCGAAGTCGTGCTGGTCGACCAGGCGCTTGTTGGAGCGCGCGGCGAACAGCGCCGCTTCATTGACCAGGTTGGCCAGGTCGGCGCCGGAGAAGCCGGGGGTGGCGCGGGCGATGACCTCGGGCTTGACGTCGTCGGCCAGCGGCACGGCGCGCATGTGCACGCGCACGATCTGCTCGCGGCCACGCACGTCGGGCAGCGGCACCACCACCTGGCGGTCGAAGCGGCCCGGGCGCAGCAGCGCCGGGTCGAGCACGTCCGGGCGGTTGGTGGCGGCGATGACGATCACGCCCTCGCTGCCCTCGAAGCCGTCCATCTCGACCAGCAGCTGGTTGAGGGTCTGCTCGCGCTCGTCGTGCCCGCCGCCGAGGCCGGCGCCGCGGTGGCGGCCGACCGCGTCGATCTCGTCGATGAAGATGATGCAGGGGGCGTGCTTCTTGGCCTGCTCGAACATGTCGCGCACCCGCGAAGCGCCGACGCCGACGAACATCTCGACGAAGTCGGAGCCGGAAATGGTGAAGAACGGCACCCCTGCCTCGCCGGCGATGGCCTTGGCCAGCAGGGTCTTGCCGGTGCCGGGCGAGCCGACCATCAGCACGCCGCGCGGGATCTTGCCGCCCAGCTTCTGGAACTTGCCGGGGTCCTTGAGGAAGTCGACCAGCTCGGACACCTCCTGCTTGGCCTCCTCGACGCCGGCGACGTCGTTGAAGGTGATCTTGACCTGATCGGCGGACAGCATGCGCGCCCGCGACTTGCCGAAGCTCATCGCGCCGCGCCCCCCCGCGCCGCCCTGCATCTGGCGCATGAAGTAGATCCAGACGCCGATCAGCAGCAGGATCGGGAAGGCGTTGATCAGCAGGGTCAGGAAGATCGGCTGGCCCTTGGGCTCCTCGCCGTCGAACTTGACGTGGTGGTCGATCAGGGTGCCGATCATCGCGCGGTTGTCGGTCTCCGGGCTGATGGTGGTCAGCACCGTGCCGTTCTTCAGCGTCAGCTCGATGTTCTGGCCTTCGATCTTGGCCTTCTCGACCTGGTCCTGCTTGACCTGCTCGAGAAACTCCGAATACATGATCTTTCCAGCGGCGCTGTTGCGGCTGGAAAAGCTCTGGAATGCCACCATCAGCGCCACGAAAATGACGCCCCAGAGCAGCAGATTCTTGACCAAATCGTTCAATGCAGGACCCTCGATGCCTTGTCCGGGCCGCCAGCGGCGATCCGGCTCGTTTTAGACACTACAGCACGCGATAGTTTCGCGCTACTAGATAAACCTCCCTGCTGCGGGGCCGCGAGGCCTTGGGCTTGCGGATCTGCACCGCCTCGAACCGCTCCCGCACCGCCTTCAGGTAGGGCTCGAAACCCTCGCCCTGGAACACCTTCGTCACAAACGCGCCGCCGCGCCCCAGGTGCTTGCCGGCGAAGTCCAGGGCCAGCTCGGCCAGGTACATGCCGGCCGCCTGGTCGGCGGCGTCGATACCGGAGATGTTGGGGGCCATGTCGGACAACACAAGGTCCACCGGCGCCCCCCCGGTGACGGCCTCCAGGCGCTTGAGGACCTCCTCCTCGCGGAAGTCGCCGCAGATGAATTCCACCTCGGGCAGCGGCTCCATCGGCAGGATGTCCAGGGCCACCAGGCGCCCCTTGGAGCCGAGCAGCGGCCGCGCCAGCTGGCTCCAGCCGCCGGGGGCCGCGCCCAGGTCCACCACCGTCATCCCCGGCTTGAGGATGCGGTCGCGCTCCTGGATCTCCTTGAGCTTGAACACGGCGCGCGAGCGGTAGCCGAGGCGGCGCGCCTCCTGCACGTAGTGATCGGCCTCGTGCTCGGCCAGCCAGCGCTTGCTGCTGGGGGTGCGTTTCTTGCCCATGGGCTACGGGAGATGGGATGCGGGCCCCGGAAAAGCCCGGGTTTCCCCCTCGATCCCGTGTCCCGGCTTCAAATGTACTGCACCTTCACGATTTCCAGCTCGCGGTTGCCGCCGGGGGTCTTGACCTGTACCACGTCGCCCTGGTTCTTGCCGATCAGGGCGCGGGCGATGGGGGAATTGACCGAGATCAGGCCCTTCTTGGAGTCGGCCTCGTCCTCGCCGACGATCTGGTAGCGCAGCTCGTCGCCGCTGTCGGTGTCGGCCAGGTCGATGGTGGTGCCGAACACCACCCGCCCGCTCTTGGGCAGGGTGGTGACGTCGACGATCTGGGCGTCGGACAGCTTGGCCTCGATCTCGCTGATGCGGCCCTCGTTGAAGCCGTGCTGCTCGCGCGCGGCGTGGTACTCCGCGTTCTCGCGCAGATCGCCGTGCGAGCGGGCTTCGTCGATGGCGGCGATGATCTTCGGGCGCAGCTCGCTCTTGCGGTAGCGCAGTTCTTCGCGCAGCGCCTCGGCGCCGCGCAGGGTCATTGGGGTAGGCATGGCTTTTAGGCGGCTAAGCGACTTGTTGATGCAAATCCTGGAGCCGGTTCACCTCCACCCGGTCCAGGTGGTCCATGGCGATCGCGGCGGCGTAGGCCCCGGCGATCGTCGTGAAATAGCATAGCTTCTGCTGGATCGCCGCGGCGCGGATCGAGTGCGATTCCTCGATCGACTTCTTGCCCTCGGTGGTGTTGGCGATGAACTGGATCTCGCCGTTCTTGATCATGTCGACGCAATGCGGCCGGCCTTCCTTGACCTTGTTGACGCCCTCGCAGGCGATGCCGGCGGCCTGGATGGTGGCGGCGGTGCCGTGGGTGGCGACGATGCGGAAGCCCTTGGCCGCCAGCAGCTTGGCCAGCTCGATCGCCTTGGGCTTGTCGCCGTCGCGCACGCTGATGAAGGCGGTGCCGGCGCTGGGCACGGTCATGCCGGCGGCCAGCAGGGCCTTGTTGAAGGCCTCGCCGAAGTGGCGGCCCACCCCCATCACCTCGCCGGTGGAGCGCATCTCCGGGCCGAGCAGCGGGTCGACGCTGGGGAACTTGGCGAACGGGAACACCGATTCCTTCACCGAGAAGTACGGCGGCGTGATCTCGCGCGTCACGCCCTGCTGCGCCAGGCTCTTGCCGGCCATGCAGCGCGCGGCGATCTTGGCCAGCGGCCGGCCGATGGCCTTGGACACGAAGGGGCTGGTGCGCGAGGCGCGCGGGTTCACTTCCAGCAGGTACAGGGTCTCGCCTTGCAGCGCCAGCTGCGCGTTCATCAGGCCGACGACGTTCAGCGCGCGGGCCAGCTTGTCGATCCAGGAGCGGATCTCGTCCAGCACCTTGGGCTGCAGGCTGTAGGCCGGCAGCGAGCATGCCGAGTCGCCCGAGTGCACGCCGGCCTGCTCGATGTGCTCCATGATGCCGCCGATCACCACGTCGGTGCCGTCGGCCAGCGCGTCGACGTCGATCTCGATGGCGTTGCCGAGGAAGCGGTCCAGCAGCACCGGCGAGTCGTTGGAGACCTTCACCGCCTCGGTCATGTAGCGCTTCAGGTCCTCGTCGTCGTGGACGATTTCCATGGCGCGGCCGCCGAGCACGTAGGACGGGCGCACCACCAGCGGATAGCCCACCTCCTGCGCCGCGGCCAGCGCCTGCTTGGGCGACTTGGCGGTGGCGTTCGGCGGCTGGCGCAGGCCGAGCCGGTCGACCAGCTGCTGGAAGCGCTCGCGGTCCTCGGCCAGGTCGATCGAGTCCGGGCTGGTGCCGATGATCGGCGCGCCGGCGGCCTCCAGGGCCTGCGCCAGCTTCAGCGGCGTCTGGCCGCCGAACTGCACGATCACGCCCTTGGGCTTTTCGAGGTCGATGATCTCCATCACGTCCTCGAAGGTCAGCGGCTCGAAGTACAGGCGATCCGAGGTGTCGTAGTCGGTCGACACCGTCTCCGGATTGCAGTTGACCATGATGGTTTCATAGCCGTCCTCGCGCAGCGCCATCGCCGCGTGGACGCAGCAGTAGTCGAACTCGATGCCCTGGCCGATGCGGTTGGGGCCGCCGCCGAGCACCACGATCTTGTCGCGCTGGCTGACCTGGGCCTCGCACTCCTCGTCGTAGCTGGAGTAGAGGTAGGCGGTGGAGGACGGGAACTCGGCGGCGCAGGTGTCGACGCGCTTGTAGACCGGGCGGATACCCAGCTTGTGGCGACGCGCCCGCACCGAGGATTCCTTGACCTCGAGCAGCGCGGCGATGCGCCGGTCGGAAAAGCCGAGCTGCTTGTAGCGCCGCAGGTCGGCCTTGCCCAGCTTGCTGATCTGCTGCTGGGCGATCTCGGCCTCGGTGGCGATCAGCTCCTGGATCTGCTCGAGGAACCACCAGTCGATCTTCGAGGTGCGGTAGACCTCGTCCAGGCTCAGGCCGGCGCGGAAGGCGTCGCCGACGTACCACAGGCGCTTGGCCCGCGGGATCGCCAGCTCCTGGCGGATCTGGGTCAGGCTGGCCTCGGAATAGGTGCCGTGCTCGCCCGCCAGCTGCGGCTCGAAGCCGTCGGAACCGGTCTCCAGGCCGCGCATCGCCTTGTGCAGCGACTCCTGGAAGTTGCGGCCGATCGCCATCACCTCGCCGACCGACTTCATCTGCGTGGTCAGGCGCGAGTCGGCCTGCGGGAATTTCTCGAAAGTGAAGCGCGGGATCTTGGTGACGACGTAGTCGATCGACGGCTCGAACGAGGCCGGGGTGACGCCGCCGGTGATCTCGTTGCGCAGCTCGTCCAGGGTGTAGCCCACCGCCAGCTTGGCGGCGACCTTGGCGATCGGGAAGCCGGTGGCCTTGGAGGCCAGGGCCGAAGAGCGCGACACGCGCGGGTTCATCTCGATCACGATCATGCGGCCGTCGGCCGGGTTGATCGCGAACTGCACGTTGGAGCCGCCGGTGTCGACGCCAATCTTGCGCAGCACCGCGATGCTGGCGTTGCGCATGATCTGGTATTCCTTGTCCGTCAGGGTCTGCGCCGGCGCGACCGTGATCGAATCCCCGGTGTGCACGCCCATCGGGTCGAAGTTCTCGATCGAGCAGATGATGATGCAGTTGTCCTTGCGGTCGCGCACCACCTCCATCTCGAACTCTTTCCAGCCGAGCAGCGACTCCTCGATCAGCACCTCGGTGGTGGGCGACAGGTCCAGCCCGCGCACCACGATCTCTTCGAACTCCTCCACGTTGTAGGCCACGCCGCCGCCGGAGCCGCCGAGGGTGAAGCTGGGCCGGATGATCACCGGGAAGCCGATCTGCGCCTGGATCGCGCGCGCCTCCTCGATGGTGTGGGCCACGTCGGAGCGGGCCGAGCCCAGGCCGATCTCGGTCATCGCGTCGCGGAACTTCTGGCGGTCCTCGGCGAGGTCGATGGCCTGCTCGCTGGCGCCGATCAGCTCGCACTTGAACTTCTCCAGCACGCCGTTGCGCGCCAGGTCCAGCGCGCAGTTCAGCGCGGTCTGGCCGCCCATGGTGGGCAGCACCGCATCCGGCCGTTCCTTCTCGATGATGCGCGCCACCGTCTGCCAGCGGATCGGCTCGATGTAGGTGGCGTCGGCCATCTCCGGGTCGGTCATGATGGTGGCCGGATTGGAGTTGACCAGCACCACCCGGTAGCCTTCCTGGCGCAACGCCTTGCAGGCCTGGGCGCCGGAGTAGTCGAACTCGCAGGCCTGGCCGATGACGATCGGCCCGGCGCCGATGATCAGGATGCTCTTGAGGTCTGTGCGCTTCGGCATTTCGGCTCTTTGCTCAAATACGAATCAATTGACGCTGGCCGCGGCCAGCTTCACGCCGAAGCCGACGAACAGGGCTCCGGCGCCGCCGGTCAGGGCGGTGCGGGTGCGGCGCCAGCGGCGGAACGCCGCGGCCAGCCGCGCGCCGCTGAAAATCAGTGCGGTCAGGTAAAGGAAGCTCAGCATCTGGGCGATGCCGCCCAGGATGGCGAAGGACAGCGCCTTGTGGGCGTAGGCCGGATCGACGAACTGGATGAAGAAGGCGATGAAGAACAGGATCGCCTTGGGGTTGACCAGGCTGATGCCCAGGGCGCGGCGCAGCGGGTCGCCCTCGCCCGCCGCCGGCGCGGCGGCGTCCGGCTCGGCCGGGCTGGCCAGGCGGCCCTTCCAGGCGCCGATCAGCATCTTCACGCCGAGGTAGGCCAGATAGGCGCCGCCGGCGTATTTCAGGGCCAGGAACAAGGGCGGCCAGGCCTTGAGCAGCGAGGCGACGCCGGCCGAGGCCAGCACCATCAGCACCGCGTCGCCGACGAACACGCCGCAGGCGGCGCGGTAGCCGGCGCGCACGCCGCGGCGCGCCGCCGTGCTCAGCACGAACAGCGAGTTCGGACCCGGCAGCAGGATCACCACGACCGCGCCGGCGAAGTAGGTCGCCAGGTGGATGACGCCGAAGAAGCTGCCGCTCATTTGCGGTATTCCTCGATCAGCTCGACGAAGCGGTCGAACAGGTAGCCGACGTCGTGCGGACCGGGGCTGGCCTCGGGATGACCCTGGAAGCTGAAGGCCGGAGCGTCGGTGATGCGGATGCCCTGGTTGGAGCCGTCGAACAGCGAGCGGTGGGTGATCACCGCGTTGGCGGGCAGGCTGGCCTCGTCCACGGCGAAGCCATGGTTCTGGCTGGTGATCAGCACGCGGCCGGACTCAAGGTCCTGCACCGGGTGGTTGGCGCCGTGGTGGCCGAAGCTCATCTTCAACGTCTTGCCGCCGACCGCCAGGCCGAGGATCTGGTGGCCCAGGCAGATGCCGAACAGCGGCAGCTTGCGCGCCATGAACTCGCGCGCCGCCTGGATGGCGTAGGTGCAGGGCTCGGGGTCGCCGGGACCGTTGGACAGCATCACGCCGTCCGGCTTCAGCGCCAGCACCTCGGCCGCGGGCGTCTGCGCCGGCACCACGATGACGCGGCAGCCGCGGTCGGCGAGCATGCGCAGGATGTTGCGCTTGATGCCGTAGTCGTAGACCACCACCGAGCGCTGGCCGCCCGAGTGCTCGCTTTCGACGTTGGTCTCCAGCTTCCAGGAACCGCGGGTCCAGGCATAGGGCTGGGTGACGCTGACCACCTTGGCCAGGTCCATGCCCTTCAGTCCCGGGAAGGCGCGCGCGCGCTTCAGCGCCTCCTTCTCGTTCGCCTCCGGCCCGGCCAGGATGCAGCCGTTCTGCGCGCCCTTGTCGCGCAGGATGCGGGTCAGGCGGCGCGTGTCGATGCCGGCGATGGCCACCACCTTCTGCTCCGCCAGGTATTCGCTGAAGCCCTTGCGCGCGCGCCAGGAACTGGGCGGCCGCGGCACCTCGCGCAGGACCAGGCCGGCGAGCTGCACCTTCTCCGATTCGGCGTCCTCGTCGTTGGTGCCGACGTTGCCGATATGCGGATAGGTCAGCGTCACGATCTGCTCGCGGTACGAGGGATCGGTGAGGATCTCCTGGTAGCCGGTCATGGCGGTGTTGAACACCACCTCGCCCACCGTGCTGCCGTCTATGCCGATGGAAACACCCCGGAAAACGCTACCGTCAGCGAGGGCGAGCAGGGCCGGGGTGGTGGGCATCATCGGTCCGGGGTCTTCCAGGAAAATGTAGGACGGTACACACGAGAAAGGGGGCTTGCGCCCCCTTCTCAGGATTAAGACCGCATTTTACCCGCCCGGCACCGGAGCGTCTATCCGCAGACGCCGTGCAACAACCGCTCCTGTAGGGCCGGACGGTCGCAACAGGCGAGCGCAACAGCCGGCATTCGAGCCGCTCAGAACAGGCCCATCTGGTCGCCGGCGGCCGGCGGCACCCGGAACAGGCCGTGGTCCAGCCCTGTGCGCTCCCGGTCCAGCCCGTAGCGGCGCCGCGCCAGGGCGAAGCGCTTGGCGATCAGCTCGGCGAACTGGCCGGTGCCGCGCATGCGCCGGCCGAATTCCGGGTCGTTGTCCTTGCCGCCCCGCGACTGCTGGATCAGGCTCATGACGTGGGCCGCCCGCTGCGGCATGTGCGCCTGCAGCCAGTCGCGGAACAACTCCTTCAGTTCGTGGGGCAGGCGCAGCAGGACGTAGCTGGCGGCGCTGGCGCCCGCCTCCGCCGCGGCCTCCAGCACCCGCTCCAGCTCGGCGTCGTTGACGCAGGGAATCACCGGGGAAAACATCACCCGCACCGGCACTCCCGCGCCGCTCAGCTGGCGCATCACGCGCAGCCGCGCCTGCGGCGAGCTGGCGCGCGGCTCCAGGGTCCGCTTCAGCGCCGGGTCCAGGGTGGTCAGGGTGACGGCGACGCCGACCAAGCGGTCGCGGGCCAGATCGGCCAGCAGGTCGAGGTCGCGCTCGATCATGGCGCCCTTGGTGGTGATGCCGACCGGATGGCGGAAGCGCGCCAGCACCTCCAGGATGCCGCGGGTGACCCGCAGGCGCCGCTCGACCGGCTGGTAGGGATCGGTATTGGCGCCGAGCATGATGGTGGCCGGCTTGTAGCCCGGCTTGCGCAGCTCTTTATCCAGCAATTCCGCGGCGTTGGGCTTGAAAAATAATTTGGTTTCGAAGTCCAGCCCCGGCGACAGGTTGAGATAGGCGTGGCTGGGGCGCGCGTAGCAGTAGATGCAGCCGTGCTCGCAGCCCCGATAAGGGTTGATCGACTGGCTGAAGCCGATGTCCGGCGAATCGTTGCGGCTGATGATGCTTTTCGCCTGCTCCGGGCTGACCGTGGTCTGCAGCGGCGGCAGCTCCTCCTCGAGGCTGCCCCAGCCGTCGTCCACCCGGCGCGTGTCGCGGCTCTCGAAGCGCCCCGGCGGCTTGAGCGCGGTGCCGCGCCCCTTGATGATTTCGGCCATGCCGGAAACTGTACGCCCGTACAGTATTCCAGGCAATACCCACCTGAAAAACCCGAAAGGCGGCTAGCCGGGTCTGTTCGCCGAAGCGGCCGCCGACAGCGCTTCCCCGGTGAGGCGACAGATGCGCCAATCGTCCATCACCACCGCGCCCAGGCTGCGGTAAAAGCCGATCGCCGGCTGGTTCCAATCCAGTACCGACCATTCCATGCGCTCGCAGCCGCGCTCGGCGGCAATGCCCGCCAGGTGCAGCAGCAGGGCCTTGCCGTAGCCCTTGCCGCGCTGCTCCGGCTCGACGAACAGGTCTTCCAGGTACAGGCCGGCGCTGGCGCGGAAGGTGGAGAAGTTGTGGAAGTAAAGCGCCAGGCCCACCGCCCTTCCCTCGCTCCAGCCCAGCACCGCTTCCGCCACGCGGCGGCCGCCGAACAGCGCCTGCCGCATCTTCGCCTCGGTCGCCACCACCTCGTGTTCCAGCTTTTCGTAGGCCGCCAGGGCGCGCACCAGGCGCACGATTTCCGCCACGTCCCCGGGTCCGGCCTCGCGGATTTCAAAGCTCATGGGGCCTGCCTAGATTTCCACCTGGAAGCCCAGCTCCACCACATCCTCCGGCGGCAGCTGGTAGAAAGCGGTGTTGCGCATGGCGTTGCGGGTCAGGAACACGAACAGGTGGCGCCGCAAGGGCCACCAGCTGCTGACCTTGGCGGTGGGGATGAGGGTCTCGCGGCCGACATAGTAGGTCAGGTTGTCCTGGTCTACCTTGAGCCCGAGCTTCTCGCACAGGCGCAGCGCCACCGGGATGTTGGGCGTCTGCATGAAGCCGTAGTGGACGACCACCCGGGTGATGCCGGGCGAAACGCCGATCACCTTGAGACGCTCCGCCGCCGGCACCCGCGGCTCGTCGGCGGTGAGCACGGTGAGCAGGATCACTTCCCGCTGCAGCACATGGTGGCGCTGCAGGTGGCGGAAGATGTTGGGCGACACCAGGCCCTGGGCGGAGAAGAACACCGCCGTGCCCGGAATGCGGTGGGGCGGATTCCGCTCGATCTCCCGCGCCAGCTCCATGGCCGGGCGGGCCTGGGCGCCCCACTTCTCCGCCAGCACGCGGCGGCCGCTGGCCCAGGCGAACATCACCGCGAAGGCGAAGCAGGCGATGGCCACCGGATACCAGCCGCCGTCGGCGATCTTGACGAGGTTGGAGCCGAAGAACGAGAGATCGAAGACCAGGATCAGCGCGGCGACCACGCCGACCAGGACCGGGTGCCACTCGAAGCGGCGGGCGACGAAGTAGGCCAGCACCGTGGTGATGACCATGGTGCCCGACACCGCGATGCCATAGGCCGAGGACAGGGCGTCGGAGGACTTGAAGCCCAGCACCAGCCCCAAGGTCAGCAGCATCAGCATCCAGTTGGCGATGGGGATGTAGATCTGCCCCTGCTCGTTGGAGGAGGTCTGGATGATTTCCAGCGGCGGCAGCTGGCGCAGCTGCACCAGCTGGTGGGTCATGGAAAAAGTGCCGGA
>DASRFD010000072.1:0-18665 GCA_035651715.1 Nevskia sp.
AGATGACCCTGCTCGGGGTGATCAGCTACGAGGTGCGCGGGCGCGAGCGCCTGCGCCGCGGCGGCACCCTGGTGGTGGCCAACCATCCCAGCCTGATCGACGTGGTGCTGCTGATCGCGCTGATGCCGGAGGCCGACTGCATCGTCAAGCAGGCCTTGTGGCGCAACCCGTTCCTGCGCTGGCCGGTGGCCTGGGCCGACTACACTCCCAACAGCGACTCGGCCGAGCAGCTGGTGGAGACCGCCGCGGCCAAGCTGCGCGCCGGCCGCTCCCTGATCATCTTCCCCGAGGGCACGCGCAGCCGCCCGGGCCAGCCGCTGACCATGCAACGCGGCGCCGCGCGCATCGCCCTGGCCGCCGGCACCGAGGTGCTGCCGGTGACCATCACCTGCGAGCCGCGCATGCTCGGCAAGGGCGAGCCCTGGTACCGGGTGCCGCCCCGCCCCGGCCACTGGCGCATGGTGGTGGGCGAGCCGATGCACGCCGCCGACTATGCCCCGGCGGGCGTGCCCGAGCCCCTGGCGGCGCGGCGCCTGACCCGCCATTTCGTCGAATACTTCACCCGGTCGGTGACCGCCGTCACGCCGGCCGCCGCCGGCGGAGGGTCCGCGCTGGTGCCAGGCGGTACAATGTATCGGGGCGTCGACGCCTAAAGAATCCAGTCATCCCATTCCGAGCTTTATGGACAGCAAAGAGGAAATCCACGCCCGCCTGAAGGAAGTGCTGGTGGAACTGTTCGAGATCGAACCGGCCAAGATCACGCCGGAGGCGCATCTCTACCAGGACCTGGGCATCGACAGCATCGACGCCATCGACCTCCTGCTGCGCCTCAAGGAGCTGACCGGCAGGAAGATCCAGCCGGAAACCTTCAAGCACGTGCGCACCGTCGCCGACGTCACCGAAGCGATCCACGCCCTGGGCCTGAGCGAAGCCGCCACCGGTACGTGAGCGTGCCGGAGCCTGGTCCGGCGGCGCTGCGGCCGGCCATCGTCATCCCCTTCTACAACCATGAGCGCGCCATCGGCCGGACCGTGGCCGGGCTGCGCCGCTATGGCCTGCCCTGCTGGATCGTCGACGACGGCAGCGAGCCGCGCTGCGCGCCGGTGCTGCGGCAGCTGGCCGAGCAGGAGCGCGGCTGGCTGCGGCTGCTGCGGCTGAGCCCCAACCAGGGCAAGGGCCTGGCGGTGATGACGGGCATGCGCGCCGCCGCCGCCGCCGGCTGCAGCCACGCCGTGCAGATCGACGCCGACGGCCAGCATGACCCGGCCGGGCTGGAGCGCCTGCTGCAGGCGGCGCGGCAGCATCCGGCGGCGGTGATCTGCGGCGTGCCGGTCTATGATGCCTCGGTACCCAAAGGCAGGCTCTATGGCCGCTACATCACGCATGTGTGGGTGTGGATCAACACCCTCTCGCTGGAGATCCGCGACTCGATGTGCGGCTTCCGCGTCTACCCGCTGGCGCCGGCGCTGCGCGTCTGGGACACGCAGCCGGTGGGCCGGCGCATGCAGTTCGACACCGACATCCTGGTGCGGCTGTTCTGGCAGGGGCTGCGTGTGATCAACGTGCCGGTGCGCGTCACCTACCCGCCCGACGGCGTCTCCCACTTCGACCTGTGGCGCGACAACCTGCGCATCTCGGGCATGCACGCGCGCCTGTTCTTCGGCATGCTGCGGCGCCTGCCGCGGCTGGTGGCGCAACGCCTGCGGGGCCGCCGGTGACCAGGCGCAGCGCCGAGGTCGAGATCGAGGTGCCGTTCCACGACGTCGATATGGTCGGCATCGTCTGGCACGGCCATTACGCCAAGTACTTCGAGATCGCGCGCTGCGCCCTGCTCGAAAGCTTCCGCTACAACTATATGGAGATGATGGCCAGCGGCTACGGCTGGCCGGTGATCGACCTGCGCCTGCGCTACGTCAAGCCGGCGCAGTTCGGCCAGAAGATCCGCGTGCGCGCTACGCTGCTGGAATGGGAGAACCGCTTGAGGATCGAATACCTGGTCCGCGACGCCGTCAGCGGCGAGCGCCTGACCAAGGGCGAGACGGTGCAGGTGGCGGTCCACATCGCCACCCGCGAGATGTGCCTGCAATCGCCGGACGTGCTGTTCGAGCGCCTGGGAGTGCCGAAGCCGTGAGAATCCTGCTGCTGTCCCTGCTGCTGCTCTGCGGCGCGGCACGGGCCGATGGACCCAAAGCGGCGGCGGGCGACGTCTTCGCCCATCCGCTGACGCCGGCGCAGATGTCGGCCTTGCTCGGCCCCTCGGCCAGGCCGCTGGCCGCCTCGCCCGGCCTGCGCGGCCGCTTCGAGCAGCGCAAGTACCTGCCCGAGCTGCCCAGGCCGCTGCTGTCCACCGGCGAGTTCCTGTTCGCCAGGGACACCGGCGTGTGGTGGCACACCCGCACGCCGTTCGAGTCGGTGTTCATCCTGACCCGCGAAGGCGCGCGCAGCCGCGACGAGGGCGGCAGCGAGACCCGCGTCAGCGCCGCCGACCAGCCCGGCGTGGCGGTGGCGGCGCGCATCTTCTTCGCGCTGTTCGCGCTGGACTTCGAGGCCCTGTCCAAGGACTTCGACACCTTCGGCATGGCGACCGGCAGCGGCAAGAACGCCGGCTGGCAGGTCGGCCTGCGGCCGAAGTCGGCGGCGATGGCGGCGGTGTTCCGGGAGTCGGTGATCGAAGGGCGGCAGCGGGCCGACCGGATCGAGCTGCGCGACGCCCAGGGTGACCGCACCGAGATCGCGTTGCCGGAAGTGACGGTTTTGTCCGGTGGCCTCACGGCCGCCGACAAGCAGCGCTTCGATTAGGGCCGGTTCACGCGATTTCGATCGCTGCGAAGGGGTCTGTTTGGCGCAGTGCAAGGCGCGACCGACGCGGTGCACTGGATGCACACAAGGAGGGAGCAACGTGGCAATGCGCCAAAACAGACCCCTTCCCGCAGGGTTGCCCCCGGATTTGCGTTCATGCGGCGTTGCTCGTCGCTCCCGTACCTTCAGTACGCCGCGCTCCGCGCGCCTTGCCTGGCACAAAATGGGGGGCAACGACAGGGCATGGACTTGTTCAGAGGCTCCCTAGTGTCCAACACCATCGAAGCCCGCTTCCGCCTGTGGGGCGCCGCCATGCTCGCGCTGGTGCTGGCCTTCGCCGTGCTGGTGCTGCCGCGGCTGCACGCCGAGACCAGCATCTTCGCGCTGCTGCCGGCGGACCAGCGCGACGCCGGCGCCGAGCAGGCGCTCAACGCCTACACCGATCAGCTGTCGCGCAACAGCCTGTTCCTGGTCGGCGCTGCGGATTTCGACACCGCGCGCCGCGCGGCCCAGGCCTTCGCCGATGCCTTGCAGGCCAGCGGCCAGTTCGCCCAGGTGCGGCTGAGCCTGGACCGCCTGCTGGCGGCAGGCGCGCGCGCCGACCTGCCGTGGCGCGGCTACCTGCTCGCCGCGCGCCAGCGCGAATGGCTGGAGCAGGGCCAGATCGAGCGGCTGCACGCCGAGGCGCAGCGGGCCTTCTACACGCCGGCCGGCTTCATGCGCCCGTTCAACGCGTCCGAAGACCCGCTGGGCCTGCTCTCGGCCTTCGTCACCAGCCAGCGCCCGCCGGCGGGCAAGGCGCGGCTGCGGCAGGACGTGCTCGCGGTGGATGCCGCCGGCGGCGCCTACGTGATGCTGGTGGCGCAGACCGCCGCCAGCGCCTTCTCGGTCGCCACCGAGGAGGCCGCCGGCAGGGCCATCGCGCAGGCGCGCGGCGCCGCCGCGCGGGCCGGCGCGACCGAGGTGGTCGGCTCCGGCGTGATCCAGCACGCCGCCGCGGCGGTGGCGCAGAGCAAGCGGGAGATGTCCTTGTTCAGCGGCTTGTCGCTGGCCGGCACGGTGCTGCTGGTGCTGCTGATGTTCCGCTCGCCGCGCCCGCTGCTGCTGACCGTGCTGGCCATGGCCCTGGGCGGCATCGCCGGGCTGAGCGCCTGCTGGTGGGTGTTCGGCCAGGTGCACCTGGTGACCCTGGTGTTCGGCAGCAGCCTGATCGGCTGCTCGGTGGACTACGCCATCTTCTTCTTCGCCGACCGCTTCCGCGATCCCGCCGGCTGGCGGCCGGAGCTGGCCCCGGCCTACGTCACGCCCGGCATCGCGCTGGGCTACATGACCACCGCGCTGTCCTACGGCGCGATGCTGCTGGCGCCCTTCCCCGGCCTGCGCCAGATCGCGTTGTTCTCCAGCGTCGGCCTCGGCGTGTCCTGCGGTTGCGTGCTGTTCCTGCTGCCGCGCCTGGCGCGGAGCTGGCCGCTGCCGCCGCAGGCCCTGCCGCTGCGCCTGTGCCAGCGCCTCGCCGCGCTGCCGCGCCTGACCTCGCCGCGCCTGCGGCTGGCGCTCGCCGCGCTGGCGGCGGTGGTGGTCGCCGGCGGGTTGTCGCGCCTGCAGTTCCTCGACGACGTGCGCGCGCTGCAAAGCTCGCCGCCGCCGCTGCTGCACCAGGAGCTGCGGGTGCGCGAGCTGCTCGGCCAGGCCGCCGACCGGCGCTTCCTGCTGGTGCGGGGCGACTCGGCCGAGCAGGTGCTGCAACGCGAAGAGGACCTGCGCCGGCGCCTGGCGCCGCTGCTCGCCGACGGCCGCCTCGGCCAGCTGCTCGCGGTGTCGTCGGCGCTGCCCTCGCTGCGCACGCAGCAATCCGATCACGCGCTGCTTGCGCGCACCGTCTACGCGCCGGACGGCCTGCTGCCGCGCTTCCTGCGCGAACTGGGCTACGACCAGGCGGCCATCGGCAGGCAGCTCGCCGCCTTCGACGGCAGCGGTCCGCTGCGGCCCGAGGAGTTCTTCGCCGGCGCCGCGTCCGAGCCGTACCGGCCGCTGTGGCTGGGCCAGGTCGGCGGCGGCTGGGCCAGCGCCGTGACCTTGTTCGACCTGCGCGACCCGGCGGCGCTGGCGCAGGCGGTGGCCGGCCTGCCCGGAGTGCGCCTGATCGACAAGATCGCCGACATCTCCGACGTCCTGCAGCGCTACCGCCGCATCGCGCTGCTGCTGATCCTGGCGGTCTATGCCGTGATCGGCCTGCTGATGAGCCGTCGCTACGGCTTCGCCGGCGCGGCAGCGCTGGTGCTGTCGCCGGCGGGCGGCGGGCTGGTGGCCACGGCGCTGCTGGCCTGGGCCGGGGTGCCGCTCAACCTGTTCCACGTGCTGGCCCTGCTGCTGGTGCTCGGCATGGGCGCGGACTACGCCATCTTCCTGCGCGAGGCGCGCGGCGATGAAGGTCCGGCGATGCTGGCGGTGGTGCTGGCCATGCTCACCGCCGCGCTGTCATTCGGCCTGCTGTCGTTCTCCTCCACGCCCTTCATCCGCGCCATCGGCCAGGTGCAGGCCCTCGGCATCTTCATCGCGCTGCTGCTGGCCCTGGCGCTGCGGCCGCCGCGCGCGGCGGCGCACGCCTGAGGGTTTATTCATTACGATGACGGGATGAATCCTCACCCGAATCCTTCCCGGCGGCCCCGCCGCGGCGCCGCGCTGGTCCTGTGCGGCCTGCTCGGCCTGGGCCTGGCCGGCTGTTCGTACCTGCCGCGCAAGCTGCCCCCCACTGCCGCCTCGGCGCCGCAGCCGGAGGGGCCGCCGCTGCTGGCGCCGGACACGCTGGGCGGCAGCCGCGACACGCAGCAGATCCTGCGCGCCGCCTTCGGCGAGCGCGAGGTCACGCTGCGCTCGGTGGTGCGCTGCTCGCCGGAGCGGATCGAAATGGTGGTGCTGACCGCCCTGGGCCAGCGCGCGATGTCGCTGCAGTGGGACGGGCACGACTGGAAGGTGGAGACGGCGCCGCTGGTCCCCGCAGCGCTGCGGCCGGAATGGCTGGTAGCTGACATGCAGCTGGCGCTGTGGCCCCTGGCGGCGCTGCAGGCGGCCTACAGGCCGGCCGGCTGGGAGGTCACCGAGCCGGGCGGCGGCGTGCGCCGCCTGCGCCACGGCGGCAAGCTGGTGGCCGAGGTCGCCTACGCCGATGCCGACCCCTGGCACGGCCGCTACTGGATCACCAATTTCCGCTTCGGCTATGCCTTGTCGGTGCAGGCCGAGGCAGAATGAAACCCGGGGAGGAGACGAGCGAGATGAACCGGCGCGTACTGGTCACGGGGAGCAGCCGCGGCATCGGCCGCTGCGTCGCGCTGCGGCTGGCGCGCGCCGGCTTCGGCGTGGTGCTGCACGGCCGTGCGCCCTCTGCGGCGCTGGACGCGGTCGCTGCCGAGCTGGGCGGCGTGCCCAGCCTGGCGTTCGACATCGCCGACCGCGCCGCCTGCAAGGCTGCGCTGGAAGCCGACCTCGCCGCGCACGGCGCCTATTACGGCGTGGTCTACAACGCCGGCATCGCCCGCGACGGCACTTTCGCCGCGCTGTCCGGCGAGGACTGGGACCAGGTGCTGCACACCAATCTCGACGGCTTCTACAACGTGATCCAGCCGCTGCTGATGCCGATGGTGCGGCAGCGCCGCGGCGGCCGCATCGTCACCCTGGCCTCGGTCTCGGGGGTCGCCGGCAACCGCGGCCAGGTCAACTACAGCGCATCCAAGGCCGGTATCATTGGCGCCACCAAGGCGCTGGCGGTTGAACTGGCCAGCCGCAACATCACCGTCAACTGCGTGGCTCCCGGCCCGATCAACACCGACATGCTCAAAGACGCGCCGACCGAGGAGATGCTGAAGATGATCCCGGCCGGCCGCCTGGGCGAGGCCGACGAGGTCGCCAGCCTGGTCGCCTACCTGATGGGCGACGACGCCGCCTACATCACGCGCCAGGTCATCGGCGTCAACGGCGGAATGGTGTGATGGTCAACAGAGTCGTCGTCACCGGCATGGCCGGCATCACCTCGCTGGGCAGCGACTGGACCAGCATCGAGAACAAGCTGCGCGGCGGCGTCTCCGGCATCCAGGCGATGCCGGAATGGGACCGCTACAAGGACATCAACACCCGCCTCGCCGGCCCGGTACCGGACTTCGCCACGCCGAAGCACTACACCCGCAAGGCGCTGCGCACCATGGGCCGGGTCGCCCAGCTCGGCGTGCGCGCCACCGAGCTGGCGCTGCAGGACGCCGGCCTGCTGGACGATCCGGAGATCCGCAGCGGCGCCATGGGCGTGGCCTACGGCTCCTCCACCGGCAGCACCGACGCGGTGCGCGAATTCGTCACCCTGCTCTCCACCGGCGAGAACGGCGACATCAGCGCCACCACCTACGTGCGCATGATGGGCCACACCGCCGCGGTCAACATCGGCGTCTACTTCGGCCTCAAGGGCCGGGTCATCCCCACCTCCAGCGCCTGCACCTCCGGCAGCCAGGGCATCGGCTACGCCTACGAGGCGATCCGCTTCGGCAAGCAGAAGATGATGGTGGCCGGCGGCGGCGAGGAGCTGTGCGTCACCGAGGCGGCGGTGTTCGACACCCTGTTTGCCACCAGCACGAAAAACGACGCGCCCGGCACCACGCCGCGCCCCTTCGACCGCGACCGCGACGGCCTGGTCATCGGCGAAGGCGCCTGCACCCTGGTGCTCGAGGAGCTGGAGCACGCCCGGGCGCGCGGCGCGAAGATCTACGCCGAGATCGTCGGCTTCGGCAGCAACGCCGACGGCGACCACGTCACCCAGCCCAACAAGCAGACCATGGAGATCGCCATGCGCCTGGCGCTGGAGGAGGCGCAGCTGGCGCCGGAGGCGATCGGCTACGTCAACGCCCACGGCACCGCCACCGAGCTCGGCGATATCGCCGAGAGCCAGGCGACGCATGCCCTGTTCGGCAGCCGCATGCCGTTCAGCTCCATGAAGGGCAACCTCGGCCATACGCTCGGCGCCTGCGGCGCAATCGAGAGCTGGTTCACAGTCGAGATGCTGCGCCGCGGCTGGTATGCCCCTACACTGAACCTGCGCAACGTCGACCCGCGTTGCGGCGAACTTGACTACATCATCGGGGAAGGCCGTACCATGCAGTGCGAGTACGCCATGAACAATAATTTCGCGTTCGGCGGGATCAATACTTCGCTGGTGTTCCGGCGGCTGGACTAGAAATCGTCATCGCCGGGCGCCTGTGTTGCGTACCGCTCGAGAGAGGGGATTTCATGCAAATTCCGCCCGGGACCCGAATCGCGTTGGTCCTGCTGACCGCGACCGCCATCGCCGCCTGCGGCGCGCGCGGCTTCAGCAAACCCGGCGCCACGCAGCAGGACTTCGACACGGACCTGCGTTGGTGCGAGTACGAGGCCAATCGCGCGGTCAATCCCTGCTTCCACGGCACCCGCTGTCAGCACAATGATGCACGGAACGCCTGCATGGAACGAAAGGGCTGGACCATCGGGCGTGACCCGGACCGCTTCATGATCCACCGCTAGCGGCGTCCGTCTTTCCGGTCATCGAACGGCAATAACCCGGATCGTTTTGGTCCGCTACAATCCTTCAACCCACCAGCAACAACACTCCAGGGAGCCCCGGGATGTTCAAGAAACTGATCTTGATCTTGGCTTTGAGCTTTTCGATGGCGGCACAGGCGCGCCACGCCGCCGTCCCCTTGCAGGACCCGCCGCCCCTGCCAGTGCCCGCTGGCGCCACAGCCGTCGATGTGGAGAAGGCCATCGTCGTCTCGGGAGCGCAGCGTAGCTGGCGCGTGGTCGATAAGAAGCCCGGCGTGGTGGTGCTGGAGTACGCGCCGCGCCAGTTTTCAGTGACCGTCACCGTCAGCTACGATGCCCACAGCGTGAAAATCGCCTACAAGGACAGCCAGGACATGGAGTACGGTCAAGAGAACGGCCAGCCTGTGATCCACCCGAACTATAATCGCTGGACCAACAACCTCGCCCACGACATCGAGTCGCAGATGTCGATCCTGTCGGTCAAATAAAGCCGACACAAGGCGCCGGCTATGCAGGCAGCCGGCGCCTTGTGCTTCAATAGTCGAAGCTCAACCGCAGTACCGGCTGGTGGGTGTCGGGCGAATACGAGACCGACAGCCCTTGGCGGCGCAGCAGATTGAGCTTTTGCTGCGAGTCCGCAAACAGCCAGGCGCTAAGCCCCATGATCGGCAAGCCCACGCCCAGGCCAGCGGCATAACCTACGTAGGGATTGTGGGTGGTCGGCTGGCCGTTGTGCCTTTCGTCGCGGTTCTGGGCCGAGGCGACGGCCGAATCGACGCTCCCCCCGACGATGAATAGCCCGCCCACCACCATTCCGGCGATAGCGCCGGAGCGGCGATTCTGTTGATGTTCGATGGCGCGGTCGATGCTGGCTCGGGCAGCCGGTGCCGCAGCAGGCGCGGCGTCATCGCTCCAGGCCGACGCGGCCAGACCACAGCCGAGCATCCCGGCGAGCGCCGCCGCAGCGAGGCGCGCGCGGCCCCGTGAAGTCCCAGACATGTATTTCCCCTTGCGTGCCGCCCGGATGCCGGGGCGACTCCCCAGGGGCATGATGCCGTGGCTAGATCCGGCGCGCAACGAGGTTGATCAGCGTTTCCTCATGCCCGGCGCGGGGCTTGATGCGGAACCAGCGCTCGAAGATTCCGAGGTCGCCGCGGCTCCACCACAGGTAGGGATAGGAGATCGAGGACGGCGCCACTTCGAAGCCGGCGCCGCGCACCATCGCCAGGTACTCCTCCGCTGTCTTCTGCACCTCCATCGGGTGGCGGAACAGCAGGCGGATGATCCAGGAATGGATGTATTTGCGGGTCGACTCGGCGAACAACATGATGCCGCCGGGCTTGAGCACGCGGCGGAACTCGGCCAGCGCCGCGTCCTGGTCAACCAGGTGGTGGAAGGTCTGGTGGCAGAACAACAGGTCCACCGACTGGTTGGGCAGGGGCAGTCGCGCACTGTTGGCCTGGCGCAGATCGACTTCGATGCCGGCGCGTGCGGCGGTCGCGGCCGCCGCCTTGAGCATCTCCGGTGAAACGTCGATGCCGATCAGCGTGCGCGGCGCGAAGCGCTGTTTGAGCAGATCGAACGAGCGGCCCCAGCCACAGCCGACGTCGACGATCACCGGGTAGGAAGCCTTCCGCTCGGGGATCAGCCGCTCCAGGTCGTTCACCGCCCGCTTGAGCACGTGCACCGCCCAGGTCTCGGTGTTGAGGAACCAGATGCCGAAGCGCGTCTCGGGCACGTGGTCCTGGTGCGGCCGGGGGTTGCCGCCGAGCTTTTCGATGTGCTGCACAGCCGTCCTCGTCTGGATGGAGATGCAAAGTCCCTTGCAACGATTCTACGCACAAATCGCGCGGATCAGGCGGCTCCCAAATCACCGACCATCGCCCCGTGCGCAAGTTCAGTCCGGCCGCTGGCGCCGGGCTCGGCTGCCGTTGTATGGTGCAGCCCCGCCCCGATGGCGCCACCATAAACGAGGATCCGCGATGAAGGCTGTCGTCTGCCGCGAACTGGGCCCGCCCGAGAGCCTGGTGTTCGAGGAGGTCAAGGAAGCGAACATGGGGCCGGGCGAGGTGCGCATCGCGGTCAAGGGCGCCGGCGTCAATTTCCCCGATACGCTGATCATCCAGGGCAAGTACCAGATGAAGGCGGCGCCGCCGTTCACCCCCGGCGCCGAGGTTTCCGGCACCGTGCTCGCCGTCGGCGAGAAGGTCAGGCACGTCAAGGTCGGCGATCCGGTCGCCGCCATCGTGCCGGTCGGTGCATACGCCGAGCAGGTCGTCGCCTCCGGCGACGCCGTGCTGCCGCTGCCGCCGAACATGGACCTGATCGCCGCCGCCGGCTTCCCGCTGGCCTACGGCACCACGCTGCACGCGCTGAAGCAGCGCGGCCAGCTCAAGCCGGGCGAGACGCTGCTGGTACTCGGCGCGGCCGGCGGCACCGGCCTGTCGGCGGTGCAGATCGGCAAGCTGATGGGCGCGCGCGTCATCGCCGCCGCATCCAGCCCGGAGAAGCTGGCGATCTGCAAGGCGCAGGGCGCCGACGAGCTGGTCGACTACAGCAAGGAAAGCCTGAAGGAAGCGGTGAAGAAGCTGACCCGCGGCCAGGGCGCGGACGTGATCTACGATCCGGTCGGCGGCGAGCTGGCGCAGGACTGCCTGTCGGCGATCAACTGGAACGGCCGCTACCTGGTGATCGGCTTCCCTGCCGGCATTCCGGAGATCGCCACCAACCGCCTGCTGCTCAAGGGCGCGGCCGCGGTCGGCGTGTTCTGGGGCGCGTTCATCGCGCGCGAGCCGAAAGTGAGCTACGAGAACTTCCAGCAGCTGTTTGGCTGGGTTGCCTCGGGGCAGCTCAAGCCCTACGTGTCGAAGACCTACCCGATGAGCCAGGCCGGCCAGGCCCTGCGCGACATGCAGGACCGCAAGGTGACGGGAAAGATCGTGCTGGTGAACGGCTGAGTTTCATCGAATCGCCGGCGCCCGGAGCGGGCGCCGGCGTGCTGTGAAGCCCGCGCGGGGGAACGCGGGCCGGGGTTCTCAGCTGCGGGCGGGGGCTTTGCGCCCGGTGTACGCCAGCAGGGTCTTGCTGCCGTGGCCGTACCAGGCGTCGTAGATGCGCTGGCCGTCGGTGGAAGCCTTGACCAGCACCGCGGCAAAGGCGCCGTGCACCATCAAGGCCATCGCCGCCGCCGCCACCATCACCGGAACCTTGCGCCCCTGCGCCGATTTGTTGCTGTCCATACCATCCTCTCCGTTTTTGCAGCTTGTGCCGCTGACCGGCAATCTCGCCGGCAACCCTTGGATGCGGCCCTTTGCGGGTTTGGATTAAGGCGGGCGAAAAAACCTTTTGCCAGCGTGGTTTAAACCTTTTCGCCGGGAGGCGCGGCGGCGGCCGGGGGCGCGGGGCGGGGACTGGCGGGGAAGCAGGGCCGGGTCCGGTATAATAGGTGCTTGTCCCCGCGGTATTTCTGTTAGATGTCAAAGGTTTTCATCAAGACCTTCGGCTGCCAGATGAACGAGTACGACTCGTCCAGGATGGCGGATGTGCTGAAGGCCTCCCATGGCTATGAGCTGACCTCCGACCCGGAGGCCGCCGACCTGCTGCTGTTCAACACCTGCTCGGTGCGCGAGAAAGCGCAGGAAAAGGTGTTCTCCGAGCTGGGCAAGTGGAAGGAGTGGAAGGCCGCCCGGCCCGGCCGCATCGTCGGCGTCGGCGGCTGCGTCGCCAGCCAGGAAGGCGAGGCCCTGGCCAGGCGCGCCCACCTGGTGGACCTGGTGTTCGGTCCGCAGACCCTGCACCGCCTGCCGCAGCTGCTGGACGAAACGCGCCGCACCCACCGGCCGGCGGTGGACATCCGCTTTCCCGAGATCGAGAAGTTCGACCATCTTCCCGAGCCGCGCGCCGAGGGGCCCAGCGCCTTCGTCTCGATCATGGAGGGCTGCAGCAAGTACTGCACCTTCTGCATCGTGCCCTACACCCGCGGCGAGGAGATGAGCCGCCCGCTCGACGACGTGGTGGCGGAAGTCGCCGCCCTGGCCGCCCAGGGGGTGCGCGAAGTGACCCTGCTGGGCCAGAACGTCAACGCCTACCGCGGCCGCATGGCCGACGGCGGCACCTGCGACCTGGCGCTGCTGATCCACATCCTGGCGCGCTTCCCCACCGTCGGCCGCATCCGCTTCACCACCTCGCACCCGGCGGAATTCACCGACGCGCTGATCGAGGCCTACGCAGTCGAGCCCAAGCTGGCCGGCTACCTGCACCTGCCGGTGCAGTCCGGCTCCGACCGCATCCTCGGCATGATGAAGCGCGGCTATACCCGGGCCCAGTTCCTCGACAAGATCCGCCGCCTGCGCCAGGCGCGGCCCGGCATCGGCCTGTCGACCGATTTCATCGTCGGCTTCCCCTCCGAGACCGACGAGGACTTCGAGCAGACCATGGCGCTGATCGAGGAGGCGCGCTTCGACGCCGCCTACTCCTTCGCCTACAGCCCGCGGCCCGGCACCCCCGCTTCCAACCTGCGCGACGGCGTGCCGGCCGAGGTGAAGCAGCGGCGCCTGGAGCGGCTGCAGGCCCGCATCCGCGAGCTGGGCGACGCCTTCGCCCGCGGCCTGGTCGGCACCACCCAGACCGTGCTGGTGGAAAAGCCGGCGCGCCGCGCCGGCCAGCTCACCGGCAAGACGCACTGCAACCGCCCGCTCAATTTCGACGGCCCGGATTCGCTGATCGGGCAGTTCGTGGAGGTGGCGGTGGCCGAGGCGCTTACCAATTCCCTGCGCGGCCGCCTGCTCGGCCCCGCCCCGGAGGCGCAGTGAGCGCCGCGCCGCAGCCCGCCCAGCAGGACCTCACCCTGGAGCCGGACGACGGCGCGCGCCTGGCCAACCTCAACGGCCCCTTCGACGCGCACCTGCGCGCCATCGAGCTCGGCCTGGGCGTGGAGATCCGCAACCGCGGCAACCGCTATCGCCTGGTCGGCAGCCGCGACGGCGTCGAGCGCGCCGGCGACGTGCTGCGCGACCTGTTCGCGCTCGCCGAGGGCGACGCCATCACGCCCGAGGCGGTGCACCTATCCCTGGTCGAGCACGGCTCCGAGCAGGTGGCGGAACAGGCCGAGGAGCAGGAGCGCAGCGGCGGCGAAGTCAGCATCCGCACCAAGCGCGGCGTGGTGCGCGGCCGCGGCCCGACGCAGAAGGCCTACCTGCGCAACATCGCCAGCCACGACCTGAATTTCGGCATCGGCCCGGCCGGCACCGGCAAGACCTACCTGGCCGTGGCCAGCGCGGTGCAGGCGCTGGAACGCGACCGCGTGCGCCGCCTGGTGCTGGTGCGACCGGCGGTGGAGGCGGGCGAGAAGCTCGGCTTCCTGCCCGGCGACATGGCGCAGAAGATCGACCCCTATCTGCGGCCGCTGTACGACGCGCTGTACGAAATGCTGGGCTTCGACCGCGTCGCCCGGCTGGTCGAGCGCAGCGTCATCGAGGTGGCGCCGCTGGCCTTCATGCGCGGCCGCACCCTCAACGAGTCGTTCATCATCCTCGACGAGGCGCAGAACACCACGGTCGAGCAGATGAAGATGTTCCTGACCCGCATCGGCTTCGGCTCGGTCGCGGTGGTCACCGGCGACATCACCCAGATCGATCTGCCCAAGGCCCAGACCAGCGGCCTGCGCCACGCCATGCAGGTGCTGGACGGCGTGCCCGGTATCAGCTTCACCCATTTCCGTAACGAAGACGTGGTAAGACACCCGCTGGTGCAGGCCATCGTCCGCGCCTACGACGTGCACGAAAAAAGAAGCAAGCAAGAGTCCAAGGGCGAGTAAACCGCACATGCGTGGCCATCCAACATCGCGTCAGGCAAGGCGGAGGCCGCCTGCCCGTGGGCTCCATCGGCAAGGCCGACCATGCCGCATGACGCGACTGCGGACGGCAACCCGCAGGGCCGGGCCTGTTTTCGCGCCGCGCCGGCCGTCGCCCACGCACCGTCCGCACCCCTCGCTCCGCCCGGCTTGCGCTGCACGAAAGCAGACCTCGCCGCAGGCGCGATTTACCGTCCCTTAGACGCTCCGAATGAGTTCCAACCCCATCATCAACGTGCAGCGCCGCGTCAACGCGGCCGGCATCCCCGCGCCGTCCTCGCTGCGTGCCTGGGCCCTGGCGGCGCTGGAAGGCGCAACCCCCGGCGAAATCACCATCCGCGTCGTCGCCGAGGAGGAAAGCGCCACCCTCAACGGCAAGTTCCGCCACAAGCCCTACCCCACCAATGTGCTGTCCTTTCCGTACGAGGCGGAGGCGCTGAGCGAGCCGGTGCTGGGCGACCTGGTGATCTGCGCGCCGGTGGTGGCGCGCGAGGCCGCCGAGCAGGGCAAGGACCCGCACGCCCACTGGGCGCACATGGTGGTGCACGGCGTGCTGCACCTGCTGGGACACGATCACATCCAGGAGGATGAAGCGGAGCGCATGGAGACCAAGGAACGGCAGATCCTGGCGCGGCTGGGGTTTCCCGACCCCTACTGAAAGCGGCCGGCCCTTTATCACAACCCGGCCCGCGGCGGCGGGTTATGATGGCCTCGAGGTCCGGAGGCCGGCTCCGTCGGCACTGCCATACAAATAAAAACCTTCTGACTTTCCAAAGACTTGGCCGCGCAGGATCGCGCGCGGGGCATGAATTTTGGTAGACCAATACAAATGAACGATGGCCCCAGTAGAAGCCGTCCGGGAAAGGAAAATCCCGGCAGCGCCGGATGGTGGCGCCGGCTGACCCAGCGCATGGCGCGCAGCCCGCAGTCCCGCGAGGACCTGCTGGGCCTGTTGCAGGCGGCGCGGGAGGACAACCTGCTCGATGCCGATGCCGCCGACATGATCCGCGGCGTGTTCGAGACCAGCCAGCTGCAGGTGCGCGACATCATGGTGCCGCGGGCGCAGATGATCGTGGTCGAGCAGACCTGGCCGCTGGAGCGCCTGCTGCGGGAGGTGATCGAGGCCGGCCACAGCCGCTTCCCGGTGATCGGCGACTCGCGCGACGAGATCGTCGGCATCCTGCTGGCCAAGGACCTGCTCAAGTTCACCGCCACCATCCCCGGCTTCGAGGCCGGCACCTTCGACCTGCGGCGCTGGCTGCGCCCGGCGGTGTTCGTGCCGGAGTCCAAGCGCGTCAACGTGCTGCTGCGCGACTTCCGCAAGAGCCACAACCACATGGCCCTGGTCGCGGACGAGTACGGCGGCGTCGCCGGCCTGGTCACCATCGAGGACGTGCTGGAGCAGATCGTCGGCGAGATCGCCGACGAATACGACGAGTCCGAGGGCGCCAACATCCTCAAGCAGGACGACCGCCACTACCTGGTCAACGGCCTGACCCCGATCGGCGACTTCAACCGCTACTTCGGCGCCGAGTTCTCCGACGAGGAGTTCGACACGGTCGCCGGCCTGGTCATGCATGGCTTCGGCCACATGCCGCGCCGCGGCGAGAGCATCCGCATCGACCGCTTCCAGTTCAACGTGCAGCGCGCCGACAGCCGGCGGGTGCATTTGCTGCAGGTGGCGCTGTCGCAGACCTGAGATGAGCCCGGAACATCGTCATCCCGGCGGAAGCCGGGATCCGGCGGCAGCGCGCGGCCCGCTCGCGTGGCTGCTGCTCCTGCTCTGCCTGCTGGGCCCGGCGATGCCGCTGCGGGCCCAGCCGCTGCTCCCGGCCCCCGCCGGCTCCGGCGACAACCTGGAAATCAGCGTCCTCACCTTCGGGCCCGGCGAAATCTACTGGGAGCGCTTCGGCCACAACGCGATCCTGGTGCGCGACCGCGCCGCCGGCTCGGCCATCGCCTACAACTACGGCGTGTTCGACTTCCGCCAGAAGAACTTCTTCCTCAACTTCGCCCGCGGCCGCATGGTGTACCGCATCGCCGCCGACCCGCTGGAGCGCGACCTCGACCTGTACCGCTACGAGGGCCGCTGGGTGCAGGAGCAGAAGCTGAACCTGGAGCCGGCGCAGCGGGCCGCGCTGCGCGATTTCCTGGAGTGGAACCTGCGCCCGGAAAACCGCAACTACGGCTACGACTACTTCATCTCCAACTGCTCCACCAAGGTGCGCGACGCGCTCGACCGCGTGCTCGGCGGCCGCCTCGACGCGCAGCTGCAGGCGCAGGCCACGCCCTACAGCTACCGCTTCGACGCCGTGCGCCTGATCGCCCCGGACTTCATCGCCGGCATCGGCATGGACGTGGCGCTCGGCCCCACCGCCGACCTGCCGCAGAGCGGCCTGCAGCGCAGCTTCGTGCCGATGGTGCTGATGCAGCAGCTGCGCCAGGTGCGGATCACCGACGCGCAGGGACACGAACAGCCGCTGGTGCGCGAGGACACCCGCCTGGTCGAGGCGCAGATCCCCGACGATCCGCCGCAGCCGCCGGACTGGCGCCTGCCCTTCCTGCTGGCCGGACTGGGCATCGGCGCGCTGCTGTTGCTGCTCGCCGCGCAGCGCCGCCGCCGCGCCGCCCGCCTCGGCTTCGCCGTGCTCGCCGCCGCCTGGTCGCTGCTGTGCGGCGTCTGCGGCCTGCTGCTGCTGGCGATCTGGTTCCTCACCCAACACTGGGCCGGCTGGCACAACGAAAACCTGCTGCTGCTCGACCCGCTGTGCCTGCTGCTGCTGCCTGCGGCGGCAGCGTCGGCGCGCGCCGGCTGGAAGCCCGGCGCCTGGGCCCTGCGCCTGGCCTGGATCGTCGCCGCACTGGCGGCCTTCTCCCTGCTGCTGCGCCTGGTCCCGGGCTGCCATCAGGCCAACCTGCCGTGGATCCTGCTGCTGCTGCCGCCGCATCTGGCGCTACTGCATGGCCTGAGGCAGCGCCGGGCCTGAGCCGGCATCCCCGTCGCGGAATCCGCTACGCTGCTCCCGACCTTTCGGAGCGTCGCATGGCCACCAAGACCGCACGCAGCAGTTTCGACACGGTCCGCAAGCTCGCCCTGGCGCTGCCGGGCGTCGAGGAATACATCTGCTACGGCACGCCGGCACTGCGCGTGCGCAAGCAGCTGCTGGCGCGGCTGCGCGAGGATCACGACACCCTCGTGGTGAAGTGCGAGGACTCGCGCCGCGAACTGCTGATGCAGGTGGACCCCGCGACCTATTTCATGGAGCCGCACTACCACGGCTACCCGGTGGTGCTGGTGCGGCTGTCGCGGGTGCGCGCCGATGCGCTGGCGCGCCTGCTCGAGGACGCCTGGCGCATGCTGGCCGGCAAGCGCCTGCTGGCGCAGCGGCAGCAGTCCGGCTCCTGAATCCCCCACCCATCGCCGCGCCTGCGGCACCGCGGGGCCAAGCTGGATGCGCTTGCGCTCGCGATCCGCTCTGTGCAAAATGATAATGCTTCTCATTTAGATCCGATTCCAGCGCACTCCAGCCAGGCGACCCCGCTGCCAGAGCGCGCTCCCTTGGAATCGGCCGTGCCCCGCCCGCGGGGCTTTCGCGAACGACAACAGGGACCAGATGAACACCAACGGGTCGCCCCGCCTGCGCGGGAGCACGAGTTTCCGCCGGAATCCTTTCGCCCTTGCCATGCTGATGTTCAGCTCGCTGCCGCTGGCGGCAGCGGCGCAGCAAGCCACCACCGCCCCGGCCGCGCCGGCCGCCGCCCCCGGAGACCAGGACGCTGAGTCGCGCCTGTCCGAGGTCAGGGTCAGCGGCCAGGGAATCGACGAGGACTACAACCCCGGCGTCTCCACCATCGGCGGCAAGCAGCCGCAGGCGATCCGCGACATCCCGCAGCAGGTCACGGTCATCAACCGCGCGGTGATGGAGGCACAGGGCGCCAGCACCCTGCAGGACTCGCTGCGCTACGTGCCGGGCATCACCTTCACCGCCGCCGAAGGCGGCACCATCGGCAACAACATCAACCTGCGTGGCTTCTCGGCGCGCACCGACATCTTTCTCGACGGGTTCCGCGACCGCGGCCAGTACTACCGCGACGCCTTCTTCCTCGACTCGGTGGAAGTGCTGGAAGGCCCGTCCTCGATGCTGTTCGGCCGCGGCTCGACCGGCGGCGTCATCAACCAGGTCGGCAAGATGCCGTCGCGGCAGCCGCTGGACGAGCTCAGCGCGACCATCGGCACCAGCGACCAGTACCGGCTCACCGGCGACTTCAACCACCCGGTCTCGGACCAGGCGGCGCTGCGCGTGGCGGCGGTGGCGCAGACCGTGCACTCCACCCGCGACGTGATGCACAACCAGGACTACGGCGCGGCGCCCTCGCTCCAGCTGAACCTGGGCCCGAAGGCCGAGCTGACCCTGACCGGCCTGCTCGAGCACAACCATGACATGCCGGATTACGGCCT
>DASRFD010000073.1:0-45231 GCA_035651715.1 Nevskia sp.
CAGGCCCTGCCAGGTGACGACGCCGAGGTAGCGCTTCGGCTGCTTGGGATTGAAGATCATCTTCAGCGCCAGCCAGTCGGTGAACCAGCCGGTGAAGCCGCCGAAGATCGGCATGACCCAGATCGAATGGGTCAGCGCCCAGGTGACGGCCTGGACACAGCCGATGGTGAAGCCGAAATACAGGCCGGAGTTGCGGATGAACCTGAACTCCTCGCTGCCGGCCTCCTGGAAGATGCGGTTGAGCAGCGTGCGGTCGCGCAGCAGGGCGCTGATCACCATGTCCTTGAGGTCGAACACGGCGTTGATGTCGGCCTTGATGTCGACCATGATCTGCCGCACCATCGCCGGCGATTCGGCCTGGATGCGCCGCACGATCAGGTCCTTCACCGACTTCGGCGCGGCTTCCCACAGGCCGGGCGAGTAGTGCGCCGCCACCGCGCGGGTGATGTCGTCGACCAGTGCCAGCAGCGGCTTTTCCATCGTCTCGGCGATGCGCTGCGGGTCGAGCTTGTCGAACACGTCCTCGGGGCGGATCAGGCGATTGGTCAGCAGGTCGCAGGAGATGCTGGCCATCACCGCCGCCTTGCGCGGGATGATGCCCTGCCAGCCCAGATAGGGCGGCTTGATGCCGACGAAGTCGATGGGCTGGAACATCATGCGGATGGCGACGATCTTGGTGATGAAGCCGATGATCGCCGCCACGAACGGCATCGACAGGTAGATGACCCAGTTCTGCTGCACATCGGCGACGATGTCGTGCCAGCCCTGCATCGTGGTTCCCCTAAAGCCCGTGATTCGTTGTAGTCGGGCTAATCCTCGCTGATCCGGCAGGCCGCCCACAAGGACCGGCCCGGTTCCGACAGTTTCAGCACCCGGCGCACCAGCACGTCGCGCTTGCCCTTCTTGCGCAGGGCCTCGATCAGGCGCCGCACTTCGCCGTCGTTCTCCAGGATCTCGTACTTGACCTTGAAGTCCGGATTCTCCGGTCCGGTGGCGACCAGGCCCAGGTCGCGCAGGTGCCGGATGTAGACCGGCGTCAGCTCGACCAGCTGGACCCCGGCCAGCCGGCCGACGTTGGACAGGTTGCGCAGCACCGGATAGGCGCCGCCGCCCAGGCGCGTGCCCGCCATGACGTGCAGCAGGGGATAGCCGGGCGAGTCGGACAGGGCCGACAGGATCCGCGCTTCGTCCGGCACCAGGCTTTTCAGCACCGCGATCCGCCAGGCCTGCTCGGCCTCGTCGCGGGTCTGCCCGGCCGAGATCTCCAGCAGCCCGCGCAGCAGCTCGCCCGCGGCGTGCGGCCCGCGCCGGCGCTTGTCGGATTCGGGCTGCACCGAGAAGGCCAGCACCGAGACGGTGGCGCTGCGCTCCACCTTGTCCAGCCGCTGCTTCAGCTCGCCCAGCACCCGGCGCTCGATCCGCTTCAGCTGCTCCTGCACGAAGCCGCCGCCGGGCATGCGCTTGAGCACGCGGTTGGCCAGGGCGTTGCCGAAGAAGCCGCTGTCGTCGTCGCTCACGCTGGTCCCCTGTGCCGGTGGTGATGCGGCCTACTGTAGGGCAGGGCGGGAACGGAAACAGCGTCCTGCGGCTGGCGGCGCCTGGCTGCGCGGCCAATGGGGACGGGACGATCCGGGCGCTTCCAAAAAAAGAGGCCGCCTCGGAGGGGGTGGATTCCTCGGCGGCCCAACTACATCAGGGATCGTCGGCGCTCAGGCGGCGAGCTTCTGCGCCGCCGGCGAGCTGGCGAGGTAGGTCAGCGCCTCCTCGGTGGAGGCTTCGCGCTCCGGGTGGTACCAGGGGTTGAGGTAGCGCAGCTCCTGCGCCGCCAGCCAGAACGCCGAGGGCAGCAGGCCGGTGCGGGCCTGGCGCTGCCACTCCAGCCAGATCCAGGGCCGCAGCACGCTCGGCTTCCTGCCGGCCAGCGCGGGGTCCTGGCGCATCAGGTGCGCGGCGCCCGCCACCCACAGGCCGAACACCAGGGGGAAGGTGAGGGTCATCAGGTAGTAGCGGGTGGGATAGCTGCCGCCCAGGTGCTGGTAGAGGTCGAAGGCGACGCTGCGGTGCTCGACCTCCTCGGCACCGTGCCAGCGGACCAGGTCGAGCAGCACCGGGTCGGCGCCGGCCTCGTCCCACCTGCGGTTGTCGAGCGCGTACTTGCCCAGCACGCAGGTCATGTGCTCGACCGCGGCGACCAGGCCGAGGCGGAACAGCAGCCACTGCCGCCGGGCCGGGCGCGGCAGCCTGCGCCCGAACGGCGCGTCGGCCAGCGCCACCTCGAACAGCCAGTTGATGCGCCGCATGTAGCTGTCGGTCTCGATGCCGTGGGCGGCGAGATACCCGGCGATGGCGCCGTCGTGGGCGCGGGCGTGCATCGCCTCCTGGCGGATGAAGCCCTGCACGTCCTCGCGCAGCTTGGCGTCCTTCACCAGCGGCAGCGCCTGGTTGTACAGCTTGCAGAACCAGAATTCGCCCGCCGGCAGCAGCATGTTGATCTCGTTGATGAAGTGGCTGGCGTAGGGCTGGCCGGGAATCCAGTGCAGCGGCGTCCGCGACCAGTCGAACTGGACGCGGCGCTGCCTCAGCGGGGTACGGGTGCGGGAAGCTGATTTGGCCATGGTGAAGTGGCGTCGCTCGGCCTTAGGCGGCGGCGCGGTAGGCGTCGGCGATGCGCCCGACTTCCGCCAGGAAGCGGCTGTTGTCGTGCTGCCAGGGATGGAAGCCCGGACGGTAATAGTCGAAGTAGGCCGGCAGGATGTGCGGGAACACGCCGGGCTTGATCCACAGGAACTTGAACAGCGTGCCCCAGCCCCTGAAGTCGAACAGGCGGCGATCCTTGGCCATGATGATCAGGTGGAAGGGAATGACCAGGCCCCAGAAGATCAGCGTCAGCGCCGCCAGCGCGGCGCAGCGGCGGACGTAGGCGGCGGGCCCCTTGCCGACCACCGCCTGGTACACGTCGTAGGCCACCGCCTTGTGCTCGGTCTCCTCCAGCGCGTGCCAGCGCCACAGCGCGGCGTAGCGCGGTTCGGCGCCTTCCAGCAGCGCCGGCTGGGCCAGCAGGGCGTCGGCGAGGATGGCGGTGAAGTGCTCCAGCGCGATGGTCACCGCCAGCTGGTCGGCTTTGGGCAGGACCTTCCGGGCAAAGCGCAGCAGGCCGATCACCAGGCGTTCCATCGCGTCGGCCGGGGCGCCGGAAGCGATGAAGGCGTCGTTGTACTCGATGTGCTCGCGGCCGTGCATCGCTTCCTGGCCGATGAAGGCGCTGACGGCCTTCTGCAATTCCGCATCGGTGATGCGCTCGCGGTAGTTGCGCACGCTCTCGATGAAGAAGCGCTCGCCGGAGGGGAAGAAGATCGACAGGGTGTTGAAGAACTGCGAGACGTGGCGGCCGCCGGCGTTCCAGTCGCGGATGCGCTCGGGCGGCAGTCTGAACTTGAGATCGCGTCGGATGGGAAGCATGGGTCTTCTCCTGTGTTCTTAAGGGGCTTGCAGCGAAACTTCCATGCGCGCCAGGCGGCGCGACAGCCCTGGCGACAGGCGCGACAGCAGGCGGGCGCCGTGCGCCTCGGCGCCGACCAGCACCTCCGGCTTGCGCGTCTCCAGAGCTTTGACAATGGCGGCGGCGACGGCCCGCGGCTTGAGGTTGCGGCGCGCGTAAAGCCGCCCGGCGCCGGCGCGGCGGCGTTCCTGCTCGTCCTCGTCGACGCCGACGAAGCGGGTGGCGGCGGTGATCGGCGTGTCGACCATGCCGGGGCAGACGCTGGCGACGTGGATGCCCTGCTCCTCCAGCTCGGCGCGCAGGCAGTCGCTGAGCATCGCCACCGCGGCCTTGGTGGTGGCGTAGGCGGCGAGCATGCGGCTCGGCGCGAAGGCCAGCGCCGAGGCGACGTTGACGATGTGGCCCGGCTTGCCCGCCGCCACCATCTGCCGGCCGAACAGGCGCGAGCCGTGGATCACGCCCCACAGGTTGACGCGCAGGATCCTTTCCCAGTCGGCGGTGCCGGTGTCGAGGAAGCGGCCGGCCATGCCGATGCCGGCGTTGTTGACGACGATGTCCGGCGCGCCCAGCGCGGTCGCGACCCAGCCGGCGAAATTCTCCATCGCCTTGGCGTCGCCGACGTCGACCTTGCGCGCGTGGGCGGTGGCGCCGAGCAGCCGCGCCAGCTCGGCGCTGCGTTCGGCGGCGGCGGGATCGATGTCGGCGGCCACCACTTCGGCGCCCTGCTCGGCCAGCAGCAGCAGCGTTTCGCGGCCGATGCCGGAGCCGGCGCCGGTGACAATGGCCAGCTTGCCGGCCCACCGGCGAGTGCTCCCGCCCTTGCCCGCTGTGGGCGCAGCATGCACGCGGGCGCGCCGCAGTCCGGCGGGCTCCTCGCCGCCCTCGATGAAGTCGACGAACTCGCCGATGTAGCGCTGCACCAGCTCCGGATGGCTCAGCTGCAGCCAGTGGCCCGCGGCGACGTCGCGGCGCCACAGCTGATCGACCCATTGGTCCAGGCCTTCCAGCAACTCCAGGCTGACGAAGCGGTCGCGCGTCGGCACCACCAGCTGTACCGGCACGCCGGTGCGGCGCTCGCGCGGGGCGAGCAGGCGCCGGGAGAAGTTGGCGCGGTACAGGTTGACGCCGTAGCGGCCGTCCTTGGCCTGGCTCGGCGCGGGCCCGGCGTCGATCCCCTCCATGCGCTCCAGCAGCTTCGGCCAGAGCTGGTCCAGGCCCAGCCTCCAGGCCAGCGGGGCGGCCAGCGGCAGGTGGAAGGCGCCGATATACCAGGAGCGCATCAGCTGGTTGAGGACCTTCGCCATCTTGCGCGGCGCGCCGCTGCGCAGGCGCTGCGCCACCCAGTAACCGGCGTGATCCAGCGAAGGGCCCGAAATCGAGGTGTAGGAGGCGACGCGGCCCTTGAGCCGCTCGGTGCACACCGCCTCCCAGCCCTGGATCGAACCCCAGTCGTGCGCCGCCAGGTGCACCGGGTGCTCCGGGCTGACGGCGTCGAGCACCGCGGCGAGATCCGCCACCAGGTGCTCCAGCCCGTAGGCGGCGGCGTGGCGCGGCGCGCTCGACTCGCCGGCGCCGCGCACGTCGTAGGTCACCACGCGGTAGCGCCCCGACAACGGCGCGGCGACCTTGTGCCAGACCTGGTTGCTGTCGGGATAGCCGTGCACCAGCACCACGCTCGGGCGGCCCGCCTCGCCGTAGATCCTGACCGCGAGCTCGACTTCGCCGGACCGTACGCGCAGCGGCTGCGCCGCCGATGCCTTGATGGAGCTTTCCATGCGGGCTTGCCTCAGGCGGCCATGGCCAGCGGCTGCAGCCCGCGGCTGAGCCAGCGCCGCACCTGCGGCACGTCGTCGTCGAGCCAGAACGCCCCGTCCGCGGTGACCACCAGCAGCTCTTCCCATTTGGCGCCGACCCCGCGGAAGCCGAGGTGCGGTTCCACCGCCCACAGGCCCGGGGTGGGCGGATGGTCGGAGGCGTTGCCGCCGTTCCACAGCGGCGACCAGCCTTCGTGGCGGCCGCGGACCGCGTCGCGCACCAGGTTTTCGAGGTTGCGCACGCCGAAGTTGAGCACGCTGCGGTGCTTCCTGCCGTCCGCCGGCAGCTTGTCGACACGGTGCGCCAGCACCTGGAACGGATAGGCCTTGTGGCGCGGCTCGTAGCCGTGCCTGGCGCAGAGGCGGTCCACGGCCCGGCTGATTTCGGACAGGTTCTGGCGCTGCTTCACCAGTTCGAGGATCAGCACGCGGTACTCGAGCAGGTCGTCCATCATGCGGTCGAGAATCCGGTTGCCGCCGAGGCAGCCGGTGTAGCCGATGTCGGCGGTGTAGCCGTTGAGCGTCGGCGCGCAGTCGAGGATGAAAGGCATGCCTTCCTCCAGGCGCCGCGAGCCGGGATAGAACGCCGGGTTGAAGCCGCCGAGGTGGCGGAAGCCGATGAAGCCCTCGAACGCGGTGCGGTCGCCGAACCAGGCGAAAGGCTGATGGAAGCAGTCCTCGGCGCCGCTGGCGGCAAGCCAGCGCTTCATCAGGATGGCGGCCTCGCGCTCGGTGATGCCCGGCGTCAGCTCCTGCGCCACCGCTTCGGCGCACCGGTAGGCCAGCTTCTGCGCGGCGCGGAAGCCGTCCAGGTCGGCGATCGCCGGATCCCATCCATTGCTGCTGGAGCCGCCCATGTTGCCCGCCTCAACTATGACATTAGTCAATGTAACATTTGTCAGGGAAACATTAGCAATGACCGCGCTGCCGGGGCGGAGTGTCCGCGCAATCAACGACCGGCCGCGGCCGCGGCGGACAAGGCGTGGCGCGGCGTCCCGATGTGCCGTCCGGGGGGGGGACGCCGCCCGCGCGGTTCGAACGAAAGCCCGCCGCGCGGGTCTACCTTGGCAGGACGACAGGCGCCGGCGCGCGGTGCTGGCGCGGCGTTCCCCATGGAGGTGGCCATGCTCAGGCGGATCCGCAGCCTGCCCGGCTTGCCCATCGTCGCCACGGACGGCGAGATCGGCAAGCTCAAGGACGTCTACTTCGACGACCTGCACTGGGCCGTGCGCTACCTGGTGGTCGACACCGGCGGCTGGCTCGCCGGGCGCAAGGTGCTGATCTCGCCTTACTCGGTGAGCCGGATCGACTGGGAAGGCGGCGGCGTCGAGCTGCGCCTGCGCAAGCAGCAGGTGCAGGACAGCCCCGACATCGATACCGACAAGCCGGTGTCGCGCCAGTACGAAACCGATTTCATGCGCTACTACGGCTACCCCGACTACTGGGGCGGGCCGTTGCTGTGGGGCGCCACCGCATATCCGTTCTTCGACGTCGGCGCGCCGCTGCCGGTGGCCGAGCGCGAGAGCGAATATCCGCGGCGCCCCGGCGATCCGCACCTGCGCAGCGCGGCCGAGGTGGCCGGCTACCGCATCCAGGCCTGCGACGACGCCATCGGCCACCTCGAGGACTTATTGTTCGAGCCGGACAGCTGGGCGGTGCGCTACCTGATCGTCGACACGCGCAACTGGTGGCCGGGGCAGCAGGTGGTGATCCCGCCGCGCTGGATCGAGGGCATGGACTGGCCGGAGCACCGGGTCAAGGTCGGCGTGAGCCGCGCCCAGGTCAAGGAAGCGCCGCGCTTCGATCCGGCCCAGGTACCCACCCGCGAATACGAGGAGCAGCTCCACGCGCACTACCGGCGCGAGGGCTACTGGGGCAAATCCGGCTGACGGCAGGCCCGGGCCCGCCGCGTCGCTTACTGCAGGGCGGAGTAGTTGAGGTCGCGCATCTGCGGGATGGCGAGGCTCGGCGCCACCACCTCGGTCTGCATGCTGGCGGTCACGATGCCCCCCGCCACCGCGGTGCGGACATAGACTTCCTGGCCGGCGGCGAGGCTGAAGTTGACCGCGTGGTCGTCGCCCTTGCCGCAGATGGCGCGGTACTCGCCGGGCTCGCGGTCGACGTAGAAGAAACGGCCGGGATTGGAGATGCCGACCGATTCGTTGTTGAGCAGGATGTCCGGCGTGACCACGTTGCCCAGCCAGGCGAACTCCCGGTAGAAGTAGATGCGGCCCTTGTCGGCCGGCGGCGGGGGCATGAGCGCCTTCATCTGCACATAGTTCATGTCACGGGCGCAGGCCGTGAGCAGCAGGATGGCGGCGAAGATGAAACTGCGCTGAGAAAAGCGGATGGCACGCGACATCGGGGACCCCTGGGCTGTTTTCGCTATAACCAGCATGTCCCGTGCCAATTTCGCGCCGGAACCCCTGCCGCCGCGATCGGCGCGGCCCGAACGAGGTCAGCGCAGCCTCGACCCCGGGCCCGCTGCCAGCCCGCACAGCGCGCCGCGGCCTCAGAACAGGCTGCGCAGGGCCGCGCCCAGCGGCGCGTGGAACCAGGCCACCATGCCGGCCATGGTGGCCCAGATCAGGCCCTGCAGGACCCAGGTGTCGATCTGCTCGCCGCTGATGCCGCCGGCCTCCGGGCGGACGGCGCGGCGGCGCATGGCGGGGCCGCGCGGCACGGCGGCCGCGGCACGGCGGCTGGAATTGCGCCGCGGGCCGCCCGGACGTGGCAGGATGGGGGGTGCGGCGGAATCGAGGGTGGCCATGGCTGCTGTCCTTCCGTTCTGTACTGTTCTTTGGTACAGTACACCGGCACTTGCAGGAACACAAGAGGCTTCGATGTCCGATCTCACCCAGCGGCAGACCGAGATATTCGATTTCATCCGCAGCCGGCTGCAGGACACCGGCTTCCCGCCGACGCGCGAGGACATCGCGCGGCAGTTCGGCTTCAGCTCCAAGACCGGGGCGCAGGATCACCTGATGGCGATCGCGCGCAAGGGCTACATCGAGTTGGTGCCGGGCAACGCGCGCGGCATCCGCCTGCTCAAGGGCGGCGAGGAGGCGATCTCGCACCAGTTCGAGCTGCCGCTGATCGGCAGCATCGCCGCCGGCACCCCGATCACCGCCGAGACCAATGTCGACACCTGGCTGCGCATCGACCCGGAGCTGTTCCATCCGCGCGCGGACTTCCTGCACCGGGTGTCGGGCCACTCGATGAAGGAGGCGAACATCCTCGACGGCGACATTGTCGGCATCCACGCCCAGGAGGACGCGGACAACGGCCAGATCGTGGCGGCGGTGATGCCGCACCCCAAGACCGGCGAGGAGGAGATCACGCTGAAGCGCTATTTCCGCAAGGGCAAGAAGATCACCTTGAAGCCGGAGAACAGCGCCCCCAGCTATCGCCCCATCGAGATCGACCTCGCGCCGCTCGAGGACGAGAGCCAGGAACAGACGCCGTTCCGCATCGCCGGCATCTACGCCGGGCTGATCCGGGTGAGGGCGTAGGGATATCTATAAAACCCGCGATCAGGGGCCCATCCCGTGAATCGCGTGGAGCAGTTTCCAGCAGCAAAGCATGGGAACACTGGGGGCGGGCCGGCACACTGGGGTGCCGGCCCGCCCTTTTTCTTTTGCAGGCCAGGGTGGAGCGCGCGGATCAGGCCGGTTCGGCCGGGGCCAGCGGCAGGTGCACGGTGAACACCGCGCCGCCCTGCGGCAGGTTGGCGGCGTCGATGCGGCCGCCGTAGGCGCGGACGATGGCCTGCGACAGCGCCAGACCCAGGCCGGAACCCGGGGTTTCGCGGGTGCGCGCCGAGGCGCCGCGGTAGAAGCGCTCGAACAGCTGCGGCAGGTCTTCGGCGGCGATGCCGGGACCGTCGTCCGAGACCTTCAGCACCGCCTCGCCCCCATTGGCGAGCAGATCCACCGTGACCAGGCCCCCGGGCGGCGAGAACTTCACGGCGTTGTCGAGCAGGTTGCTGAGCACCAGGTTGATGTGCCCCGGGGCGATCCGCGCCCTCATCGGCGGCGCCGGATCGAGCGCCAGCCAGACCTGCTGCGCGGTGGCGGTGTGGCGGATGCGGCCGAGCGCTTCCTCGGCCGCCGCGTTCAGGTCCACCGCTTCGGCCGGGCTGCGCTCCTGGCTGGCGTCGAGGCGCGCCAGCAGCAGCAGCTCGTCGGCGAGCCGGGTCAGGCGCTCCACTTCGCCCAGGCAGGAGCGCAGGGTCTCGACGTATTCCTCGGCGCTGCGCGGGCGGCGCAGGGTCACTTCCAGTTCGGCCCGCAGCCGCGACAGCGGCGAGCGCAGCTCGTGCGAGGCGTCGGCGGTGAAGTGGCGCTGCGCTTCGAAGCCGTGCTGCAGGCGCGCCAGCATCTCGTTGAGGGTTTCGACCAGGGCGCCGATCTCGTCGTGCGTGCCGGGATGGGGCAGGCGTTCGTCGAGGTTGCCGTCGCCGATGCTGCGCGCCTGGCGCACCAGCCCGTCGACGGCGCGGAACGCGCGCCGCGTCAGCAGCGCGCCGGCGATGCCGACCGCCGTGAGCAGCGCCAGCGCCAGCGCGATGAACAGCAGGCTGGCGGAGGCGGTGACGCGGTTGACGTCGTCGAGCGAGCCCGCCACCTGGATGGCGACGAAGGAGCCGTGCAGCGGCACCGGTAGGCTGACCACGCGGGTCGGCTCGCCGCCGAACTCGGGCAGGGTCTGGAACACCGTCTGGCCGGCGGCCAGCCGTTCCAGCAGCTTCGGCGACACCGGCAGCTGGGCCGAGCCGAGGTTGGCGCTGCGCGACAGCACGGCCCCGTCGCTGCCGATGATCTGCACCAGCCGGTCGAGCCGCACGAACTGCGGCGGCGCGGGACCGGGCGCCGCTTCGTGGACGTGGATCGGCTGGTCCGGCGCCGTGGCCAGCATGGCGCTCTCGGTCTCGGCCAGCGCCAGCAGCGCGGCGTCGAGCTGCTCGTGCACCGAGCGCGACAGCGCCCAGTGTGCCGCCGCGGCGCCCGACGCCATCACCACCACGATGACCGCGCCGTGCAGCAGCGTCAGCCGGGTCCTAAAGTTGATCGTGGTCATCGGCCGGAGCGGCGGCGCGGAAGCCGCGCCCGCGCACGGTGTGGATCAGCGGCGGCAGGCCGGGCGCGTCGATCTTGCGCCGCAGGTTGCTGATGTGGACGTCGATCAGGTTGTCGATGGCGATGAGGTCGGCTTCCCACACGCGCTCGGCGATGCGCGAGCGGTGCACCACTTCGCCGGGATGGCGCAGCAGCAGCTCGAGGATGGCGTACTCGCGCGGCGTCAGGTCCACCGTCCTGGCGCCGCGCGTGACCTTGTGGCTGACCGGGTCCAGGGCCAGGTCGGCCAGGCGCAGCACCACCGGGCGGGTCACGTCGGAGCGGCGCAGCAGGGCGCGCACCCGGGCCAGCAGTTCCTCGAAGGCGTAGGGCTTGGTCAGGTAGTCGTCGGCGCCGGTGTTGAGTCCGCTGACGCGGTCGGCCAGGGCGTCGCGCGCGGTCAGCAGCAGGATCGGCGTGTGCACCTGGCGCTGGCGCAGCTCGCCGCACAGGGCCAGGCCGTCCTTTCCCGGCAGCAGCCAGTCGAGCACGATGAGGTCGTAGTCCTGGCCGGAAAGATGCAGGTCGCCCTCTTCGGCCGAGTGGGCCAGGTCGACGACGAACCCCTCCTCGCGCAGTCCGCGCGCCAGCAGGCCCGCCGCCTTGCGGTCGTCCTCGACGATGAGCAATCGCATACCGCAGTCGTTCCCGCGCCTGGCCGAAAGGTCGGCGTAATCTTAGTGCCGCCGCGGCGAAGCGGTCGAATCCTGAAGAAATATTCAGGCACTCTTGGGCCGATCTTCAGAATCGGCTGACTAGGCTATGCGGCGGGTTGATCCGTCAGCCCACGACCTCCCCGGTCGTTCCTGCCGCGCGCGGCGCGGCCGCCATCCCTCAAGTCACGCTGGAGACATTGCCGATGCTGTGGTCCGATCCGGGAGAGCGGGCGCGCGTTGCGCGCCGCGCGGCGCTGGCCGCCGTCTGCGCGCTGGGTCTCGCCGCCTGCGGCCACGGCGACGGCGCGGAGGAGGGCTCCAGCCCGCCGCAGTTGGTGCGCAACGGCGATTCGATCCAGGTGCCGGAGCAGTCCGAACTGCGTAAATACCTGGTGGTGGCGCCGGCGCAGCAGCGGCAGATCCAGGCGCCGCTGGCGGCGCCGGCGGTGCTCGAAGCCGACCCTTCGCGCGTCGCCAGCATCCTGCCGCCGGTGGCCGGGCGCATCACCGCGCTGCTGGTGCGCCTGGGCGACGCGGTCAAGGCCGGGCAACCGCTGCTGACGATGGATTCTCCCGACCTGGCGCAGGCGCGGGCCGACCTGCAGCACGCGCAGATCACGCTTGCCCAGACCAGGAAAGCGCTGGCGCGGGAGCAGGACCTGGCCGAGCACCACATCGCCGCGCAGAAGGACCTGGAGCAGGCCGAGGCCGACTACGGCAACGCCCAGAGCGAGTACCAGCGCGCCGCCGCCGTGTTCACCGTGCTGGGCCTGTCGGCGGAGTCCACCGGCTCGCCGCGCCAGCTGACCCTGCGCTCGCCGCTGGCCGGACGCGTGTCGGCGCTCAACGCCGTGCCCGGCACCTACGCCAACGACAGCAACGCCGCCCTGATGACCGTGTCCGACATCTCCACCATCTGGTTCACCGCCGGCGTGCAGGAAAAGGATCTCGCCGCCGTCACGCCCGGCGAGGAGATCGAGGCCGAGGTGCAGTCCTTCCCCGGCGAAGTGTTCGAGGGCCGGGTGCAGTTCGTCGCCGACCAGCTCGACGCCGACACCCGCACGGTCAAGGTGCGCGTGGCCCACGACAACGCCGACGGCCGCCTCAAGCCCGGCATGTTCGCGCGGCTCAGCTTCCGCGCCGCGCCGCGGCCGGCCATCGTGGTGCCGACCACCGCGCTGATCCAGCAGGAAAGCCGCACCCTGGTCTACATCGAGACCGCGCCGTGGACGTTCCAGGCGCGCGAGGTGGCTACCGGGGTCAGCGTCGGCGACCAGACCGAGGTGGTGAAGGGGCTGGCCGTCGGCGAGCGCATCGTCGCCCGCCAGGGAGTGCTGCTCAATGATTGAGCGCCTCGTCGCCCTGTCGCTGCAGCGGCGCGCGGTCATCTGGATCGTTTTCGCCCTGGTGTCGGTCTACGGCTACGTCTCCTTCACCCAGCTGCCGATCGAGGCCTATCCGGACATCGCCGACGTCACCTCGCAGGTGGTGACGCAGGTGCCGGGCCTGGCGGCGGAAGAGGTGGAGCAGCAGATCACGGTGCCGCTGGAGCGCGAGCTGATCAGCACGCCCGGCCTGGAGATCATGCGCTCGAAGAGCACCTTCGCGCTGTCGCTGATCACCGTGGTGTTCAAGGACGGGGTGGAGAGCTACTGGTCGCGCCAGCGCCTGCAGGAGCGCATCAGCCAGGTCAGCCTGCCGTACAACGCCCAGCCGGGGCTGGACGCGCTGACCTCGCCGATCGGCGAGATCTACCGCTATACGCTGGAGTCGCCGCAGCGCAGCCTGCGCGAGCTGTCGGAGCTGCAGTTCTGGACGGTGATGCCGCGCCTGAAGCAGGTGCAGGGCGTGGCCGACGTCGCCAACTTCGGCGGCGTCACCACCCAGTACCTGCTGGTGCTGCAGCCGGAGCGGCTGGTGAAGTACAAGCTGTCGCTGGCCCAGGTGGAAGCGGCGATCAAGGCCAGCAATTCCAGCGCCGGCGGCAGCGTGCTGACGCGCGGCGAGCAGGGCTTCGTGATCCGCGGCGTCGGCCTGCTGCAGGGCCTGAAGGACCTCGCCGACGTGGTCGTGACCACCGGCGCCAACGGCGTGCCGGTGCGCGTCGGCGACCTCGGCACCGTGACCCTCGGCAACAAGGAACGCCACGGCATTCTCGGCAAGGACACGCGCGAGGACGCGATTTCCGGCATCGTGCTGCTGCTCAAGGGCGAGAACGCCTCGGCGGTGATGGAGGGCGTGCACAAGGCGGTGGAGGAGCTCAACCACGGCCGCCTGCCGCCGGACGTGAAGGTGGTGCCCTACATCGACCGCACCGGCCTGATCCGGACCACCGTGCGCACCGTTTCGCACACCCTGGCCGAAGGCATGATCCTGGTGGTGGTGGTGCTGTTGCTGTTCCTGGGCAGCCCGCGCGCGGCGCTCATCGTGGCGCTGACCATTCCGGTGTCGCTGCTGATCGCGTTCATCTTCATGAACCATGCGCGCATCCCGGCCAACCTGCTGTCGCTGGGCGCGATCGACTTCGGCATCCTGGTCGACGGCGCCATCATCATGCTGGAGAACCTGCTGCGCCTGCGCGAGGAGGGCGGCGGCAGGCCGATGCTGCTGCGCGACGCCTACGCCGGCGCGGTGCAGGTGGCGCAGCCGATCTTCTTCGCCACCCTGATCATCATCGTCGCCTACCTGCCGCTGTTCGGCTTCGAGCGCGTCGAGTACAAGCTGTTCTCGCCGATGGCCTACGCCGTGGGCTTCTCCCTGGTCGGCGCCCTGGTGGTGTCGTTGACGCTGATCCCGGGGCTTGCCTACATCGCCTATCGCAAGCCGCAGAAGGTGTTCGAGAACCACTTCATCGAGCGGCTCAGCTACCGGTACCGCCACTACCTGCTGCGCTTCACGGTGAGGACGCGCCTGGCGATCGGCGTGACGGTGGTGACCCTGCTGCTGACCGTGGCGCTGGGCGCCGCCGTCGGCAAGGATTTCCTGCCGTACCTGGACGAGGGCTCGATCTGGCTGCAGGTGACCCTGCCGCCGGGCATTTCCCTGGACAAGGCGAAGGAGATGGCGGCGGAGCTGCGCGCCGCGACCCTGGAGTTTCCCGAGGTGGAGCACATCGTCACCCAGCTCGGCCGCAACGACGACGGCACCGATCCCTTTACCCCCTCGCACATCGAAAGCGCGGTGACCCTGCACCCCTACAGCAGCTGGAAGTCCGGCTGGGACAAGCAGACCCTGATCGCCCACATGGCCAGGCGCTTCGAGCGCATCCCGGGCATCGACGTCGGCTTTTCGCAGCCGATGATCGACGGCGTCTACGACAAGATCGCCGGCGCCCACAGCGAGCTGGTGGTCAAGGTCTACGGCGAGGACTTCGCCGAGCTGCGCCGCATCGCCCAGGAAGTGGTGCAGAACCTGGAGAAGATTCCCGGCTCGGCCGACGTGGCGATCGACCAGGAGCCGCCGCTGCCGCAGGTGCGCATCACGCTGGACCGCGACGCCGCGGCGCGCTACGGCCTCAACGCCGACGACGTTTCCGGGCTGATCTCCAGCGGCATCAGCGGCGGCCCGCTGGCGCAGATCTTCGTCGGCGAGCGGGTCTATGACGTGGCGCTGCGCATCAGCAGCGAATGGCGCGACGACCCGGCCAAGATCGGCAACCTGCTGCTGGCCACGCCGTCCGGCGCCCAGGTGGCGCTGTCGCAGATCGCCAGCATCGAGCTGCGCTCCGGCGAGAGCACCATCACCCGCGAGATGGGGCGCCGCCACCTGACGGTGAAGCTCAACCTGCGCGGCCGCGACCTCGGCAGCTTCCTCAAGGAGGCGCGGCCGGGACTGGAACAGGCGATCCAGTACGACCGCCAGAAGTACCAGATCGTCTGGGGCGGCCAGTTCGAGAACCAGCAGCGCTCGCAGCGGCGCCTGATGCTGGTGGTGCCGGCGGCGCTGGCGCTGATGTTCGTGCTGCTGTTCGGCGCCTTCCGCACCTTGCGCCACCCGCTGCTGATCCTCTCCACCGTGCCGCTCGCCGCGGTCGGCGGCCTGGCGGCGCTGGTGGTGCGCGGCATGACGCTCAACGTCTCCAGCGCGGTGGGCTTCATCGCCCTGTTCGGCGTGGCGATCCAGAACGGCATCATCATGGTCGCCAACCTCAACCGCTGGCGCGAGCTGGACCAGACGCTGCTGCAGGCGGTGATGAAGGGCGCGCGGCAGCGCTTCCGCCCGGTGCTGATCGCGGCGACGGTGGCCACCGTCGGCCTGATCCCGGCGGCGCTGACCCATGCCGTGGGCAGCGACGTGCAGCGGCCGCTGGCCACGGTGATCATCGGCGGCATGATCACCGCCACGGCGCTGACCCTGATCCTGCTGCCGGCCCTGTATTTCCTGGTCGAGGCCTGGGCGCAGCGGCGCATGAAGGCGCATCCGCCCGAGGTCGACCGCTCGCTCGAAGAACTGCTGACGGAGGGCAAATGAGCCGGCGCGCGTGGTCCCTGCTGGGCGGCCTGGGCCTGGCGCTCGGCGCGGCGCAGGCGGACGATGCGCCGCCGCCCGCGGACGCCGCGGTGCTGGGCGACAGGGTGCTGAACCTGGCGGCGCCGCGCGACGGCTGGTCGGTGCAGGCGTCCGCCACGGCCGGGCAGGCGCTGACCTGGCCGATGTTCATCCGCGAGGTGCTGGCCTCGAACCTGGACTTCGCGGCGCAGCGCTACAACGTCGACATGGCCCAGGCCGACGCCGAGGCGGCCAGGCTGCTGCCCAACCCCAGCTTGTCGCTGAGCGGCGACCGCGACCTGACGTTCCACGACCGCTACGCCACCGGCACCGACGGCCAGCCGGCGCTGCTGCGCCAGCCCGAGAACCGCAGCATCGGCCTGGACCAGACGCTGGAGTGGCCGGGCAAACGGCACTGGCGCATCAAGATGGCGGACCAGACCCTGCGCGCCGCCGCGGCGACCCTGCAGGACTTCCTGCGCAACCTCAAGCTCGACGCCGCCTCGGCCTTCGCCGACGCCCTGCTGGCGCAGCGCACGGTGGAGCAGCTGCGCGCCGCCGCCGGCTTCCTGGCCGAACTCGACCAGGCGCAGCAGGCGCGCTTCAAGGCCGGCGACATCGGCCAGCCGGACCTGGCGCAGTCGCAGGTGGAGGAACAGCAATTCCTCAACCAGCTGTCGAAGGCCGAGGACGACGCCGAGGCGACGCGCTATGCGCTGTCCACCTTCCTCGGCCGCGACCGCGGCCGCACCGACTTCGTCGTCAGCGGCGAGCTGGCGCAGGCGCCGCGCGACCTGGACCTGGCGGCCACGCTCGCCGAGGCGCTGAAGAACCGCGCCGACCTGGTCGCCCTGCGCCATGCGCGCGACGCCGCCCAGAGCGGCGTCAGCCTGGCCAAGGCCTCGATCGTGCCCGATGTCGACGTCGGCCTGAGCTACGGCTACAACAGCAGCGTTGCGCCGAACCACCCGGTCGATCCCACGCCCGGCTTCCATCAGCTGACCCTGAACCTCGGCATTCCGCTGCCGCTGTTCGATCACGGCCAGTACGGCGTGGCCAAGGCGCGGGCAGCGGCCGAGCAGGCGCAGGTGCAGCTCGCCGCGGCGGAGCTGCACGCGGAGGTCGACATCCGCACCGCCTACGCGGCCTGCCAGTCGGCGCGCAAGCGCGTCGCCTCGTTCCAGAACGGCATCCTCGACAAGGCCGACCAGGTGCTGGAGGCGCGGCGCTATGGCTACCAGCGCGGCGCCAATTCGCTACTGGACTTGATCGACGCGCAGCGCGCCGACAACCAGATCCGCCAGGACTACGACCAGGCGCTGGCCGACCAGGCCAAGGCGGCAATCCAGCTGGAGCGGGTCACCGCGGTGGAGCAGGGCATCCGCTTCTGAGCGGGTCCGCGGCGCAGCTCAGCGCCAGGCGCAGACCAGGTTGACACGGGTCGGCGGCGGCAGGTCGGCGGGACGCTGCTCGTAGTAGCGCGCGCGGGCCTGTTGCGGCGTCAGGAAGTCCACTTCGCCGTAGCCGGCCTGGCACAGTGCGGCTTCGATCTCGCCCGGGTCGTAGTGGCTCAGCCAGGGCTCGCCGGCGGCGGCGGCCCGTTGCGCCAGGCCGGACTGCACGGCCTCGGCGTCGGCGTCGCTGCCGCGCGGCGCGGCGAAGGTCAGGACGATGCCGCTGCCCGGCGCGAACGCGGCGGTGTCGCACAGGGTCGCGGCGACCGCGCCCTTGCTCAGGTACATGGTGACGCCGAGCCAGGCGAAGAAGGTCGGCACGGACGGGTCGATGCGGTGGCGGCGCAGGCCGTCGAGCAGGGACTCCCGCTCGAAGTCCACCGGGGCGAAGCGGAGATTGGCCGGCGCTTCCAGCCCGGCCTGGGCCATGCAGCGGCGCTTCTCCGCCTGGGAGCCGGGATGGTCCACCTCGAAGATGCGCAGCGGCCGGGCCCAGTCCGGCTGGCGCAGCGCGAACGTGTCGTAGCCGGCGCCGAGCAGCACGTACTGCACGGCCCCGCGCGCCACCGCCCGCCGCAGCTGCTCCTCCGCGTGGCGCGAGCGCAGCACCACGTGCGAGCGCAAGCCGCGCGCGGCCGCGGTTTGGAAGCGGGGTGCGCCGGCCCGGATCCGCTGTGCCGTGTCGCCGCCCAGCAGCGGCACCGCCACCGGGTCCTCGAGGATGCGCGGCGCGGCTTCCAGCACCTGGTGCGCGGCCCTCAGCCAGGCGACGGCAAGGGCGGTGCGGCTGGAACTTCTGTCGGTCACGAGCCCTAGCTTTGCTGGTTGCCGGATTGCCTGCGCGGGATGGGCCTAATGCCCCATTCCCGCTTCGCTGTCCCCCTTGCCCGGGCGCACCAGCAGCAGGAACGGCAGCAGGCCGATGAAGACCAGACCCATGATCTTGAAGTCGTCGATATAGGCGAGCAGGGTCGCCTGCTGCACCGCCCCCTGGTAGACGCTGGCGGTGGTCACGGCGCCGTGCGCGCTGTCGCCGAGCGCGCCGCCCAGCTGCGCGGCGTAGTCGGAATAGTTGCCGTTGAGGTCCTGCAGGCTTTCGACCAGGCGGCTCTGGTGGAACTGCGAGCGGCGCGCCAGCAGGGTGCTGGCGAAGGAGATGCCGATGCTGCCGCCGAAGTTGCGCGCCAGGTTGACCAGGGCCGAGGCGTTGTTGGTCTTGTCCGGGGTGATGTTGCGGAAGGCCATGGCGTTGATCGGGATGAACAGGAACGGCAGGCTCGCCGCCTGCGCGACGCGCGCCAGGGTGATCAGCTTGTACGAGATGCCCAGGTAGAAATGGGTCATCCACAGCAGGGCGCTGCCGCCGATGACCAGGCCCACCCCGACCAGGATGCGCAGGTCCACCTTGGTGGTGGCGCGGCCTACCAGCGGCAGCATCAGGATGGTGGCGATGCCGCCGGGCGTCAGCACCAGGCCGGCGTCGACCGCGCGGTAGCCCATCAGGCTCTGCACGTAGGCCGGGATCAGGAAGGTGCTGCCCAGCAGCATGAAGCCGAGCATCAGCATCAGCCCGAAGGATACGGCGAAGTCCGGATCGCGCATCAGGCGCAGGTCCACCATCGGGTGCTCATGGCGCAGCTCCCACCAGATCAGCAGCGCGAAGGCGCAGGCGGAGATGATGGCCAGCGAAGTGATGAAGGAGGAGTCGAACCAGTCGTCCTGCTGGCCGCGGTCCATCACCACCTGCAGGCAGCCCAGGCTCAGCGCGATGAAGGAGAAGCCCCACCAGTCCACCGAGAAGCCGTTTTTCCGCTCCACCTTCGGCTCATGGATGATCGAGGTGACGAGGAAGAACAGCACCACGCCGACCGGCACGTTGATCAGGAAGATCCAGCGCCAGTCGTAGCTGTCGGTGATCCAGCCGCCGAGGGTCGGTCCGATGGTCGGCGCGAACACCGCTGAAATGCCGTAGATGGCGGTGGCCATGCCGCGCTTGTCCGGCGGGAAGCTGTCGGCCAGGATCGCCTGGCCGGCCGGCTGCAGGCCGCCGCCGGTGGCGCCCTGGATGGCGCGCAGCAGGATCAGGGAGGCCAGGTTCGGCGCCAGGCCGCACAGCAGCGAGCTGGCGGTGAAGCCGGCGATGCAGACCAGGAAGAAATTCTTGCGGCCGAAGGTGTTGGACAGCCAGCCGGAAATCGGCATGACGATGGCGTTGGTCACCAGGTAGCTGGTCAGCACCCAGGTCGACTCGTCCTGGCTCGACGACAGGTCGCCGGCGATGTGCGGCAGCGAGACGTTGGCGATGGAGATGTCCATGATCTCCATGAACGCCGCCAGCGCCACCACCGGCGCGATCAGCCAGGGGTTGGCGGCCGGCGCCGCGGCGCCGCCGCGCGCCGCCACCGCGCTCATGGGGCCGCCGCCGGCGCGGCGGCGAGCTGCTGGTCGAGGTTGGCGCTGACGATGCGGCGGATCTCGTCCTCCACGCCCTGGTCCTGCACGGCGTAGACGTCGGTGTTCAGCGCCGCCGGCCAGGCCGCCTGCTGCGACAGCGCGGCGCCGTTCTGGTCGTGCACGTCCACGTCCACCGTGGTCGACAGGCCGAGGAACAGCGGGTGCTGGCTCAGCTCCTTCGGGTCCAGGCCGATGCGCACCGGCAGCCGCTGCACGATCTTGATCCAGTTGCCGGAGGCGTTCTGCGCCGGCAGCACCGCCAGCGCGCTGCCGGTGCCGGGAGTCACGCCCAGCACCCGGCCGTGATAGGCGACGTGCGAGCCGTACATGTCGGCCTCCACGTCCACCGGCTGGCCGATGCGCAGGCCGCGCAGCTGGTTCTCCTTGAAATTGGCGTCGATCCACATCGAGTCCACCGGCACGATGGCCAGCATCTCGCTGCCCGGCGTGACCTGCTGGCCCAGCTGCACCGAGCGGCGCACGACGTAGCCGGACACCGGCGCCAGCACCTTGGTGCGCGCCGCCGCCAGCCAGGCGCTGCGCAACGCCGCCTCGGCCTGCTGCACCCGCGGGTGCGTTTCCGGCGTGGTGCCGGCGATGGCGGCGCGGGTCGCCGCCAGGGTGGCCTGGGCCTGCTCCAGCGCGGCGCGGGCCGAGGCCTGCGTGTGCTGGTCGTGCTGCAGCGCCTCGGCCGAGACGCCGTGCACCGCGACCAGCGAGCGGTCGCGCTCCAGGTCCTGCGTGGCCTGGGTGTATTGCACCTGCTGCGCGGCGACGGTGGCGGCGTCGCGCTTCTCGTTGGCGAAGCTCTGCGCCACCTCGCGCACGGTCTGGCCGAGATTGGCCCGGGCCTGCGCCAGGGCGACGTCGTTGTCGCGCGGGTCGAGCTGCACCAGCAGCTCGCCCTGCTTGACGAACTGGGTGGCGTCGGTGTTGATCGCCACCACGGTGCCGGCCACCTGCGGCGTCAGCCGCACCAGGTTGCCGTTGACGTAGGCGTCGTCGGTGACGGCGTGGTTGACGCCCACCGCGTAGTGGTAGATGGCGAAGGCGAGGCCGGCGATGACCAGCACGCCGAGCACGATCAGCGGCGCGGGATTGCGCCTGGCGCGCGCGGCGCCTTCCGGGGGGGTGGGGGTTTCGCTCACTAGCTGTCTCCTACTGCGCCGCGCGGGCGGCGACGGTGGTGGTCCTGGCGGGGCCGGCGGCGACCGGCACGACGGTGGGGTCCTGCGGCGCGTTCCACCAGCCGCCGCCGAGCGCGCGGAACAGCGTGGCGACGTCGGTGAAGCGCTGCGCATCGGCCTGCACCTGGCTGAGGGCGGCGTTCTGGTACTGCTGCTCCACCGTCAGCACCTGCAGCTCGTTGAACTTGCCGGCGCGGTACTGCGCCAGCGCGAGGTCGCGGCTGGCCGCGGCGGCCTGCAGCGCGCGGTTGTGGGCGGCATAGCTGTCGCCGTCGTGGCGCAGCGCCTGCAGCGCGTCGGCGACTTCGACGAAGGCGCCGACCACCGCGCCGCGGTAGCTGGCGCGGGCCTGCAGGAAGCGCTCCCTGGCCTCGTCGTGGCGCGCCGCGAGGGTGCCGGCGTCGAAGATCGGCGCGGTCGCGTCCAGGCCCACCGACCAGATTCCCGCCGGCTGGGTGAACAGCTGGTTCAGCTTGCCGGCCTGCTGGGTGTAAGAGGCGCTGAGGTTGAGGCCGGGGAAGCGCGCCGCCTGGGCCACGCCGATCTGGGCGCTGGCCTGGCGCAGGTTGTCTTCCGCCATCAGGATGTCCGGACGCTGCCGCACCAGGGTCGAGGGCAGCGACACCGGCAGCTGCGCCGGCAGGGTGAAGTCCTTCAGGCTCAGCGCCGGCGCGGCGAATTCGTCGGGCGACTTGCCGCTGAGCCGGGCCAGGGCATTGAGATAGGCGTCGCGCTGCTGCTCCAGGCCGGGCAGGGTGGCGGCGATGCCCTCCAGCTGGGCCTGCGCCTGCAGGGTGTCGGTGCGCGCGATCTTGCCGCCCTCCTCGAGCTTCTGGGTCAGCGCGTACTGCGAGCGCAGCTCCTCGACCAGGGCCTGCGTCACCTCCACCTGGGCCTTGCTCGCGGCATAGTCGAAAGCCGTCACCACCACTTGGTTGACCAGGGTGACGTAGGTGTTCAGCGCCTGGTTGCGGGCATAGCTGGTCGCCGCGGCCTGGGCCTCGACGCCGCGGCGCACGCCGCCGAACAGGTCGAGCCTGTAGCTCAGCGCCGGCCCCAGGCTGAACTGGTTGCCGGTGGCGGCGAAGGCGCCCGGCGGCTGGTACAGGAAGCTGCCGTTGATGCTGCCGCGCTTGACGCCGCCGCTGGCGGTGATCTGCGGCAGCTGGGTGCCCGAGACCGCCTTCAGCTCGTACTGCGCGGCGAGCAGGCCGTGGCGCGCCGCCTCCAGGTCCGGGTTGCCGGCCAGGGCCTGGCGCACCAGGGCGTCCAGCGCCGCGGAATGGAACAGCCGGTACCAGTCGTCGGCAAGCTCGGCGCCATAGGTCACGCCCTGCGGGCCCTGCTTGAGGTAGCCCGCGGCGGGCGCCTCGGGGCGGGAAAAATCCGGGCCGAGGGTGCAGGCGCCCAGCAACATGCCGGCGGCGCTCGCGGCGGCCAGCTTCAATGCCTGGTTCATGCGTGGTCTCGCTTGGTGCGGGAGCGCCGTGCCGCGCGCTTGCGCGCCGGCGCCGCCGCGGGCGCCGCCTTGGCGGGGCCGCGGGGAACGCGCTCGACGAATTCCTGCAGGCGCAGCATCAGCCGCTGCAGCTGGCGGATCAGGGTTTCCATCTCTTCTTTGGTGTACGGCTCGACCAGTTCGTTCATCAAACCGACCATGAAGCCCATGCAGGCTTCCACCGTGCGCCGGCCCTCGGCGGTGATGGCGATCTCCACCGCGCGCCGGTCCTGCCGGCTGCGCTCGCGGCGCACCAGGCCGGCGCGCTCCAGGGTGTCGACGAGACGGGTGAGCGCGCCCATGTCGTGCCCCAGCTCCTCGCTCAGGCGCGTGGCGGACATGTGGTCGTGGAAGCGCAAGCGGATCAGCACCAGCCACTGCGTGAAGGAAATCTGCTGCGACTCGAAGCGCCGCTCGGCGAGCTGCGACATCATCACGCCGCAGCGCTTGATCAGGAAGCCGATGCTCTTCATCGGCTCGAGCGTCTCGACCTTGTAATACGGCTCGGTCATGCTGGCTCCGTAAATATTGCCGAAACAATATTTGCTCAGGCAAGTATTGTCAATGACCACTCGTCTGCCGGCGCGGTACCCGGAGTTGTATCTGGCTGCGGACGCCGTGAGTGAAGTCCGCTTTAGGTGGCGTCGGGAAAGCGACTCGTCCGCTTCATGCCAACTGCGATCATTCGACCCCTGAAGTTCGCTGCCCCAAAGCGGCCGGACAAACGGCGAGCTCGGTGGTGGGGGTTGCACGCGTCAACCACGCATTTTGCGCTCGCAATCCCTAATCTTATTGAACCGACGGTATCCGGCCGCCCTCGACATGGCGTTGCGCATAATGGACAGTCCCGCAAGACCTGACAGAAAGAAACTCCGCTTGGGTCAAGCTGGTACGGGTGGTGCTCTGCGTGATTGTCGGGGTCCCATTCGCGCTCATACTTGGCACTTTGGTCATGGTGATTACAGCCCAGCCGATACTCTGGCTGTATCCGCCAGGCATCTGTTACCACTCAGAAGAGGAGGCAGTGATTCTGCCTTTTGTCTTCGGCTGGATTCCCGTGGCAATAGCAGTGCTTACATCCCTTTTCGCAAATTCAGGGCGCTTGCTCGTGCCCACCCCACGAGCGCCGCGATCTTCATCTACGCTGCATGCGCCGCCGCTTCAATCGCGTTCTACCTGGTTGAGCGTGGTCCGGCCTGTCACTCGGCCTAGCAGCCGCGGGGTCCGTACCGCGAACGCGGGTAGCCTACCTAAAAGCTGACAGTCGCCGCCGGCTGCTCGGGGCCGCTTGGTGCAAAGTACCACCCGGTGGTCGAAGCTGCCGCTGACTGTGACGCAGATCGCACGGGCCAGGGAGGGAGCCTTATTCGGTCCGGGGCACCTGGGAGAGGTCCTCACCTGCCGCCAGGATCTTCTGGATCAGCGCCTCGAACACCACGGCGGGGAGTTCGCCGTAGGCGTATTCACCCTTTGAGGTCGGGACCAGGTCAGGGCCGGGCCAGTAGAAGCTGTTCACCTCGGTGGCCATGATCCAGTTCTTTTCCTCATCCAGGCCCAAGCGCCGGCGCGTCGCCGAGGTCAAAGCGATCGACTGCTCGGGCTCTTCCGGCGGGCTGTGGGTGATCGGCGCCACGGTGACGACTTTTTCGCCGTCGATCTCTTCCACGCACAGCACCACGACGCAGGGCCGGTGCTTCTGGCCCTCGATCTGGCCGCGGTCCGCTTCGCGCTTCCAGAGATAGGCGTAGCGGATCACCAGCCCGGGGATGGGGACCGGGTAGTCGGCCACGCCTTAAATGGCTTCGTCGTTGTAGCTGGCGGCTTTCGCCGAGGGCCGTGCCGCGGCGATGGCCGCGCGCAGGCTGGCTGGCAACCGGTCGGTCGAATACACCCGGCGATCCTGGCGCCGCAGCCGCTCGTATTCCGCCGGCGACAGCATCACCATCTGCGGGCGCCCGTGCGACTGCACGCAAACCGGCTCGGTCTGGACGATTTGCGAGATGGCGCCGAACTTCTTGGCCACGTCGGTGCTGTTGAAGAACTGCATATAAGGGCCTCCGATTTCCGCATTTTACGGAATATACGGGGATTGCGCAATGGACGCTGCCTCGGTCGGCTTTTGCCCAGAGACTGCGAGCCCTTCGACCACAGGAGGAAGGGCGTATGGGCACCGCAATCGAAACGGCACGGCGCCGTGCACCATGGAACAAGGACAAGCTGGTCGGGCAAAAGGCCCCCGCTGAAGCTGCAGCAAATCTACGCGCTCCGCATCCGACTGCAGCTGGCTGGGCGCCGGCGTGATCTCGCCCTGTTCAACCTGGCCATCGACAGCAAGCTACGGGCTTGCGACCTGGTCCGGATCAAGGTGAGCGATGTCGTGCACGGTGACTACCAGGTAGCCAGCCGGGCCATCGTCATGCAGCAGAAGACGCAACGGCCGGTTGACGTTCGAGCTGACTCCGGCAACCCGCGATGCGATGGGCGAGTGGCTGTGCCAGGCGGAGCGGACTGCGGCCGATTGTCTGTTTCCCAGCCGGCTGCACGGCTCGGAACACCTGTCCGTCCGCCAGTACGCACGAGTGGTGCGGGGTTGGTGAGGAGCTCGGCCTGGATGCTTCGACCTACGGGACGCACTCGATGCGGCGCACCAAGCCGACGCTGATTCGACCCCTGAAATTCGCCGCCGGAAAGCTGCCGGATAGGCGGTATAGAGACCCTTGGTCACCGCTGAGCGCCGGCAAAGTACGCCGTGGGCGCAATGCAATCCTTATGAATTGGATCCAGTTGCTCGCTAAGAAGCTGCTTCAGCGGCGACGAGATTCGGCGATTATCAAAACGATAAATTGGATAGGGGCTTCCGCTAGACTTATCTGACTCACGCCCCTTCGACCAGATATCCACGGCGGTATCAATCGCCTTCAGCGACTTGGGTATCCGCGTCCATCCACATGGGTAGCTAGTGGCAGCGTCACCTATTTCCCCAGCGGCCCAATCCAAGGCTTCGGCTTCTTCGCTCTCAGTCGAAGTTGTGGAGATCTTTACTTGCTGGTTGTTGTAATACCACTTCTTCAAATCCGTGAGGCTTCCTGAGCTGCTCATATTGCTAACCGACCAAACCTTATATCCTGGTTTGAAGACGACAAGTTTGGCGTAGTCATAATTTGTATTCATTCCAAACGGCGCATATGGAAATGGTTGCGCCGGAATAGACAACGAGCCATCTTTGTTGGTAGTTGCCTCCACCAGAAACAGCGTGGTTGGCTCACCCCCATCTCCCGTTATCGTGCCGCGATGCGCGTGCGCGGAAAACACTACATTTGCTTCCGAAACCGGTGCGTTAGTCGCCGAATCCACAAAAGACATGCGTATCGCCGGCATGATGGCGGACTTGTCGCATCCCGAAAGTACAACAGCCCAGGCGCACAACGTGTTTGCGGTGAGATTCTTTGCCGACATGTCAAAAGCTCGCTGTTTTCGTCACGGGCAGCTTATCCGATACCTGAGAGCTGCCGTTCGCGACCGGCCGGTATGGACCGACACCGGAAATCGGATAGCCAAAGCTCCCACGCCGAACCGACGCACGTGCACTTTTTTACGCCTCCGTTCCGTTACGAATTGTATCGTCGGAAAGCCGCCGTTCCGGGAAGGACCGCTATGGGCTGCGGATTCAACCGGTCGACGCAACGATTTGGCGGTAACGCTCCGCCGGCGTTTCGAAGCTTAATGTCTTTCGCGGCCTTTCGTTGAGACGCCGGGCTACCGCGTTCAGTTGGGCCTGCGTGTAGCCTGAGAGATCCAGTCCTTTGGGAAAGTACTGCCTCAGTAGGCCGTTGGTGTTCTCATTGCTCCCGCGCTGCCATGGATTCTGAGGGTCACAGAAGTAAACCTGGATGTCCGTTGCCAGTGTGAAGCGCTGGTGCTCAGCCATTTCCGAGCCGCGATCCCAGGTCAGCGATTTATTGAGCTCATCCGGCAGCTTTCGGGCGGTTTTGATGAGGGCATTGATGACCGTCTCGGAGTCCTTCTTGGCCAGCTTCACCAGCATGACGTAACGGGTTTGCCGCTCCACTAGCGTCGCAATCTGGCTGTTCTTGCTACCGCACAGCAGATCACCCTCCCAGTGACCCGGTACCGCCCGATCCTCGGCCGTTGCCGGGCGCTCGCTGATCGAGACCGTGCCCAGGATTCGGCCGTGATCGTCTGTTTTCTGCGTGTGATGAAGCGAGCGACGCATGACGCGCGTTCGCCGCAGATGCTCTACCAGCTCCTTCTTCAAGGCCCCTCGCGACTGAATAAACAGGCTGCGGTAGATCGTTTCGTGCGACACCTGGAAACTCGCATCTCCTGGATAAGTGCGCTTCAGCCATCCGGCGATCTGCTCTGGCGCCCATTCCAACTGGAGCTTCTTGGCCACTAGGCGCGCCAGCGCTCGATTCGCTGCCAGTCTACAGACCTTGGGGCGTCGCGCCCTATCCCAGGCGGCCTGGTCGGCCTGGCTCGCCCTATAGCTCTCCAGGCCGCCGTTGCGCGCGATTTCCCGGCTGATAGTCGATGGAGCCCTGCCGATCTTAGCGGCAATCTCACGCATCGATCTGCCGCCACCACCGCCCGCGAGATTTCCTCACGCTCCGCCACCGTCAGGGCTAGTCGGGAACGCCTTCGCGCTGGGGGCTGTATGCCACCCGTCTCGGCGAGGATTCTCTGTATAGAAGAGTGATTTCTATCGAAAAGCTCAGCAATGTGCTGTAGTGATTCGCCCTTTCGCCAGCGGTCCCACATCAGGGCTTTCTGGGCTTCGTTGTAGTAAATCCTAGGCCGCTGCTTCATCTGCAACACTCCCGCTGCTTACGCAGCTGCTAGTGTGTTGCATCGACTAGTTGAATCCGCAGCCGGCTGCTGACGAGTAGCCCCTCAGCTTGAAGCTTGCCTGCGCGGCTGATGGGCCTCGGAGAAAAAACTCCCTCCACTTTGTGTCGTTGCCAGCGCGCCTAGATTCCGCTGAGCAATAACCCCGCGGGCTCTGTCTTTCGTTGTGCTGGGAGCGCCCTTCATCGCTTCTAGCCTACCCCAAAGCAAGTTGATCCAAGGCCGTGATCCTTCAATACGTGCACGCGGAGCGCGAAAAGGTCTGGCAAGCCTGCGCCTGCAATGATTTTCTTAAGGTACCGCGCCCGGCTCCAGTCCCGCCGCCGACAGCCCCTCCAGCGCCAGGCCGAAGCCGCCGTCCTCGTGCAGCAGCTGCTTGTAGCGCCGCGCGAACAGCAGGCGGCTGTAACGGGCCGCCAGGGTCGGCAGGCGGGCGAACTGCGCGGCCAGCTCCATTGCGCGCGGCAGCACGGCGGCCTTGGGCAGCACCTCGTTGGCGACGCCGAGCTGCAGGGCCTGTTGCGCGTCGAGCTGCTGCCCGGTCAGCAGGAAGTAGCGGCCGCGGGTGGGGCCGAGCACCGCCGGCCAGACGATGTGCACGCCGTCGCCGGGCACCAGGCCCCATTCCAGGTGGCGGTCCTGGAACACGGCGTCCTCGCTGCACACCAGCGCGTCGCACAGCAGGGCCAGTTCCGAGTGCAGGCGCGCCGGGCCGTTGATCGCGGCGACCATCGGCACCTCGATGTCCAGCAGGTTCTCCAGCATCTTGCGCCCGTCCAGGTTGACCCGGTGCCAGACCCAGGGCTGGCTCATTTCCTTCAGCCCCTCATGGTCGATCCGCACCATCCACTCCGGGCCGGTGCCGGTAAGCACCACGGCGCGGTTGCGGCGGTCGCGGCCGATGTCGTGGAAGGCGTCGACGAACTCGCGGTGGGTCTTGCCGTTCCAGACGATCGGGCCGCCGTCGCTGTGCATGCGCAGCAGCAGCACCCCGGCCTCGTCGCGGCTCATGTGCAGGTTGTCGTAGCGGCTGAAGTATTCCGGTGCGCTCATCGGCTCCTCGCTGGGTTGTCCCGCCTGCCCACGTTTTACGCCGCCCCGCGAAAAGACTCTAGGCCTGTTAACGCTATTTCGTTCGCAGCGAGGGAAATAGCGTTAACAGGCCCTAGTCTGAAAGGATGGGGCTGCATCGCGCGGCGCCGGGCCACAATCGGCACATAACAAGACAGCGGGGGAGAGCATGACCGTGCCGCGCTTTTCAGGGATGCGGTGGCTGGCCGCGGCGGTGGCCGCGCTGCTGGCCGCCTGCGGATCGTCGTCGGTGCCGGACGGCACCACGGCGGCAGCCGCGCTGGCGGCCACCGACTCGGGCGCGGCGCTGCGTCGCGACGGCGTGTTCATGGTCGACGAGCACAACCGGGTGGTGCTGCTGCACGGCGTGAACGTGGTGTGGAAGCTCAAACCCTATTATCCGCCGGAAACGGCGGCCGGCCTCACCGCGGCGGACGCGGACTTCCTCGCCGCCAACGGCTTCAACGTGGTGCGCCTGGGCGTGCTGTTCGCCGGCGTGATGCCGCAGAAGGGCGTGATCGACCAGAACTACCTCGACCAGGTCGACCGCAGCGTGCGGCTGCTGGCCTCGCGCCACATCCGCGTGCTGCTCGACTTCCACCAGGACATGTACAACGAGCAGTTCCAGGGCGAGGGCTTTCCGGACTGGGCGGTGCCGGCGCAGGTCCTGCCCAACGATGCCACCCATGGCTTCCCGCTCAACGAGTTCATCAGCCTGGCCCTCAACAGGGTCTACGACCAGCTCTGGTCCAACGCCAACGGCCTGTGGGCGCCCTACCAGGCGGCGTGGACCGCGGTGGCGACGCGGTGGAAGGACCAGCCGTACCTGCTCGGCTACGACCTGTTCAACGAGCCCTGGCCCGGCACGCAGTGGCCGACCTGCTTCGAGCTGGACTGCCCCTTGTTCGATGCGACGCTGCAGAAGTTCTTCGACTCCGCCCTCGCCGGCGTACGGGCGGTGGACACCCGGCACCTGGCCTTCTTCGAGCCGCAGCAGCTTTTCGACTTCGGCGCGCCCAGCGCCATGACGGCGGAAGCCGACCCGGCGCTGGGCCTGTCCTGGCACGACTACTGCTCGGTGACGCTGACCGCGGGCACCGGCCTGCCGGAGCTGCCGGACTGCACCATCATCGAGCCGCGCACCATGGACAACGCCGACGCGCAGGTCGCGGCGCTCGGCGCCACTTCGCTGCTGACCGAGTTCGGCGCCACCGACGACGTGACCGACATCGGCCGTGTCGCCGGCCTGGCCGACCAGCACCTGGTGGGCTGGACCTACTGGGCCTACAAGAATTCCGGCGATCCCACCGGCGGCAGCGTCGAAGGCCTGTTCAGCGACGACTCGGATCTTTCCACCCTCAAGCCGGCCAAGGCCGACGTGCTGATCCGCCCCTACGCCCGCGCCATCGCCGGCACGCCCCAGGTGATGAGCTTCGACGCCGGACGCAAGCAGTTCAACCTGAGCTACACGCCCCGGGCGACGACGGCGCCGACCGAGATCTTCATGCCGGGCCGGCACTATCCGAAGGGCTACAGCGTCACGGTGCAGGGCGGCCGGGTCACCTCGGCCGCCAACGCCGCCGTGCTGACCGTCGCCAACGATCCCGGCGCCGCCCGGGTGCAGCTGACGGTGCAGCCGGCTCCAGCGGCTTCCGACTAGCAGGGCGTTCGGGCGCGCCCCGCTACCGCCAAGGCCTGCGGGAATGGCAGGCTGCGGCAGGAAGCCCCCTGGTTCGGGGGCGGGCAGGGCGCACGCGCGGGACTATGCTGCGCGCATGACCCTGCTCGCCGCCATCCCGGACCTGCTCACCGCCGCGGGCTTCCTGCTGGTGTGGATGCACACCGAGTGGTTCAAGCCGCAGTGGGTCGCCACCGGCATGACCACCATGCTGCTGGAATTCTTCGTGGTCCACGCCAGCGGCTTCTACGCGGTGGTGATGTATGGCGACGGCCCGCGCGGCAGACGCGTGCTCCAGCTGGCGGGGCTGGCGGCGCTGTACCTGCTGATGATCATGGCCGTCGCCTGGGGCATGCATGCCTGGTGGATGGTCGGCGCCTTCTTCTGGCTGACCGTCGGCAAGATGCTCGCGGTGTGGAACGGCCCGGCCAGGGCGCTCGGCTTCGAACAGTCGTTCGACCGCCAGATGATGGCGATGGCCTCCTGGGCACTCAGCGTGGCGGGGTATCTCGGCGCGATGTGCGCCTCGGTGATGGTGGACTGGCCGGCCTACGGCGTCACCCCGGACGTGGTCCGCGCCGCCGGCTTCGACCCCTCCAGCAGCGGCGAATGGGAGGCGACGCCGTACAAGGCCCTCGCCGGCGGCGCCCTGTATTTCGGCGCGATGGCCCTGCTGCGCACCTTGCTGCGGCTGATCCTGCTGCGGCGCGGCAGCCGCGACACCGCGGCGGTGGTGTAGCGAACCTTCGATGAGTTCCCGCTAGTACCGTATCGCCGCCTCATGGCGGCGGGCATATTCCTCGGCCTTGCCGGCTTGGCCCGCCTCGCGCGCGTATGCGGCGGCGGCCTCAAGCAACTCGGGTTCGCCGGGCGCGCCGCGCAAGGCCTGCTCCAGCAGCGACAGCGCCGGCGCCGTTTGCCCCACGGCGTGCAGCGCCACGGCGTAGACGTAGGCGTAGCGCGTGTTCCCGGGCTCGGCCGCCGCGGCGCGGCGCAGCGGCTCCAGCGCCTCGCGCAGGCGGTCGTTGCGCACCAGCCACAGTCCCCGCTGATGCAGCAGCATGGCGTTGCCGGGCTGCTGGCGCAGCGCCTGCTCCAGGATCGCCCCGCCTTGCGCCTCGTGGCCGAGGGCCTGCTCGAGGCCGGCGAGATCGGCCCAGGCCGGCGCGAACCGCGGGTCGAGCTTGCGCGCGGCCTCGAACTGCGCGCGCGCCTCCTCGGCCTCGCCGCGCTCGGCGGCGATGCCGCCGAGATTGAGGCGCGATTCCGGGCGCTCCGCCGAGGCCAGCTCGGAGGCGCGCCACGCGGCGTAGGCGCGTTCGCGCACGCCGCGCTGCGCTGGATCGAGCAGGGCATCCGGCACGGCGGCGAGCGCGTGGCCGGCCTTGAGGCGCACCGCCGGCACCGGGTCGTCCGCCAGCGGCAGGGCCAGCGTCGCGCGCTGTCGCGGCGGGTACGACAGCACCGCCTCCAGCGCCGCGTCGCGCAGCAGCGGATCGGCATCCCGCGCCGCCTGTTGCAGCGCCTGGAAGCTGCGCGGGCCGGGGCGGTTCAGCGCCGCCACCGCGGTGGCGCGGGCGATGGCCGGCGCGGCGGCGTCGGCGGCGAGCGCCAGCAACTGGTCCACCGCCTGCGGCGCCTGCCGGCGCGCCGCATCGAGCGCGGCGGCGAAGTGCTGGTAGCCGCGGCGCTGCGGCCCATGCGCCTGGCCGATGGCGGCGGCGGCCCAGTCCGCGCCCCTGTCGCGGTGGCAGGAGTTGCAGGCGTTGGGGACGCCGTACTGCAGGCTCAGGTCCGGCCGCGGCACGCGCAGCGAATGATCGCGGCGCGGGTCGATCTGCATGTAGGTGCGCGCCGGCATGTGGCAGTCCACGCATTGCGCGCCGGCGCTGCCGGCGGCATGCAGGTGGTGCGCGCGGTTGTCGTAGCGCGCCGCTTCGTGGCACTGCGTGCACAGCGCGTTGCCCTCGGCGCGCAGCTTGCCGCTATGCGGCTCGTGGCAGTCCGAGCAGGTGACGCCGGCGGCGTACATGCGGCTCTGCAGGAAGGAGCCGTAGATGTAGACCTCGCCCTGCTGCTGGCCGTCGGGATAGTACAGGCCGGGGTCGAGCAGCGCCGGCTCGTAACGGTCGAGCAGGCGGCCGGTGGGCGTGGGATCGTCGCCGAGCGGGCGGCGGCGCGAATGGCAGGCGGCGCAGGTTTCGATTTCGCGGTGCGCCGCCAGCGGCTGGCTGCGCCGCGGCTCGCCGCCGGCCGCGTCATGGCTCCAGCCGACGCCGCGGCGCTCGTCGAGCGCCACGGCCAGGCCGCGATTCGCATCGTCCGCGCCCGGCTCGTGCCGGGCCCAGGCCAGATGGCGCGAGCCCGGACCGTGGCAGGCTTCGCAAGCCACGGCGGGATCGCTCCAGCGGGTGGCGTAGCGGTCCTGCGCGGCGTCGTAATTGCGGCGCAGGTTGGTCGAGTGGCAGTCCGCGCAGAAGTAGTTCCAGTTCTGGTCCGGGCCGGTCCAGTGGCGGGCCTCGCCGGGGCTGGCCGGGTCGCCGGCCTGCAGGTCGAACCAGCGCTGCCCGCCCCGTGCCGCCGGACGCGCATCCCAGGCATAGGGCAGGGCCTGCAGGCGGCCGTCGGCAAAGGGCACCAGATATTGCTGCAAGGGCTCGATGCCGAAGCTGTAGCCGACGGTGAAGTCGCCGCCGCGGCCGTCGCGGCCGGCGGTGTGTACGACGTAGCCGGACGCGTCGCGGCTGAACCGCGCCGGGATGCCTTTGGGCGTCCTGCCGTCGAAGCGGCCGAGCACGCTGCCCGGCGCGGCGGCCTGCATCGCGTGGGCATGTTGCGAGGCCCGCCAGGCCGCGGCTTCCGCGGCGTGGCAGCCGGCACAGGCGGCGGCGCCGACGTACTGCGGCGGCGGTGGTGGTGTGGCCGGTGCAGCCGCAGGCGGCGAGCGGCCGCAGGACGCCAGCAGCAGCGCCGCGAGCGCGGCGGCGCTCGCCAGGCGGATGCCGCGCGCGTCGGTCGGAGCCATGCAGTGGACGATCAGGAAAACCCGGTGCATGGTGCCGCCTGCGCCAGGCGGCCACAAGGCTCGCGCTGGGACTCCCGACGCCGTCTCCGCTGGCGGGTCCCAGCCGCGCCGGGACCGCGATATGGGCGGCTTGCAAAGGCCTGGCCCCTGGATCAAATTAGCGCCCACCAACACCACACTGTCGCGCGCCGAAGGCAGCGGGATCGCCTGTTGGCCGCGTGCCTGTCAGCGCGAGTCCCGACCGCACCAGACCGCTCGGGCTCATCCACCGGGAGCTCACCATGATCCAGCTCGACATCAACGGCAAGACCCACTCCTACGACGGCGATCCCTCGATGCCGCTGCTGTGGTTCCTGCGCGACGTCGCCAACCTCACCGGCACCAAGTACGGCTGCGGCATGGCCCTGTGCGGCGCCTGCACCGTGCACCTCGACGGCCAGGCGGTCCGCTCCTGCGTCACGCCGGTGGCCGCGGCGGTGGGCAAGAAGATCACCACGGTGGAAGCCGTGGGCCACGACAAGGTCGGCCACGCCGTGCAGGCGGCGTGGCAGAAGCTGGACGTGGTGCAGTGCGGCTACTGCCAGTCCGGCCAGATCATGTCGGCCACGGCGCTGCTGCGCTCCAACAAGAAGCCCAGCGACGCCGACATCGACGCCGCGATGAGCGGCAACGTCTGCCGCTGCGCCACCTACGTGCGCATCCGCGCCGCGATCCACGAAGCCGCCGCTTCGCTGGCGGCCTGAGGAGAACCGACATGAACGACATCAGCCGCGGCATCCTCATCGTCAACGAGAGCCGCCGCCGCTTCCTGCAAGGGGCGGGCGGCCTGGCGCTGGGCATCTACACCGGCGCCGCCTTCGCCGACAGCGGCACCGCCGCGCCGGGCAGCGCCGGCGGCGGGCTGGTCGGCGCCGGCAACTTCGAACCCAACGCCTTCGTCCGCATCGGCACCGACAACAGCGTCACCGTGGTGGCCAAGCACCTGGAGATGGGGCAGGGCACCTTCACCGGCCTCGCCACCCTGGTGGCGGAGGAGCTGGATGCCGACTGGGAGCTGGTGCGCGTCGAAGGCGCGCCGGCCGACAACAACAAGTACAAGAACCTGCTGATGGGCATCCAGCTCACCGGCGGCAGCACCGCGATGGCCAATTCCTGGGAGCAGATGCGCAAGGCCGGCGCCGCGGCGCGCGCCATGCTGGTGGCCGCCGCCGCGCAGGAATGGAAGGTGGCGCCGGCCTCGATCAGCGTCGCCAAGGGCTGGGTGCATTCGAAGAACGGCCACAAGGCCAGCTTCGGCCAGCTGGCGCTGAAGGCGGCGCAGCAGCCGGTGCCGCAGGACGTGGCGCTGAAGGACCCGAAGGACTTCCAGCTGATCGGCAAGCAGAAGCTGCACCGCAAGGACCACGCCGACAAGACCAACGGCAGCGCGGTGTTCACCCAGGACTACAAGCTGCCGGACATGCTGGTGGCGGTGGTGGCGCACCCGCAGCGCTTCGGCGCGGTGCCCAGGACGGTCAACGCCGACAAGGCCAGGGCGGTGCCGAACGTGGTGGAGGTGGTGCAGTTCGGCGGCGACAACAAGACGCGCTTCTCCGGCGTCGCCGTGCTGGCGAAGAACACCTGGGCCGCCCGCAGCGGCCGCGACGCGCTGGAAATCGACTGGGACGAGAGCGGCGCCTTCAGGCTCGGCAGCGAGCAGATCATGGCCCAGTACAGGGAGATGGCCGGCAAGGACGGGCTGGTGGCGCGCAAGGAAGGCGATGCCGCCGCGGCGTTCGCGGCCAAGCCGGCCAAGCTGATCGAGGCGGAGTACGAGCTGCCCTACCTGGCGCACTCGGCGATGGAGCCGCTCAACTGCCTGGTCAAGCTCGGCGACGGCAGCTGCGAGATCGTCAACGGCGAGCAGATGCACACGCCCGACCAGGGCGCGGTGGCGGCGCTGCTCGGCATCACCCCGGACAAGGTCAGCATCACCCAGCTTTACGCCGGGGGCAGCTTCGGCCGCCGCGCCAACCCGCACGCCGACTACGTGCTGGAGGCGGTGGCCATCGCCAAGGCGGCCTGGGACAAGGGCGTGAAGGTGCCGGTGAAGCTGGTGTGGACCCGCGAGGACGATACCCGCGCCGGCTACTACCGGCCGATGTTCTTCCACAAGGCCAGGCTGGGCCTGGACGGCGGCGGCAAGCTGGTCGCCTGGCAGCATCACGTGGTGGCGCAGTCCATCATCAAGGGCACCGCCTTCGAAGGCTTCATGGTCAAGGACGGCATCGACGCCACCTCGGTCGAGGGCGTGGCCGACATGCCCTACGCGGTGCCGAACCTGCGGGTCGAACTGAGCACCCCGGACAACATCGGCGTGCCGGTGCAGTGGTGGCGCTCGGTCGGCCATTCCGCCAATGCCTTCGTCAAGGAGAGCCTGGTCGACGAGGCGGCGGTGGCGGCGGGGCAGGACCCCTACGAGTACCGCCGCGCCCTGCTCGGCGGCGCGCCGCGCCTGAAGGCGGTGCTGGAACTGGCCGCGGCCAAGGCCGATTGGGGCAGGCCGCTCAAGCCCGGCGCCGCCGGCGAGAAGCGCGGCCGCGGCATCGCCGTGCACGAGTCGTTCAATTCCTATGTCGCCCAGGTGGCGGAAGTCACGGTGAAGCCGGACGGCAGCTTCAAGGTCGACCGCGTGGTCTGCGCGGTGGACTGCGGCGTGGCGATCAATCCCGACGTGGTCGCGGCGCAGATGCAGGGCGGCATCGGCTACGGCCTCAGCGCGGCCCTGCACGGCGCCATCACGCTCAAGGACGGCGTGGTGCAGGAGAGCAACTTCCACCAGTACATCCCGCTGCGCATCAACGAGATGCCGGCGGTGGAAGTGCACATCGTGCCGTCCGCCGAGAAGCCCACCGGCGTCGGCGAGCCCGGCACGCCGCCGATCGCGCCGGCGCTGTGCAACGCGCTGTTCAACGCCACCGGCAAGCGCATCCGCAGGCTGCCGGTCGCCGACCAGATGAGCGCATGAACACACCGCAGGAATTCGAACCCCTGCTGCAAGGCTTCCGCCGCCTCGAAGACCAGGACTTCGCCGGCGGCGCGGCCCTGGCCACCCTGACCCGCACCCAGGGCTCGACCTTCCGCCGCGCCGGGGCGCGCATGCTGGTCTGCGGCGACGGCAGCGTGGTGCGCGGGCTTTCGGGCGGCTGCCCGGAGGCGGACATCATCGCCCACTCGCACGAGGTCATCGCCGCCGGCGCCGCGCGCATCGTCCGCTACGACCGCGAGAACGGCCTGGACGCCCTGATCGAGCTGGGCTGCGGCGGCGAGCTGGAAGTGTTGATCGAGCCGGTCAGCCGCGCCGATCTGGGCTTCGTCGGCGCGGTGCAGCGCTGCCTGAGCAGCCGCGCGCCGGGCTTCCTGGCCACGGCCTTTGCCCGCGACGGCCGCGTGCTCGGGCCGCGGCCGCAGCGCCTGGTGTGGAGCGGCGAGACCTTGCACGACGAGTTCGGCGATGCGGCGCTGCGCGAGGCCTTGATCGCCCGCGCCGGCGCCGTGAACGGCCGGCCGCAGGTGCAGGGCTTCGACACCGCGCAGGGCACCATGGAGGTGCTGATCGAAACCCTGCTGCCGCCCTGGGCCATCGTGCTGGTCGGCGTCAACGCCGCCTCGCTGGCGCTGGCGCGCATCGGCCGCAGCCTGGGCTGGGAGGTGAGCCTGGTCGATCACCGCGACCACGCCGCGGCGCCGTCCGGGCTGGCCGAAGGTGCGCGCCTGGTGCAGGCGGGGCCGGGCCAGCTCGCCGGCCGCGTCAGCCTCGACGCACGCAGCTTCGCCGTGGTGATGACCCACAACCTGGAGCGCGACATCGAATACCTGCGCGCGCTGCTGCCGGCGCCGCTGGCCTACCTCGGCGCCATCGGCTCGCGCCAGCGTGCGCAGAAGCTGCTGCGCGGCGCCGGCGCGGCCGTGCCGCGGGTGCGCGCCCCGGCCGGGCTGGACCTGGGCTCGGAGACGCCGGAGGAGATCGCGCTGGCCATCGCCGCCGAGATCCTGGCGGTGACCACCGGGCGTGGCGCCGCGCCGCTGAGTGCCAGCACGGGGCCGATACACTAAGCCACTTCGCCTTAAAATCCGCGCATGCCCGCCCAACCCTTAGCCGCGGTTCTGCTCGCCGCCGGCGCCGCCAGCCGTTTCGGCAGTCCCAAGCAGCTCGCCGAGATCCACGGCGTGCCGCTGGTGCGGCGCATGGCGCAGGCGATCCTGGCCTGCAATACCGAGCTGCTGGTGGTGACCGGCGCGCATGCCGACGAGGTCGCCGCGGCGCTCAGCGGCCTGCGCGTGCGCCTGGCGCACAATCCGTTCTGGGAGCTGGGCATGGGCGAGTCCATCGCCCGCGGCTTCCGCGAATTCTCGCGCCAGCTGGCGCCGCCGGACGCCTGCCTGCTGTGCCTGGTGGACCAGCCCCTGGTCGGAACGGCGCAGCTGCAGCGCCTGATCGAGCAGCACCGCGCCGAGCCGCGCCGCATCGTCGTCAGCGACCACGGCGAAACGGTGGGGCCGCCCTGCCTGTTCCCGGCCGAATATTACGGCGAGCTGTCGCAGCTCTCCGGCGCCAAGGGTGCGCGCAGCGTCCTGCAGAAGCACCGCGAAGCGGTGCTGACGGTGGCGCTGCCGGAAGCGGCGCTGGATGTCGACCGGCCCGAGGATCAGCTGCGCGCGCTGGAGGCGATGCGCCAGTAGCCTAGTCGGCCGGATAGGCGATGCCCAGCACTTCCAGCTCCACTTCGCCGGCCGGCCGCGGCCAGGTGACGACGTCGCCGACGCGCGCGCCGCTCAGCGCGCGCGCCAGCGGCGAGACCCAGCTGACCAGGCCGCGCTCCGGATCGGCCTCGTCCTCGCCGACAATGCGGTAGCGCTGTTCCGCGCCGCTGCCGGCGTCGGCCAGCTCCACCGCGGCGCCGAACGCCACCCGGTCCGCCGGCTGCCGGGCCGGATCGACCGGGATCGCGCTGTTGATGCGCGCCGCCAGCCAGCGCAGCTCGCGCTCGATGCGGGCCTTTTCCAGCTCGGCGCCGAAGGCCTCGCGCGGCAGCGCGGCCAGGCGCCGCTGCGCCTGCTCCTGGCGCGCGCGCAGCAGCGCCAGCCCGCGCGGCGTGACATAGTTCGGATGCGGGCTCAGGGGCAGCTCGCCGGCGCCGTCCTCGGGACCGGCATCCTGTTCCTTGACGAAGGCGCGGCTCATATCGGGGTCGTGATGGGATCTTCCGCCCGGCGCCGCGGTCCATCCGCGGCGGCACGGCTATGAAGATGGGCGCGGCGGCGTCAGACTTCAAGCTCCTCACCCTGGAGAGCCCGGCATGTGGCCGTCCCCCTCACGCTGTGCCGGCCTGCTGCTGTGCCTCGCCGCCTGCGGGCTGGCGGCGCCGGCGTGGGCCGATGCGCCGGCCGGCGCAGCCACGCGCATTGAGGCCGCCTGCGCCGGCGGCAAGGGTTTCGACATCGGCGCGGCGAGGGTCGTGACGGTATTCGACGGCGGCGACTACGCCGCCGGCACGCCCGCCCTGTGCGCCTGGATGGCGCGGGCCGCGCTGGCGGTGAGCGGCTACTACGGGCATTTCCCGGTGCCGCGGCTGCGGCTGGTACTGAAGCCGGTGTCCGGCGCCGGAGTGCGCGGCGGCACCACCTACGGCAGCTCGGACGACGGCCAGCCGCTGATCGTGATTCCGCTCGGCCGCGAGGTGAGCCCGGCGCAGCTGGCCGACGACTGGACCCTGACCCACGAGATGGTGCACCTGTCGATCCCCTCGGTGCCGCGGCGCAGCCACTGGCTGGAGGAGGGCATCGCTACCTATGTCGAGCCCATCGCCCGGGCGCAGCGCGGCGAGCTGGGCGAGGCGCGCGTCTGGGCCGACATGCTGCACGGCATGGGCAAAGGCCTGCCGGCGGAAGGCGACGCCGGCCTGGACCGGACGCCGACCTGGGGCCGCACTTACTGGGGCGGCGCGCTGTTCTGCCTGATCGCCGACGTCCAGATCCGCGCCGCCACCGGCAACCGCAAGGGCCTGCAGGACGCGCTGCGCGGCGTGCTCGCCGCCGGCGGCAGCATCCGCAGCGACTGGCCGGTGCAGCAGGTCTTCGCCGTGGGCGACCGCGCCACCGGCACCGCGGTGCTGGAACAGCTGTACCGGCGCATGGGCGACCAGCCCGGGCCGGATGCGGCCGAGCTGGCCGCGCTGTGGCGGGCGCTGGGCGTGCAGGCCGACGACGGCGGCGTGCGCTTCGACGAGCGGGCGCCGCTGGCGGCGAGCCGCCGCGCCATCACGGCGCCGCCCTCGTAGGCTGCCGCCGGCGCGCCGGCCGTTCCGCGCATTTTGTGACGGCCGTGGGACGAACCGTGGCTGCAGCTCGCGTACCGGGGAGTAGCATTTTTCCGCCCGCAACGGGTGGGCTCCAGGGAAGGAGTACAGGGATGAACGGCAACAAGGGACAGCGGTTCCTGGTGGTCTATTCGGGCGTGCTGACGGTGGCGGTGGTGGCGGCGCTGCTCAGCGGTTTCGCTGCGCCGGAGCGCCATCCGAAGTTCGACGCCATCGACGTCGAGCGCATCAACATCGTCGAGCCGGATGGCACCTTGCGCATGGCCATCTCCAACAACCGGCGGCTGCCGGGAATCATCGTGCACGGCCACGAGTACGCCGACGAAGGGCGCAAGGCCAACGCCACCGCCGGCATGCTGTTCTACGACGGCGACGAAACCGAGAGCGGCGGCCTCATCTTCGGCGGGCGCAAGGCCGGCGACGGCACCATCAGCCGCTTCGGCCATCTCAGCTTCGACCGCTACGACCAGGACCAGATCCTGACCCTGGACGCGGAGGACAGCGGCACCGCGACCGGCCAGGCGCTGGCCTTCCTCGACCAGCCGACCTGGTCGATCGAGGAATACCTGCAGCTGCTCGACCGCATCAAGAACCTGCCGCCGGACCAGCAGCAGGCGCAGGTGCAGCAGTTCCTGCAAAGCCATCCGCTGGGCGCGCGCCGCGCCTTCTTCGGCCGCCAGGCCGACAACTCCACCGCGCTGCAGCTGCGCGATCCGGCCGGCAACATCCGCGCCCAGCTGGTGGTGGACGCGGACGGCAACCCGGCGTTGCAGTTCCTCGACGCCGCGGGCAAGGTCACGCACCAGTATCCTTGAGCGGGGATGCATCCCGGCGCGCCCCGGCGGCGCGCCGGGACCGCGTTCGTGGCATCCTCCCGCCACATCCGTTGCGGGAGAAGCCATGAAGGAAAGCTGGCTGCTGTTCGCGCTGGGCTCCGCCGGCTTCGCCGGGCTCACCGCCATCCTCGGCAAGGTCGGCGTCGCCGGCATCAACTCGAACCTGGCCACCCTGATCCGCACCGTGGTGATCCTGCTGTTCAGCGCCGGCCTGGTGCAGGCGCGCGCCGAGTGGACCGGCCTGGGCGCGGCCAGCGCCCGCACCTGGATCTTCCTGGTGCTGTCGGGCCTGGCCACCGGCGCATCCTGGCTGTGCTACTACCGCGCCCTGCAGTTGGCGCCGGCCTCGCGGGTGGCGCCGATCGACAAGCTCAGCGTGGTGGTGGCGATCGCGCTGGGCGTGCTGCTGCTGGGCGAGCCGCTCAGCCCCAAGGTGCTCGCCGGCGGCGCGCTGATCTGCGCCGGAACGGTGTTGATCGCCCTGGCCTGAACCGCTTCCCCTGGCCGCATCCCGCGCCACGGCTGCCGGAGCAGCGGACCGGGCAGGGCCCCCGGCGATCCGGCGCTGCCGTACCAGGCCCAGGTTCCGGCGCACCCGCTCACGGCGGGCCGAGACGGCGCCACACCGACACCGGCACGTCGCCGTTGGGCCGCGCCGGCACGCGGTAGCTCAGCTCGTCGCCATCCAGTGTGTAGGGCCGCTTCTGCTGCGTACCGTCCTGGTTGGGAAACGAGGCGCTGTCGATGTTGAAGACCAGCACGCCGGGATCGACCTGCAAGGTGCCGAAGTGCGTGCTGATGCCCAGCGCATTGGCCTGGTATTCGGCCGGCGTGCCGCGGGCGCGGTCGCCGGAAGCGTAATGCGGCCGGTCGGAGCGGTAGATCTGCAGCGAGTAGCGGCCTTGCCCATCGATGATCAGCAGGCCCTTGGGGGCGTCGCCGTAGTCATGGCCGCGGGTGCCGTCGCGATGCAGCACATCGGCGGCCACCAGGGTCCAGCTGCCGGCGAGTGCCGGCGTGCCGGACGCGGCCGGCAGTGCGGGCGCGGCCGACAAGGCCAGCAGGCCGGCCGACAGGATGGCGTATCGCTTCATGGCGTTCCTCCGCGGTGGAATGCCGGCAGTATGGAGGTCTGGCACAAGGCTTTAGAATAGGCGGCGACTTGGAATTACTATCCCGAGTTCCGTGAGAATGCGCCGATGGCCTCATTCAATGCCTACGCCGCCTACGTCGCGGTGGTCGAATGCGGCAGCCTCACCGCCGCGGCGCGGCGTCTTGGCCGCTCGCTGCAGGCGGTGAGCCGCCTGCTGGCGGACCTGGAGCAGGAGCTGGGCGTGCAGCTCGTCGCCCGCACCACGCGCAGCTGCCGTCCCACCGCCGCCGGGCAGCGCTTCTACGCGCGCATCCGCACCGTGCTGGCCGACCTCGACCTCGCGCGCAGCGAGGCCAGGGTTTCGGCGGTGGAGATCGACGGCAGCCTGCGCATCGGCGCGCCGAACCAGTTCGGGGTGCGCCACCTGGTGCCGGCGCTGGCCGCGTTCATGGCGCGCTATCCGGCGCTCAAGGTGGAACTGCTGCTCAGCGACCAGCTGGTCGATCCCCAGGCGGCGGGCCTGGACCTGGTGCTGCGCTTCGGCCAGCCGGCCGACAGCGCGCTGCGCCAGCACCGCCTCGGCACCGTGCGCCGCGTGATCTACGGCGCACCCGGCTACTTCGCGCAACATGGACGCCCGCAGCATCCGCGCGAGCTGCGCGGCCACGCCTGCATCGTGCGCAGCGGGGTGAAGGGCGCCGAAACCTGGCGCTTCAGCGGCCGGCAGGGCGCTGGCGGTGCGGGTCGACGGCCGCTTCCGCGCCGACAGCATCGCCGCCTGCTGCGAGGCGGCGATCCAGGGCATGGGCATCGGGCGCGGCCTGCTCTACCAGGTGCGCGACGCGGTGGATCAGGGCCGCCTGGAGCTGGTATTGCAGGACTGGCCGCAGCCGCAGATTCCCTATCACCTGCTGTGGCCCGCGACGACGCGGCTGCCGGCGCGGACGCGGGCGCTGGTCGATTTCCTGGTGGCGCGGCTGGGACCGCAACAGATCTAGGCGGTCCGCCGACGACGGGGCGGGGCGTTCAGGCCCGGGGAGGATCCGCCGCGCGCCGCGCCGCCGCCTGCCGCTCCGGCGCGTCCGGCTCCGCCGCGGTGATGACCGATCCCAGCGCCGGCTGCAGGGCCCGCAGCAGCTGCACCGCCAGCGCGCTGGTGAAATGGAAACGGTCGGCCTGCTTGCCCGGCACGTACACCGTCACCACGCCGAACCAGCGCTCTCCGAGCATGAAAGCGAAGGTGGCGCTGCGGTTGACGGCGGTGGATTGCAGCAGGCGGTGGCCGCTGCCGTAGGTCTCGTAGCGGTTGTCGCCGGTGCCGGTCTTGCCGCCGGCGAACAGCGGCGTGCCGTCGGCGGCGGTGTAGCCGCCTTTGAGGCGCTGCGCCGTGCCGCGCTCGACCACACCCTGCAGCGCCCCGCGGACCACGTCGGCCACCTCCGGATCGAGCACGCGCTCGGCGGCGGCCGGAGTGCGCTGCAGCTCGGTCTGGTAAGGCGTGCCTGCCGCGAAGCGCAGCGCGGTGGTATCCACCGCGGGCAGGCGCTGGCCGCCGGCGGCGATGATGCCGACCAGATCGGCCAGGGCGTCGGGCCGGTCGCCGGAGCTGCCGATGGCGGTGGCCAGCGAAGGCACCAGCTGGCGGAACGGGTAGCCCTGGCGGTGCCAGTCGTCGGCGATGCGCTCGAATGCCAGCTGCTCGAGCAGAATGCCGATGCGCTCGTTCTGCCGCTCCGGATGGCGCGTGCGGAACAGCCAGTCGTAAGCCTGCTGCCGCGCCAGCGTGCCGGCGCGCAGGGTGTCGGTGCGCGAGGCGTCCGGATGGTTGCGCAGCCAGCCGACCAGCCAGATCTCCAGCGGGTGCACGCCGGCGAGATAGCCCTGGTCGGACAGGGTCAGCCGTCCGGACTGGCACTCCGCGTAGAGGCTGGCCAGCTTGCGCGGCGCGGGCAGGTGCCCCGGCAGCCGCTCCTTCAGGAACTGCGCCAGCTCCTGCGGCGAGGCCTCCGGCCGGGTCGCCAGGAACACCGTCACCAGCGCCTGCGGATTCTGGCGGGCGTGATCGGCCAGCTGCTCCAGCGCGTCGCGCGGCGCCAGGCCGGCGTAATCCTCGTAGTAGCGGCCGAGGTACTGGCGGCCCTCCTGGTCGGCGAACTGCCGCAGGTAGTCCTGCCGCGCCGGATCGTCGCTGTCGGCGAGCAGGCGCCGCACCGTGTCGCCCTCCTGCGCGATGTAGTAGCGGGTGATGTCGCGCATCAGGCGGATGAAGGCGAGGTTGATCGAGCGCTCCAGCGCGTCCTGCACCGTCGGGTTCTCCGCGTCCTCGAATTTCTTGAAGTTGTGGAAGACGTGGGCGCCGCCGCCGGTGAAGAAGCTGCGGTGGGGGCTGGCCGAGTAACGCCGCAGCATCGCCGCGTCCAGCATCGGCCGCAGCGCCGCGTCCGGCGCATGCCCCAGGTAGCCTGCGGCCCACTGCGTCAGCGGATCGTCGGCGTGCCGCGCCAGCGCGGCCAGCTCGGCCCTGGGCCGCTGCCGCAGTCGCTCGCGCAGCTCCACCACGATGTCGAGATAGGTGATGAGGGTGCGCAGCTTGGCGGTGGAGCCGAGCATCAGCTTGGCGCCGGAATTGATGTCGAACGGCTGGTCGAGGCTGTCGGCGTGCACGCGCAGCGCGTTGGCGGAAGCGCCGCGCTCGTAGAGCAGCACGCTGTACACCACGTGGTCGAGCCCCTTGGCCGGCAGCAGCTCGGTGCCGACCAGCCCCAGGGAAGCGGCGTAGGCCGGATCGGACAGGCGCTGCAGCGTCGCGGCGACGCGCCGCTGCGCCTGCTGGTCGATGGTCGAGCGCACCGAGAGATCGAGGCGGTCGAGGCTGTTGTAGCCGGGCACCGACAGCTGCGCCAGCAGCTCGCGCCGCAGCACGTCCACGCTCTTGCGCCCGGCATAGTCCACCGCCTGCGGCGGCGGCGCCTCGGGCAGGAAGCGCAGCTGCACCTGCAGCGCCGCGTCGCGCAGCTGCGGCCCGATCACGCCCTGGGCGCAGAGCAGGCGCAGGTAGCCGTCGGTGAGAGTCTCCAGCCGGTCGTGGCGGGCGTTGAGGTAGAAGCTGGGGCGGCGCTCGGCCAGCAGCAGGCTCAGCACGTGCTTGTAGGTGTCGGCCAGCCGGGCGCGGCGCGCCGCATCGTCCTCGGGGATTTCCAGGTCCTCGCGCACCTGGCGCAGGTCCATGCCGTAGTTGGCCCACAGGCCGTCGCCCAGGCCGATCACCTCGCCGTAACCGGGGCGCGAGGCCAGCGGCACCGAGTCCAGGTAGGTGGCGACCAGCCGGCGCCGCGCCGCGGTGGTGTCGCCGCCGCCGGCGTAGGCGCGCAGGCTGGCGCTGGCCATCTGGCGCAGCTTTTCGGCGTAGCCCTCGGTGCGTCCCTCGGGCGAATGGCGGAACTTCTCGATCTGCGTCGCCAGGGTGCTGCCGCCACCCTCGTTGACGTGCGAGCCGCCGGCGCGCAGGACCTGGCCGGCGATGGCCCGCAGGAAGCGTGGCCAGTCCACCGCGGGGTTGCGCCGCGGCCGCTCCGGGTCGAGTAGGTGCTGGTCCTCGATCTGCAGCAGGGTGCGTACCAGCAGCGGCGGAATGGCATCGGGCGAACCGAAGGCCTGCTGCGGGAAATGCGTCTCGTACAGGGGGGCGCCGTTGCGGTCCAGCAGGCGCAGCCCGGTCGAGGTCTTCTCCGAATAAATGGCGTAGCCGCCGGCCCGGGTCCAGGCCAGCAGGGACGGCGAGGGCCGCGCCTGCGCGCTCACCATCCAGCCGCGCGCCCGCAGCGCGTCGATGAAGCGCGGCAGGTCGGCATAGCCCAGGCGCCGGTCATAGGGCCCGGCCGCGCGGACAGCGTCGGGGCTGGGGCCGGGCGCCATGGTGCTGGTCATGCCGCGCGCCAGCGGCGGCAGCAGCAGCGCGCTGAACAGGGAAGTCCGCATTTCCGCCGCCACCAGGCCGCCGGCGGCCACGCCGACCGCCAGCACCGCGGTAACGGTTCGGGCGCGCCGGCCCCAGCGCAGCCGTGCCGTCGACCACAGGCCGCCGGCCGGCAGGCGCGACACCGCCGTGGAGACCTGATTCGCCGTGCCGGCCGCCC
>DASRFD010000074.1:0-14401 GCA_035651715.1 Nevskia sp.
CTACTACAGCGACAAGTTCCGCCTCAACCCGGCCGACAACGCCATCCGCGGCACGGTCTACGCGAGGCGCACCCTGGAGGCCGGCTTCACCACGGTGCGCAACCTGGGCGAGGACGACAACACCTCCATCGCCCTGCGCAACGCCGTCAACGCCGGCCTGGTGCCGGGGCCGCGCATCTACAGCGCCGGCAGGTACGTCGGCACCACCGGCGGCCACGCCGATCCCACCGACGGCTACCGCGCCGACCTCGCCGGCGATCCCGGCCCGAAGGAGGGCATCATCAACAGCCCGGCGGACGCCTGGAAGGCGGTGCGCCAGCACTACAAGGACGGCGCCGACCTGATCAAGATCATGCCTTCCGGCGGCGTGCTCGACGAATCCAGCTCGGCCGACAACCCGCAGATGACCGAGGAGGAGATCAAGGCGGTGGTCGCCGCCGCGCACGACTACGGCTTCACCGTCGCCGCCCACGCCCACGGCGCCGAGGCGATCCGCCGCGCCGTGATCGGCGGCGTCGACTCGATCGAGCACGGCACCTTCATGGACGAGCCAGACATGAAGCTGATGAAGGAGCACGGCACCTGGTTCGTGCCCACCGCCATCGCCGGCCAGACCGTCAGCGCCAACGCCCGGGTGCCCGGCACCTACCCGCCGCAGGTGGCGGCCAAGGCCCTCGACATCGGCCCCAGGATCCTCGCCACCCTCGGCCGCGCCTACAAGTACGGCGTGAAGATCGCCTTCGGCACCGACGCCGGCGTCTACCCGCACGGCGACAACGCCCGCGAGTTCGCCTACATGGTCCAGGCCGGCATGCCGGCGCTGGAAGCCATCCGCGCCGCCACCCTCAACGCCGCCGAACTGCTCCGGCATGCCGACACCCTGGGCCAGGTGGCGCCGGGCTACGCCGGCGACCTGATCGCGGTGAAGGGCGACCCGCTGCAGGACGTGGCCACCCTGCAGCACGTGGAGTTCGTGATGAAGGCGGGAGTGGTCTACAAGAAGCCGTAGGCGCGGTGCGCCGCCGGGCTCGAAGCGGCGCGCGCCGGCCGGCCTTCCCCGGCGGCTACGCCGCCGCGGGCAGCGCGTACAGGGCCACCGCCTCGTCGAAGCCCTTCACCGCGATCGGCCCGCGCGCTTCCAGCGGCACTTCCGCCGCCAGCTCGCGGGTCCGCCCGTCGACCAGGATCTCGCCGTCGAGGGCCTGCTCGCACAGCCGCGAGGCCAGGTTCACGGCCGGGCCGACGGCGGTGTACTCCAGGCGCGAGGCGGAGCCGATGACGCCGACGGTGACGAAGCCGCTGGCGACGCCGATGCCGATGCCGAGGCGGTGCTCGGCGCTGCTCCATTTTTCGGTGACGCGGCGCGCGGCGTCGCGCACGCCGCGGGCGATGGCCAGGCCGACCGCGGCATGGTTGGGCATGGCGATGGGCGCGCCGACCAGGATCAGGATGCCGTCGCCGGCGTAGTCCTTGATGGTGCCGCCGTAGGCGCCCACCACCTCGCCGACGGCGTCGTAGTAGTCGCGCAGCACCTGGATCACGCGCGAGGAGGGGTGGGCCTGGGCGTAGGCGGTGAAGCCGCGCACGTCGCTGACCACGGCGGTGATCTCCAGGTAATTCTGCTTCATCGCGCCGGACAGGCCGCGCTCGCGCACCAGCGAGGCCACCTGGGCGGAGAGGAAGCGCGACATGAACTGGCCGCGCTGGCCCTGCAGCACGTGGTACTGCACGGAACCGACCAGGAACACCAGCTCGCCGAGCAGCACGCTGAGCGGCGCCCAGCCCGGCGGCAGCACGAAGCCGGCGAGGAAGAACGGCACCGACAGGCCCAGCGCGACGATGCGCACCCGCTCGCCGCGGTCGGGCCGGCGGTTGAGGATCAGGGCGCCGGAGAACAGGCCGGTGCCGCTGGCGAAGAGGATCGGCAGGGCGAACAGCCAGAAGCCGCGGCGGCGCAGCGCGTCGGCGCCGGTGGCGGCGAACAGGAAATCGTGCTGGCGCAGGTCCGGGTGGAGCAGCGACAGCAGGGCGTAGGTCAGCCCGGCCGCCTGGCCCAGGCGCAGCATGAAGTCGCCCACCCGCACGTCCAGCTCGCCCGCCGGCAGGGTGCGGCGCACCCGCAGCACCCACTCCAGCAGCGCCACCAGGGCGATGGCCTCGGGCAGGGCCAGCCAGCCCGGCATGTCGCCGTCGCCGAACAGTTCGTAGAAGTACGCGGTGTTGAGCGCGATCGCCGCCGCCAGGGCCACCAGGGTCAGGCTGAGCAGGCGCGAGGTCGGCGAACGGTAATCCGCCCAGATGAAGGCCAGCGCCATGCCCAGCGCGACCAGCGCCACCATCAGGTGCGGAATGAGCTGGAGCATGCTTGGAACAGCGCGGCGGCGTCTGAAGGTCCGGTCACATTATGCAAGACTGCCGCCAACCGCGCCCAAGGCGCGCCGGGCGCGGCTTTGCGCCGCCCGCGCGCCGCGCTCCGGGCGCCGCGGCCGCGGCTTTTCCGCCGCGCGGGCCCCGCCGCTTGTCCGCCGGTTGCTACCGTTGACGGCCAGTTCAGGTCCGTCCGCGCCCGCTCGTCATGCCTGCCGGCTCGCCCATCGGCACCGGCCGCGGCGGCCCTCCAAAAAGGCGTCAGATGCCGCATCCCCAGCGTGCTTTGCGCCCGCGGGAAAAGGCATTGACGAGAATGAACGGCACTTACGACTTCGCCCTGGTGTTTGCGTCCTACTGCGTCGCGGTGTTCGCGTCGTACGCGGCGCTGGACCTGGGCGCGCGCATCGCCGACTTCCAGGGCAGCCACGAGCGCAGCTGGCTGTTCGCCGGCGCCGTCGCCATGGGCACCGGCATCTGGTCCATGCACTTCGTCGGCATGAAGTCGTTCCAGCTGCCGGTGGCGCAGACCTTCGACCTGGCCCTGACCGTGCTGTCCTGGGTCGCCGGCGTCGGCGTCTCCCTGCTGGCGCTGTTCATCGTCAGCCGCCCCACCCTCACGCTGCGCACCCTCGGCGCCGGCGCCGTGGCGATGGGCATGGGCATCTGCGTCATGCACTACACCGGCATGTGGGCCATGCGCATGACCCCCGGCATCAGCTACGACCCGCTGCTGTTCGCCGCCTCGGTGCTGATCGCCGTGGCCGCCTCCGCCGCCGCCCTGTTCATCGGCTTCTCGCTGCGCCGCCTGCCGCAGCGCCACATCGTCGCCGCCCGCATCGCCGCAGCGCTGGTGATGGGCGCGGCGATCTGCGGCATGCACTACACCGGAATGGCCGCCGCCCGCTTCGCCGCCGGCGCCACCTGCGCCGCCGGCAACGTCCTCGCCGGCAACTGGATGGGCTTGCCGGTGGCGCTGATCACCGTGGGCCTGCTGATCGCGCTGCTGCTGCTGGCGCTGATGGACGCCCGCGCCATCGCCGAGCGCCGCCGCCTGGAGCAGAAGCACAAGGAAGCCGAGCGCGTGCGCCGCCTGGCCTATTTCGACAGCGTCACCGGCTTGCCCAACCGCAGCCAGCTCAACGAGCGCCTGCTGCGCCAGCTGATCAACCTCAACGGCAAGATCCCGCCGTCGTTCAGCGTGGTCTACGGCGAGCTGCGGGGCTACCGCGCCCTGGTCGACAAGCACGGCCAGGACCGCGTCAACCAGATGCTGCAGGCCGTGGCGGCCCAGCTCGGCCACACGCTGCTCGAGGGCGACACCCTGGCGCGCATGGCACACGACGGCTTTGTCTTCCTGCTGCGCCAGCAGCCCGAGCGCAGCCTCGACGCCGCCGAGCAGCAGGCCATCGCCGCCTTCGCCACGCCGGTGCTGAGCGAGCACCAGACCTTCAGGCTCAACTGGGGCATCGGCAGCAGCCGCTACCCCGAGCATGGCAATTCCACCCAGTCGCTGATCCGCGCCGCGATGAAGCTGCAGCGCGAAGTCGGCGGCGAGGCCCCGGCCATCCGGCCGCTCCCGCTTTCACTCGCCGCGGCCCAGGCCACGGCGGGCATCGGTCCCTGAGCCTTGGGCTGCGACGGACACACCCGTGTCCCCGCAGCCCATTTTTTAAACCGAGGATTTTGAAGCTTCACCCGCGGCGGAACGGTCCGCCGCGGCACGGTCCCTGAGCCTTGGGCTGTGACGAGCACACCTGCTCCAGCAGCCCATTTTTTCCGGACCGTCAACCGACAGCCCGGTGCGCGCCCAGCGCGCGCCGGCAGGACCCTGAGCCTTGGGCCGCGAATAACCTTCGGGTTTCAGCGGCCTTTTTTTTTTGGTCCTGCCCTTTGCCGATGGAAACAGCCGTCTCGCCGCAGCCATCGCCGCCGGGATGCGGATAGCGCAAAATCCTCTTGCCGCACCCAGCACGGAGGAGACGGGATGATGGCGAGTACGCATGCGCTGAAAGCAGCCGCGAAGAGTGTGACTGCGGGCCTGCTGACGCTGGTGGCCGTGCCGGCTGTCGCGGCCGGGCTCGATTTCGCAACCGCGAAGCGCCTGGCCGATGCCGCACATGACGATGCCTACGCACAGCGCTGGACTGACGCCAACAACAGCCAGCACCTCGACGAGAAGGACAACTGCTATTTCAAATCCCCGGGGCCGCTGCGTCAGGTGCTGGTCATCGACACCGCTGGCGAAGTCACCGGCGTCATCGCCGACCGCAACAATGCCAAGGCGGCATGTTTCCGGGGCAGTTACCTGCACGCGCATTTCCCGCCGCCGCCTTCCGCACCCTACTACCAATATCTCTTCATGGCCGACCCGCAGGCGCCCGCCGACCCTCGCTGACAAGAGGTTCAAGCCGAAGTCGTCGGAACCGCACAGCGGTTCCGACCTGGCGGTTTTTGATGTTCGTCCCGCCGGCGGCGCCGAGCACCGCAAAGCCGGAGCGACAATGGCCCGCGCGGGAAAAACCTAAGGCAGGACAACCCGCCTCACGCCCTCTGCTCCTCCGCCTGCTCCTCCTGGTCCGCCTCGAACAGCTGCTGCAATTCCTTCGACGCTTCCTTGGCCGTCTGGATCAGCTGCTGCTCGTCGCGGTGGATGGCCTGCTGGCGCAGCAGGGTTTCGTGGTCGTGCTTGCGGAAGCGGGCGATGTCGCGGGCGACGCGCTCCTCGTTCTCGCCCAGGGCCACCAGCAGGTCGGCGGTCATTTCCAGGCTGGAGCCGTAGGCGCGGCGGATCACGTCGGTGACGCCCAGGTCCATCAGCTGCATGGCGTGGGCGCGGTCGCGGGCGACGGCGAAGATGCGCAGGTGCGGGAAGTTGCGGCGGACCATCTCGGCGATGCGCAGGGATTCCTCGACGTCGGCGATGGCCAGCACGAAGAAGCGCGCCTTGTCGGCCTTGGCGGCGCGCAGCACTTCCATGCGGCCGGCGTCGCTGTAGAAGATGGTGTTGCCGAACTGGCGCACGAAATCGACGTGCTGCCAGTTGCGCTCGAGCACGGTGTAGGGGATTTTCTTCAGGCGCAGCAGGCGGCCGAAGATCTGCCCGAAGGGGCCGAAGCCGGCGATGATGACGTCGTTCTCCGGCACGTCGATCTCGTCGTAGGGGCGGCCTTCCTGCTCCTCCTGCTTCTTGGCGCGGCGCGCGAGCAGGGCGTACAGCGGCGGTGTGGTGATCATCGACAGGGTGACGGTGACGACCAGGGCGTCGGCGGTGTTGCGGTCGAGCACGCCGCCGGACTGGGCCAGGGCGAACAGCACGTAGGCGAACTCGCCGCCCTGCGACAGGGCCACGGCGAGCGAGCGCGAGGAGCCGCGCGGCAGGCCGTAGACGCGGCCGACGCAGTACAGCGCCGCGATCTTGATGCCGACCAGGATCAGCACGCCCTCGGCCACGCGCCACGGGTCCTGGGCGATGAAGCCGAGGTTGGCGGACATGCCCACGGCCATGAAGAACAGGCCCAGCAGCAGGCCCTTGAACGGCTCGATGTCGGCCTGCAGCTCGTAGTGGTATTCCGAATCCGCCAGCAGCATGCCGGCGAGGAAGGCGCCGAGCGAGGCGGACAGGCCCACCGCGGTCATGCCCAGGGCGGTGCCGGTGACGGTGAGCAGGGAGGCGGCGGTGAAGATCTCCGGCACCTGGGTGGCGGCGAGCACGCGCAGCACCGGCCGCAGCAGGTAGCGGCCGAGGAACACGACGAAGCCGAGCGCGGCGGCGGCCTTGGCGGCGCCGATCCAGAACGAGGCGCCGTCGTGCACGGCGTTGCCCTGGCCGGAGAGGAACGGCAGCAGCGCCAGGAAGGGGATCACCGCCAGATCCTGGAACAGCAGGATGGCGAAGGCGGCGCGGCCGTGGCGGTCGGTCAGCTCCTTGCGCTCGCCCAGCATCTGCAGCACGAAGGCGGTGGAGGACATCGACAGGCCGAAGCCGATCACCACCGCCGCCGGCACGCTCTGGCGGTAGCGCAGCACCGCCCAGCCGCCGAGCAGCGCGGCGGTAACCAGCACCTGCGCCCCGCCCAGGCCGAACACGGCGCTGCGCAGGCGCCACAGGCGGCTGGGCTGCAGCTCCAGGCCGATGACGAACAGCAGCAGCACCACGCCGAATTCGGAGAAGTGCAGGATGTCCTCCACCTGCGAGATCAGCCCCAGCCCCCAGGGGCCGATGGCGATGCCGGCGGCGAGGTAGCCGAGCACCGAGCCCAGGCCGAAGCGTTTGAACAGCGGCACCGCGACCACTGCGGCGAGCAGCAACAGGGCAATGTCGACGAGCATCGGTATTTAAAAGTCTGGTGGCGGCTACAGGGGAGCCGCGCCGCCGGACCTGGGGCCGGGCGCGGCGCGGGGTGCGCAGGGTACTCGAAGTGCGCCGCCGGCGAGAACGCCGCAGGGCCGCGACTCCGGCGGCAAGCCCGCGGGGCGGGGTCTTTTTTTGCGCATTGCCGCCTGCCTCCCTCCTTAAATGCAGTTCAAGTACACTGCGTCCGCCGTTCCTGGCGCTGCGGGGAAAAACGGTGCCGCCGCGGTGCCCAAACAGCCGACAACAGGCCCTGGTTCCGTCCAGGCTCGTGATCCAGTGCCGGGCGGCCGCATCCACCGGCGCCCTTCGACAGACACCACCAGGGAAGGGTTCGATGCGTAGTTTGCACCTAGTGTGCGCCGGAACGCTGCTGCTGTCTGCGGGCTGCGCCACCGCGCCGGAGCGGGCGCCGCCGGCGCAGGCCTGTCCCGCCCCGGCGGTGGATGCGGGCGCCAGCCCCACCGCCGCCGCGCCCTGGGGCTTCGCCGCCAACACCGGCGGCGCCGTCCCCGCCTCGCCGCCGGTCGCCGACGTGCCCCTGACCGGCGCCTCCGGCGGCGGCGCGGTCAAACCCGGCCCCTCGGTCACGCTGGTCCAGGACCGGGACAACGACCCCTACCAGATCGTCTCGGCCGGCAGGGGCCTGTCGCTGCACAAGCCGATGTACATCCTGCCGGCGACCTGGACCGAGGACTACCACGGCCGCAAGACCGAGATGCTGTTCCAGATCAGCCTGAAGCAGCGCCTGTTCGGCGTACCGCTGTATTTCGGCTACACCCAGAAGTCGTTCTTCGACATCTACGACTCCTCCGAGTCCAAGCCGTTCCGCGAGAGCGACTACAACCCGGAGCTGTTCTACCGCTACATCCCCTCCGACCGGGTCAGGTGGCACCACCTGGGCGCGGACTTCGGCATCGAGCACGAGTCCAACGGCAAGGGCCTGCCCGACTCGCGCAGCTGGAACCGCCTCTACATCGCCCCGTTCCAGGCCGAAGGCGAGCACCTGTTCTACTGGAAGTGGTGGTGGCGCCTGCCGGAGGACAAGAGCCTGCCGCGCACCGACCCCAACCGCGACGACAACCCCGACATCGGCAGCTACTACGGCTACAGCGAACTGCACTACGAGCAGCAGCTGTTCGGCAGCCAGCAGATGGCCCACGCCATGCTGCGCTGGAACCCGGTCACCGGCCGCGCCGCCGCCAGCCTGCTCTACACCATCCCCAACAACCCGCACAGCCCGGACTTCTTCTGGACCTTCTACTTCTTCCAGGGCTACGGCGAGAGCCTGATCGACTACAACCGCTCCATCACCCGCGTCGGCGTCGGTGTAAGCCTGACACGGTAGGATAAGCCGGACCATCCGCGGCACGCCTGGAAAGAGGAGACCTGCATGCACACCGCACACCGAGACAGGAAAATGCACCAGGCCCTGGCGCCGACGGTGAAGGCGCCGCACAAGGGCCAGCGCCCGGAATGGCTGATCGGCCAGCGCATGATGGACCACGCCGTCAAGGCGATCCGCGCCCGCGCCCACCTCGAGCGCGGCTACGACATCCCCTACCTGGCCGGCTACAGCCTCGACGGCCACACCATCTTCATCGACCGCCACATGCCCAAGAGCTTCACCTACCGCAGGCGCCGGGTGCTGACCGACCGCTTCCTGATCGTGCACGAGGCGGTGGAGAAATCGCTGATCCAGCTGCTGGGCATGCACTATCTCCACGCCCACCAGATCGCCCTGCACGCCGAGCAGGCCGCGGTGCGCGCCGAGGGCATCACCTGGGAGGCCTACGACGCCTTCATGCAAGACTACATCAAGGTCATCGGCGACGAGAGCCTGACCCGCGTGCCCGACAACCTGGACCTGACGCCGTACCGCGACTTCCACGACAAGGAGGAGCTGGCGAAAATGCGCAAGGGGACGGTGCATTGCCCCAACTACGAGCCGAAGCACCAGGTGCATATCGCGGGCCTCTAGGGACCCCGGGCGCAGCGCCATTCAGCCCTCATTCACCCCCATCCTCCTACAGTGTTCCCGTCCGCCGCGTGGCGGGCGTGAATCCAGGAGGTTCGTGTCATGAAACGTACTGTGTTGAGCCTGATTGCCGGCGCCGGCCTGCTGGCCCTGGTGCCGACCGCGGCCCTGGCGCACACCGACGTCTCCATCGGCCTCAACCTGGGCGGCTATGCGCCCGCCCCGGTCTACGCCGAGCCGGCGCCGGTCTACTATGCCCCGCCCGCCCCGGTTTACTACGGGCCCGTCTACCGCGACGACTGGCGCTGGCGCGAGCACCGCGAGTGGGAGCACCGCCGCTGGGAGGAGCACCGCTGGCACGAGGAGCACGACGGCTGGCGCCGCTGAGGCGAGCCGGACTCGGGAAGCCCGCTTCGGCGGGCTTCTTTTTTGGCCTGCGCCGGGCTGCCCAACGGCGGAACTCCCGCCCAACGCTGCTCCTCTACTTTAAAGGTCGTACCGTAAAGTCCTGATCGATCGAAGGAGAGCCCGATGTCCCGGCAGCCGGCGGCGGAACCGGACAACACCGCGATACGCACCGCGCTGTGGCGGGCGCTGCACCTGGAGGCGGACCCGCCGCCGCACGTGTTCGAGGACCGCGTCGGCCTGCGCCTGGCGGCGCCGGAGGCCGGCTGGCAGCAGCGCCCGGACATGAGCGACTTCACCCGCCCGTTCCGCGCCTCGATCCTGGCGCGGGCGCGCTACGTCGAGGACCTGGCGGCCGAGCAGGCCGCGCAGGGCGTGCAGGGCGTGCAGCAGTACGTGATCCTCGGCGCCGGGCTGGATACCTTCGCCCAGCGCCGGCCGGAACTGGGCATGCAGGTGTTCGAGATCGACCGGCCCGGCCCCCAGGCCTGGAAGCGCCAGCGCCTGATCGACCTGGGCCTGGGCACGCCCTCGTTCCTGCACCTGGTGCCGGTGGACTTCGAGGCCGGCGACGACTGGTGGCAGCGGCTCGCCGCCGCCGGCTTCGACAACCGCGAGCCGGCGGTGGTGGCCTCCACCGGCGTGAGCATGTACCTGACGCTGGACGCCATCACCGAGACCCTGCGCCGCATTGCCACCTTGGTGCGGGGCTCGACCCTGGTGATGTCCTTCATGCTGCCGATGGAGCAGCTCGACCCCGACATCCGCCCCGGGGTGGAGCGCGCCGCCGCCGGCGCGCGCGCCAGCGGCACGCCCTTCATCAGCTTCTTCACCCCCGACCAGATGGTGGCCCTGGCCCGTGCCGCCGGCTTCAAGGCGGTGCGCCACGTCTCCGCTGAAAGCCTGGCGCAACGCTACTTCGCCGGCCGCAGCGACGGCCTGCGGCCGCCGCGCAATTCGGAAGAGCTGCTGGTGGCGGGGACCTGAGCGCGGCCGCGCTTCGAACGGCGCCGGTCCGACCCCCCACATGGCTTAGCCAGCGCGCGCCGGTGCAGCGCCGCGGCTATTCGCCCTCCACCCCGAACACCCGGCAGCGCCGCGGCGCCCGGTAGGAACCGCCGCCGCCCGGGGCGGCGGCGCCGGCGCCTCCGGCCGGCTGCGGCAGCGGCACCACCTCCACCCGCCGCACCCCGGTGCGGAAGCCCAGCGCCTGGGCGCTTTTCGGCGTGATGTCGAGGATGCGGCCCTTGACGTAGGGGCCGCGGTCGCGGATCACCACCTCGACGCTGCGGCCGTTGTGCAGGTTGGTGACGCGGGCACGGCTGCCGAGCGGCAGGTGCGGGCTGGCGGCGGCGTCGGATTCCAGGTCCAGCGGGGTGCCGTCGGCCATGCGGTGGCGCGCCAGGCGGCGGGCATAGACCGAGGCCTTGCCGCGCTGGGAGCCGGGCGGGCGCGAGGAATGGGCCTTGCGCGCGGCCCCGTCGGGGGGCGGCGGGTGCTGTTCCATCGCCAGGGCGCCGAAGCTGCCGAGCAGGCCGAGGGCGACCACGGCCCCGGACCGGGCCAGGCGGGCACGGGCCAATCGTATCCGGGCCATGCTTGCCTCCTCCACCGCGGCCCTTGCGGGCCTTGTTACCGTAACAATGCCGCCGCCGCGGGCGGTTTCAAGCTTGCGGCCCTTCCCCGCCGCGCCGTACCCTGCGCCCCAGCGCCGGGCTGCCGCCCCCCCCGGCAAGGCCGGCCGCCCATGATCCAGTACGTCCCGATCTACATCGCCTCGCTGGTGGCGCTGGGCATGGCGGCGGCGTTCTACGGCGCGGACCGCGGCTCGCCGATCAGCCGGGTGATCGCCCTGGCCTTCGCCGCCACCGGAATCTCCTACGGCTTCGGCGTGCCGGTGGCGGACATGGAGCTGGCGCGCGGCGGCCCCTACTGGGGCTCGGCGCTGCTGGGCCTGGTGGAAATGCTGTCGCTGCTGTGCTTCGTCGAATGGATCCGGCGCGTCCGCCGCACCTTGCCGCCGGGTCCCATCGACACCGGCGCCGGCGACGTGGCGCTGCGCTTCGCGCAGCTGGCCGGGGTGTTCTACGGCGTGGCCGGGCTGTTCGCGCGCGAAGCCAAGCAGCGCGACTTCATCGGCGGCCTGCAGCATGCTGACGCGCTGATGCGCCCGGGCTTCTGGCTGTTTGCGGCGCCGCTGCTGGTGGTGCTGGCCTGCTGCGGCGTGACCATGGCGATGCTGCTGCTGGTGCGCCGGCCGGACCGGCCGGAGGCGCTGCGCGTGCTGGCCGCGTTCGGCGCCGGGCCGTTCCTGCTCACCACCTTCGTGCTGTCGCACGCCGCGGGCGCGGTGTCGATGGCGCTCGGCGAGATGATCTTCCTGGTCGGCGCGGTGCAGTACCACGTGCAGCAGGGCCACCGCGGCGAGTTCCTGTCGCGCTTCCTCTCGCCGCAGGTGGCGCGGCTGGTCAACGAACGCGGCCTGGGCCTGGCGGTCCAGCACCGCCAGGCCGAGATCACCATCGTCTGCTGTGACCTGCGCGGCTTCACCGCCTATGCGCGGCAGCGCCCCTCCGGCGAGGTGATCGAGCTGCTGCGCGAGTACTACGACGCCGCCGGCCAGGCCGCCGCCGAGTGCGGCGCCACGATCAAGGACTTCGCCGGCGACGGCGTGCTGCTGCTGGTGGGCGCGCCGGTGGCGCAGGCCGACCACGCCGCCCAGGGCCTGGAGCTGGCGCGGCGCCTGCGCGCCTCGGTCGGCGCGCTGACCCGGCGCTGGTGCCGCGACGGCGAGCGCCTCGGCGTGGGCCTGGGCGTGGCCAGCGGCCTGGTCACCGTCGGCGTGATCGACTCCACCTCGCGCCTGGAATACACCGCCGTGGGCGACGCCGTGAACCTCGCCTCGCGCCTGTGCGAGCGCGCCGCCGACGGCGAGATCCTGGCCGACGAGCACACCGTGCGCCTGGCCGCCGCCGCCGACTTCAAGCCGCAGGCCGCCGCGGAATTGCAGGGGTTTGCCGGGGCGATGGCCTTGTTCGCGAGCCGGGGGTAACCGGTGGGAAGCGCCAGCCTCTTGCCGGCCCATATGGCCCGGGCAGTACCGCGCGGCGGCGCGGACCAGTGCCGGATCGGATAAGCCGATGGCCGCCGCCGACCAGCGCGAGGAAGCCGCCTACGCCGCCGTCCTGGCCGAGCTGCGCAGCGGCGTGCGCGACGAGCCGCTGATGGCCAAGGCCTACGCCGAAGCCGACGGCGACGACCGCAAGGCCCAGGCCAGCTACCTGCGCTGGCGCGCCGCCAAGCTGCTGCAGGCCGCCGAACGGCAGCAGCGGCGCCAGTGGACGCCGCCGCCGCCGCGGCCCTGGTACCGGCCGCGGTGGACACCGCGTTCCTGGAGCCACCCCCGCGCCTACGACTTCCTGGTCATCGCCGCGGTGGCCGCGGCGCTGTTCCTGTTCAACCACGACGTGCACCGGGCGGTGATGCTGGGGATAAGGAGCCTGGGCTGGCGCTAGGCGTTCATCGTTTGCGATAAACGCCTGGCTTGTATCCAATGCGGCGAATGCTTTTGACGTTGCGAGGCGGGGGAGCGGGGCACCTGCTCCCGCGCCAACTAGGAGCGATATCTTGAACCTGACCCTGTTCGGCGCCAGCGGCGCCTTGGGCGGCGAATGCCTGCGGCAGGCGCTGGAAGCGGGCCACCGGGTGACGGCGCTGCTGCGCAGCCCCGGCAAGCTGCCGGCGGATCTGCGCGCGCGGATCACCGTGGTCCAGGGCGACGCCTTGAATCTTTCCGACGTGCGCGCGGCCCTGCCGCCCGGCACCGAGGCCATCCTGTTCGCCATCGGCGTGGACGAAAAGACCTCGCCGCCGGACCTGTGCACCGACGCCACCCGGCACATCCTGCAGGTGATGCGCGAGCGGGGGATTCCGCGGCTGGTGTGGTGCGGCGGCGGCAGCAGCCTCCTGCCGGAGGACCCGCTGACCTTCGGCTCCCGGTTCGTGCGCTGGTACGGCGAGACTTTCCTCAAGCACCGGCACGACGACAAGGTCCACCAGCTGGAGCTGCTGCAGGCGAACCGGGACCTGGCCTGGATCGGCGTCCGCCCCCTGCAGATGAAGCCCGGCCCCAGGCTGGGGCGGTATCGCCTGGGTTACGACCGCTTCAGCGGCCTGTCCAAGATCAGCTTCGCCGACTGCGCCCACGCGATGATCGGGATGCTGGGCGACGATACCTGGATCGGCAAGGCGCCGATCATCCAGTATTAAAGGATCCGCTGGCGCGGGTGCCCGGCGGCACGGCTTCCGTCCGGGCCGGGTTCATCCGGGCGGTCCGCCCGGTCGCGCCTTGCATAGCGCCAAAACAGATCCTTCGCAGCAATCGATATAGCGTTAACAGGCCCTGAGCGACGCGGTGCCCGGGCCGCGCGGTCCGCACCCACTGGATGTTAAGACGCGGTTCAGCTGCCCCGGCTCATCCTGGGTTCGCTGGCGGACCGATCCGCCCCGGATGAGGGTCCATCCTGTGTCGGCTGTTACCGTGGTGACGCACTGCAGATCCCGCCTTGGCCGGTGGGGCCGGGCCACGAGTACCGCCGGTTCCGCCACGCGCGCTCGTCCGCCGGGAAACGACGCTGGTCGCCTAGGTCATTTTCCCCACTTCAGGCCGGGCCGATCGGAGCGTTAGCCTTACATCGGGCGAGGAGGAAGCCATGGAATTCGGACTCGGCGAAAAGGAACTGATGGTGTTGCAGAACATCGCGGCGGGACGCGATCCGTTCTGCTCCTGCCAGGTGAAGGGCGACTACGGCCAATGCATGCTGGCCCTGGCCGCCCTCAGGCGCGCCGGCCTGATCGACCACCACGACCGCATCACCGACGCCGGCCGCGGGGCCCTGGTCACTATCGCGGCCTGAACCTCAGCCGCGCTGCCCCAGCGACTTCAGCATCGCCGCCAGCGCCCCTTCCAGCAGGCCGATGGCCGAGCTGCCCATGTGCCCGGCGACGCCGGAGCAGGCGGCGGACAGTTCCACCGACCAGCCGCATTCCCGCAGGAGGATGAAGGCGAGCAGGCCGGCAAAGGCGGACGTGACGATCTCGGCGCCGAAGCGCCACCAGGCGAAGCGGCGGCCGCGCAGCACCTTCTGCAGGTAGGCGACGCAGCCGCCCCAGGCGGCGAAGAATACCGCCACCAGCCAGACGGTCGGGGAGTCTTTCATCAGGCGTGACCGGCGGGCGCGGCGCCGCGGATCTTCTCCACCGTGCGCAGGCCGCCCAGGCCGAGCATGCCCAGCAGC
>DASRFD010000075.1:0-12211 GCA_035651715.1 Nevskia sp.
CGTATGGACCGCAATCGCGCTCCACACCACACCCGGCATTCCCGAGCACATGCGCCCCACCATCGCTCTGGTGACCGCTGGCGTGGAAATGGACGTGCTCGGTATCGCTTATCACGACTTCACGCACGAACAGCGTGACCAGGTCTGCGTCCATCATCCACGCGAGGCGAACTTCAAGGAAAACATCATCGAGCACTTCGCCAACGGCATCATCAAGAAGCCGCTGACGACATTCGGCAACGTGAAGGCCGACGTGCTGGCGCTGAAGGACATGCACTACGTCCGCCAGAACTTCTGCTCGATCATTCTCGGTTCGGCCTGGCCGAACTGAGCCTCGGCGCGGGCCGCCTGATGAAGCGGGCGTCGGCCGCGCGTTGCCGATCGCAGGCTGCGAGCGTTATTGTTGCCGCAATCGAAGGGGAGCGAGCCGATGTCCGGCGTGACCATCTACGGCATCAAGAACTGCGACACCATGAAGAGGGCCCGCGCCTGGCTGGAACAGCGCGGCGTGGACTATGCTTTTCATGACTACAAGGCCTCCGGCATCGACCGCAAACGGCTGGAAGCCTGGGTCAAGGCGGTGGGCTGGGAAGCGGTGCTGAATCGCGCCGGTACCACCTTCCGCAAGCTGCCCGAGGCGCAGCGCGGGAACCTGACCGAGGCCAAGGCGATCGCCCTGATGCTGGAGCAACCTTCGATGATCAAGCGGCCGGTGCTGGAGACGGGGCGGGGCGCGCCTCTGGTAGGTTTCAAGCCCGAGTTGTACGCAGAGCGCTTCGCTTGACGCCGGCTCCCGCCGGCGCGAGCGCGGAACGGGAGCCATGATGGATCAGAATGCTGCCGCGCTGGTGCTCCGCGAGGTGCTCGCGCCGGCGCGCCCGGCTCATGTGGTGGACATCGGCGCCAATCCGATCGGCCCGGCGCCGCCTTACCGCGGCATGCTGGACGCCGGCCTGTGCCGCGTCACCGGGTTCGAGCCGCAGCCGGCGGCGCTGGAAGCGCTGAACCGTGCCAAGGGACCGCTGGAGACTTACCTGCCCTGGGCGTTGGGGGATGGCGGCGCGCAGACCCTCAGGGTCTGCCGCCATTCCGGGCTTACCAGCACGCTGCCGCCCGATCCGCTGGTGCTGGAGACCTTCGCGCTGCTCAGGGCCGATGCGCAGGTGCTGGAGGAGATGCCGGTGCGGACGCGGCGGCTGGACGACCTGGCGGAGCTGGAACCCATCGATTTCCTCAAGCTCGACATCCAGGGTGGCGAGCTGGCAGTGCTGCGCCATGGCCGCGACAAGCTGCGGCAGGCGGTGGTGGTGCAGACGGAAGTGTCCTTCGCCACGCTGTACCAGGGACAAGCCGGCTGCGGCGAGATCGACCACGAGTTGCGCGCGCAGGGATTCCTGCCGTTCTGCTTCGAGGGCATCAAAGTCTACGACCTGTCGCCGGTGACCATCGACCACCGCCAGCTCGCCGGTACCAAGCAGCTGCTGGAGGCGGACCTGGTCTACGTCCGCAACTACTTTGTGCCGGAGGCGCTGGATGCGGCGCAGCTCAGGCAGCTCTGCCTGATCATGCATTGCTGCTACCGCGCCTACGATCTGTGCATGACCTGCCTGCTGCGGCTGCAGGAGCTGGAGCAGGTGTCGGCGCAGGGCGTGCAGCGCTATGTCGACCTGCTGGTGGCGATCGGTGCGCTGAAGCCGTGATGCGGCGCGGCCGCCCGGCCGCGCCGCATCCACGGCTCTTTCAGGGCAACAGGGTATCCAGCAGCGGCGAGCTGAACAGCCGCGAGGGATCAAACGCGTCCAGCGTCGCCTTCGCCGCATCCCAGTTGTCGCCGGCGGCCTGGCCGGTGCGCAGGCTGTTGGGGATGGTGCTGCCCAGGGCGGTGGGATCACTCCAGGCGGCGCTGCTGCCGTAGCCCCAGCCCTTGGACCACTCCACCCGCACGGTGGCGTAGCTGGCGTAGTTGGCATACATCCATTGCTCCACCTCGCGGTAGAACTGGGCGGCGTACTGGGTGCCGGGGATGGTGAGGATGTCGAACCACACCGCCACGTTCCACTCCGGGTGATCCGGCCGCGGCCGCAGTGCCGACAACTGCGGCGAGGGCGCGCCGCTGATGCCGACCACGTCGGCAGGCTGATCCAGGCCGGTGACGCGGATCTCCACCGGGCCGTTCATCGGGTACTGGCCGTTGGCCTGGTAGGCGGCGAGTTTGGCCGAGTACATCACGTAGAACTCGTTGATGGCGCGCTGGATGTTGGCGCGGCTGGTGATGACGGCGTAGCCGTTGGCGGTGACGCGCAGGGTGGTCGGCTTGATGTAGAGCAGGGTGTTCTTCGACCAGCCCCAGATGTCCCAGGTGCCGGTGACCACCAGGCCGGAAGCGACCACGTTGTACTGGTTGGTGCCGAAGTCCGGCGTGGAGGAAGGGTTGTTCAGCACGGACTGGGCCTGCGCGTCGACGATGGACTGGTCGATGCCGTCGCTGAAGGAGTAGTTGTACGGCTGGTCCACCTCGGTGGAAGTCCAGGGCTTGGACGGCGCCACGCTCCAGATCTTCAGCCAGGGCTTGGGGGTGAAGGGGAACCAGATCGCCTCCACCCGCCCGGCGCTGTTGAGGTAGTTGATGAAGGTATTGCCGGAGGAGCCCGCCGGCGCGAACACTTCGGCGGCGGTCTTGTCGAACCAGCTCTGGCAGCGCAGGCGCTGGTTGGTGCCGACCTGCAGGGTCACCTCGGTGATGAAAGCGCGGCCGATATGGGTCAGCAGCGCCGCGCAGCCTGGATCCGTGCGCTGGAACGTGCGCAGCGCGTACTGGCCGCTGCCCGCATCCCACACCACGGCCGTGAGCGAGCGGATCAGGTTGCTGAGGGAGCCGTAGGTGTTGCCGGAGACCAGGGTTTCTCCGGTCTTGGGGATGCAGGTGCCGTGCCCGTCGATGGCCAACGCGCCGCCGAGGGTGAGGTCGCCGGGGGCGGGGCAGGCGTTCACGCCCAGGGTGTAGCCCTCCAGCGTGGTCAGCAGGCTCTCCATGGTGACGCCGGTCTGCGCGGTGACCGTCCTGGGCGTGGATGCGGTGTTGACCGAGACCGCGGTGAGATGCTGCTTGGTGTCGACCAGGATGATGTTGGGGCAGCTCGCGCCGGCCGGCACGGTCAGCGGCGACCAGTTGTGCATGGCGCCGAGCGGGCGCACCTTGTAGCCCTGCGTGCGCGCCCAGTTGCAGACCGCGACGACGTCGGCCGGCGTCGCCGGCGCGCAGGTCCACATCGGATTCACCGCGATGTCGCGCGCCCAGTTGATGTAGGCCTGCTGGTACAGCGTGATGCCGGCGGGAAAGTTGGACGGCGTGGAGCACGCCGCCTCCGCCGCCGTGATGCGGAACGCCGGCAGCCAGCCGGCGAGCGCGCCGGCCGTGGCGAACTTCGAAGCGTCGCCGAGAAACCGGCGCCGCGACAGATTGCCTTGGGGAAAACCGGGATGCGTGCCGCTGCTTCCCTGCGTCGATCGTGCCATGGGACTCCTCCAGTCGTTGGTGTGGTTTGCCGCGCACAACAAAGCTGCTGCCAAGCGGTACCGATGCCGAAAGCTGGAGGAGGAGGGCCGGAGCGGCCGGCGTGCCACATCCCCTGTGGCCCCGGCCCTGATGGAAGGCGATCGGTAATCCGGAATCCTTTCCCTGACTGGGGCAGGACGCTATGCCCCTCGCCGGCGGGGAACTTCATCCGAACGCATGAGGATTCCGGCGTGAAACAGGCGTCACCAATCGAACTGCGCAGTACCAATTTCCTTGGTGTGCAAGGGGATGGGAGCAGGTCTTGAGGACCGCAGGTGTTGCGAAATTGCCGGGCTTTTTTGCGGGCGCCGATTTGGTCGGGGCGATGGCGGGCCTTAAACTGGCCGGCAATGACCGCCTGGACCCGGAGCCGCCCTTGCCAAAGAACCCACCTCCCCTTGCGGGAAGGGGCAGGGGAGAGGTAGTGGCCATGGCCGGACATCTCCCCGAAATGCCCCGTGCGCGCCCGCCGCGGTCCGCGATGACGCCGGCGGAGCGGAAGCTCTGGCAGCAGCTCGGCCGCGGCCCGGTCGAAGGCTGCAAGTTCCGGCGGCGGGTTCCGCTCGGGCCTCATTTTGCGGACTTCCTTTGTGCCGAGGCCCGCCTGGTCGTTGAAGTCGATCCCAGCGAGCCCTCAGAGGCGGAAGCGGCGCACGTTGCGCAGCGCTGCGCCTGGCTCGAGGCGCAAGGCTTCAGGGTGCTGCGTTTCGGCGCCAGCGAGGTGCTGGACGAGCCGGGTCGCGTGCTGGAGGCCATTGCCCAGCAGCTGGCTCTTGCCGCTCCCCCTTCCCCGACGTCAACCGCCGCCGGGGCAGGCTCCAGCCCCTTTCCGCAGGGGGCGGGCGGGCTGGCCGGCGTGGATCAGAAATGGATGCGCCATGCCCTGGCCCTGGCCCAGCGCGCGGCGGCAGCGGGCGAAGTCCCGGTCGGGGCCGTCCTGGTCCAGGACGGCCAGGCGATCGGCGAGGGGTGGAACCGGCCGATCGGGCTGCACGACCCCAGCGCCCATGCCGAGATGCTGGCGATGCGCGAGGCCGCGGCGCGCCTCGGCAATTACCGCCTCACCGGCACCACCCTTTATGTCACCCTGGAGCCGTGCATCATGTGCGCCGGGGCGATCGTCCATGCCCGCGTCGGGCGGCTGGTGTTCGGCGCCCGTGATCCCAAGGCCGGGGCGGTCGAGTCGGTCTACGACGTCATCGGCCGGCCGCGCCTGAACCATGTGGTGCAATGGCAGGGCGGGGTGCTGGAGGAGGAGTGCGGGGCGCTGCTGCGGGACTTTTTCCGCGCCCGGCGCTAGGGGTCTCCCGGCTTCCACCGCGGCCGGCGCCGCGCTAATCTGCGGCAAAGAACAGGCAGGCAAAGGACGCCCATGAAAGCCTTCGTCACCGGCGGCTCCGGATTTCTGGGCCGCAACCTCATCCATGCCCTCGTCGCCCGCGGCGACAGCGTCACGGCGCTGGCGCGCTCGCTCGCGGCGATGGAAACCGTGCGCAAGCTGGGCGCCGAGCCGCAGGCCGGCGACCTGGTGGACGTGGCGGCGATGCAGTCCGGCATGGCCGGGGCCGAGGTGGTGTTCCACTGCGCCGCCAAGGTCGACGACTGGGGCGACCCCGCCGAGTTCCACCGCGTCAACGTGGAAGGCACCGCCCACGTCATCGAGGCGGCCCGCGCCGCCGGCGTGCGGCGGCTGGTGCATGTCAGCACCGAGGCGGTGCTGGCCGACGGCTCGCCGATCCACGACGCGGACGAGACCCGGCCGCGGGCCAGCCGGCCGGTCGGGCTGTACCCCGCCACCAAGGGCGAGGCCGAGGCCGTGGCCCTGGCCGCCAACGGCAAGGGCCTGGAAGTGGTGGTGGTGCGGCCGCGGCTGATCTGGGGCGCGGGCGATACCGCGGTGCTGCCGAAGATCCTGGAGGTGATGCGCAAGGGCCAGTTCGCCTGGATCGGCGGCGGCGGGTACCTCACCTCCAGCTGCCACGTGCGCAACGTCTGCGAGGGCGCGCTGCTGGCGGCGGAGCGCGGCCGGCCCGGCGAAATCTATTTTCTCACCGACGGCGCGCCGGTCGAGTTCCGCCAGTTCATCACCGCGATGGCGCGCAGCCAGGGCGTCGAGCCGGGCGAGCGGAAAATCCCGCGCAGCCTGGTCTATGCCCTGGCCTCGGTGTGCGAATTCATCTGGCGCGCGTTCCGGCTCAAGGGCGGCCCGCCGGTGTCGCGCACCGCGGTCCTGCTCGCCGGGGAGCAGGTCACGGTCAACGACGCCAAGGCGCGGCGCGAGCTGGGCTACAAGGGGCAGGTGACGCGGGAGGCGGGGCTGGCGGAGATGACGGCGACTTAGGACTTAGCGCCGGTCATCCTTCCCCCGGACTTGATCCGGCGGAAGGATGACCAGAGTCGACGCCCGCGCCCGCGCGGGGAGGACGAGCGGGCGGGTTCAGCCGGCGCGCTCGAACCTGAGCTCTCCGCCCAGGGTCGCGTCCACCTTCACCGTGTCGCCGTTGGCGAAGCGGCCGTCGAGGATGTCCCGCGCCAGCGGGTTCTCCACCAGGGCCTGGATCGCGCGCTTCAGCGGCCGCGCGCCGTACACCGGGTCATAGCCGGCTTCCGCCAGCTTGGCCAGCGCCGCTTCGCTGAACTCCAGCGCGATGCCGCGCTCGGCCAGGCGCTTGCGCAGGCCGGCGGTCTGGATCTCGGCAATGGCGCGGATCTGCGAGGCGCGCAGCGGGTGGAACACCACCGCCTCGTCGATGCGGTTGATGAACTCGGGGCGGAAGTGCTGCCGCACCACCTCCATCACCGCTTCCTTGATGGCGTCGTAGTCCGAGGCGCCGTCCTGGCTCTTGCCCATCAGGTCCTGGATCAGCTGCGAGCCCAGGTTGGAAGTCATCACCACCACGGTGTTGCGGAAGTCCACGGTGCGGCCCTGGCCGTCGGTCAGGCGGCCGTCGTCCAGCACCTGCAGCAGCACGTTGAACACCTCGGGGTGGGCCTTTTCCACCTCGTCGAACAGGATCACCGAGTAGGGCCGGCGCCGCACCGCCTCGGTGAGGAAGCCGCCCTCGTCGTAGCCGACATAGCCCGGCGGCGCGCCGATCAGGCGCGCCACGGCATGGCGCTCCATGAATTCGCTCATGTCGATGCGCACCATCGCTTCCTCGGTGTCGAACAGGAAGCCGGCCAGGGCCTTGCACAGCTCGGTCTTGCCGACGCCGGTGGGGCCGAGGAACAGGAACGAGCCGATCGGCCGGTTCGGGTCGGCCAGGCCGGCGCGCGAACGGCGGATGGCGTTGGCCACCGCGGTCAGGGCCTCGTCCTGGCCGACCACGCGCTTGTGCAGCTCCTGCTCCATGCGCAGCAGCTTGTCGCGCTCGCCCTCCATCAGCTTGCTCACCGGGATGCCGGTCCAGCGCGAGACGATGTCGGCGATCTCTTCCTCGCCGACGCTGGTGCGCAGCAGCTCGAACCGCTTCTGCGCGGTGTCGGAGGCGGCCGCCAGCTTCTTCTCCAGTTCCGGGATCTTGCCGTACTGCAGCTCGGCCATGCGCGCGAGGTCGCCGGCGCGGCGCGCCGCATCCATTTCGGTGCGGGCGCGGTCCAGCTCCTCCTTGACGCCGGCGCTGCCGGCGACGGTGCTTTTCTCCGCCTTCCACTTCTCTTCCAGGTCGGAGTATTCGCGCTCCAGCTTGGCGATCTCCTCCTCCAGCGCGGCGAGCGAGCGCCTGGCGCCCTCGTCCTCTTCCTTCTTCAGCGCCTCGCGCTCGATCTTCAGCTGGATCAGGCGGCGGTCGAGCCGGTCCAGCGTCTCCGGCTTGGAGTCGATCTCGATGCGGATGCGCGAGGCCGCCTCGTCGACCAGGTCGATGGCCTTGTCGGGGAGGTTGCGGTCGGTGATGTAGCGGTGGCTGAGCTTGGCGGCGGCGATGATCGCGCCGTCGGTGATGTCCACGCCGTGGTGCACCTCGTAGCGCTCCTTGAGGCCGCGCAGGATGGCGATGGTGTCCTCCACGCTCGGCTCGCCGACCAGCACCTTCTGGAAGCGGCGCTCCAGCGCGGCGTCCTTCTCGATGTACTTGCGGTATTCGTCCAGGGTGGTGGCGCCGATGCAGCGCAGTTCGCCGCGCGCCAGCGCCGGCTTGAGCATGTTGCCGGCGTCCATGGCGCCCTCGGCCTTGCCCGCGCCGACCAGGGTATGAATCTCGTCGATGAACAGGATCACGCTGCCGGCGGCCTTGGACAGGTCGGTCAGCACCGCCTTCAGGCGCTCCTCGAACTCGCCGCGGAACTTGGCGCCGGCGATGAGGGCGCCGAGGTCCAGCGACAGCAGGCGCTTGCCTTTGAGGCCTTCCGGCACCTCGGCGTTGACGATGCGCTGGGCCAGGCCCTCGACGATGGCGGTCTTGCCCACGCCGGGCTCGCCGATCAGGGCCGGGTTGTTCTTGGTGCGGCGGGAAAGCACCTGGATGATGCGGCGGATTTCCTCGTCGCGGCCGATCACCGGGTCGATCTTGCCGGAGCGGGCGCGCTCGGTCAGGTCGATGGTGTAGCGCTCCAGCGCCTGGCGCTGGTCCTCGGCGCCGGCGGAATCCACCCGGGCGCCGCCGCGCACCGTCTCGATCGCCTTCTCCAGCAGCTCCTTGCGCGCGCCGGCTTCGCGCAGGGCCTTGCCCAGCGCGCCCTTGTCGTCCACGGCGGCGAGCACGAACAGCTCGGTGGAGATGAACTGGTCCTTCTTCTGCTGCGCCAGCTTGTCGGCGAGGTTGAGCAGGCGGCCCAGGTCGCCGCCCACCTGCACTTCGCCGGTGGCGTCCTTGAGGCGCGGCAGGGCGTCGACCGCCGTGTCCAGGCGGCTGCGCAGCACGTCGACATTGACCCCGGCCTGCTGCAGCAGGGGCGCGGTCGAGCCGCCCTCCTGGTCGAGCAGGGCCAGCATCAGGTGCACCGGTTCCATCTGCGGGTTGTCGCGGCCCACGGCCAGGCTCTGCGCCTCGCCCAGGGCCTGCTGGAAGCGGCTGGTCAGTTTGTCCATGCGCATGCTGCGCACCTCGTCCTGTGTGTGAATTCGCTCAAAAACGGAATGCACAATAGATAAGGCCCGCCCATGCCCTTTCAAGCATGGCGGGCCTTGCGGACCGCGTCAGGCCGCGCCGCCGGATCGACCGGGGGCGGCGCCGGAACAGCTCAGGATTTCTTCTTCCTGCCGCCGCCCAGATCGTCGCCATCGAACAGATGGTCGAAGTCTTCGCCGATGAGCTTCTTCAACTCGCGGATCTCGCGGTAGCGCTCGACGTCGCGCCAGTCGCGCGAGCGGCTGCCGGGCAGGGGGTTGCCTTTCGCATCCACCGCGGGCACGTCGTCCTCGAAGCCTTCGGTCTCTTCGCCGAATTCATCGAAAGCAGGTTTGGCGGGCTGCTGTGCGGGCTTCTTTCCGGGTCTTCCGGCCATGATGCTGCGGGTCTCCATCCGTTTGACGACCAAATTTGGGCGCCTTGTAACAGGCTTTTTCGAAGAGGGGAAGCCCCCCGCCGGGGCAGGGGATGAACTCTCCAGCAAACATCGGGGGCTGGAGTGTTTTTTGCCGCGCCGGAACCCCGGCTTCGGCCGGAATTTGCGCAAATCCGCGCGCCCGCCCCGGCACTCCGCGGGGTGGGGCGGGGGTCTGTATTAATGTCGGCGAAGCCTGTTAAAATAGCGGACGCACTGTGATGAAGTGGGGCGGTAGCTCAGCTGGGAGAGCGTCGCGTTCGCAATGCGAAGGTCGGGAGTTCGATCCTCCTCCGCTCCACCAGAAAATTTGTTTACAGGCGTCTCCACGGGTCTCCTGGAGTCTCCATCCCATAAATAACCCCGCGAAATCGCGGGGTTATTCATGTCCGCTTGTCTCCGCGCGTCCCCTGAAGTCTCCCCCGGGCTCCGCCATTATGGGTGTACTTGGAGGATGTGGTAGACATCGGGAGTGGCGCGGAGCCGGTAAACAGGTCCACGCTCACGCCTTCCCCAACCAGCAGGTCCCGCCGGTGCACAAAGCCGGGCCTGACCAGCCACACCAGCAGCGGCAGCACGATCAGGGCCAGCGCCATGTTGATGGCCATGATCACGATGAGCAGCAGGCCCATGTCGGCAACGAACTTCAGGCCCGACAGGAAGTACCAGGGTGCTATTCCCAGGGTCATGATGCTGGCCGTGAACAGGATGGCCTTGCCGGTGGTGCGCAGGGCTGCCCGCAAGGCCTCTCCCCAGGCGCCGCCGCAGGCATGGAACTCCTCGCAGATGCGCGACAGCAGGTAGATGCCGTAGTCGATGCCGACGCCGACGCCGATGGCGGCGACAATCAGCGAATTCACGTCCAGGCCGACCCCGAGCAGATGCATGGCGGCGTAGAGCACCTGGTTGGCCAGGTTCACCGGCACCAGCAGCAGCACGCCGGCGAGCAGGGAGCGGTAGGCGATGCTGCACGAGATGAGCACGAACAGGTTCAGCGCGGCGATCACGACCCAGTGGAAGCGGGCGATGACCTGGTTCACCGCCTCCTGCAGGGCGATGGTGCCGGTGCCGAGACGGATGCGGAACGCCGGGTGGTCGGTGCCGACCGCGGCTACCGCGGCGCGGGCCTGCGCCAGGGCCGCGTCCACCGTGTCCTGCTTGTTGTCGCGGTACCATAGCGACACCGTGCCGTTCTGCATGTTGAAGCTGACCACGTTGCCGAAGTTCTTGGCGCTGGAGCCCATCATCACGCCCACGGCAGCGGCGTTCACCGCCTCGTCGCGCGGGTCCAGCGGCAGCCATTTCGGGTTGCCGCCGTTGAACAGGCGGTTGCCCTCGGCCTCGTAGTCGGCGAAGGACAGCGTCGCCCGCGGCGGCGCCGGCCCGCCCTCCAGCAGGTTCTGCAGGCGCAGCATGGTCTGCGCCGTATCGGACAGGTTCATCATCCAGTCCGGCGCCTTCTGGTTCTTCGCCTCGAGCACGATCTCCAGCGTGTTCACGCCCGGGAAGTTGGCGTTGAGCGCGCGCACGGCGGTGTTGAACTCCGAATCCGGCCACAGCAGGTTGCTGCCCTCCACCGGGTTGCCGAACCGGATCTGCTGCGCCACGAAGATCGCGCCGGCCGAGAGCAGCACCAGGGCGGCGGTGGTCCACCGTGCGCGCCGGCCTTGCGACAGCCCGGCGAGGAAATCCAGTACGCCGCGCAAGCGGCCTTGTTGCCCCCCTTTGCCGCGCCCGGCCAGCGCCTCGACGTTGTGCGGTGGCGGCAGGCTGGCCAGCAGCAGCGAGATCAGCACCACGCCGGTGGGGATGAGCCACACCGCCCACATGCCGCAGAAGATGGCGTGGCGCACCATCGCCGGGATCGGCGCGGCGATGACGATGAAGATGCCGAGGATGTCGGTGATGATGCCGAGCACCGAGGGCGCCATCATCACGCCCATGGTGATCTCTGCCGCCCGGGTGCGGTCGCGCGTGGCGGCATAGACCTCGTAGTAGCGCTCGGTGAACTGCACCGAGTGCGAGAACGAGCGCGCGGTGAGCAGCAGCGGCACCACCATCAGCAGCGGCTCGATCGAGATGTGCAGCCAGCCGACCAGGCCGAAGGCCCAGATGGCTGCCGTCAGGCTGGTGACAACGGGCGTGAGCACGCCGACCAGGTTGCGCATGTACAGCGCCAGGGCCAGCACCAGCGCCGCCAGGGTCACGCCGAAGATCATGATCATCTGGCGCTCGTACTGGTAGACCCAGCCGATCAGCACCGGCTGGCCGGCCAGTTCCACCTCGTGGTCGGCGTCGCGCGCCTGCTCCACCAGGTCCTGCACGTAGCGGAAGGCCTCGCCGTAATCGACGCGTTGCTCGATGAAGGTGGCGGTGACCAGCGTGGCGCTGTCGTCGCGCGAGATCAGGAATACCTTGACGTTGGGCGAGTAGTCGACGCGGTGGCGGAAGGTGGCGATCTCTTCCGGCGTGCGCGGTGGCGCGTCGCCCATCAGCGGGCGCATGTCGATGCCGAACGGCGTGGCCTCGGAATAACGCGCCTTCTCGGTGGTGATAGACAGGATCTGGTCGTGGTCCACGCCCGGCGCGAGGTCGATGTCGCGGGTGAACCGCCAGACCTTGGCCAGGGTCTCGGCGTTGTAGATGTCACCGTGCTTGCGCTTGATCATCACCGCCATGGTCAGCGGGTTGCCGAAGCCGGGGTGGTCCTTGTACACCTGCACGAACGGATCGTCCTTCGGCAGCAGGTCCGAGAAGATGGTGCGCAACTGCACCCGCGGCAGGCCGCAGGCGAAGAAGACGGTGATGGCCAGGAACAGCATCCAGGCCGGCCGGCGGTGCGCCAGCACCCAGCGCGCGAGGCGGAAGCGGAAGGAATACATGCGCCGCGCTTCAGACCGCGCCGAGCGCCATCAGGGCCTTTTGGGTGAGATAGCGGTCGTACATCTTCGGGTCATTGGCGCCGGAAAAATGTGTGTTCTCGATCTGCCGTACCTGCTCCAGGCGGGTGACCCGGCCGGTCTGGATGTCGGAGGCGTGGACGTGAGCCCAGCTCCAGTACGGGTGTTTGCCGTCCATCACCCGCTTGCTGCCGGATTCGTACAGCGCATAAGCGCCGTCGAAGGAGCGGTAAGGCTGACCCTTGCGATCGTAGGAGACCATGCCGATCAC
>DASRFD010000076.1:0-20748 GCA_035651715.1 Nevskia sp.
GCCCTCGAACACCTTGAGCAGGTTGGCGGCGAGGAACGTCAGGTCGAGGAACAGGAACGGCGCGATCAGGGCCGCAGCCCACAGCGGCGACCACTTCCAGGCTTTCCAGATCACGACAAAGCCCATCATGCCGGTGACCACCATGGTGCCGGTCACGGCGATGCCATAGGCCGAGGCGAGCGCGCTCGACGAACGGAACAGGGCTACCAGGAGGAGCACGCTGACTAACAGCAGCGCATTCACACGCGGCATGTAGATCTGGCCGGCTTGCTGTGCGGAGGTGTGGCGGATTTCCAGGCGCGGCAGCAGGCCGAGCTGGATCGCCTGGCTGGTCAGCGAATAGGCGCCGGTGATCACGGCCTGGCTCGCGATGACGGTCGCCGCCGCCGCCAGCACCACCATCGGGTAGATGCCCCACTCCGGCACCAGGTGGTAGAACGGCTCGCGCGCTTCTTCCGGGCTGGCCAGCACCAGCGCGCCCTGGCCGAAATAGTTGAGCAGCAGGCAGGGCAGCACCAGGCCGAACCAGGCCAGGCGGATCGGGCGGCGGCCGAAATGGCCCATGTCGGCGTACAGCGCCTCGCCGCCGGTCACCGCCAGGAACACGGCGCCGAGCACGGTGAATCCGGCCAGGCCGTGGCGCAGGAAATAATCCACCGCGTGCCAGGGGTTGATCGCGCGCAGCACGCCGGGCTGGGCCACGATGCCGCGCACGCCGAGCGCGCCGATGACCAGGAACCAGACGATCAGCACCGGGCCGAACACCGCGCCGATGCCGCCGGTGCCGCGCCGCTGCAACGCGAACAGCGCCACCAGCAGGGCCAGCGTGATCGGGATGACATAGGGCTGGAACGCCGGCGTCGCCACCTTGAGCCCCTCGATCGCGCTGAGCACCGAGATCGCCGGGGTGATGGTGCCGTCGCCGTACAGCAGGGCGCCGCCGAACAGGCCCAGCAGCATCAGGGCATAGCGGCCGGTGCCGGGCTTGGACTTCCACGGATTGAGCAGGGCCACCAGCGCGATGATGCCGCCCTCGCCCCGGTTGTCCGCGCGCATCACGAACACCAGGTACTTGAGCGAGATCACCAGGATCAGCGACCAGACGATCAGGGACAGCACGCCGAGCACGTTGGCCGGATCGGGCGTGGCCTGGCCGCTGCCGAAGAAGCACTCGCGCAGGGCGTAAATCGGGCTGGTGCCGATGTCGCCGTAGACCACGCCCAGCGCGCCGATGCTCAGGTGCAGCGTGCGCTTGTCGGCCTGCTCGTCCATGTCCGGATCGGCGGCGGGCTTCAGGCCCGCTTCAGGCCCAGCACGTCCTGCATGTCGTAGAGCCCGGCCGGCTTGCCGGCCAGCCAGGCCGCGGCGCGCAGCGCGCCGCGCGCGAAATTGGTCCGGCTCGATGCCTTGTGGCTGATCTCGACCCGCTCGCCTTCGCCCAGGAACATCACGGTGTGGTCGCCGACGACGTCGCCGCCGCGCACCGTGGCGAAGCCGATGGTCCTGCCGTCGCGGGCGCCGGTGTGGCCCTCGCGGCCGTAGACCGCGACGTCCTCCAGCTTGCGCCCCAGGGCCTCGGCCACCGCCTCGCCCATGCGCAGCGCCGTGCCGGAGGGCGCGTCCACCTTGTGCTTGTGGTGCGCCTCGACGATCTCGACGTCGTAGTCGTTGCCCAGGGTCAGCGCGGCGGTGCGCAGCAGCTGCAGGCACAGGTTCACGCCGACGCTGTAGTTGGCGGAGAAGCAGACCGGAATGCTGCGCGCCGCAGCGGCGATGGCGCCCTTCTGCTCGGCGTTGAGCCCGGTGGTGCCGATCACCAGGGCCCGCTTCTGCTGCACGCAGGCTTCCAGCGCGGCCATGGTACCGTCGGGGCGGGTGAAGTCGATCACCACGTCGGCCCCGGCGAGGGCGGCGGCGAGGTCGGCGCCGAGCGGCACGCCGCTCTCCGGCAGGCCCGCCAGCGCGGCGGCGTCGCGGCCCAGCTCCGGCGCGCCGGCGCGGTCCACCGCGGCGGCGAGGCGCAGGCCCGGCTCGGCCGGGATGGACTGGATCAGGGCGCGGCCCATGCGGCCGGCGGCGCCGAGGATGGCAACTCGGGTCATTGGAATGATGGCGGCGGGAAACCGGGCGCCATTATAGGGCCGCGGCGGCTACTGCTTGAGGTGCTCGTCGAAGAACTGCCTGGCCTTGTCCAGCCAGGAGCTGGTCTGCGGGCTGTGCTTCTTCTCGCCGAGCGACTCGCCCAGCTCGCGCAGCAGCTCCTTCTGCTTCTTGGTGAGATGGACCGGGGTCTCGACCACGACGTTGCACAGCAGGTCGCCGGGGGGACCGCCGCGCACCGGCTTGACCCCCAGGCCGCGCAGGCGGAAGGTCTTGCCGCTCTGCGTCGCCTCGCTGATCTTGAGCGTGGCCTTGCCGTTGAGGGTCGGCACCTCCAGCTCGCCGCCGAGGGCGGCGGTGACGATGCTCACCGGCACGGTGCAATACAGGTCGGCGCCGTCGCGCTCGAACAGCTCGTGCGGCTTGACCTGCACCTGCACGTAGAGGTCCCCCGGCGGCGCATTGCGCTCGCCCGGCTCGCCTTCGCCGGTGAGGCGGATGCGGTCGCCGGTGTCGACGCCCGGGGGGATTTTCACTTCCAGGGTCTTCTCGCCGCGCACCTTGCCGGCGCCGCGGCAGGTCTTGCAGGGGTCGGTGACGGCGGTGCCGCGGCCGCGGCAGGCCGGGCAGGTCTGCTGCAGCACGAAGAAGCCCTGCTGCACCCGCACCTGCCCCGCGCCGCGGCAGGTGCCGCACTCGCGCGCCGGCTTGCCGTCGGCGGTGCCGTGACCGTGGCAGGCCTCGCAGTCGCTGACGGTGGGAATGCGGATGGTTTCCGCGGTGCCGAACACCGCCTGCTCCAGCGACAGCTCCATGGTGTAGCGCAGGTCGGCGCCGCGGCGCGGTCCGCTGCGCCCGCCGCCGAAGATGTCGGAGAACACATCGCCGAAGATGTCGGCGAAGCCGGCGCCGAAGCCGGCGCCGCCCGGTCCGCCGCCGCCGCGCTGCAGGCCCTCGTGGCCGAAGCGGTTGTAGATCTCGCGCTTCTGCGGGTCGGTGAGGACCTCGTAGGCCTCGTTGGCTTCCTTGAATTTCTCTTCGGCGGTGTGATCGCCCGGATTGCGGTCGGGGTGGTACTTCATCGCCAGCTTGCGATAAGCCTTCTTCAGCTCGTCGTCGCCGGCGTCTTTGGAGACCCCCAGGATTTCGTAGTAGTCACGCTTCGACATGCAGCATCCCCAAAATCAACAGCGGCTCACGCAAAGACGCAAAGGGCGCGAAGAAAAAACATCGTTCCTTCGCGCTCCTTTGCGTCCTGGCGGCTTGGCGTGAGGCCGGCTTTTATTTCTTGTCTTTTACTTCGGTGAATTCCGCATCGACCACGTCGTCCTTGGGCGCGGCGCCGGCGGCGGCGCCCTCGCCGCCCTGCGGCTGGGCCTTGGCGTAGGCGCGCTCGGCCAGCTTGGCCGAGGCCTGGGCCAGGGCCTCGGTCTTGGCGGTGATGGCGTCCTTGTCGTCGCCCTTGAGCACCGCGCGCAGGTCGGCGATGGCGGACTCGATCGATTTCTTCTCGTCCTCCTGCACCTCGCCGGCGAGGTCCTTCAGCGACTTCTCCACCTGGTGCACGATCTGCTCGCCCTGGTTGCGGGCGGTGATCAGCTCGTTGAACTTGCGGTCCTCGTCGGCATGGGCCTCGGCGTCCTTGACCATGCGCTTGATCTCGTCCTCGGTCAGGCCGGAGTTGGCCTTGACCACGATGGACTGCGACTTGCCGGTGGCCTTGTCCTTGGCGCTGACATTGAGGATGCCGTTGGCGTCGATGTCGAACGTCACCTCGATCTGCGGCACGCCGCGCGGCGCCGCCGGGATGTCCGACAGGTCGAACTTGCCCAGCGACTTGTTGGCGCTGGCGATCTCGCGCTCGCCCTGCAGCACGTGCACCGTCACCGCGGCCTGGTTGTCGTCGGCGGTGGTGAAGGTCTCGGACTTGCGGGTCGGGATGGTGGTGTTCTTCTCGATCAGCTTGGTCATCTTGCCGCCCAGGGTCTCGATGCCCAGGGACAGCGGGGTGACGTCGAGCAGCAGCACGTCCTTGACCTCGCCGGTCAGCACGGCGCCCTGGATCGCGGCGCCCACGGCGACCGCCTCGTCCGGGTTGACGTCGCGGCGCGGCTCGCGGCCGAACAGGTTCTTCACCACCTCCTGCACCTTGGGCATGCGGGTCTGGCCGCCGACCAGGATCACTTCCTGGATCTCGCCGGCCTTGAGGCCCGCGTCCTTCAGCGCGACCTTGCAGGGTTCGAGGGTCTTGTCGATCAGGTCGTCGACCAGGGCTTCCAGCTTGGCGCGGGTCAGCTTCAGGTTCAGGTGCTTCGGACCGCTGGCGTCCGCCGTGATGTACGGCAGGTTGATCTCGGTCTGGGTGGTGGAGGACAGCTCGATCTTGGCCTTCTCCGCCGCTTCCTTCAGGCGCTGCAGGGCCAGGGGATCCTTCTTCAGGTCGATGCCCTGCTCCTTCTGGAACTCGGTCGCGACATAGTCGATGACGCGCATGTCGAAGTCTTCGCCGCCGAGGAAGGTGTCGCCGTTGGTCGACAGCACCTCGAACTGGTGCTCGCCGTCCACTTCCGCGATCTCGATGATGGAGACGTCGAAGGTGCCGCCGCCGAGGTCATAGACGGCGATCTTGCGGTCGCCCTTGACCTTGTCCAGGCCGAAGGCCAGGGCCGCGGCGGTGGGCTCGTTGATGATGCGCTTGACGTCCAGGCCGGCGATCTTGCCGGCGTCCTTGGTGGCCTGGCGCTGCGAGTCGTTGAAATAGGCCGGCACGGTGATGACGGCCTCGGTGACCTTCTCGCCCAGGTAGTCCTCGGCGGTCTTCTTCATCTTGGCCAGCACCTGCGCGGAGATTTCCGGCGGGGCCATCTTCTTGCCCTTGACCTCGACCCAGGCGTCGCCATTGCTGTTCTTGACGATCTTGTAGGGCACCATGGCGATGTCCTTCTGCACCACGCCGTCCTCGAAGCGGCGGCCGATCAGGCGCTTCACCGCGAACAGGGTGTTGGCCGGATTGGTGACGGCCTGGCGCTTGGCCGGGCGGCCGACGGTCACCTGGCCGTCGTCCTGGTAGGCGACGATCGAAGGCGTGGTGCGCTCGCCCTCGCTGTTCTCGATGACTTTGGCGTTGCCGCCTTCCATGATGGCCACGCAGGAATTGGTGGTGCCGAGGTCGATGCCGATGATCTTGGCCATGTTCGTGTTCCGCTCTGTCGTGTAGTGCTGGTGGTTATGTGAGATTACGTTGCTACGACACTGTATCTAGGGCTATTGCTGCGCTGTTCAAGACGCCGCCGGCGCTTTCGCCACCACCACCATCGCCGGCCGCAGCAGGCGCTCGTGCAGGCGGTAGCCTTTCTGCATCACCGACAGCACGTGATTGGGCGCAACCTCGGCCGATTCGAGCATCGAAACCGCCTCGTGCAGCTCGGGGTTGAACGGCTGGCCGGCCGGGTCCAGCACCTTGACGCCGTGCTTGTCGAAGAAGGCGTGCAGCTGCTTGTGGGTCAGCAACAACCCCTCCCCGATCGACTTGGCCGTCGCCTCCGGCGCCTGCGCGGCCTTCAGGCCCAGCTCCAGGCTGTCGCAGACGCTGAGCAGATCGCCGAGGACGCGGTCGGCGCCGTATTTGAGGCTGTTGGCCACCTCGCGCTCGGCACGCTTGCGCACGTTGTCGGTTTCGGCGGCGGCGCGCAGGCTCTGGTCGCGCAGGGCGGCCACCTGCTGCTCGGCCTCGGCCAGCTTGGCGCGCAGGGCGGCGATCTCGGCGGCCGCGTCGGCGGGCGCAGCCGTAGCTGCGGTGTCGGTGTTTTCCGTCATGGGTGCTGCAGTCCTAAGTTATTGCCAGACAAAACAAATTCGTCCCGCCGGCGCGGGCTTGCCGCTGTTTTGGGGGCGCCGGCGCCTCTAATCAAGCCCAAGCCGGCCGTTGCGGCCCATTTTGCATCAGGCAGGGCACGGGCGACGACGCGTACCCGCACACGAAGAGCCCGCAACGCGGCCTGATGCAAAGCGAACGGCAACCCTCCGGGCGACTCGCCTCGGCAGGGGCACGGACCTGTGAGGCTCCCTAACCTTCGCCCTTCAAACCGGCACTGAGAGCGCGGGCGGTTTCTGCGACGAGCGGAATGATACGCGGATATGCCATGCGGGTGGGGCCGATCACCCCCAGCACCCCGGCCACCTGCCCGTCGACGTAATACGGCGCGGTGACCAGGCTGCACTCGTCCGGCACGCGGTAGCCGGATTCGCCGCCGATGAAGATCTGCACGCCGGAAGCGGACAGGCACTGGTCGAACAGCTCCAGCAGGTCGCGCTTGCGGTCCAGCACCTCGAACAGGTTGCGCAGGCGGCCGATGTCGCCCAGCTCCTGGAAGGCCAGCAGGTTGGTGCCGCCGGCCAGGATGTAGTCGTCGGCCTCGGCCTCGGCGCCGAGCGCGCGCTCGGCCAGCAGCATCGCCTCGCTGAGGGCCTGGTTGACGCGCTTCTGCGCCTCGCTCAGGTCCTCCACCAGGGTGCGGCGCAGGTTCAGCATGTCGCGCCCGGCGAAAGCCTCGTTGAAGACGTTGGAATAGCGTTCCAGCTCGGCGGCGGAGTAGTCGCGGCCCATGTCGAGCACGCGGTTCTGCACCTCGCGCTGGTTGACCACCAGGATCGCCAGCACGCGGCCGCCGGACAGCGGCATGAACTCGATGCGGCGCAGCACCGCCAGGTTGCGGCGCGGCACCGTCACCACCCCGGCCATCGAGGACAGGTGCGACAACAGGTTGGAGGTGGCCTGCACCAGGTCGGTCTGGGACTTGCTGCCGGACACCAGCTCCTCGGCGATGCGGGCCTGCTCGGCCTCGGACAGGTGCTCGGGCGCCAGCAGGGTATCGACGAAGTAGCGGTAGCCGCGCGGGGTCGGCACGCGTCCAGCCGAGGTGTGGGGCGAGGAAACGAAGCCCAGCTCCTCCAGGTCGGCCATAACGTTGCGGATGGTCGCCGGGCTCAGCTCCACGCCGAAGGCGCGCGCCAGGGTGCGCGACCCTACCGGCAGGCCGTCGTGCACATAGCGCTCGATGAGCAGCTTCAGCAGCTCGGCGGCACGGGGATCCAGCTTCAGCGACATAGGCGTGACAGTTGACCGGATGGGCGACGCTAGCAACGCAGCAAAAAGCATGTCAAGAAGCGGCGGCGCATCATCGCCGCGCACTTTTCGTCATGCGTTCGTGATAATTTGCGCCAGGGGTGAGAAATTCAACGGCATGAGTAAATTTTCCACCATTGCGGTGATCGGCAAGCGGGGCGATCCGCGCGCGGCGGAAACGCTGCGCAAGGTGGCGGCTGCCCTGCTGCAGCGGCGCGAGTCGGGCCAGATCACGGCGGTGCTGGCCCCGGCCGAGAACCGCCACGAAATGCCGGGCCTGGACCTGCAGTTCGTGCCGCTGTCCGAGCTGGCCTCGCGCAGCCAGCTGGCCATCGTCGTCGGCGGCGACGGCACCCTGCTCGGCGCCGGCCGCGCCCTGGCCCCGCACGGCGTGCCGATCCTGGGGGTCAACCAGGGCCGGCTCGGCTTCATGGTCGACGTCAAGCCCGAGGAGATCGGCGAGACCCTCGACGCGGTGCTGTGCGGCGAGCTGAAAGTGGAGGAGCGCCTGCTGCTGGAGGCGCGGCTGCGCCGCGCCGACTCCACCGAGATGCCGCTGCTGCGCGCGGTCAACGACGTGGTGGTGCGCAACCAGGCCTCGATCCGCATGCTCGAGTTCGAGACCTGGCTCAACGAGGAATTCATCAGCCAGCACCGCGCCGACGGCATCGTCGTCTCCACCCCCACCGGCTCCACCGCCTATGCCCTGTCCGGCGGCGGCCCGGTGCTGCATCCCTCGATCTCGGCGCTGGCCCTGGTGCCGATCTGCCCGCACACCCTGTCCGACCGCCCGATCGTGGTGCCGGCCGGGGGCGTCATCCGCATCGTGCTGCGCGGCGAGGTCAGCGGCGTCAGCGTCACCTGCGACGGCCAGGTCAGCGTCACCCTGGACGCCGGCGACACCGTGGAGATCGCCAGCTCGCCGCACCCGCTGCGCCTGATCCACCCGCGCAACTACAGCTACTTCGAGCTGCTGCGCAGCAAGCTGCATTGGGGCCGCGGCCCCTCCGCCACCCTCGAACGCATATAACAAGACCCGATAACGAATGCTGCGGCACCTGCATATCCGCAATCTCGCCATCATCGACGAGCTCAGCCTGGATTTCGACGCCGGCTTTTCCGTGCTGACCGGCGAAACCGGCGCCGGCAAGTCGATCCTGATCGATGCCCTGGGCCTGGTCACCGGCACCCGCGCCGAAAGCGGCCTGGTGCGCGGCGGCTGCGACAAGGCCGAAGTCGCCGCCGAGTTCTCGCTGGAGGACTCCCCGGCCGCCGCGGCCTGGCTGGCCGAGCGCGAACTGGCCGACGGCGGGCTGTGCACCATCCGCCGCGTGGTGCAGGCCGAGGGCCGCACCCGCGCCTACGTCAACGGCAGCCTGGTCACCACCGCCGACCTGCGCAGCCTCGGCGAATCCCTGGTGGAGGTGTTCGGCCAGGGCGAGAGCCAGACCCTGCTGCGCGCCGATACCCAGCGCGGCTCGGTCGATGACTATGGCCAGCACGGCGCCGCGCTGGAAGCGGTGGCCGCCGCCGCCGCCGCGGTGCAGTCGGTCGAGCAACGCATCGAGGCGCTGCGCGCGGCCCAGACCCGCGACCCGGCCCAGCTCGACTACCTGCGCTTCCAGCTGCAGGAACTGGACGCGCTGGGCCTGGAGCAGGGCGAGCTGGCGGCGCTCGACGCCGAGCACAAGACCCTGGCCAACGCCGGCCGCCTGCTGGAGGACGGCGGCAACGCCCAGCAGCTGCTCTACGGCGGCGAGCAGTGCGCCTACGACCAGATCTCCGCGGCCCTCGCCGCCCTGCGCGGCCTGGTGCCGCTGCATCCGGATTTCGCCGAGGTGGAGGCCCTGGCCAGCGGCGCCCTGGCCCAGGCGCGCGAGGCCGCCGACACCCTGCGCCGCGTGCTCGACCGGCTGGACCTCGACCCGCAGCGCCTGGCCGAGGTGGAGCGCCGCCTGGCGGCAGTGCACGACCTGGCGCGCAAGCACCGCGTCCGCGCCGACGAGCTGCTGGCGCGGCAGGCGCAGCTGCGCGAGGAGCTGGGCGGCCTGGAAGGGGCGGCGGAAAAGCTGGAAAGCCTGGAGCGCGAGCGCCAGGCCGCCCTGGAGCAGTATCACAAGGCCGCGAAGGTCCTGACCCAGGCCCGCCGCAAGGCCGCGCTGGCCCTGGGCAAGGACGTCACCACCCGCGTGCGCGAGCTGGGCATGCCCAACGCTTCGTTCCTCGTGGTGATCGACCCCGCGGATCGCGGGCGGCCCAGCCCCCACGGCGAGGACCTGGTGCGCTTCGATTTCTCGGCCAATCCCGGCCAGCCGCCGCGGCCCCTGGCCAAGGTCGCCTCGGGCGGCGAGCTGTCGCGCGTCAGCCTGGCGCTGCAGGTTTCGCTGCATGCCAGGAGCCAGCAGCAGGGCGAAGGCGCCGCGACCATGATCTTCGACGAAGTCGACGCCGGCATCGGCGGCGCCACCGCCGAGGTGGTCGGCCGCGAGCTGCACGCGCTCGGCGCCAAGCGCCAGGTGCTGTGCGTCACCCACCTCGCCCAGGTCGCGGCGCAAGGCCGGCAGCACTTCGGCATCCGCAAGGAAGTCAGCGGCGGCGCCACCTTCACCCGGGTCAGCGGGCTCGACGCCGGCGGCCGCGTCGGCGAACTGGCGCGCATGCTGGGCGGCAAGGAGATGACCAGCGCCACCCAGGCGCTGGCAAAGGACCTGCTGAAGCGGGCCGCCCGCTGAGGGCGCAGGTCGGCCTGGCGGCGGGCGCCGCCCCGGAGCGGGGCCGGGGCAGGTGCCTGCCAGCGCGGCGGTCCAGCCGCGTTACTTGCTGCCGGCCGCCTTGTCCGCCGTATCGCCGATGGCGTGCCCGGTTTCGGTCGCGCCTTTCTTGATGGCGTGACCGGTTTCCGTGGCACCCTTCTTGATGGCGTGACCGGTGGTGGTGGCGCCTTTGTGAATGGTGTGGCCGGCCTTCTTCGAGCCGTCGCGGATGCCGTGGCCGACGGTCCGCGCGCCGTCGCGGAAGCCGTGCCCCACCGCGGTGGCGCCGTCGCGGATGCCGTGGCCCACCGCGGTGGCGCCGGACTTGATGTCCTGGCCGACGTCCTCGGCCAGCACCGGCGCGGCGGCCAGGGCCGCCAGCAGGATCAACAAAGACTTGCCCATGCTCCTCCCCCTCCTCTGCCCAGCTCAGACCTTGCGGATCTGCCCGGTCTTGAGATGCGGACAGTTCTTGCGCAGGCACTCGCCGTACATGATCAGGCTGTGCTCGATCAGGCGGTAGCCCAGCGATTCCGCCTTCTCGCGCTGGCGCTTCTCGATGGTCTCGTCCTCGAACTCGTCGACGTGGCCGCACTTGATGCAGACCATATGGTCGTGGTGATGGCCCCGCTCCAGCTCGAACACGGCGTGGCCGCCTTCGAAGTGGTGGCGGGTGACCAGGCCGGCGGCCTCGAACTGGGTCAGCACGCGATAAACCGTGGCCAGGCCGATATCCTCCCCGGTATCCATCAGGCGCCGGTAGATTTCCTCGGCCGAAAGATGGCGGTTGGCGCTGTTTTCCAGCATTTCGAGGATTTTCAGCCTCGGCAGGGTGACCTTGAGGCCGGCATTTCGGAGGTCTTGCGATTCCACTGGAAGGGCCCGCCGTGAAGAATGTTGGGGTATTATCGCATCCGAACCCCTGCTGACCCAATATTCATGCGTGCGATTCTGCTGTCCCTGCTGGTGCTCGGCCTGGCCGGTTGCTCCATCATCTACAAGCTGCCGACCCGCCAGGGCAACGTCATCGAGCAGAAGCAGCTGGACCAGCTGCAGATGGGCATGACCCGGGACCAGGTCAAATTCCTGCTGGGCACGCCCATCGCCACCAGCCCCTTCCGCACCGAGCGCTGGGATTACTTCGGCTACTACAAGAGCCCGCGCGGCCAGGTCAGCACCCGCACCGTGTCTCTTTACTTCGACAACAACAAGCTGGCCCGCATGGAAGGCGCCAAGCTCGACGGCGACGACAAGAACGTCGGCACCCCGGATGTCGACACCCTGGCCAAGGAAGTCAAGAAGGACGAAAGCGAGAAGTCGCGCAACAAGGGCAAGGACAAGGACACCGGCGTCTCCATTCCGACGCCGTAGGCGTCGCAGGCGGGCGCCCACCGGACAGGCAGCCCAGGTCCGTCCCGGGGCGGACCGTCAACCCGGCAGGGTTCAGGTCGCCTTGGGTTTGTTGCGGGCTCTTTGGCGCCGTGCCTGCTTCGGGTCGGCGATGAGGGGCCGGTAGAGTTCGACGCGGTCGCCGGGCTCGAGCGGGTCCTCGGGCTTGCGCAGGCTGCCGAACACCCCCAGCTTCAGGCTATCCGGAGACAGCTCCGGGAATTCCCGCAGCAGGCCCGAACGCTCCACCGCCTCGCCGACGGTGCAGCCGCGCGGCACCGTCAACTGCACCACGGCCTGGCGCCGCGGCGTGGCGCAGGCCACTTCGATGTCGATGCTGTCGTCCGGGAAGTTCATCGCCCTACTCTCCTTATAATTGCGCAATGAGCAAGTCCGAAGCCAAAGCCGAAGCACCCAAGCAGATCGCGGTGAACCGCCGCGCCCGCTTCGACTATTTCATCGAGGAAACCTTCGAGGCCGGCCTGGTGCTGCAGGGCTGGGAGGTCAAGGCCATGCGCGCCGGCAAGGCCAATGTCGCCGAAGCCTACGTCATCATCAAGGACGAGGAAGCCTGGCTGCTCGGCGCCCACATCACTCCGCTGGGCCAGGCGTCCACCCATATCCACCCGGACGCCACCCGCACCCGCAAGCTGCTGCTGCAGGCGCGCCAGATCGCCCAGCTGATCGGCAAGGTGGAGCGCGCCGGCTACACCATCGTGCCGCTGGACCTGCACTGGAGCCACGGCCGCGCCAAGCTGCAGATCGGCCTGGCCCGGGGCAAGAAGCAGCACGACAAGCGCGCCGACGCCAAGGAGAAGGACTGGAAGCGCGAGCAGGGCAGGATCATGCGGTCCTGAAGCCGCGCCCTGGCGCCAGCGCTGCGCACCTACCCCTTGATTTTGCGGCGAATGCCGCCAGCTTCAGGGGTGTTACAATAGTACCCGCTACGGGGGTGACCAGGGCTCGACGGTGACTGGAAATCCAACGTGCATGCCGAGGTGCGGTGGCCCTCGAAAAACTCTTCCGCAAACAAGCTAGTTGCGAACGACGCGAACTACGCCCTCGCCGCCTAAATCCGGCGAGCGATTGACCAGACGGTGTTGATGCCTCTGAATCAGTCGTCGACTCTCATCAACTCGCGGTAAGGCAGGCTGCTGGCCGATCCGCTAAAACCCTAGAGCAGATAAGCGAACGCGATCCGTGCCCTTCCGGGAGCGTTCGACGAAAAACAAAGAAAGGGCTACGCATGTAGATCGAAGGACGGAAGGTTGTCGGACGCGGGTTCAATTCCCGCCACCTCCACCATTTCAGGCTTTCACGAGGCATCAGGAAGCATCAAAAGCTCAAGTCTCACAAGGACTTGGGCTTTTTTATTGCGTCATAAGTAGTCACAAGGCGCCTTGACATGCCGCCAGTTGTGGCGGTATTTCTGGCGGCACTTCACCTACCGTCAAGGGTAGATACCGTCAAATGCCGCTGTCCGACACCGCCTGCCGCAACGCGAAGCCCAAGGACAAACCCTACAAGCTCTCCGACGAGAGGGGCCTCTACTTGCTGGTCAACGTGGCCGGGCGCTACTGGCGCCTCGACTATCGTTTCGCCGGCAAGCGCAAGACCCTCGCCCTCGGCGTCTACCCAGAAGTGAGCCTCGCCAGTGCCCGCCAGCGCCGCGACAGCGCACGCAAGCTGCTCGCCGATGGGGTAGACCCATCGCTGCACCGGCAACTGGAGAAGGGCCGCAAGCGCGAGGCGGCCGCCAATAGCTTCGAGGCCGTTGCCCTGGAGTGGCTGGCGAAATACGGACCGAGCTGGAGCGCTGGGCACGGCGACAAGATCAAACGCCGCCTCGAACGCGACGTGTTCCCCTGGATCGGCGCGCGGCCGGTCGCCGAGATCACAGCACCCGAGTTGCTGGTGGTGTTACGGCGGATCGAGGGCCGCGGCGCGGTTGAGACGGCGCACCGCGCGCACCAGAACTGCGGCCAGGTCTTTCGCTACGCCATTGCCACCGGCGCCGGCGGAATCGAGCGGGATCCTTCCGCCGACCTGAAGGGCGCGCTTCCTCCGGTCACCCAGACGCACCACGCATCGATCACCGACGCCAAGGCCATCGGGGAGTTGCTGCGGGCGATCTGGGGCTATCAGGGTTCATTCGTGACGCAGAGCGCTCTCAGGTTTGCGCCTTACGTGTTCGTGCGCCCGGGGGAACTGCGGCGCGCAGAATGGGCGGAGTTCGATCTGGACGGGGCTGAGTGGCGCATCCCTGCCAGCAAGATGAAGGCCGGCGAGGTGCACATCGTTCCCCTCGCCTCGCAAGCCGTCGCCATCCTGCGCGAGCTGCATCCTCTCACCGGGCATGGCCAATACCTCTTCCCCAGCGTACGCAGCAGCCGCAGGCCGATGAGCGAGAACACTGTTCTCGGCGCGCTACGCCGGCTCGGCTACACCGGCGACCAGATGACAGGTCACGGCTTCCGCAGCATGGCCTCCACGCTCCTGAACGAGCAGGGGTGGCACCGGGACGCCATCGAGCGGCAGCTCGCCCACGGCGAGCGGAACAAGGTGCGCAAGGCCTACAACTACGCCGAGTACTTGCCCGAGCGCCGCAAGATGATGCAGGCCTGGGCCGACCACCTGGACGCCCTGCGCGACGAACGCAACGTGGTCGCCGGCAACTTCGGGAGAGCCGCCTAGATTTCTTGACCGCGCCGGCCGGCAGCCGGCAAGACGGCCCAAGGGAGTGTAGCGAGCACCCCCAAGGGCCTGACTCACCACATGGAGCAAACCCATGAAGCAAGCTGCTGCAGATGCTACCTCAACGATCCCGTCACAGTCCCGGCGGAGTTCCAATCCGCTGGTTCATGATCAGATCGGCGACACGGTGAACGCCTGCCGCAAGGTAGTGCAATACGTCATTGATTCCAGCCTCGCGGTGCAGGAGATGGACGAGAACGCCGTCCAAGGACAGGCTTGGGTGCTGATATGCGTGAAAGGGGCTCTGGATCACGCATTCGAAGTCAGCCGGCCGAAGGCGGTTCTCCATGGCTGAGCAAACCTCTACCCCGCTGAGCCTGGAGGACACCTTGATTCGTGCCCACTCGATTTCTCGTTTCATGGGCCGAGCCTTCAAAGCCATGCTGCAGGATGACCTCAGCGATGACGACAAGCGCGACGCTGCGTGGGGTGCGTTCTACGTCGGCGAAGCCTTAGCGGACGAGCTGAAGGCCGCAATCGCCCTCATCAATCCGCCAGCGGCGCTGTAAACTCGAATCACCACGCCTATCCCGACGGGGAGAAAAGCCGGACACCTCACCGGCCTGGCGTGGTGACTTCTATGAGAGGCGCCGGAGGGCGCGCGTGGTTAGATCAAGGGGAAGGCCTCGCAATACGGAGCAGGACCACGACCGCTTGATAGCCGTCGCTGTACTATCGCTGCTCCGCCTCGCTCATCCGGGCCGCAGTGGTCATTCCGAAAATGAAATCTGGAGCGGTGTATACGAAGCCGTAGGTATTGCCGCGAAAAACGTCCTCGAGCGCACCGACGGCCAGGGACGCGCCCTTGGCCCTGACCGCGTTGAGCAGATATACGAACAGAACATCACTCACTACTACAGCGAGCAGGAAAAGAAGCTCGGATTCGCCTGGAAGTTCCGGCGCGGTCGCGTGAAAAAAATGACGCTACTTCGGCACAAAGATGGGCGGCCAACAACAAGTAGGCGCGGGACGAAAGTCGAAGCGAGGAGGAGTAGTAATGTGCCCCTGGCGGAAATCTTGCTCAAGAACAAAGGCGAGTTTCCGTTAAGAGACCATCTCGCTGCAGCGGTGGACTTGGCCGACAAAGCAAAGGATGCTGTTTGGTATGGGGATTCGCCGCCGCAGGCAGCCATAGCCGCCATTGAGCATGCGCGCCGTCTTCTTGAGGCGGAAGCGGACAAAGTTAGGGTAGAAAAATCGTAGTCCGCAGGTCATTGCTGGCACAGTTCGTCATACCAAGTCACTCGGTATTACGACATGCCCACCGACACCAGAAAGATTCCCATAGCGCTTGCGGCCTTCGATGACCTGCCAGACTCCGCTCTTGTCCCTCAGCCGGTAGTCGAAGCCCTCTGGGGCATTTCCCCGTCCACGGTACTGCGCCGCGTCAAGAACAAGACCCTGCCGGAGCCCGAGCGCTTTGGAACTCGCTGCACGCGCTGGCGGGTCGGCGACCTGCGCAAGTCGATGGCCAAGGCCGCCTGATCGTGGTCGCCGCGGCTGAGCAGTACAAAGCCCGCCAGGCCGAGGAACAGGCCCAGCAGCGCCTCACGGACGCCTTGGCGGCTCTCAGGCTGCCCGCGTTCGAACACTTGGCCCTGGAGGCTGCTGCCGACGCCTATGCGCGTGCCCGAGCGGCTCGGATGGTTGCCGAGCGCGAGGTGACGGCGTGAGTGCTCCGATGCCGCCGACCGCGACCGCCACGCTCCAGACCGCCGGCGCGGCCTTGTCCGACACCGCGGCGCGCATCAATGCGGCACATGCGGGAGTCAAGCGCTCCGCCAACTCGATGGTCCAATTCGCGCAGGAGGCGGGCGCGCTGCTCCTCCAGGCCAAGGCCGAATGCGCACACGGCTGCTGGCTACCTTGGCTGGCGGAGAACTGCCCTGACATCAGCGAGCGCAGCGCACAGGCATATATGCGCGTCGCCCGGGCATCCATGGAAGGTCACGCACAGGCGTCGGCCCTGGAACACGGAACCCTGCAGAAGGCCCTGCTGAGCCTCGCCAAGCCAAAGGCATCGACTCCCGCAGCCGCTGCGGATTTGCCCGACTGGCTCCCGGCCAGTGGCCAATGCGCCATGGCGGTCCTTCCCGGCGACACATACGTTCTGCTCGGCGAGAGCGAAGAGCACCCAGGCTATTTCGATGTGGTGCAGATCAAGCCGCAAGAGATCGAATGGATGCGCCGCCCGTGCCGCGGCGACATGCTGTCAACGCTTTTCCATCAACTGGACCCGCCGAATCTCGAGTGGCGCTTTCAGGATCGGCCGTTATTGGAAATCCTCGGGCCGCCACCTTTCGATGACTTGTACGGTGCGGCGGCCGACCTGAAGCAGGGCATGGCCTGCAGCCGAGGCGGCGCATGAGCTCACGGGCGCGCCTGAAGGGTCGTAGCGAGCGCGCCGAGCGCCACATCCGCCTCGCTCACTGGGTCATGGAGACTGAGGCTTGGCGCGACCTTGATCCCGTCGCCCGCTGCTCCTACATCGAACTGGTCCGCAAATACGCCGGCCCCGGCAGCAATAACGGCAAGATCGCCGTCTCGGTGCGGCAGCTGCGAGATGAACTGAAAATCTCGACGGCTACCGCCTCCCGGGCACTGCAGCGCCTGGAGGATCACGGCTTCATCGTCGTGATGGAAAAGGGCAGTTTCACGAGGAAGATCCGTCACGCCACGCAGTACCGCCTGACCGAGTTCGGTTGCGACGTAACCAACACCCTGGCGACAAAAGATTTCTCCCGCTGGAGAAAATCGACGGTATCCCAGCTGAAACAATCGGTATCCCTGGTGAAACCGTGCGGTACCTCTGGTGAAACAACGACACCCGCCATACCCCCGAAAAACCCCCTTCACAGTTTCACCACAGATACCGACAGCACCCGCCTCGGTATCTCCAGTGAAACACTTATAGATAACCAGGGGGTTGGTGTGTCCCGCAGTGGTGTCCAACCGAGACGACGGCACCACGGCCTGCGCGTCGCCGCGGGAGGCAGATCCTGATGGCCTCCCTGTTCCAGTTCCCCGTCCTTGGCTGGGCTGTGCGCGCCGGAGGGTCTGCCGCGCACTACTTCGTCCGCGATGGCCGGTCCAGCTCGGCAGTCTGCGGCAGCGTGGAGCGCATCGACAAATACGTGCCCCAGGCGCTGCGACCGCAGCAGGCAGATAAGCCGCACTGCCACGCCTGCGCGCGAGGGCTGGAGCGGCTCAGCCTGCGCACTCGGAGGGCCGGCTGATGGGCGCCATGAACCGCCGCAAGGGCGCCGCCGGCGAGCGGGAGCTGCTCAACGGTTCTACAGCAACAGCTTTCCCCGGCCAGGAAGAAGGAACGAGCGCTGTCCCGGCCAGCCCCAACCGGCGCTATCTCGCCCTCAAAGTGGTAGGAGGTACCCAGTGAACCATTCCCTGGCCGGGGCTGCTACCGGCACCAGACCTCCATTGCGTGTCGTGAAGCGCCAGCCACGCGCCCGCCCGTTCAAGGTCGAGCGCCACGCCAAACGCATCGGCCGGCAGACCATCGCCGCGGTCGCCGCCGGCTTCCTGCCCGTCGCCTCCTACGTCGTCGCACGCATCGAGGCGCCGGCCGATCCGAAGTTGTACGGTCTGGTCCTGGCCAGCCTTGCGTTCTCCGCGCCGCAACTCGCGCAATGGGCCCAGACCTGGTGCGGCCACGCGATCAAGGCATGGGGTTTCGCGGTACTGCTGGAGGGCGTGATGATCCTCTCCGGCGTTCCGCCGCTAGCGCTGACCGGGCTGGCCATCCTGGTGCTGATCAACGCCACTTACGCGTGGGATGCCGCTCGATGACCCCGGCAGAGATTCCAGACACCACGGCGCAGAACATCTCCCGCAGCTGCGTCTGCGCCTCGCCGGCTTGGGAGGTTAGCCCGCAGCCGGCCGAACTACGAGGTACGACTGATGCCCAAGCTTCCTGATTCCTTCGACCTCGGCCGGCGGCCGACGCCGCAGCCCACGACCTCGGGCGCGAACTTCAACAACCCGCAGGTCGCGCAGGCGCTTGCCCAGCTCGGACAAACCGCGGCGCGGATCGGCGACGAGTTCCAGCAGACACAGGACCAGCAGGCACTCCTGCAGAAGCGCGCCGGCTTCGTGGACTTCGAGGCGGGGCTGAAACAGGATGCGCTGTCCAAGCGCGGCGCCGATGCCGCCAACTTGCCGCAGCAGGTCAGCCAGGCTTTCGACACCTACGCCGCGCAGCAGGAAGGCACCCTGCGGACCGAACCGCAGCGCCGAGCATTCCGCGAACTGGCCGTGAGCCGCAAGCTGGGCCTGCTCGACTGGACCAATACCTATGCCTCCGGCCAGCGGCAGCAGTACCTGAGCGACAGCTACAACGCTAACATCGCGAGCGCCCGCCAGGACGCCCTGAACAATGCAAAGGACCCTGCCAGCGTCCAGAACAATCTGACCCTGCAGGACATGTTGACGCGGCAATACCTGAAAACGCAGGGTGCGGCACCGGAGACCATCGAACAGACCGCGCGCGAGGAGCAGGGAAAGACGGTGACCGGAGTCGCTGAGGGCTTGCTCGCCAACGGCGACTATAAGGCCGCGCAGGGATACTTCGATGCCTACAAGGATGTGCTGCCGGGTCCGACGCAGGAATCCCTGAGCAATCGCATCGACCAGTTCCGGGCTCCCGCGCTTGCCGAGGAAATCTACAACCGCAACGGAGGTGACCTGCTGGCGGCGCGCCGCGATGCCGCAGTGGGCGTGCTGAAGGCGTCCCTTCGCTCGCAGGTCGAAGGCGAGTTGTTGCGGCTGGACGGCACCATCGGCCAGGCTCGCCGCGTGCAGCTGAGCCTCACGGAGCAGGACGCCGCCCAGGCTCAACGGCTGCTCGACACGCCGGGTGTTGCGTTGACGCCTGCGGCGCAGCAACAGATCGACTCGACGTTGCGCCAATTGCGCTCGATGAGCAACAACACGCCGATCGGCCTGCATGCTGGGAGGATGGCAAACGAACTGGAGGCAGCCCAGAAAGCGTACGCAACTGGTGCCGCCATGCTCACCTTGCCGCTCGACCAGCAGAAAGCTTTCCTCGACGATCAGATCGCCAAGCTGCCGCAGGCCAACAGTCTCGAGGATGCTGCGCAGGCGCAGCTCACCCGCGACTATCTCCAGCGCGTCTACACCTTCAACGCAAACGAAATCCGCACGGACCCATACACGGCGCTGGCGCGCCAGACCGGCCAAGCGCCGCCGGCGTTCAACGTCGGAGGCGACGTCACCGCGCAGCTTGAGCAACGCCTTCCGCTCGTGGCGCAGATGAGGGGACGCTGGGCCATCAACGCCCCGCTGTTCACGCCGGACGAGGCCAAGTCCGTGGCCGCGCAGCTGCAGGCGCTTCCGCCGACTCAACGGGTGGACATCCTTACGAAGATGGGCAAGGTGTCTGATCCCGCTGCAGTCTCTGCAACCTTCGGCCAGCTCGCCAGCAACAATCCCTGGCTCGCCCAGATCGGCACCTATGGCACAACGGGACGCCAGGCTGCGGACGGATCCAGTGTCGCTGATCTCATCGCCACTGGCTCAGACCTCCTGAGCGCGCGCTACGACGCCACCGGCAAAGAGGTCGCAAAGCCCAAATTCACGTTCGCGGAGGGGAGCAAGGAGAAGTTCGACGCCGCTTTCGACAACTACGTCGGCAGCGCCTTCGCTGGCAACGCCGCGGCGCGCCAGGTCGCCCTGGACGGGGTGCGCGCGGTTTATGCCGCCTACGCCCAGCGTGATGGCGCGCTGCTGTCCGGCAAGGTCGATCCTGAGAACCTGGACGCCTTCGACAAGGCGGCGAAGGCCTATTTCGGCGGCGATCCGGTCCAGATCGGGCGCTCGCAGGTATTTGCCCCCTATGGAATGGACGCCGGCACCTTCCGCTCGAGCCTCACGTCGATGATCCGCAACGGCATGCAGCGGCTCTACAGCCCTGATCAAATCCGGTCTGCAATCAATCGTGGCCAGCTGGTGCAGGTAGCACCCAACATGTACCGGCTCATCGCCCCCGCGGAGAACGGCCGCAATTTCGAGGTGCAGGACGGCCATGGACGCCCGATGATCTTCTCGGCGAGCGCTGACCGGCTGAAGCCACCCGCTGACGTAAGCGACGATGCCAACCTGGTGGGCCCCTGAATGAGCGACTTCTATTCGATCGTTCCGCAACCAGACCTGGGACAGTTCGCGTTGGGCGGCGGCGACAAGCCAGGATCCGAGTCGCCCGGGTTCTTCGATGACTTGCCGGGCGAGGTCGGACGCTCCGGCCTGCGGGGCCTGCTCAACATCGGCCGGGTCTTTGAACTGGCGGCGGCCAACGTGCCGGACGCGGTCGACCGCTTGAGCGGCACGAACGCCGCGGGGCCTTACTTCGACGCCACCCTGCGGCCGGTCGACGAAACACTGCGCGCGCTCGACGAGCGCACCAACGCAGCCGCCGGCACCGGCTCAAGGCTGCTGGGCGGCTTGGTGCAGGGCCCGGTCGAGATGGCGGCCGGCGGCCCCGTGGGGTACGGAATCGTCGAGGGCGTGAACCGCGCGGCCACCGAGGCCCAGCATCACAACCTGGCTACGGCCTACGAGATGGGAGCGCTGCACGGTGGCTTCTCAGCGCTT
>DASRFD010000077.1:0-49308 GCA_035651715.1 Nevskia sp.
AATTTCAGCTGAGCGCCGTCACCCCACTGGCCGCCGACGACGGCCGCGCCGACGCGGTCGGCCTGGTCGTGCCGCGCCGCGTCTCCATCGAGCGCCCGCTGACCCTGGATTGCGGCCGCAGCCTGCCGCGCCACGAGCTGATGGTCGAGACCTATGGCGAGCTCAACGCGCAGCGCAGCAACGCCGTGCTGATCTGCCACGCCCTGTCCGGCGACCACCACGCCGCCGGCTACCATTCCGGCGCCGACCGCAAGCCGGGCTGGTGGGACAGCGCCATCGGCCCGGGCAAGCCGATCGACACGCGCCGCTTCCACGTCGTCTGCCTCAACAACCTCGGCGGCTGCCGCGGCTCCACCGGGCCCAACTCCGTCGACCCGGAGACCGGCGCGCCCTACGGCCCGGACTTTCCCATCATCACGGTGCGCGACTGGGTGCGCTCGCAGGCGCTGCTGGCCGACGCCCTGGGCATCCGCAAGTGGGCCGCGGTGATCGGCGGCTCGCTCGGCGGCATGCAGGTGATGCAATGGGCGATCGACCTGCCCGAGCGCATCGGCCACGCCCTGGTCATCGCCGCGGCGCCGAAGATCTCGGCGCAGAACATCGCCTTCAACGAGATCGCGCGCCAGGCCATCCTGTCCGACCCTGACTTCCACGAAGGCCACTACTACGCCCACGGCGTGGTGCCCTCGCGCGGCCTCAAGCTGGCGCGCATGCTGGGCCACATTACCTACCTCTCCGACGAGGCGATGCGCGCCCGTTTCGGCCGCGTGCTGCGCGACGGCGACGGCCAGTTCAACTACAACTTCGACGTCGAGTTCGAGGTCGAAAGCTACCTGCGCCACCAGGGCCAGAGCTTCGTCGACCGCTTCGACGCCAACACCTACCTGCTGATGACCAAGGCGCTGGACTACTTCGACCCGGCTCGCGACTACGGCGACAACCTCGCCGCCGCCTTCCGCCGGGCGCAGGCCCGCTTCCTGGTGGTCTCGTTCGCGGCCGACTGGCGCTTCTCGCCGGAACGGTCGCGCGAGATCGTCAAGTCCCTGGTCGCCGCCGGCCGCGAAGTCAGCTACGCCGAAATCGACTCCGACCTCGGCCACGACGACTTCCTGATGCCGCTGCCGGAGTACCACCGCGTGCTGCGCAACTACCTGGCGCGGGTGGCGGACGAGGTGGGGGCGTGAGGGCGGCCGCTTTCCCCGCGCAAGCGAGGCGCTAGGATGACAGCATGACCACCCTGCGCCCCGACCTCGCCCTCATCGGCGACCTGATCCAGCCCAACTCCCGCATCCTCGACCTCGGCTGCGGCAACGGCGCGCTGCTGTCGCACCTGGCGCGGACCCGGCAGGTGCGCGGCTACGGCCTGGAGATCGACCCGGCCAACGTCGCCGCCTGCATCGCCTCCGGGGTCAACGTGATCCAGGCCGACCTCGACGAGGGCCTGCGCGACTTCGCCGACCAGTCCTTCGACTACGTGGTGATGACCCAGGCGCTGCAGGCCCTGGCGCGGCCGGACCTGGCGGTGGCGGAAATGCTGCGGGTCGGGCGCGAGGCGATCGTGACCTTTCCCAACTTCGGCCACTGGCGCGCGCGCTGGTCGATCATGAACGGGCGCATGCCGATCACCCCGGCCCTGCCCTCGCAGTGGTTCAACACCGAGAACATCCACCTGTGCACGGTGGCGGACTTCGAGGACCTGTGCCGCAAGTGCGGCTGGCACGTGCTGCAGCGGGTGCTGCTGGACCGGGCCCACCGCCGCGGCGTGGCGATCAGCCTGCTGCCGGGCCTGTTCTGCGAAATCGCGCTGTACAAGCTGCGCAAGCCGTCCGGCATCACCCCGGTCGGCTAGGGCCTTCCATCACCGCCAGCTTGGCGCGGATGTAGTCGGCGTCGGACACGTACAGCAGTCCCGCCAGCTTGCGCAGCAGGTGCTCCTCGTGGGGATCGAGGCGGCCGTCGGCCCAGGCCACCTGCCACAGCATCTCCATCAGCTGGTACTTGCCGGCCGGGTCGAAGCGCTCGTTGATGGTGCGCACGTAGTCGTAGAGCGACACCGCCTCGCGCTCGGCGCCCTGCGCCCGCTCCATCAGGTCCTGCAGCTGCTCCGGGCCCAGCCCGTAGCGCCGCCCCAGCAGCTCGCGGATGCGCGCCTGCTCCACCTCGGCGAAGTCGAAGTCGGAGCGGGCCAGCTCCAGCAGCAGCAGCGCCACCGACAGCTGCTCCGAAGGCTGCTCGCGCGCCGCGGGGGCGCCGCCGCCGAGCAGGCCCAGCAGACGGTCCAGCATCTCAGTGCTCCTCGGGCAGCGCCGAGAATTCCGGCTTGCCCGGGGGCGGCGGCGGAATGAAGCGCAGATCGCCGAACCAGGCGCGTCCCTTGCCGTGGGCGTCGTCGCAGTCGCTCATCAGCGCCACCGCGCCGATCTTGTCCAGGTCCAGCTTGAAGAACTGCTTGAAGTCGGCCTTGACGTCGCGCCGCTGCTCCTGCCATTCGCCGACGCCGTCGGCGCCGCTGCGCACGGGCACGATCACCGCCTGGCCCATCGCGCCGGAATAAGGGCTGAGCCAGGACTCGCCCTTGTGCTCGCCGTTGGACCAGGCGTACTCGATGGTGCGCAAAGTCCAGGGCAGCCAGCGCTTGCCGGTCACCACGTAGATCCGCGCCGGGAAGTCGGAGCCGCCCTTGACCCGCTCGTCCAGGCCCGGATACAGGTGCTCGATCTTCCAGCGCCAGGCCAGCAGCGGGGTCTGGCTCAGGTCGACCGTGCCGGCCCAGCCGACCATCGAGGCGCTGTCATCGCACTGCGCCTGCACCACCTTGACCCCGCCGTCCTCGACCACCGCATACTGCGTGGTTTTCTCGTTGAGGATGCTCTCGGGGGTCCAGCCGTCGAGCCCGCCGCTGGAAAACGCCGGGGGCTCGGCGGAGGGGGCGGCCAGGGCCGCGCCGCACATGCCCAGCAACAGCCATGCGCGCGCCTTCATGCCAGGTGCTCCCGCAGGAACGGCAGCACCGCCTCCTGCAGCTCGGGAAGGCGGCCATGGTAGAAGTGCCCGGCCCCCTCCAGGGTCACCAGCCGCGGCGGCGGGTCGTACTCCTGCAGGGCGGCGCGTGTGCGGGCGTAGTCGACCACGTCGTCGCCGGTGCCGTGCACCGCCAGCCAGGGGCAGCCGGGATGCGCCGGCCGGCCGGCGCCGTCGATGTAGTCGCCGCTCAGCGGCACGCTGACGCTCAGCTGCAGCGCCGGCCGGGCGGCGGCCGCGGCGGCCAGGCTGACGTAGGCGCCGAAGGAAAAGCCGGCCAGCAGCAGGGGCGCGCCCGGCAGCTGCCGGCGCAGCCATTCCACCATCACCAGGGTGTCGGCGGTCTCGCCGCGGGCGTGGTCGTAGCTGCCTTCGGTCTTGCCGACGCCGCGGAAGTTGAAGCGGGCGGTGAGCGCGCCGGCCTGCAGCGCCGAGGACGCCAGGCTGTAGACGACCTTGTTGCTCATCGCCCCGCCGTAAAGCGGATGCGGATGGCAGACCACGCAGACGGCGGTCGGGCCGCGGCGCGGCGCAGCGAGCAGGGTTTCGATGCAGCCGGCCGGGCCGGCGACAAGCAAAGAGCGGGACTCGCCCGGAGCCAGGGGTTCGACAGTCTCGGACATCGGCGGAAAATTTCGGTGACGGCGGAATCCGGCGGCAAGCATGACACGGCGCGGCTTACAAATGATGCCGGCGGCCCGCATCGGCATCCATCCTAGACCGGCAAATCGCCTTGTCGTTCAGTTCCGTAGCCGCGCCCGACGGGCTTGTCAGCCTTGCGCGGCCCCCCTTATAGTGCGGCAGCGAGCGCCGGGCGTGCCGGGCGCACTACATAACACCTGATGCGCGGGGAGAACAGGATGCGTAAGACTTTCGTTGCCATCATCGCGGCCGGTGCTGTAGGGGCGGTCTGGGCCGATGCCACGACCAACCAGGAGCAGTTCCGCGACCAGCCGGAAGCGCGCGCCTATCTCAGCTACGGCTTCGGCAGCCACGACCGGCATTCCACCGCCGCGCCGCTGCATTACGGCCTGCGCCTGGACCACGGCAGCCGCGTCAACGCCGTGGGCAACGACGGCGTGCGGATGCAGCTGCCGGCCCTGCTGCAGCTCGATCACGACAACCGCGGCGAGACCCTGGCCAGCGCCAACGGCCTGCCCTTCGCCGGCCGCAACCTGCGCCTGAACCAGGACGACAGCGGCTCCGGCAACAGCTCGGGCGGCGGCGGTGGCGGTGATTCGGGCTGGAACTTCTTCGACTGGAGCCTGCTGGCCGTGGGCCTGGGCGGCGCCGGTTACCTGATCTACGACGCCACCAAGGGCAAGGACAGCCCCGACGGCAAGCCCGCCAACAGCGGCGGCTCCAACTGCACCGGCCTGCTCTGCACCGGCCTGCTGGGCCTGGCCGACAACCCTACCAGCTACGACGCGGACCGCGACTTCGAGCGCCAGCGCTGGCTCGACGGCGGCACCGGCCAGATGGGCGACCTCGGCGGCCGGTGAGCCGTCCGCGGGACCGAAAAGGGGAGCCTCCGGCTCCCCTTTTTATTTAAACTGAGGCAAACCATGCCCGCCTCCCGATGAACTGGCTCCGCTCCCGCCTGCCGCAGCTGTTCGGCATCGACCTGCGCACGCTGGCGCTGTTCCGGGCCTGTGTGGGCGCGGTGCTGCTGGCCGACATGCTGCTGCGCATCCCCGACGCGCGCGCCTTCTACAGCGACGCCGGGGTGATGCCGCGCACCTGGCTGGCGCTGTTCAACGATCCCTGGCGCCTGAGCCTGCATACCGCCAACGGCCAGACCTGGTTCGCGCTGCTGCTGCTGGGCATGGAAGCCCTGGCCGCGCTGATGCTGATCCTGGGCTGGCGCACGCGCCTGGCAGCGGTGCTGTGCTTCGTGCTGGAAGCTTCGCTGCTCAACCGCAACGGCCTGGTGCTGATCGGTGGCGACGTGCTGCTGTGCTGCCTGCTGTTCTGGAGCCTGTTCCTGCCGCTGGGCGCGCGCTGGAGCGTCGACGCCACGCTCAGCCCGGCGCCGCCGCCGGCGCAGAACCAGCACCTGTCCTGGGCCTCGGCCGGGCTGCTGCTGCAGGTGATGTCGGTGTACTTCTTCAGCGCGGTGCTGAAGAACGACCCGGCGTGGTGGCCCAACGGCACCGCCGTCTGGTATGCGCTGCAGCTGGACATGTACGCCACGCCCCTGGGCGTGTGGCTGCGCCAGTTCCCCGACCTGCTCTTGGCCCTGACCTACTTCGTCTGGTTCCTCGAGCTGCTCGGGCCGCTGCTGATGTTCCTGCCGCTGCTGAACCGGCCGCTGCGCCTGGCGCTGATGCTGCTGTTCATGGCCATGCACCTGGGCTTCTTCCTGTGCCTGAAGCTCGGCCCCTTCCCCTTTATCAGCCTGGCCTCGCTCAGCGCCTTCGCCGGCAGCTGGATCTGGGATGCGCTGGACCGCCGCGCGCAGCGCCGCGAGGCCCGCCGCGGCGCGCTGCCGCTGCGCATCTACTACGACCGCGACTGCGGCTTCTGCCTGAAGATGTGCCGCCTGCTCCGCACCTTCCTGGTACTGCCGCGCGCCGAGATCCTGCCGGCGCAGGATTACGGCCGCGCCCGCGCCCTGCTCGAGGCCAACTATTCCTGGGTCATCATCGACCATGACGACCGCGCCGCGCTGAAGTGGCCCGCCTTCGTGCTGCTGCTGCGCCGCTCGCCGCTGTTCGCCTGGCTCGGCTGGCTGCTGTCCGGCGCCTGGCTGGCGCCCGCCGGCAACGCCGTCTACGACTTCGTCGGCCGCCATCGCGGCGCCTTCGGCGGGCTCAGCGCCGCGCTGCTGCCCGAGCGCGCGCAGCGCTTCGAGGCGGCGCCGGGCGCGATGGCCCTGGTCGCCGCCGGCATGCTGCTGGCGGTGTCCGGCAAGGTTTGGCAGGCGCTGCTGGGCGGGCTGTTGCCGGGCGGCCTCGCCGCCGGCGCCTTCGGCGTGCTGGCGGCGCTGCTGGTGGCGGGGTCGGCGGTGGCCTGGCTCGGCGTGCTGGAGGAGCCGGCGCGGCGGCGGCTGGCGCAGGCCGGCGCGGCGGCGCTGGTGCTGCTGGTGCTGGCCTGGAACCTGTGCTCGGTCGGCTGGCTGCCGCAGGGCCTCTATGCCGCGCTGACGCCGCCGTTCCGCCTGGTGCGGATGGACCAGTACTGGAACATGTTCGCCCCCGCCCCCTCGCGCGACGACGGCTGGTTCGTCTTCCCCGGCGAGCTGGCCGACGGCACCCAGCTCGACGTGCTGCGGCCGGAGCGCAGCGGCGTCGGCTACGACAAGCCGCAGTACATCGCCGAGACCTATCCCAACATCCGCTGGCACAAGTACCGGGAAAACCTGTGGCTGGCGCGCTTCGCCCAGAACCGCTACTGGTACGGCAAATACCTGTGCCGGGAGTGGAACGCCAGCCATCCCGCCGGCCAGGCGCTGAAGACCTTCAAGATGGTCTACATGCTGGAAGAGACGCCGCCGCCGGGGCAGGAGGCCACGGTGGAGCAGCGGGTGCTGTGGCGCCACGAATGCCTGGTCGAGCCCGCCGACCAGGCGGCGCCGCCGACGCCGGAAAATTCGCGCAACTGAGCCGCGGCCGGCCGCGCCGTAAGGAACCCCCCGCTTGATCGACATCGGCGCCAACCTCGCCCACGACAGCTTCGACCCGGACCGCGCGGCGCTGCTGCAACGCGCCTGGGACGCCGGCGTCGAGGCGATCCTGGTCACCGGCAGCAGCGCCGCCAGCAACGAGCAGGCGCTGCAGCTGGCGCGCGCCCATCCGGGCAGGCTTTACGCCACCGCCGGCCTGCACCCGCACCACGCCGGCGACTGGGACGAGACGCTGGCGGCGCGCATCGCCGAGCTGGCGCGCGAGCCGCAGGTGGTGGCGCTGGGCGAATGCGGCCTGGACTACAACCGCAACTACTCGCCGCACGAGGCGCAGCGCCGCGCCTTCCTCGCCCAGCTCGGCCTGGCGGTGCAGGCCGACAAGCCGCTGTTCCTGCACCAGCGCGACGCGCACGCCGACTTCCACGCCATCCTGCGCGACTACCGCAAGGCGGTGCCCGGCTGCGTGGTGCACTGCTTCACCGACAACCGCGAGGCGCTGGACGCCTACCTCGCGCTCGACTGTTACATCGGCATCACCGGCTGGGTCTGCGACGAGCGCCGCGGCCTGGGCCTGCGCGGGCTGGTGCGGCACATCCCGGCGGAGCGCCTGTTGATCGAGACCGACGCGCCGTACCTGCTGCCGCGCACGATCAGGCCGGCGCCGAAGGACCGGCGCAACGAGCCGGCCTTCCTGCCGTGGGTGCTGAAAGGCGTCGCCGAGGCCCGCGGCGAGGACGCCGCGGCGCTGGCGGCGCAGACCACGGCCAACGCCAGGCGGCTGTTCGGACTCGGCTGAACCGCAGGCCGCCTCCGGCGCGGCATGCGCCGTGCCCGGCGCGCCGGCCGTGGCGGCCGGCCTGCCCGGCCGGGGCGGCGCCGCGCCGGCCGGGCCATGCCGGGCAATCCGGAGTAAAATCGCTGATCCCACGCACTTTTTCACCCCGCAGGCCCCCACCATGCCGCACTATCGCTCCCGCACTTCCACCCATGGCCGCAACATGGCCGGGGCCCGCGCGCTGTGGCGCGCCACCGGCATGAAGGACGGCGACTTCGGCAAGCCGATCATCGCGGTGGTCAACTCCTTCACCCAGTTCGTCCCCGGCCACGTCCACCTCAAGGACCTCGGCCAGATGGTCGCCCGCGAGATCGAGGCGGCCGGCGGCGTGGCCAAGGAGTTCAACACCATCGCCGTCGACGACGGCATCGCCATGGGCCACGGCGGCATGCTCTACTCGCTGCCCTCGCGCGAGCTGATCGCCGATTCGGTGGAATACATGGTCAACGCGCACTGCGCCGACGCCATGGTGTGCATCTCCAACTGCGACAAGATCACGCCGGGCATGCTGCTGGCGGCGATGCGGCTCAACGTGCCGGTGGTGTTCGTCTCCGGCGGCCCGATGGAAGCCGGCCGCGTCATCGCCTCCAAGCACGGCAAGGACGAGGTGGTGAAGCTGGACCTGATCGACGCCATGATCCAGGCCGGCGACATCAACGTGTCGGACGAGGAGGTGGCGGCGGTCGAGCGCTCGGCCTGCCCGACCTGCGGCTCCTGCTCGGGCATGTTCACCGCCAACTCGATGAACTGCCTGACCGAGGCGCTGGGCCTGTCGCTGCCCGGCAACGGCACCATCCTCGCCACCCACGCCGACCGCAAGGAGCTGTTCCTCAGGGCCGGCCGCCTGGTGGTGGAGCTGTGCCGGCGCTGGTACCAGGACGACGACGCCAGCGTGCTGCCGCGCTCCATCGCCACCAAGGCCGCGTTCGCCAACGCGATGGCGCTGGACGTGGCCATGGGCGGCTCCACCAACACGGTGCTGCACCTGCTGGCGGCGGCGCAGGAGGCGGGCGTCGACTTCACCATGGCCGACATCGACCGCATCTCGCGCAAGGTGCCGTGCCTGTGCAAGGTGGCGCCGGCCTCGCAGAAGTACCACATCGAGGACGTGCACCGCGCCGGCGGCATCTACGCCATCCTCGGCGAGCTGGACCGCGCCGGGCTGCTCGACACCTCGGTGGGCAGCGTGCATGCGCCTTCGCTGCGCGCGGCGATCGACGCCAACGACGTGCTGCTCAACCGCAGCGAGGCGCTGCACCAGCTGTTCCTCGCCGCGCCGGGCGGCGTGCCGACCCAGGTCGCCTTCAGCCAGAGCCGCCGCTTCGACAAGCTGGACCTGGACCGCGCCAACGGCTGCATCCGCGACCGCGCCCACGCCTACAGCCAGGACGGCGGCCTCGCCGTGCTCTACGGCAACGTCGCCGAGCGCGGCTGCATCGTCAAGACCGCCGGCGTCGACGAGAGCATCCTCAAGTTCACTGGCCGCGCACGCGTGTTCGAAAGCCAGGAGGACGCCGTCGACGGCATCCTCGGCGACCAGGTGCAACCCGGCGACGTCATCGTCATCCGCTATGAAGGTCCGCGCGGCGGCCCCGGCATGCAGGAAATGCTCTACCCGACCTCGTACATCAAGTCCAAGGGGCTGGGCAAGCAGTGCGCGCTGCTGACCGACGGCCGCTTCTCCGGCGGTTCCTCCGGCCTGGTGATCGGCCACGTCTCGCCGGAAGCGGCGGACGGCGGCCTCATCGGCCTGGTCGAGGACGGCGACACCATCGCCATCGACATCCCGGCGCGCAGCATCCGCCTGGCGGTGAGCGAAGAGCAGCTGGCGGCGCGGCGCCAGGCGATGCTGGCGCGCGGCGCCGCGGCCTGGCAGCCGGAGAACCGCACGCGCGCCGTATCGCTGGCCCTGCAGGCCTACGCGCTGATGGCCACCTCGGCCGACCGCGGCGCGGTGCGCGACCTGTCCGCCATCCGCCGGACCGCCGCCAGCGCCGCGCCGGCGGGCGCGCCGGTCAAGGAGCCGCGCAGCTAGGAATTGTGACCCCTCTCCGTCCGGGAGAGGGGTTGGGGTGAGGGGCGCGCTCAACACCCGGGCGGCTGCCTGAAAGCGCGCCCCTCAGCCGCCAAGCGCTCCGCGCTCGGCCCTTCCCTCTCCCGCGGGAGAGGGGATTTGGTCGGCGCCTGCGGCGCCGGTGCTCTACTTCGGCTGCTTCACCACGCGCAGATAGGGCTTGAGCGTCTTCCAGCCCTGCGGGAAAAGCTTCTGCGCGTCCTCGTCCTTGACCGAGGGCACGATGATCACGTCCTCGCCCTGCTTCCAGTTCACCGGGGTCGCCACCTTGTGCTTGTCGGTGAGCTGCAGCGAGTCGATGACGCGCAGGATCTCGTCGAAGTTGCGCCCGGTGGAGGCCGGGTAGGTGATGGTCAGGCGCACCTTCTTGTTCGGATCGATGACGAACACCGAGCGCACGGTGGTGGTGTCGCTGGCGTTGGGGTGGATCATGCCGTAGAGGTTGGAGACCTTCTTGTCGGCGTCGGCGATCATCGGGAAGTTGACGGCGTGGCCCTGGGTCTCGGCGATGTCCTTGCTCCAGCCTTCGTGCGAGCCGAGCGGATCGACCGACAGGCCGATCACCTTGACGCCGCGCTTCTCGAACTCCGGCTTGAGCTTGGCGGTGTAGCCCAGCTCGGTGGTGCAGACCGGCGTGTAGTCGCGCGGGTGCGAGAACAGCACGCCCCACGAATTGCCGAGCCAGTCGTGGAACCTGATCCTGCCGGCGGTGGTTTCCGCCTCGAAATCGGGGGCGATGTCGCCCAGTTGCAGTGCCATGTCGATATCTCCTCTCAGGGGAACGACTATGGTGCACTTCTGACGCGCATTATCAAGCCATAAGCTCAGACCGAACCCCGCCCCGGGCGGCGCCGGTCTGGCGCCGGTAGCGCAGGGTCAGGCCGGCGGCGGCCGCGCCCAGCCCCGCGGTCAGTCCCCACCACAGGCCGTCCGGGCCCTGGCCCATGCGGAACGCCAGCCACCACGCCACCGGCAGGCCGATGAGCCAGTACGAAACCAGCGTGATCAGCATCGGCAGGCGCGTGTCCTTGACGCCGCGCAGCGCGCCGTTGGCGGTGGACTGCAGGCCGTCGAAGAACTGGAAGAAGGCGGCCAGCAGCAGGTAGTGCGCAGCCTCGGCGGCGATGCCCGCGTCCTCGGTGTAGAACGCGGCGATGGCGCCGCTGAACAGGGTCATGATGGCGGCGTTGGAGGCGGCGTTGCCCAGGCCCAGGCCCATGCCGACGAAGCCGCGGAAGCGCGCCGCCTGGTGCTCGCCGGCGCCGGCGGCGTGGCCCACCCGGACGGTGGTGGCCAGGGCGATGCCGACCGGGATCATGAACACCACCGAGGCGAAGTTGATCGCCACCTGGTAGGCGGCCACGGTGGTTTCGCCGAAGCGCGCCATCAGCATCGCGGTGAGCACGAACAGGCCGGCCTCGGCCAGCAGGATCAGGCCGATCGGCAGTCCGATGTGCAGGATCTCGCGCGGCCCCTCGCTGCAGCCGGCGCCGTGGCGCGAAGCCTCCAGCGGCTCGCGCAAGCCGCGGCGCAGGCGGAACTGCGCGTACAGCACGCCCGCCATCACCAGGCTCGACGCGGTGGTGGCGACGCCGCAGCCGGGCGCGCCCAGCCGCGGCATGCCGAAGTGGCCGAACAGCAGCAGCCAGTCGAGCAGCGCGTTGCAGAGCAGGCCGGCGACGCCGGCGTAGAGGATCGGCCGCACCTGGCCCAGGCCCTCGGCGCAGAAGCGCAGGGTGAACCACAGGCTCATGCCCAGGCCGCTGCCCGACAGGGTGCGCACGAACAGGATCGCCAGGCCGGTGGTGTCCGGCGCCAGGCCAAGCAGGCGCAGCGCCGGCCCGGCCAGCAGGTTAAGCGACAGCACCCACAGCGCGCCGCCGAGCCAGGCGAAGCGCAGCGCGCGGCGGATGAAGGCGCCGATGTCGGCCGGCGCGCGCGCCGCGCCGACCATGTGGGCGATCACCGGCGAGCAGGCCATGTAGACCCCCATGAACAGCACCAGCAGGATCACGCTGAAGTTCGCGCCCACCGCCACCGCCGCAAGCGTCTGCGGGCCGAGGCGGCCGGCGAAGATGGTGTCGATGGTGGTCATGCCGACACCGGCCAGCTGCGCGGCGATCAGCGGCAGCGCCAGGCGGAGGTTGGCGCGCGTTTCAACGCGGATGGCGCCGGGAGCGGCGATACGGGACATGGCGAAGGGAAGCGCGGCGGCAAAGGGCCGGCCGGGGCCGCAATGATACGCCCGCGGGACAGGGACCGTCCGGCACAGCTACGATACGGTCAGACCAGAACAGGCGGAAAAAGCCGTTGAATCAACCGGAAACCAGATTCACCAGGGTCGGCGAGGACCGCGTCGCCTACCAGGTGCTCGGCGAAGGGCCGCGCGACGTGGTCTTCACCAGCGGCCTGTGGAGCCATCTCGACCTGCAGATGGAGGAGCCGACCTTCGCCCGGTTCAACCGCCGCATCGCCGCGTTCTGCCGCCTGATCCGCTTCGACCGCCGCGGCTCCGGCGTGTCCGACCCGCGCCCGGCCGACGGCGGTTCCATCGAGGAGCACTGGGGGCAGGACCTGCTCGCCGTGCTCGACGCCACCGGGGCGCAGGCGCCGGTACTGGCCGGTGTGGTCGACGCCGGCCCGCTGATCCTCAAGTTCGTGGAACGGCATCCCCAACGCTGCTCCGGCCTGGTCATGGCGTGCACCACCGCCCGCCTGCCGCAGGCCAAGGATTATCCGCAGGGGCACTCGCCGGAAGCCAGCCGGCAGCTGCTGCAGATGATGACGGAGAAGTGGGGCAGCGAGGAATTCGCCGCGCTGTGGATCCCGAGCCAGGCCAACAACCCGGCGCTGATGCGCTGGTATGCCAAGTTCCAGCGCGCCATGGCCTCGCCGCGCGAGGTGGTGGACAACCTGCGCGAAAGCCTGCTGATCGACGCGCGCCCGGTGCTGCCCAAGGTGCGCGTGCCGACGCTGGTGCTCGGCCGGCGCGAGGCGAAGGTGTTCACCGCCGCGCAGTCGCGCTACATCGCCGACCACATCGCCGGCGCGAAGTACGTCGAGCTGCCCGGCGCCGACGGCGACCTCGCCTGGGACAGCGGCGAGCAGGCGCTGGGCCTGTTCGAGGAATTCATCACCGGCCAGCGCCGCGGCGCCCAGCCCGAGCGCATGCTGGCCACCATCCTGTTCACCGACATCGTCGACTCGGCCCGGCTCGCCGCGAAGATCGGCGACGCCGCCTGGCGCGAACTGCTCGACCGCCACGACCGCGTCGTGCGCAGCCAGATCGAGCGCCACGGCGGCCGCCTGGTGGACTCCGCCGGCGACGGCGCGCTGTCGACCTTCCCCACCCCCGGCAGCGCCATCGACTGCGCCCACGCCATGCACGAGGAGCTGAAGGAGCTGAAGCCGAAGATCAAGATCCGCGCCGGCCTGCACATCGGCGAGCTGGAGCTGCGCGAGGACGGCCGCGTCGGCGGCACCGCCGTGCACATCGGGGCGCGGGTGCTGGGCATGGCGCGCGGCGGCGACGTGCTGGTGTCGCGCACCGTGCGCGACGTGCTGATCGGCTCGCGCTACCGGTTCAAGGATCGCGGCATCCACGAGCTGAAGGGGGTGCCGAGCAAGTGGCCGCTGTATGTGGTGGAGCCGTTGAAGAAGGACTGAAGCCGCAGGTCTTGACTCGTCATTCCTGTGAAGGAATCCAGTTTTTCTCCTGTAACGCCACCCGTTCGTCGCGAGTGCGCCGCGAAGCAGCGCGTATCGAGGGAGTGTTCTGTCCCTTTCGTTGACTCGTCATACCCGCGAAGGCGGGGATCCACTTTGGCTGTCATCTGCGAAAGCAGGCGGGGCGCGACGATGCCCTCGTCGCCAGGGAGAAGCCTTTTCAGCTCAAGCTCCAGGGAGCTTGCGCCGAAGAGGCCTGCGCCAATGTATAAAACGAAGATCGAGCCCTACGGCCGCAGCGCTTCCCGATCCGAAAGCTGCTTTGACTAGAGGATGCTCCGGCCGAGGGCGAATTGCAATGTGGGACCACTTGGAACGAAACACCTGGCTTAACCATTTCAGTGGGAGATAAGCAGTGGAAGAACTTTAGCGGTGATTTGGTAGCCAAGTAGCCCGGAGGCAATAAGCCAGAGCGCCGCAACAGCATAGGCAACCGCTGCCATACGCGGCGAGATCATATTTCCTGCGCCACTACTTGAATTGGCGCCCATCAACATTCGCCCGAATGCTCTGACTAGCCAAATACAACCCGCCCCGACTAAACAGCCCGACAACAGAGCTGCTGCGGTAATCCAAAAGCTCCCACCCAATATCTTGGCAGCCACCCAGGCATTACCCAGAGCCACTGCCCCACTAAGCACTGTCAGCGCATCCCACAACGATAGGCGCGGCTGGTCAGGAAAACCTGGGCCGTTGCTACGACTGGTCATGATCCGCACCCGCAGCCCGAAGCGGAGGCCGCACCTGCTCCTGCGGCTCCAGCAGTCGCAGCCGCACTTCCTGGATTGGGGCCAGTACCCAGCCATTGGCCGATGCTGCCGAGGGATGAGTTGTATCCTTGCGCCGCATCTGATCCGAGACTCCAAGGCGGGCTTGGCACTCCGTTTACACCCTCTGCAATTGCTCGTCCTCCAGCGCCTCCCGCTGCAAAACCGCCAACGGCTGCTCCGGCGTTGTAGGCAACGCTGTCCCAGTTGCCATTAGCTACCCCGAGGCCAATATTGGCTCCAGTGACTACACCTCCTACGATAGCCAATCCTCCCAGGGCCGCGGTGACAACGGCAACTGGAGCCCCGATAGTCACGGCCCCGACAGCGACTACGCCAACTACCACCGCTCCCACAGCACCGACGGCCGCACCCTTCGCAAAACAACCTGCTGCAGATCCAAAGCTCAGGCCCATTGGATCAATCATTAGGATGGGATTACCTCCGGCGTACAAGTATGTGTTGAGGCCGCCAGCGAGCCCAATCGGATACTGGCCTGGGAATCCGATATTGAGGCCACCGATGCCGTTCGTAGTAACCGTCCGATCAAATGCCGTATTTTGCGCCTGCCACACAATACTGCCACTAGAGTTGGTTACAGTGTCGGGCCGACTCAGATGATCGTCATGAATGTAGTACACCGTGCCGCCGCGAATCAGACCTACCGGCGTTGATCCCAGCCAGATGTAGCCGGTCGTCAGACTGGTCCCACCGTTCGAGGTCTCCCCCAGCAGAGCGCCATCGGGCGTATAGACATAGGTATATGCTACCGATCCCGACTTCTGCGCCCGCTGGCCCAGCCCATTGTATGCATAGCCCGTGGTGACACCGGCATTGGTCAGAGTGCTGAGACGATTGAGCCCATCGTAGCCATAGCTGCGATTGCCATTCCAACCGGTCGCAGTTTTCAGATTGCCCAGAGCATCGTATGCAAAGCTGCGAGCCCTGCTTCCCGCGATACTGCGGCGGCGGCCGTCTTGAGTCACATTCGCTCGTTTTGCTCGGCCTGCCCTGTATCGAAGGACAACCAGTAGCACGCCGCCAGCACTTGCCAGGACGGTGCTAACGAGAACCAACCCAGCGGGATTACGAAGCCTGATCCGGTCGGCGGTATATGCATCAGAGCAGCAACCACTACCTGTATCGGAAGCAGTATCAGCAAGCCTGTGCCGCCCTCCGATTCGGCGTGTAAGCCACCGGTCCGTAGCTATCGACGGAACCAAAGGATGGCAAGCAGTGCGGCAATGCCCAAGTACCTAGCCATGGCATTAGACTGCCTGAAAGTCACGCGCTGCGGCCTTACGGCCGACAGCCGTCCATTGCTCGCTAGTAGTCGATGTCAATATTTTGCCTCCAAGAACTCCAGGGTACTTGGATCATCTTCCAGAAGGATGTCCAAGTCGCCACCCACATAGACGCGCGTTAACCCGGGGCGGCGCTTTTTGACGCTGCGGCCAAACGTAACTCGCCTGTAGGCGAAACGCACGACCTCATTACGGGAAGGCAGACGCCGGCGTGACGCTTTTCAGGACAGGTGCGGCACCAGATCCTTCGCTGCGCAAGGATGACGGCAACAGTTGGACTCGCTTTCGCGGGAATAATGAGTCGAGTGCGGACCGCTAACTCGCCAGCTTCACCGCCCGCTCCCGCGCCGCCAGCAACCTCCCCATCAAGGCCCGCAACGCCGCCGGCTTGACCGGCTTGGGCAGCAGGGTAAAGCCGCGCGCCGCCGCCGCCTCGCGCGCCTGCTGGGTATGATCGGCGGTAATCACCAGCACCGGCATGTCCACGCTCCAGCGCCGGCGCAATTCCTCCGCCACCTCGATGCCGTTGACGCCGCCGTCGAGGTGGTAGTCCATCAGCAGCAGGTCGGGCGCCTCGTGCTGCGCGGCGGCGGCCAGCGCGGCATTGCGGTCGCGCACGCCGATGACGCGGCAGCCCCAGTTGCCGAGCAGGGCCTCCATGCCGGCCAGCACCGCCGGCTCGTTGTCCAGGCACAGCACGGTGGCGCCGGCGATGCGGTCGCTGCTGCGGCGGATCTCCGGGCGCGGCGGCGGGGCGACGCGGGCCCTCTCGCCCAGCGGCACGGTGATGGCGAAGACGCTGCCGCGGCCGGGCCAGGAGCGCAGCGACAGGCGGTGGCCGAGGCGCTGGGCGATGCGCTCGGCGATGGCCAGGCCCAGGCCGAGGCCGCGCTCGCCGCCGGCGTCCTCGGCGTCGAGGCGGCGGAATTCCTCGAAGATCTCGCGCTGCTTGTCGGCGGGAATGCCCGGCCCGGAGTCCCACACCTCGATGCGCACGGCGCCGTTCACGCGGCGGCAGCCGAGCACGATGCGGCCGCGGCGGGTGTAGCGCACGGCGTTGGAGAGGAAGTTCTGCAGCACGCGGCGCAGCAGGCGCGGGTCGCTCAGCGCCACGGCGCGGCTGGGCACGGCGCGCAGCGCCAGGCCGCGCGTTTCGGCCAGGACGCGGAACTCGGCGGCCAGCGGCTCGAGCACGCGCGACAGCTCGAAGTGCTCGGGGTGCGCCTCCTGCGCGCCGGCGTCGAGGCGCGAGATGTCGAGCAGGCTGGCGAGCAGGGACTCGGCCGCGGTGAGCGAGTTCTCGACCTGGCCGATCAGCGCGGCGGTGGACGGCGGCAGGCCGCGCCGGTCGAGCGAGGAGACGAACAGCCGCGCCGCGTTCATCGGCTGCACCAGGTCGTGCGAGGCGGCGGCGAGGAAGCGGGTCTTGGCCTGGTTGGCGCGCTCGGCGGCGAAGCCGGCCTCGGCCAGCGCGGCGTTGAGCGCGGTCAGCTCGCGGGTGCGCTCGGCGACGCGCGTCTCCAGGGTCTCGTTGATCTCGCGCAGGGAGTCCTGGGCGCGCTTGTAGGCGGTGACGTCGAAGTAGCTGGTGACGAAGCCGCCGCCGGGCATGGGATTGCCGCGCGTCTCGATGACCGTGCCGTTGGGCAGCGTGCGCTCGCGGGTGTAGGCATGGCCGGCGCGCATGTGCGCCAGGCGCCGCGCGATCATCTCCTCGGTGTCGCCGCCCTCGCCGCCGCCGAGCAGGCCGCGCTGGCCGTTGTAGCGGAACACCTCCTCGATCGGCCGGCCCATGCTGATCAGGCCTTCGGGGTAGTCGAGCAGCTCGACGTAACGCCGGTTCCAGGCCACCAGGCGCAGGTCCTTGTCGACCACCGAGATGCCCTGCGGCAGGTGTTCCAGCGCGGCGCGCAGCAGCTCGCGGTTGAACTGGATGGCGTGCGAGGTCTCGTCGAGCAGGCGCACCACGTCCTCGGGCTGCATGTCGCGGCCGCGCAGGGTCGAGGCCATGATCAGGCGCGCCGAGGCGGCGCCGAGCGCGCCGACCAGCAGGCGCTCGGTGTAGCGGGCCAGGCCCGGCTCGGCGCGGTCGTTGTGCACCAGCGGCGCGCCGCCGGCGCTGTCGGCGTATTCGCGGAAGAACTGCTGCACCCGCCCCGGCTCGAAGAAGCGCTCCAGCAGCTCGCGCAGGTCGCCCACGGTGGCGTTGATGCGCGGCAGGGCGCGGTCGGCGTAGACCTGCTGCGGCTCGGCGTCGCCGAGGAAGCGCACCGCCTGCAGCCGCTCGCGCAGGCGCGGCGCCGCCAGCAGCGGCACGCCGACGTAGCAGGCCAGGTTCACCGCCAGGCTCCACAGCGTGCCGTGGGTCAGCAGGTCCAGGCCCTGCACGCCGAACAGCGCCTGCGGCCGCAGCCAGGCCGCGCCGAAGGGGCCGTCGCGCAGCAGGGCCGAGCCGCTGTCCTCGCCGAGCAGGGTCGGCAGCAGCAGGGTATAGAGCCAGACGGCGAAGCCGGCGGCGAGCCCGGCCACGGTGCCGGCGTAGCTGCCGCGCCGCCACAGCACGCCGCCGACCAGGCCGGGCGCGAACAGCAGCACCGCCGAGAACGACAGCAGGCCGATGTGCGCCAGGGTGCCGGGACCGATGAACAGGCGGTAATAGAGATAGGCCAGCGTCACGATCAGCACGATGGCGATGCGGCGGATCGCCTTGAGCAGCGAGGACAGGTCCGGCCGGCGCGCCAGGCCCAGCGACGGTGCGCGCAGCAGCAGCGGCATCACCACCTCGTTGCACAGCATCGTCGCCAGCGCGATGGTGGCGACGATCACCATGCTGGTCGCGGCGGAGAAGCCACCCAGGTACGCCATCAACGCCAGCCCGCCGTGGCCGCCGGCCAGCGGCAGGGCCAGCACGAAGCTGTCGCCGATCACCTCCTCGCGCGGGAACGCGCGCAGGCCGGCGGCGGCGATCGGCAGCACGAACAGGCTGATCAGGGCGAGGTAGGCCGGGAACAGCCAGCGCGCGCTGCGCAGGTCGGCCGGGGCGGTGCTCTCCACCACCGCGACGTGGAACTGGCGCGGCAGGCACAGCACCGCCGACATCGCCAGCACGGTCTGGGTCAGGAAGCCGAGCTGCCAGCCGCCGTCGCCGAGCACGCCGCTGACCTGGGGCAGGGCCAGGGCCTTGCCGTAGGCATCGGCGAAGCCCTGGAACAGGCCGTAGGTGATGTACAGGCCGACGGCGACGAAGGCCACCAGCTTGACCACCGACTCGAAGGCGATGGCCAGGACCATGCCGTGATGGTTCTCGCTGCTGACCACCTGGCGGGTGCCGAACAGGATGGCGAACAGGGCCAGCATCGCCGCCATCAGCAGGGCGGTGTCGGGCAGCGCGCCGCCGGCCGCCGGCTGCACCAGCACGGCGAAGCTGGCGCTGACCGCCTTGAGTTGCAGCGCGATGTACGGCAGCACCCCGACCAGGGCGACCAGCGCCACCAGGGTGCCGAGCGGCTGGTGGCGGCCGTAGCGGGCGCCGATGAAGTCGGCGATGGAGGTGATGTTGTGGCGCTTGCTGACCTCGACGATGCGCCGTACCAGGCCGTGCCCCAGCCCGAACACCAGGATCGGACCGAGGTAGATCGGCAGGAAATCCCAGCCGCTCTCCACCGCCCGGCCGACCGCGCCGTAGAAGGTCCAGGAGGTGCAGTACACGCCCAGGGCCAGGCTGTAGACCCAGGGCTTGCGCGCCGGCGCCTGGCCGCGCGCCACCCGCCGGTCGCCCCAGTAGGCGATGGCGAACAGCAGCGCCACGTAGAGCGCCGAGACGAGGAATAAGGCCCAGCTGTGGAGCATCGAATCGCTCTGAATCCTTCCCTTCCCGGGAGGGGGAGGTGACTGATGCCCAAGAGTAGAGCAAATCCCGCAGCCGGTGCCGCTCTCAGACCAAAGTCGTGTTTCATGTGACAGCCGCCACTGGCTACAGTCCGTGCAAGCTGGCCATCACCCAGGGGGAGAACCATGAGCAGTCCGTCCGCCGCCACGATGCGGCGCAACGTCATTCCGGCGGGGACCGGCATGCGCCGCGTGATCTTCGCGTCCTCGCTCGGCACCGTGTTCGAGTGGTACGACTTCTACCTCTACGGCTCGCTGGCGGCGATCATCGCCAAGCAGTTCTTCTCCGGCCTCAACGAGACCAGCGCCTACATCGCGGCCCTGCTGGCCTTCGCCGCCGGCTTCTTCGTGCGCCCGTTCGGCGCCCTGGTGTTCGGCCGCCTGGGCGACCTGGTGGGCCGCAAGTACACCTTTCTCGTCACCATCGTCATCATGGGCCTGTCCACCTTCCTGGTGGGCGTGCTGCCCAGCTACGCCAGCATCGGCGGCGCGGCGCCGATCATCCTGATCGGCCTGCGCCTGCTGCAGGGCCTGGCCCTGGGCGGCGAGTACGGCGGCGCCGCGACCTATGTCGCCGAGCACGCCACCGACGAGAACCGCGGCTACAGCACCAGCTACATCCAGATCACCGCCACCGGCGGGCTGTTCCTGTCGTTGCTGGTGATCCTGGCCTGCCGCCTGAGCCTGAAGGAGCAGTTCGACACCTGGGGCTGGCGCATTCCGTTCCTGGTGTCCTCGCTGCTGCTGGCGATCTCGGTCTACATCCGCCTGCAGCTGAACGAATCGCCGCTGTTCCAGCAGATGAAGGCGGAGGGCAAGCAGTCCAAGGCGCCGCTGTCCGAGGCCTTCGGCCAGTGGAGCAACCTGAAGATCGTGATCCTGGCCCTGCTCGGCGCCACCGCCGGCCAGGCGGTGGTCTGGTACACCGGCCAATTCTATGCCCTGTTCTTCCTGACCACGACCCTGAAGATCGACCCGACCAGCGCCAACATCATGATGGCCGTGGCGCTGGCCCTGGCCACGCCGTTCTTCGTGGTGTTCGGCTGGCTCTCCGACCGGATCGGCCGCAAGAAGATCATCATGGCCGGCTGCCTGATCGCCGCGGTCACCTACCTGCCGATCTTCAAGGGCTTGACCCACTACGGCAATCCGGCGCTGGAAACGGCCGCGGCCGGCGCCCCGGTGACGGTGGTGGCCAACCCCGACGAGTGCAGCTTCCAGTTCGATCCGATTGGCAAGAAGGTGTTCAAGGGCGCCTGCGACGTGGCCAAGAGCTTCCTGGCCAAGAACGCCATCTCCTACGCCAACGAAGCCGGCCCGGCCGGCGCCGCGCAGATCAAGGTGGGCAGCACCGTCATCGACTCTTTCGACGGCACCGCGATGGACGCTGCCACCTTCAAGGCGGCCCAGGCCGACTTCGCCAAGAAGGTCGGCGACGCCCTCGCCGCCGCCGGCTACCCGAAGAAGGCCGACCCGGCCGCGGTCAACCAGACCATGGTGACGGCGCTGCTGTGGGTGCTGGTGCTGTACGTGACCATGGTCTACGGTCCGATCGCGGCCTGGCTGGTGGAGCTGTTCCCCACCCGCATCCGCTACACCTCGATGTCCCTGCCCTATCACATCGGCAACGGCTGGTTCGGCGGCTTCGTGCCCTCGATCGCCTTCGCCATGGTGGCGGCCAACGGCGACATCTACCACGGCCTGCTCTATCCGATCGGCGTGGCCCTGATGACGCTGGTGATCGGCACCCTGTTCCTCCGGGAAACCCGCGGCGCGTCCCTGTCGCAGCTTGGATAAAGCCGCACCATAACGACCCCTCCTCCCGCCCCGGCCTTGGCCGGGGCTTTTTTTTGGTTCGTCCGCCGATTCCGGCGCGCGCGGCTACGACCAAAGTCACGATGATGGAACGCGCCCGCTCGCGTATCATCGAAAGGCTGCTGCCGCCCATCCGGCGCGACGACCACGGCGCGGAGACCGGCAGCCCGGCGACAGACCACGGCTTCGAGGAACGCACCATGAGCGATAACAACAACATCCAATCGGTACTCGGCGAAACCCGCGTCTTCCCCCCGGACGCCGGCTTTACCGCCAAAGCCCGCATCACCCCCGCCCGCCTGGCCGAGCTGCGCGCCGCCGCCGAGCGGGATTCCGTCGGCTTCTGGGCCGGCCTGGCCAGGCAGGAGCTGGCGTGGAAAAAGCCCTTCAGCGTCGCGCTCGACGACAGCCGGGCGCCGAACTACGGCTGGTTCACCGACGGCACGCTCAACGTGTCGCACAACTGCATCGACCGCCACCTGGCCCAGCGCGGCGACAAGGCCGCGATCCGCTATGAGAGCGAGGCCGGCGAAGTCACGGTGCTGACCTTCAGGCAGCTGCACGGCGAGGTCTGCCGCCTCGCCAACGTGCTCAAGTCGCTGGGCATCGGCAAAGGCGACCGCGTGGTGATCTACCTGCCGATGGCGCCGGTGGCGGTGATCGCGATGCAGGCCTGCGCCCGCATCGGCGCCGTGCACTCGGTGGTGTTCGGCGGCTTCTCGGCGCAGTCGGTGAAGGACCGTGTCGAGGACGCCGGCGCGCGCCTGGTCATCACCGCCGACGGCGCGCACCGCGCCGGCCACGTGGTGGAGCTGAAGAAGGCGGTGGACGAGGCGCTGTCACAGGGCTGCAAGACGGTCGAGAAGGTGCTGGTCCACAAGCACGCCGGCAACAAGATCGACTGGAAGGACGGCCGCGACCTGTCGTGGCAGGACCTCGCCGCCAAGGCCGGCGCCGAATGCGAGCCGGAGTGGGTCGAGGCCGAGCACCCGCTGTACCTGCTCTACACCTCCGGCTCGACCGGCAAGCCCAAGGGCATCCAGCACTCCAGCGCCGGCTACCTGCTCGGCGCGCACATCACCACCCAGTGGCTGTTCGACACGCGCGAGGACGACGTGTTCTGGTGCACCGCCGACGTCGGCTGGGTCACCGGCCACAGCTACGTCTGCTACGGGCCGCTGTCCAACGGCACCACCATCGTCATGTACGAGGGCGGGCCGATGACGCCCGACGCCGGCCGCTTCTGGAAGATCTGCCAGAACCACGGCGTGACCATCTTCTACACCGCGCCGACCGCGATCCGCGCCCTGATGAAGATGGGCGAGCAGTTCCCCAACAGCTACGACCTGTCCAGGCTGCGCCTGCTCGGCAGCGTCGGCGAGCCGATCAACCCCGAGGCCTGGATCTGGTACCACCACGTCATCGGCAAGGACAAGCTGCCGATCGTCGACACCTGGTGGCAGACCGAGACCGGCGCGACCATGATGGCGCCGCTGCCCGGCGCCACCCCGCTCAAGCCCGGCTCCTGCACCCAGCCGATTCCCGGCATCTTCGCCGCCATCGTCGACGAATCGGGCGACCCGGTGAACACGCCCGAGCAGGGCGGCTACCTGGTCATCACCAAGCCCTGGCCGTCGATGCTGCGCACCATCTGGGGCGACAACGAGCGCTACGTCAAGACCTACTGGAGCCAGTTCAACAACAAGTACTACGTCGCCGGCGATTCCGCCCACCGCGACAAGGACGGCTACTACTGGATCCTCGGCCGCATGGACGACGTGCTCAAGGTCGCCGGCCACCGCCTCGGCACGATGGAGGTGGAGTCGGCCCTGGTGGCGCATCCGCGGGTGGCCGAGGCGGCGGTGGTGGGCCGCCCGCACGAGATCAAGGGCGAGGCGATCTGCGCCTTCGTCATCTGCCGCGGCCAGCGCCCCACCGGCGAGGAGGCGGACAAGCTGGCCAAGGAGCTGAAGGATTTCGTGGCCAAGAGCATGGGCCCGATCGCCAAGCCCGACGACATCCGCTTCGCCGACAACCTGCCCAAGACCCGCTCCGGCAAGATCATGCGGCGCCTGCTGCGCTCCATCGCCAAGGGCGAGGAGATCACCCAGGACGTGTCGACCCTGGAGAACCCGGCGATCGTGGCGCAGCTGGCCGGCAAGGCCTGAGCCGCCGTATCCTCGGTCCACCCCGACGGCCGGGCGCCATGCCCGGCTTCTTTTTACGCAACGAAGAGTTTCCGCATGAAACAACTGCTTCTCGCCGCCGTGGCGCTGGCCCCGGTCGCCTTTGCCGCCGACCCCGCAGCGGCCGCCACGCCGCCCGCCGTCGAAACCGTCGCCCCGGCGCAGTGCCTCCGGCCGCAGATCCAGCTCGACGGCGCCGGCAAGATCAAGAACGCCAAGGAGCTGCAGGCGCAGGTCAACACCTACCAGAGCTGTGTCGACGCCTACGTCAGCCAGCGCCGGCAGGTGGTGGACCAGCACGAGGCCATCGCCAAGGCCAACCGCGACGCCAGCAATGCGGCGGTGAAGGAGTTCAACGACTTCGCCGCGGAGCTCAGCGCGGCGCAGCAGCCGAAGAAGTAGGCCGCTACTTCTTCCGGGCGTTGGCCAGGCCGCGCATCGCCAGCCCGAGCAGGCCGGGCTGCGGGTGCAGCACCGTGGCGCTGGCGATGGCCGCGGCGTAGTCGCGGTAGCGGCCCTTGGCCTCGAAACCCTCGCGGAAGCGGGCGATGTCGAAGTGCGCGCCCCAGTGCGGCACGATGCCGCCGGCCAGGTAGACGCCGCCGGTGGCGCCGAACGCCAGGGCCAGGTCGCCGGCGTAGCGGCCGAGCAGGGTGGTGAACAGGGCCACGGCATTGCGGGCGATGACGTTGCCGGCCAGCCACTGCTGCCAGACCTCGCCGGCCTCGTGGCAGGTGGGCGGCAGGCCGGCCTCGACGCACAGCACGCGGTGCAGGCGCAGCAGGCCGGGGCCGGACAGCAGGTCCTCGGCGGCGACGAACCCCTCCTGGTCGGCCAGCCGCGCCAGCAGCGCCGCCTCGCGCGCGTTGCCCGGCGCCAGGCGGGCGTGGCCGCCCTCGCCCGCCACCACCACGCCGCCGGGAACCCAGGCGGCGACGCCCAAGCCGGTGCCGGCGCCGATGGCCAGGCGCGTGCCCTCGCCGAGGATGCCGCCGTGCAGGTGCAGGTCCGCCGGCTGCAGGGCGGGCAGGCAGTGGGCCACCGCCTCGAAGTCGTTGAGCAGCTCGGACTGACGGCTGCCGCAGGCCTGGGCCAGCAGGCGCGTGTCGAGCTCGGCCGGGCGGTTGGTGAAGCGGATGCGGCGCAGGCCGCCGGCGCCGGTCTCGACCGGGCCCGCGGCGCAGGCCAGGGCGTTGCGCAGCGCCGGCCGGCCCTGGGCCACGAAGTATTCGCGCAGCCAGTGCGCCGGGGTCTGGCCCTCGGCCAGCGGCGCGGCGTGGACGCGCTCCAGCACGATGCCGCCGCCCTCCAGCCAGGCCAGGGCGGCGCGGGCATTGGTGCCGCCGAAGTCGGCGACCAGGATCAAGCGGCGGCTTCCGCGCTCATGCGGCCTGTCGGATGGCGGCGGCGCGCAGTTCGGAGACGAAGCGCTCGCGCCAGTGCGAGATGTCCTCGCGCAGCAGTCCCTCCATCAGCTCGGTGTGGCGGTTGCGGCGTTCTTCCAGGCTCATATAGCGCGCGGTCTGCAGGGCTTCGGCGACGCCTACAGTATCGTACGGATTGACGATCAGCGCCGCCCCCATCTGGGCGGCGGCGCCGGCGAAGCGCGACAGCACCAGCACGCCGGGGTCCTGCGGGTCCTGGGCGGCGACATATTCCTTGGCGATCAGGTTCATGCCGTCGCGCAGCGGCGTGACCAGGCCGATCTTGCTGGCCCGGTACAGCCCGGCCAGGGCGCGCCGCGACAGGGTGCGGTGGATGTAGCGCAGCGGCGTCCAGTCCACCTCGCCGTAGCGGCCGTTGATCTGCGAGGCGGCCTGCTCCAGGCGCTGGCGGATCAGGTCGTACTCGGGCACCCCCTCGCGCGTCGGCGGGGCGATTTGCAGGTATTCGACCCGGCCGATGCAGTCGGGATAGTCGGCCAGCAGGCGCTCGTAGGCGGCGAAGCGCTCGGGGATGCCCTTGGTGTAGTCGAGCCGGTCGACGCCGATGATCTGCAGGCGCCCGCGCAGGGCGTTGCGGGCGCGCAGCCACTGGCGCTGGCCGTCCTCGGTGTCGACGAAGCCGGCATAGGCCTGGGCGTCGATGCCGATCGGGAACGCCTCCACCCGCACCTGCCGCCCGCCCGCGCGCAGCAGGTTGCCGCGCACCTCGGCGCCGGGGATTTCGTTGGCGGCGTAGTCGAAGAAGCGCTCGCAGTCGCGCTGGGTCTGGAAGCCGACCAGGTCGTAGGCCAGCAGCGAGCGGATCAGCTGCTCGTGGTGCGGCAGGGTCAGCAGCACCTCGCGCGAGGGGAAGGGGATGTGCAGGAAGAAGCCCATCGGCTGGCGGCAGCCCATGTCGCGCAGGGACTGGCCGCAGGGGATCAGGTGGTAGTCGTGCACCCAGATGCGGTCGTCGTCGCGCAGCAGCGGCTGCAGCGCGCGGGCGAAGCGGACATTGACCCGCTGGTAGCCCTCGTAGAACTGGCGGTCGTAGGTGGTGAGGTCGATGCGGTAGTGGAACAGCGGCCACAGGCACTGGTTGGCGAAGCCGTTGTAGTAGTCCTCGTGCTCGGCGCGGGTCAGGTTGATGGTGGCGACCTCGAACGGGCCGGCACGGTCCAGGCGTGCGCTGCCTTCGGCGTCGGCGGTGCGGCCGCTCCAGCCGAACCACAGCCCCTTGGATTGGCGCAGCGCCTCGATCAGCGCCACCGCCAGGCCGCCGGCGCGGGCGGCGCCGCGGATCGGCCCGACCCGGTTGGAGACAGCGACGATGCGGCTCATGGCGCTCGGCGCGCGGCGCGCGCGGTGTGGAAGGGCCCCGTGCGCAGCACCGGGATCGCAGCGTCGCGAGGCGGCGCCGGCAGGAGACCGGCAGTCCATTTCGCACCGCGTGATACTGGAAGTCTCATGCCGCCTCCGACCATGGCCGCGAAAGGCGCGTGGCGACGATGATGATGCCGACCATGGAGTAGGTCTGCGGATAATTGCCCCATAGCTCGCCGCTGACCGGGTGCAGGTCCTCGGACAGCAGGCCGAGGTGGTTGCGCCGCGCCAGCCAGCGCTCGAACAGCTCGCGCGCCTCGTCGCGGCGTTCCAGCCGGATCAGGGCGTCGATGTACCAGAAGGTGCAGATATTGAAGGCGGTCTCCGGTTCGCCGAAATCGTCTGCGGCGTGGTAGCGGAACAGGAAGTCGCCGCGGCGGAGATGCCGCTCGACCGCCGCCACGGTGGCGACGTAGCGCGGGTCCTGCGGCGGCAGGAAGCCGACCTCGCCGATCAGCAGCAGCCCGGCTTCGACGTCGCCGCCGCCGAAGCTCTCGGTGAAGGTGTTGAGCGAGGGATTCCAGGCCTTGCTCTCGATGACGCGGCGGATGCCGGTGGCGCGCTCGCGCCACAGGCCGGCGCGGTCGGCCAGGCCCAGGTGCGCCGCGATGCGGCCGAGGCGGTCGCAGGCGGCCCAGCACATCAGCGCCGAGGAGGTATGGACGCGGGCGCGGCTGCGCAGCTCCCACATGCCGGCGTCCGGCGTGTTGTGCACCGCCCAGGCGCACTCGCCCATACGCTCCAGCCGCGCGAACTCCACGCCGCCGGCCGGGCGCAGCAGGCGGCGGTCGAAGAAGGCCTGGGTGTAGGCCAGCACCACGTTGCCGTAGACGTCGTGCTGGCGGTGCTCGCAGGCCTGGTTGCCGACGCGCACCGGCCCCATGCCGCGGTAGCCGGCCAGGTGCGGCGCCTCGTACTCGGTCAGCGCGCGCTCGCGGCCGATGCCGAATACCGGCTGCAGGTGCTCCGCCGCCTCCGGCTCGACGATGAGGTTGGCGAGGTAGCGCAGGTAGTGCTCCATCGTCTCCACTTCCGCCAGGCGGTTGAGCGCGCGCACCACGAAGAAGGCGTCGCGCAGCCAGCAGTAGCGGTAGTCCCAGTTGCGCTGCGTGCCGGGCGCCTCGGGGATGCTGGTGGTGAGCGCGGCGACGATGGCGCCGGTCTCCTCGAAGCTGCACAGCTTGAGCGTGATGGCGGCGCGGATCACCGCGTCCTGCCACTCCAGCGGCAGCGCCAGGCGCCGCACCCATTCGCGCCAGTGGCGCTCGGTGGACTGCTCGAACTCGGCGGCGGTCTGCTCCACCCCCTCGCGCAGGGGCTCGTCCGGACCGAACAGGAAGCTGACCGGCTCCTCCAGCAGGAACGGCGTCCCGGCCAGCACGTAGGTGACCGGGGCGCTGGTGGTGAGGCGCAGGGCGTCCCGCGGGCCGACGTAGCGGATGTGGTTGCTGCCGTGGGTGAGCTGCGGCGCGACGCCGCCGTAGTCGAAGCGCGGCAGCAGGCGGATGCGCACGCGCGGCGCGCCGGACAGGGGCCGCAGCCGCCGCACCAGCTGCAGCGGCCGGAACATGCGTCCGCGGGTCTCGAAGCGTGGCGCGAAATCGACGACTTCCACCGCGCCGCCGTTGCCGTCGTGGAGCCGGGTCACCAGGATCGCGGTGTTCTCGCGGTAGGCCTGCTCGGCGCGGGTCTGGCCTTCCAGCTCGATCGACCAGCAGCCTTGCCGCTGGCCGTCGGCGGCCGGCGCGTGGAGCAGGGCGTGGAACACCGGGTCGCCGTCGAAGCGCGGCAGGCAGCACCACAGCAGGCACGCCTGGCCGTCGACCAGCGCGCCGATGGCGCAATTGCCGATGACGCCGAGATCGAGTGTCGGCCCTGCTGCTGGGCTCGCTGGCATAGGTCGCATCTTCCTTGATCGCCGCCGGGCCTCCATGGCCCGGACTGTTTCAAACCGGCAAAGCTCTCCGCTACCCGGCGCGCCGGGACTCCGCGCGCCAATCCTGTTGCGCCGTGATTCCGGCCAGCCAGGCGCGCACCGCCGCCGGGTCGTCGAGGCGCCAGCGCGCCGCGCTCGGCCCGGCACCGACCTTGATGCCGACTCCGCCCAGCGCCTGCGCGGCGGCGATGCCGTCCTCGTCGGTGGTGTCGTCGCCGACATAGACCGGGCGGCGTCCGGCGAACGGCGGCTGGCGCATCAGCGACCGCACCGCCTCGCCCTTGTTGACCCCGCGCGGGCGGGCCTCGAACACGTCCTTGCCGGAGATCAGCTCCAGGTCCAGGCCCCGTACCGCCTCGCGCAGCAGGCGCTCGGCCTGCCCGGCGCGGCCGGGGGCGCCGCGGTAGTGCAGCGCGATGGCCGCGCCCTTGTCCTCCAGCCACAACCCCGGCTCGTCCTCGAGCCGCGCCGCCAGCCACTGCGCCGCGCCGTCGAGGCCGGACGCCGGTGGCGGCGCCGCCTGGCGCGGGTCGGTGCGCAGCTCGGCGCCGTGCAGGCCGGCGCCGGAAAAGCGCATCGGCGCCAGCAGCTCGTCGATCGAGGCCAGGCGCCGCCCGCTGACGATGGCCAGGGCCTCGCCGACCGCGGCCGCGGCGGCGGCCAGCAGCGCCGGCAGCTCCGGCGCCACCCGCACCAGCGACGGGCGCTCGGCCAGCTCGACCAGGGTTCCGTCGAAGTCGAGGAACAGCGCGTCAGCGGGGCTGGGAGAAGGCGGCCTCACGGCTCATGCTCTTGAATTTGTTTCTCTATTGGAAACTTGGACAAGCGAAAACGCGAAGCGTGCGATTTTTGTAAACAGCCGTACCGGCCCCTGCGCCGCAGGGTCAGGCCGGGGCGCGGAGGGGCGCTGCCTCCGGGGAAAGAGGCAGGCCGTTCCGGGGTACCGGGACCGCCAGGCTAGGCGGCGATGGTCGCCTTGCGCAGCGGCGCCACCTTGGGACTTTCGTTGAGATGGTCGATCTGCACCCAGCGGATCACCGAGATCTTGCCGTTGAAGTCCTCGGCCAGGGCGGTGCAGCTTTCGACCCAGTCGCCGCAGTTGTGGTAGGTGATGCCGTGCAGCTTGCGGATCTCGGCATGGTGGATGTGGCCGCAGATCACCCCGTCCAGTTCGCGGCGCTCGCACTCGCGCGCCACCGCGTCCTCGAACTCGGACACCACGTTCACCGCCCCCTTGACCTTGTCCTTGGCGTAGGCCGACAGGGACCAGTACGGCAGGCCCAGCACGCGGCGGGCGCGGTTGAACCAGAAGTTGGCCTGCATGGTGGCTTCGTAGGCGAAGTCGCCGGCCAGGGCCAGCCACTTGTGGTAGCGGGTGATGACGTCGAAGAAGTCGCCGTGCAGCACCAGCAGCTTGCGGCCGTCGGCGGTGGTGTGAACCAGCTCGTTCACCACCTTGATGTTGCCCAGCTCGATGTTGAAGCCGACGAACTTGCGCAGGAACTCGTCGTGGTTGCCGGTGACGTAGTAGACCTTGGTGCCGCGCTTGGACTTGGTCAGGATCTTGCGCACCACGTTGGTGTGCTCCTGCGGCCAGAACCAGGTGCTGCGCAGCTTCCAGCCGTCGATGATGTCGCCGACCAGGTAGAGGGTCTCGCACTCGTTGCGCTTGAGGAAGTCGACCAGGAATTCCGCCTTGCACCCCGGCGTGCCAAGATGCACGTCGGAGATCCAGAGGGTGCGGTAGCGGTGCGTCTGCTTGTCCTGCTTTGCCGTCTTGGCCACGGTGGCGACTCCTGCATTTCCACCCGCTTAGCATGGCGCAGCTCTGTTAAGGGAACATGACGGCTACCGCCGCCAAGGGCCTGAAAATGCTGCGTTATCGCCCTTTCGCCTTGATCCGCCGGGATTTGCGCCAATATTGAGGGACCGTGGCGCCGGCCGGCGCCGCGAAGTCCTGGCGGAGGAATGCAGTGGACCTGGAGCGGATCAACGCGCAGCTGGGCGATCAGCCGGAGCAGCTGGTGGACTGGGCCCTGGGCCTGGGCCGCCGGGCCATCGTCACCACCAATTTCGGCCCGTTCGCGGCGGTGCTGCTGCACATGGTGACGCGGGCGCGTCCGGACATCCCGGTGCTGATGGTGGATACCGGCTACGGCACCGAGTCGACCTACCGCTACGCCGACGAGCTGAGCCGCCTGCTGCGGCTCGACCTGCACACCTACGTGCCGCGCCGCACCCGCGCCATGCGCGAGGCGCTGGAAGGCCCCGCCCCCACCCCGGACGACCCGCGCCACGCCGCCTTCACCGAGGAGGTGAAGCTGGAGCCGTTCCGCCGCGCCCTGGCCGAGCTGCGGCCGGAGGTCTGGTTCACCGCCCTGCGCCAGGACCAGACCGAGTTCCGCGCCGGGCTCAAGCCGGTGACCCTGTCGCGGGAGGGCATCCTCAAGGTGTCGCCGGTGTTCCACTGGTCGTCCCGGCAGATGAACGACTACCTCAAGGCGCACGGCCTGCCCAACAACTTCGACTACTTCGACCCGACCAAGGCCGAGGACAAGCGGGAGTGCGGTCTCCACGTGGCCCATTGAACCCGGCGGGACGCTGAAAAATACCGGCGCCGGACGCGCATTTGGCCCGGAAATAGCGAATAATCCGGGAAATTTGGGGGCTCTGACGCGGGATTCATGGTCGATCCGACACTACCGGAGCCGATGCCGGCCTATATCAGCGACGAACCGCCGCTGCCGGAAAAGATCGGCAAATACGAAATCCAGGCCCTGATCGGCAAGGGCTCCTGCGGTTTCGTCTACAAGGGCTTCGACCCCTTCGTGCGCCGCGATGTCGCGGTCAAGACCTCGCGCGGCTTCACCGAGGACCACACCCGCGACGAGGAGGCGATCCGCCGCGCCTTCTTCACCGAGGCGCGCGCCGCCGGCATGCTCAGCCACCCGCACATCGTCTCGCTGTACGACGCCGGCAGCGAGGAGGGCATGAACTACCTGGTGATGGAGTACGTCGACGGCGACACCCTGGCCCCGGCCTGCGCGCGCAGCGCCACGCGGCTGCCGGTGGACCGGGTGGTGGACATCATCTTCAAGTGCGCCAAGGCCCTGGAGTACTCGCACAGCAAGGGCGTGCTGCACCGGGACATCAAGCCCACCAACATCATGCTGACCCGCGACGGCGTGCCCAAGGTGATGGACTTTTCCGTCGCCGAGGTCAACGAGCCGGGCATCAGCGAGGACGAGATCCGCCGCAACGCCGTGGGCTCGCCGCTGTACATGTCGCCGGAGCAGGTGCAGCGCCAGCGGCTGGAGCCGGCCAGCGACCTGTACTCGCTGGGCGTGGTCATGTACCAGCTGCTGACCGGCGAGGTGCCCTACACCGGCTCGGACCTGCTGCACCTGTTCGCGGCGATCCGTCACGCGCCGGTGCCGCTGATCGAGGCCAAGCGCCCGGACCTGCCGCGGGAGCTGGCGACCCTGGTCAACCGCCTGCTGGCCAAGAAGGTCGGCGACCGCTACCAGAGCGGACGCGAGCTGGGCAACGACCTGCTGCGCATCTTCGAGCGGCTCAAGCAGGCGGACGTGAACCTGAGCCGGCGCGAGAACCGCGACTCGCTGCGCAGCCTGCGCTTCTTCGACTCGTTCAGCGACGACGAGATCAACGAGGTGCTCAACGCCAGCCACCTGCTGACCTACGCCCCCGGCGCCGAGATCGTGCGCGAGGGCGACATCGACAGCGCCTTCTACCTGATCGCCCGCGGCAACGCCGAGGTGCGCAAGGGCAACACCCTGATCGACACGCTGATGAAGGGCGACTGCTTCGGCGAGATCGGCTTCCTCACCGCCACCCGCCGCACCGCGACGGTGACGGCGGCCTCGCAGGTGCTGGCGCTGCGGGTCAGCGCCACCCTGCTCGACCAGGTCAGCACCGACTGCCAGCTGCGCTTCTACAAGATCTTCACGCAGACGCTGATCTACCGGCTGTCCCTGACCAACGCCAAGCTGAGCGCCGCCAGGGGCAAGTAATCCGGCCGCAGCGGTACCGCAACGGCGATGGCCCCGGCCGCGGCACGGTTCGTCACAGCGCCTTGCGTGGGAGCCCCGCCGTTCCGATATGCTAGGCGGATAAGGGATCCCGCCGCGTATGAACGACAAGACCGCGCTGCTCAACCAGCTGCGCATCGACCGCAGCAGTGCGCCGCCGCCGGCCGACCGCGGCTGGCTGAAATGGGCGGCGCTGGGCCTGGCGCTGCTGCTGCTCGCCGGCGGCCTGGGGTACTGGCTGAGCCGGCCCTCCGGCGTCCCGGTCAAGGTGGCGACGGCGCAGGCGCTCCGCAGCGCCAACCCGGCCGCGGCGGCCGGAGCCTCGCTGCTCGACGCCTCCGGCTACGTGGTGGCGCGCCGCGCCGCCACCGTCGCCGCCAAGATCACCGGCAAGGTCACCGAGGTGATGATCGAGGAAGGCCAGCACGTCAAGGCCGGCCAGGTGGTGGCGACGCTGGACGCGACCAACATCAGGGCCGCCTTCGACCAGGCGGTGGCCGAGCGGCGCTACGCCCAGGCCTCGCTGGAAGCGGTGAAGGTGCAGCTGGGCAACGCCGAGCGCAACTACAGGCGCGACCAGGGCCTGGTGGCCGAGCACTTCATCAGCGAGTCCGACCTGGACACCGCCCGCACCAGCTTCGAGAACCTCAGCGCGCAGCTGGCGACGGCCAGGAGCAACGTCGAGGTGGCCGAGCGCGGCGTCGCGGTGGCGCAGCGCAACCTCGACGACACCGTGGTGCGGGCGCCGTTCGACGGCGTGGTCACCACCAAGGACGCGCAGCCCGGCGAGATGGTCTCGCCGATCTCCGCCGGCGGCGGCTTCACTCGCACCGGCATCGGCACCATCGTCGACATGGACTCGCTGGAGGTGGAGGTCGACGTCAACGAGAGCTTCATCAACCGCGTCCATCCCGAGCAGCCGGCCACGGTGCGGCTCAACGCCTACACCGACTGGGAGATCCCGGCCTACGTCATCGCCGTGATCCCCACCGCCGACCGCAGCAAGGCGACGGTGAAGGTGCGGGTGGGCTTCAAGACCAAGGGCGATCCGCGCATCCTGCCGGAGATGGGCGCGCGCGTCGCCTTCCTCAGCGAGGCGCCGCCGCAGCCGCCGGCGGGCGCGCAGCCGGCGGCGGCCGGCGTGCTGGTGCCGCCCGACGCGGTGCTGGTGGAAGGCTCCAGCAGCAGCGAGACCGGCACCGTCTACGTGATCCGCGGCGAAGATGTGGTCGAGCGCCGCGCCGTGCGCCTGGGCGCGCGCGGCAGCGATGGCCAGACCGTACTGTCCGGACTATCCTCCGGCGAGCGCGTCGCCATCGGCGATTTCAGCAAGCTCAAGGATGGAGCGAAGGTGAAGGTCCAGCAGTAAAAGCGGCTTCACGCCAGGGCGCGCAGGCGGCCCGGGAAGCCTGCCTGCTTCGCGTCTTTGCGCGAGGCGTCTTTGACTTTGACGTAGTGCCAGGAGCAACCGCATGTCCGCCATCGTGTCCCTGCGTAACGTGGTCAAGAGCTACACCCGCGGCAAGCAGACCGTGGAAGTGCTGCATCACCTCAACATCGAGATCGCGCAGGGCGACTTCGTCGCGCTGATGGGCCCTTCCGGCTCCGGCAAGACCACCCTGCTCAACCTGATCGGCGGCCTCGACCGGCCGACCTCGGGCGAGGTCAGCGTCGCCGGCGAGCGCATCGACCGGCTGTCCAGCGGCCAGCTGGCGAAATGGCGCGCGCGCCACGTCGGCTTCGTGTTCCAGTTCTACAACCTGATGCCGATGCTCAGCGCCGAGCGCAATGTCGAGCTGCCGCTGCTGCTGACCAACCTGTCCGGCGCGCAGCGCAAGCAGAACGCGACGGCGGCCCTGAGCGTGGTGGGCCTGGCCGACCGCGCCAAGCACAAGCCGGCCGAGCTGTCCGGCGGCCAGGCGCAGCGCGTGGCCATCGCCCGCGCGCTGGTGGCGGACCCGACCCTGCTGGTCTGCGACGAGCCGACCGGCGATCTCGACCGCGCCACCGCCGACGAGATCCTGCACCTGCTGCAGACGCTCAACCGCGATCACGGCAAGACCATCGTCATGGTCACCCACGATCCGAAGGCGGCCGAGTTCGCCAGCCACCAGCTGCACCTGGACAAGGGCCAGCTGGTCGAAGGCACGGTCACGGCCTGAGCCATGAAATACCTCCCGCTGCTGTGGGCGGCGCTGTGGCGCAAGAAGGCCCGCACCATCTTCACCATCGTCGGCATCGCCCTCACCTTCCTGCTGTTCGGCATGGGCAAGGGCGTCGACTCGGCCTTCAACCATGCGGTGGACAACGCCAACGTCAACCGCCTCATCGTCACCAGCAAGATCGCGCTGACCGAGTCGCTGCCCTACTCCTACCTGAACCAGATCGCATCCGTGCCGGGCGTGGCGCACGTGGCCCACGCCACCTGGTTCGGCCCCTACTACCAGGACCCGAAGAACTTCGTCTTCAGCTTCCCGGTGGATCCGGAGCTGGACCAGCCGGTGTTCCCCGAGCGCGAGCTGCCGAAGGAGCAGTACGAGGCGTTCCTGCACACCCGCAGCGGCGCCATCGTCGGCGGCCAGCTGGCGGAAAAGTACGGCTGGAAGATCGGCGACCGCGTGCCGCTGCACTCCACCATCTGGACCAGGGGCGACCGCAGCTCGGACTGGACCTTCGACGTCGTCGGCATCTACCACGTGCCGAAGGACCCCAGCCAGGAGAGCATGTTCCTGTTCAACTACAGCTACTTCGACGAAGCGCGCAGCTTCGGCAAGGGCACGGTGGGCTGGTACACGGTGATGGTGCGCGATCCCGCGCAGTCGGCGCAGGTGGCGGCGGCGATCGACAAGCTGTTCGCCAACTCGGCCAACGAGACCAAGACCGAGACCGAGAAGGAGTTCCAGCAGGCCTTCATCAAGCAGATCGCCGACATCAACTACATCGTCGACCGCATCCTGTTCGCGGTGTTCTTCGCCCTGATCTTCGCCACCGGCACCACTATGCTGCAGTCGGTGCGCGAGCGGGTGCCGGAGCTGGCGGTGATGAAGACCCTGGGCTTCTCCGATACCGGCGTGCTGAGCCTGGTGCTGGCCGAATCGCTGCTGCTGTGGATCTTCTCGGCGGCGGCGGGCCTGGGCCTGGCGGCGCTGATCTTCCCGGCGCTGAAGGACGTGCTGGGCCTGGTGCGCCTGCCGCCGGAGGTGCTGGCCGCCGGCGCGGCGCTGACGGTGCTGCTGTCGCTGGTCACCGGCCTGCTGCCGGCCTGGCGCGCCAAGCGCCTGGACATCATCGAAGCCCTGAGAAGCTGAGGGAAAGCACATGTTCAAGCAGATCGCAGCGGTGACGGCGATGAACCTGCGCAGCCTGCCGCAGCGTCTCGGCCCGTCGGCGGTGATCGTCATCGGCATCGCGGTGACGGTGGCGGTGCTGGTGTCGGTGCAGGCGATGGCGCTGGGCTTCCAGCGGACGCTGGGCCATACCGGCCGGGCCGACCGCGCCATCGTGCTGCGCGGCGGCTCCGAGGCCGAGCTGAACAGCACCATGTCGCGCGAGAACACCCTGACCATCATGGACGCGCCCGGCGTGCGCAAGGACGCCGACGGCAAGCCGCTGGCCACCGCCGAGGCGGTGGCGATCATCGCCCTGCCGCAGAAGAGCAACGACAGCCCGGCCAACGTGACGGTGCGCGGCATCGGCGCCAAGGCGATGCAGGTGCGGCCGGAGATCCACCTGGTGGCCGGCCGCATGTTCGAGCCGGCGGTGCGCGAGATCATCGTCGGCACCTCGGCGCAGGCGCAGTTCAAGGGCCTGGAGCTGGGCGCCCACGTGCCGTTCCGCGACTCCGACTGGACCGTGGTCGGCGTGTTCGACAGCGGCGGCGACGCCCACCAGTCCGAGCTGATGGGCGACGTCGAGACGGTGCTGTCGGCGTTCCACCACAACCTGTTCCACTCGGTGACGGTGCTGCTGGAAACGCCGGAGTCCTTCGGCAAGTTCAAGGACGCCCTGACCACCGACCCGACCCTGACGGTGGAGCCGCAGCGCGAGCCGGACTACTACGCCAAGCAGTCCGAGCAGCTGAGCAAGGTGCTGAACATCGTCGCCTACTTCGTCGGCGGCATCGCCGCGATCGGCGCCATGGTCGGCGCGCTCAACACCATGTACACCACGGTGGCGGCGCGCTCGCTGGAGATCGCCACCCTGCGCGCCATCGGCTTCGGCTCGGGCAGCGTGGTCGCCTCGGTGCTGATCGAGTCGCTGCTGCTGGCCCTGCTCGGCGCGGCGATCGGCGCCGTCGCCGCCTGGATCTTCTTCAACGGCAATACCGTCAACACCCTGGGCAAGAACTTCAGCCAGGTGGTGTTCCAGCTCAGCGTCGGCCCCGAGCTGCTGGTCGGCGGCGTGATCTGGGCCTGCATCATCGGCGCGGTGGGCGGCCTGTTCCCGGCGATCCGCGCCGCCAGGCAGCCGGTGGCGGCGGCGCTGCGGGCGGGGTAAGTTTATGCGGGAGGCAGGGCTGACGGCCCCGCCTCCCACCCCCTCTCCCCGCGCGGGAGGCGGGAACCACGACAGGGAGGGCGCGATGAAGTACCTGCCGCTGCTCTGGGCCACGCTGTGGCGCCGCAAGGCGCGCACCATCTTCACCCTGCTGGCGCTGATGGCGGCGTTCCTGCTGCTGGGCGTCGGCCAGGCAGCGAACTTCCTGTTCAGCGGCGGCTCGATCAACCTCTCCGCGCCGATCATGATCGTGCAGGCGCGGGTGTCCTTCACCAGCCCGCTGCCGATGCGGCTGCTGCCGCAGCTGGAAGCCATTCCGGAAGTGCAGGCGGTGTCGCACTCGCAGTTCTTCGGCGGCGTCTACAAGGACGTGCGCAACTTCTTCCCGCAGTTCGCGGTGGACCCGGAGCGCTGGCACGCGGTGTTCCTGGAGTGCCGCCTGCCGGACGACCAGTACCGGAACTGGCTGCAGCTGCGCACCGGGGCGATCGCCGGGCGGCAGCTGGCCGACCGCTACGGCTGGAAGGTCGGCGACCGCATCCCGCTGACCAGCCAGATCTGGCCGCTGAAGAACGGCGACCGCGCCTGGACCTTCGACCTGGTCGGCATCTTCGACGACGTCACCGCCGATTCCTGCGCCCGCAAGAACAACATGTACATCCGCTACGACTACTTCGACGAAGGACGCCAGTTCGGCCAGGGCACCGGCGGCATCTTCGTGGTGCGCCTGAAGGACCCGAACCAGGCCGAGGCGGTGGCACGCAGGATCGACGCCCGGTTCGAGAACTCCCCGGACGAGACCAAGACCCAGACCGAGAAGGACTTCAGCCTCAACTTCGTGCGCCAGCTCGGCAACGTCAACCTGATCCTCAACGGCATCCTCGCCGCGGTGTTCTTCAGCATCCTGTTGATCAGCGGCAATACCATGAGCCAGGCGGTGCGCGAGCGCATCCCCGAGCTGGCGGTGCTCAAGACCCTGGGCTTCACCGACGCCGCGGTGCTGGCCCTGGTGCTGGCCGAGGCGCTGCTGCTGTGCCTGATCGGCGCGGTGGCCGGCATGCTGCTGTCGGTGCTGGTGATGAAGGTCATGTCCCGGCTGCCGGGCGGCTTCCCGCCGCTCAAGCCGGACCTGCACCTGTGGCTGTTCGCCGCGGGCATGGTGGCGCTGCTGGCGCTGCTGGTGGGGATCATCCCGGCCTGGCGCGCCAAGCGGTTGAGCATCGTCGAAGCGCTGGCGGTGAGGTGAGGCATGAAACAGACCTTCGCAGTGACCTGGATGAACCTGCGCGGCATCCCCGCCCGCTTCGTCACCTCGCTGGTGATCGTGGTCGGCATCGGCCTGGTGGTGGGCGTGCTGGTGACCATGCTGTCGATGACCAAGGGCATCGAGTACACCTTCAAGGGCACCGGCAGCGACGCGCGCGCGCTGATGCTCTCCGCCGGAACCAGCGCCGAGCTGTCGTCCTACATCGACCCCGGCATGGTGTCGCTGCTGCGCGAGCTGCCCGGCATCCGGCGCGACGCCGCCGGCAAGCCGCTGTCCTCGGCCGAGCTGATGGTGATCACCGAGCTCAAGCGCAACGGCGGCGACGTCAACGTGGCGCTGCGCGGGGTGGAGCCGGCCGGGCTGGCGCTGCGGCCGGAGGTGAAGCTGGCCGAGGGCCGCGCCTTCCGGCCGGGCCTGCGCGAGGTGATCGCCGGGCGCGCCGCCACCCGCCAGTTCAGCGGCATCACCGTCGGCTCCAGGCTGGAGTTCCGCGCCTCGGAATGGACCGTGGTCGGGATCTTCGAGTCCGGCGGCGACGCCCACGAGTCGGAGCTGTGGACCGACGCCGACACCGCCCGCAGCGCCTTCGGCCGCCCCGGCGCCTCCTCGGTGCTGGCGCAGCTGGACGGACCGCAAGGCCTGCAGCCGCTGAAGGACGCGGTGAAGGCCGATCCGCGCTTCCAGATCGACGTCGTCGGCGAGCGCAGCTACTTCACCTCGCAGTCGGCCCAGACCACCGACAACATCAACACCTTCGTGCTGATCCTGACCATCATCATGGCCTTCGGCGCCGTGTTCGGCGCGCTCAACACCATGTACTCGGCGGTGGCCTCGCGCCAGGTCGAGATCGCCACCCTGCGCGCGATCGGCTTCTCCGGCGCGCCGGTGCTGGTGTCGGTGCTGGTCGAGGCGGTGGCCCTGGCCCTGGCGGGCGGGGCGATCGGCGCCTTCGTCGCCTGGCTGCTGTTCGACGGCCTCAGCACCAGCACCCTGGGCGGCGCCAACTTCACCCAGGTCGCCTTCAGCTTCGCCGTGACGCCGGGGCTGATCGAGCGCGGCCTGGGCTGGGCCCTGGCGATCGGCCTGATCGGCGGCTTCTTCCCGGCGCTGAAGGCGATCCGGCAGCCGGTGGCGGAGGCGCTGCGGGGGGCGTAGCCGCAGGCCTTGCGCGGACCCTGGCGCGCGGCGCTGTTGCTTTTAAAAGCTTGGGCTAGACTGCCGCCATCTCCCTATTCCAGGCATCGCCCATGGCCCTGCTCTCCCCCCGCGCGCTGCGCCAGCTGTTCGTCGACACCGCCACCGCCAAGTTCGCCCGCAACGTGCCGGACTTCGTGCGGCTGCAGAAACTGGTGGCGGACAACGGCGGCACGTTCCTCAACGACCACGGCGCGATCCGCACCGCCGACCCGCAGGTGCGGGCGCTGTTCGTGCGGGCGGCGCGGGTGCTGGGCCTGCGGCGCGAGCTGGACTACGCCTTCCCGGCGAAGAAGCTGGTGTCCTTCGACCTGCAGGCGGTGGGCGACGACGCCCACCAGTTCAAGATCTTCGTCAGCCAGGTGGACCTGGACGCTTACCCGGCCGAGGTCGCGGGGCTGATCCGCGAGGACTGCAGGGAGCAGTGGGCCGCCGCCGACCACCGTCCCTTCCTGGCCCTGATCGAAAAGGCCGAGCGCGCCGGCGGCCTGGAGGCGCACGACGCCGAGGCCTTCGCCGGCCATTTCGCCGAGAAGCTGATGAGCCGCCCCGGGCCGCCGCTGAAGCGCAGCACCCTCAACGCGGTGGCCGCGGTCTCCGGCGAGGCCGCCAGCGCCCTGGCCCTGGGCCCGGACTTCAACCACGTCACCATCGACGTGCTGGCCGCCGGCTTCCCCGGCATCGAGGCAATGGCGGCGGCGATGCAGGCCCAGGGCTTCCGCCTGCTGCCGGCGATCCAGGGCGCGCCAGGCTCCAAGCTGCGCCAGACCGCCACCCTGGCGGCGACCATGGACACGCCGGTGCGCGAGGCGACCGGCCTCAAGGGCGTGGCCCAGACCGAGAAGCAGTTCGTCGAGATCATCGAGCGCGGCCAGGCCCGCGACACGGACGGCGCGCCGCTGTGGGCCCAGGACGGCAGCCCCCTGATCTTCCGCAACTTCCTGGCGGCCAACGCCGAGAAGATCTTCGACGCGGCTTCGACCAAGGTGGGCGGGGCAGCCGGTTGAGGCGGGGATGCGCCCGCAGGCCGGGCTTCCCGGCGCCGGCGCCGCAGCGGGAGGGAGCGGCGGCGCGCGCCCGGCGAGGCGAAAATAATTTTTCACCGCATCGCATTTCCCTAGTTACGCCGGCGGATTCGCGGCGTATCCTATTTGCACGTTCACTCCGATTCACCGCTGTTCCCAAGGCCCAGGCCCGACAATGCTGCGCGCGTACGCCGTCCGTGACGGCCTGCTGTTTCTCCTGATCTCCAGCGCCGTCCTGGCGCAGCCCTCCGCTTCGGTGCCTCCCGGTCCCAGTTCGGCCGCCGCCGGCAGCGGCGCACCCCTGCAGGCCTGCGCGGTCAAGGCTTTCGACGACTACGCCGGGGCCATGTCGGTGTGGGAGCGGCAGTGGGCCGAGGGGGTGATCAGCGTGCGGCCGGATTTCACCACCGCGGCCACGGCCCGGGCCAATGCCCACAACTCGGCCCTGCAGCGCGACGGCTTCCGCATCCACTACCTGGCGGCGAACGCGCCGGACAGCCTGGACCTGGAGGATTCGATCGCGGCGATGCGCCTGTTCGACTGGACCCCGGAGCAGGAGCAGGCCCTGCGCCTGAGCCAGGGCGACTACGCCGGCGTGGCCGACGCCGCCGAGCGCGACCGGGTGGCGGCCGACGCCCAGCCCAAGGCCGAGGAACTGGAAGCCTACTTCGAGGAAACCTTCACCGACAGCGCCGGGGCGGCCTATGCCCGCAAGCTCGGCGAGGTGCTGCAGAAGGGCAACGCGGCGCTGGAACAGTGCCGCCAGAAATACCCCGCGCCGCCCAGGCCCGAGGCGCCCTCGATCGAGACCACGCCTCCGCCGCCGCCCCCGGCGCTGGATCCGAAGCCGGCCGCCCCGCAGCAGACCCCGGCCGCCCTGCCGCAGCAGGGCTGAGCTCCGGCCGCCCGCGCCCGGCTCGAAAACCGCGCAGTACGCTTGGCTGCGCGGCCAAGCCCGCGGGAGGGGAAATCAAGCCCGGCGAAGGCCTGTTCCGGGCCCGGATCCGGGGGGTGCCGGGGAGCCTTTTTACCGTTCGTCGGCTGACACATTGGGGACGGCCTGGCGAGGCACTTTTCCACCCCGCCGAGAATCTGAAACGGGAGAGTTACTTAGGGGATTTATGCACAGCTTTTGAGCCTGTCATACACCCGTCACTCACATTTTTGGACACAGGATGTTGGGGTTGACCCAGCCCGAAACCACTATATATTGATGGTCCAAGGCCTTGGATGGCCTCACATAAGCCGGGGAGACCTCAAAGTTATGCAAACTCAAATGACAACCCCGACGCCGGCCCGCGTGCACACGCCGGAACCCAGCGCCGAACTTACCGCAGCAGCCCCCGGCGCGATCAAAGTGATCCGCCGCAACGGCAAGCTGACCAGCTTCGATCCGACCAAGATTTCCATCGCCCTGACCAAGGCCTTCCTGGCCGTGGAAGGCGGCCAGGCCGCCGCCAGCTCGCGCGTGCGCACCGCCGTGGAGACGCTGACCCAGTCCGTGGTGCAGGCCCTGACCCGCCACATGTCGGCCGGCGGCACCCTGCACATCGAGGACATCCAGGACCAGGTCGAGCTGGCCCTGATGCGCGCCGGCGAGCACAAGGTCGCCCGCGACTACGTGTTGTACCGCGATGAGCGCGCCAAGGAGCGCGCTGCAGAGGCCGCCAAGAAGACCCCGGCCGCTGCGGCCGCCGGCGGCAGCGCCATCAAGGTCAAGCTGGACGACGGCCGCACCATGCCGCTCAACACCGAGCGCCTGCACCGCGTGGTCGAGGAGGCCTGCGCGGGCTTAAGCGGCACCGACGTCGAGGAAGTGGTGGCCGCGGCGCTGCGCGACCTCTACGACGGCATCCCCGAGGGCGAGCTGTCGCAGGCCCTGACCCTGGCCGCCCGCGCCCGCATCGAGAAGGAGCCGAACTATACCTACGCCTCGGCCCGCCTGCTGCTCGACGCGATGCGCCATGAGGCGCTCAAGTTCCTCGGCATGACCGAGACGCGGCCGACCTTCGAGGAGATGAAGGGCCTCTACGCCGACTACTTCCGCGAGTTCGTCAACCGCGCCGCCAGCCTGGAGCTGCTCGACCCGAAGCTGTGCCTGTTCGACCTGGACAAGCTGGGCAAGGCGCTGCTGCCGGAGCGCGACGCCAAGTTCGACTACCTGGGCCTGCAGACCCTCTACGATCGCTACTTCATCCACAGCAACAAGGTCCGCTTCGAGCTGCCGCAGGCCTTCTTCATGCGCGTGGCGATGGGCCTGGCGATGAACGAGATCGACCGCGAGGCGCGGGCGATCGAGTTCTACAAGCTGCTGTCGTCCTTCGACTTCATGAGCAGCACGCCGACCCTGTTCAACTCCGGCACGCTGCGGCCGCAGCTGTCCTCGTGCTACCTCACCCAGGTGCCGGACGACCTGCACGGCATCTTCAACGCCATCCACGACAACGCCATGCTGTCCAAGTTCGCCGGCGGCCTGGGCAACGACTGGACCCCGGTGCGCGGCATGGGCGGCTACATCAAGGGCACCAACGGCAAGTCCAACGGCGTGGTGCCGTTCCTCAAGGTGGCCAACGACACCGCCGTGGCGGTGAACCAGGGCGGCAAGCGCAAGGGCGCGGTCTGCGGCTACCTGGAGACCTGGCACCGCGACATCGAGGAATTCCTCGAGCTGCGCAAGAACACCGGCGACGACCGCCGCCGCACCCACGACATGAACACCGCCAACTGGGTGCCGGACCTGTTCATGCAGCGGGTGATGGAGGACGGCCAGTGGACCCTGTTCTCGCCCGACGAGACGCCGGACCTGCACGACCTGATCGGCGAGGCCTTCACCAAGCGCTACGAGGAGTACGAGAGGCTGGCCGACGAGGGCCGCATCAGGAACTTCAAGCGCATGCCGGCGCTGAACCTGTGGCGCAAGATGCTCTCGATGCTGTTCGAGACCGGCCACCCCTGGATCACCTTCAAGGACGCCTGCAACCTGCGCAGCCCGCAGCAGCACGCCGGCGTGGTGCACAGCTCCAACCTCTGCACCGAGATCACGCTGAACACCAAGGCCGGCCAGGAAATCGCGGTGTGCAACCTGGGCTCGGTGAACCTGCCGGCGCACATCGTCGACGGCAAGCTCGACCTGCCCAAGCTGGAGAAGACCGTCAGCACCGCCATGCGCATGCTGGACAACGTGATCGAGTACAACTACTACTCGGTCAGCACCGCGCGCAACTCCAACCTGCGCCACCGTCCGGTGGGCCTGGGCGTGATGGGCTTCAACGACGCGCTGTACAAGCTGCGCCTGCCCTACGAGAGCGACGAGGCGATCCAGTTCGCCGACGAGAGCATGGAGGCGGTCAGCTACTACGCGATCAAGGCCAGCACCGACCTGGCCGAGGAGCGCGGCGCCTACAACAGCTTCAAGGGCTCGCTGTGGAGCCAGGGCATCCTGCCGATCGACTCGATCGAGCTGCTGGCCAAGAACCGCGGCCAGTACCTGCGCCAGGACCGCTCGCAGTCCGGCAAGTTCGACTGGGCCGCCCTGCGCTCGCGCATCCAGCACGTGGGCATCCGCAACAGCAACACCATGGCCATCGCCCCCACCGCGACCATCGCCAACATCACCGGCGTGTCGCAGTCGATCGAGCCGACGTACCAGAACCTGTACGTCAAGTCGAACCTCTCGGGCGAGTTCACCGTGGTCAACGAGTACCTGGTGAACGACCTGAAGAAGCTCGGCCTGTGGGACGAGGTGATGGCCCACGACCTGAAGTACTTCGACGGCAGCGTGCAGAGCATCGACCGCGTCCCGGCCGAGCTGAAGGCGCTCTACAAGTGCGCCTTCGAGATCGACCCGAAGCGCCTGGTGGACGCCGGCAGCCGCCGCCAGAAGTGGATCGACCAGGCGCAGAGCCTGAACCTGTACATGTCCCAGCCCAGCGGCAAGAAGCTGGACGAGCTGTACAAGCACGCCTGGCTGTCCGGCCTGAAGACCACCTACTACCTGCGCACCATGGGCGCCACCCATGCCGAGAAGACCACCATCAGCGACAACCGCCTGAACAAGGTGAGCGGCGCCGACGGCGGCGGCGTGGCGGCCAAGCCGGGCAAGTCCGCGCCGATCACCGCCCGTCCGGCGGAACCGGCGGCGGCGACCGACGTGGGCGGCGCCAAGGTCTGCTCGATCCTGGATCCGGACTGCGAGGCCTGCCAGTAGCCCGGAGGGCGGTCCGCCGTCCACCTCGCCGGTCTCGCCGGCACTGATCAAGCCGCCCCGCCCGGGGCGGCTTTTTTTGTGGGAGGTCCGGAAAGCGCTCGGCGCCGCTTGCGGCACCGGGGGTCGGCGGTCATAAAAAAATGCCCCGGCGCCGCCTCGTCAACCGACCAGGCGGAGCCAGGACCAATCCACTGGGCACGCCGCGGTCCGTGCTTGAGTTTCCGGACCGCACATGCTGTGGCGACGTGCCGTGGACCGGCCCGGCTTCACGGCGTCGGGGCAACTCCCCGATGCCGAGTCGGCCGGCCGGCCGACGGCACGCTTTCCGAGAAGGTGCGGCCGATCAAGCCGCCTGGCGCGCCCGCTGCGGACGGCCTCGACCGTTCCATCGGGCCTCTACTGCGCCTGCAGGGGGCGGATCCAGATGTTGCGGAAGCGCACCGGCATGTGATGGTCCTGCAGCTGCAGCGGCATCTCGCTCCCATGGGGCTGCCACTGCGGCAGCGCGTGGTGCACCGTCGGCCCGAGCAGCGCGACGTGATTCTGGGTGAGCACGCCGTTGTGGAACACGGTGACGTAGCCCGGCGACGCCAGTGCGCCGTTCTTGAAGCGCGGAATCTCGAAGACGATGTCGTAACTCTGCCATTCGCCGGGCGGCCGCGAGGCGTTCACCAGCGGCGGCGTCTGGCCGTAGATCGCCGCGGCCTGGCCGTCGGCGTAGGTCAGGTTCTGGTAGCTGTCCAGCACCTGGACCTCGTAGAGCCCGGCGAGAAACACGCCGCTGTTGCCGCGCCCCTGGCTGTTGCCGGTCGGCGGCGAAGGCTCGCGGAATTCGACGTGGAGCTGGCAGTCGCCGAACTTCGCCTTGGTGACGATATCGCCGCTGCCGCCGACCACCTCGGCATAGCCGTTCTCGACTTTCCACCCGGCCGGTCCGCCCTTGGCCGACTGCCAGGCGTCGAGGTTGCGGCCGTCGAACAGCACCGTCGCATCGGACGGCGCCGCCCCCGGCTGCGCGCCGGGCGTGACGACGCGCGGCCGCGGCCGCTGGTCGTCGTGCACCCGCCACGGGCTGCCCGGCAGATACGGCGTATCGGTGAAGCCGGTCGGCCATTTCTCCTCGTCGGCCGCCGCGGCGGCCACGGCAAGCGCCAGGAGGGGGGCAGAGAGCAGCGCCAGGATCGTCTTCGGGCCCATCGGGGAGCTCCTTCAATTCCTCAGTAGGGGCAGGAATCTTCCAGCGGCTTGCCCGCCAGCCGGTCCTGCAGCCACGGCAGGGCGCGCGATCCATCGAAGGTTCCATGGGACTTGTCGGGCTGGAAATCGACCTGGATCTTCGTGCCCATGCGGCAGGCATCCTCGATCGCCTTCTTGGTCCAGACCGGATTGATGTACTGGTCCTTGCCCACGTAGATGACCAGCATCGGCGCCTCCGCCCTGCGCTTGGGCACCGCCATCTTCTCCAGCAACTCCTGCAGCCTGAGCGTCGCTTCGTGGCTGGACGGCTTCAGCTCTTCCGGCTTGATCTCCTGCACCGCGCGGTTGCGCTCCTCCAGGCGCGGGCCATAGCACTGCGCCAGCGCATCCCAGTTCTTCTTCACCGAGCCGCGCCGGTACAGGTCCATGTCCAGCTCGGGGTGCGCGCGGCTCTGCGCGATCAGCAGCGCCGTGTACGCCGCGGCCTGGGCCTGGGTGATCGACTCGTCCTCGGCCATCTGGGCGTAACCGGAAATGTCCGCCGCCGGCACGATGTCGACGGCGGCGACCAGGTCCAGCTCCGGCGCATACACCGGCGCCTGCTCCGCCGCGCCCCAGGAGGCGCCGCCGCCCTGCGAGCCGCCGAGCGTGACCCAGCGCTTGGAGACCAGGCCCGGCCGGGCGCGGTGCAGGGCCCGCACCGCGTCGATGATGTTGTAGCCCTCGGTGCGGTTGTCGAGATAGACGTGAACGCCGGGGCCGCTGAGGCCCTCGTAGTCGGTGAACGCCACGGCGTAGCCGGCCTTGATGTAGCCGGCGATCATCGGCGCCATGTTGAACAGGTTGGGCGAGGTCGACGGCCCGCATCCGTCGAGGATGCCGGTGGTGCCGTGGCCGAAGCCGAGGACGGTCCAGCCGCCGGGCGGCGGCGTGCCGGGCGGGACGAACAGCGCCCCGCCGACGACGCTCGGCTTGCCGCTGCTGGAAGTCGAGCGGTACATCACGTGCAGCGACTCGCCGCCGAGGTCGCGGATCGACGCGTCGATGTCGGCGAACGGCTTGAGCTCGACGATGCTGCCGGGGCCGTCGCTGGCGCCGGCCGCCGGCGCGGACTCCCTGGTCGGGCCGCAGCCGCTCGCCGCGATCAGGCCGGCCAGCACGACCAGCGAAGTCCGCAGAATTTTCGAATCCAGTCCCTTCATGTCTGCCCTCTGGCTCCCGCGAACAAGCGGGTGAAAAATTCGTAGTCGACGCGCGCCGAGTCCATCGGCGTCTTCGGGAACGGCTCTTCCTGCTCCACGAACATGTGCCTGATCGAGGGCGTCTGCCTGACCAGGCGCGCCACCTCCTGCCAGTCGACCATGCCGGTGCCGGCGTCGGTGGAGGCCAGGTCCTGGGCGCTGGCCGCCAGGCGCCTGGTGTCCTTGAGATGCAGCAGCTCGAGGCGCTTCCCGAGCAGTTCGAACAGCGGCGGCAGCCGCTGGCCGGCCGACACGGCCCAGCCCAGGTCGAGCTCGAAGCGGACCAGCCCGGGATCGGTGCGCTCGGCCAGCAGGTGGTACCCGTCGGTGCCGCCCGGCAGCGGCAGGAACTCGAAACCGTGGTTGTGATAGCCCAGGCGCAGGCCGTGCTTCGCCAGCAGATGGGCCTGCTGGTTGAGGAAGTCCGCGGTGCGCTTCCAGTCGTCGGCGGTGAGCGAGGAGAACAGGCGCGACGCGGCCGGCATGTCGAAGCCGGCGGGCGGGTGCTGCAGCACCGTGTAGACGCGGTCGGGCAGCAGCGGCAGCGAGGCGACGACGTAGTCGGCGCCGAGGGTCTTGAGCTCCGCCGCGAGCCTGGCGATGTCCCCGGAAAAATCCCAGGCGCCGGGCAAGGGGCGCGGCAGGACGTGCGCCGCGGAGCTCTTCAGCCCCGCCCCGTCGAGCGCGCGGCGCAGCTCGGCGGCGGACTTGCCGTAAGGGCCCGGGAACTCGACGTCGCGGTAGCCGATGGCCGCGATTTCCTTGAAGCGCGCCGGAAGATCGTCCCCGGGCTTGAGGCCCAGGGTATAAAGCTCCAGTCCGGGCACCCAGCCCGCCGGGCTGGTTCCGGCGGCGAGCGCGCGGCCCGGCCGTGCGCCGGCGGCGAACGCGGCGGCGGCGATGGCGCCCAGCGCGCGGCGACGCCCGGGAGAAAAGGTCCGGTTCATGCGAGCCCCGCTTTTTTCAGCACCTCGGCCGGCGGCCCGTCGAAGCGCGGCAGTGGAACATTGCCGACGTACCGCAGATCCTGGCGGCCGACGGGCGTCGAATAAAAGCCGCCGGCGGTGAGATCGCGGTAGCGGGCGAAGAAGCCTGCCGCTTCGGCGAATTCCGGCTTCGCGCCGGGCAGCCAGCAGAGGTCGTCGCAGATCGCGGCGATCTGGGCCGCATCCAGCGCGCGGAACGGCTTGCCGAAGCGCCGCCGGGCTTCCGCGTCGATCCAGGCCAGGCCTTTGAGCACGGTATGGCGGTCTTCCTTCTGTGTCGGATACGGCGCGCTGATCCACTCGTCGAGGAAGTCGACGACGCCGACCGCCGAGGCGCTCGGCGAGGTCTCGTCGGCGGGGATGATGGTGTCGGCGAGAATCGTCGCGATGCGCCGCTGTTCCGGCGTCAGGGTCAGCGGCCACAGCTCGCCCGGATGATAGAGCTCGAGCAGCTTGGGATCGCTGCCGTAGGGCCTGGCCTTGCCGGCGGCTTCCGCCGCGAAGGGCGACAGCAGCCCGCCCAGGGGCAGGGTCGTCGCCGCCGCGAACATCCACTTGATCGTCGTGCGCCGGTCCATCAGAGCTCCTTGCGGCGCATGCCGTCGAGGATGTGGTCGGCGACGCGCCAGGCGTTCGCCATGATCGTCAGGGTCGGGTTCTTGTCGGCGTTCGAAGGGAACACCGATCCGTCGGCCAGGTACAGGTTGCCCACGTCCCAGCTGCGGCACCACGGATCGACCACCGAGGTGCGCGGATCGGCGCCCATCATCGCCCCGCCCACCTCGTGGATGATGCTGCCGCCCGGCGCGATCGCCTTGGCGCCGTCGCGCTCGGGAGGCGCCTGCACGCGTCCGCCCATCGCCGCGATCAGGTCGGCGAAGGTCTGCTGCATGTGCGCCGCCTGCCGCGTCTCGTGCTCCGACCATTTCCAGTGGAAGCGCAGCACCGGGATGCCCCATTTGTCCTTCACCGCGGGGGCGATCTCGCAGTACGAATCCTTGTTCGGGATCATCTCGCCGCGGCCGGCGAAATGAATGACGGAGCCGTAGTAGCGCCGCGCATCCTCCTTGAACCTGCGGCCGTAGCTGCCCTGGGTGAGCCATTCCAGCCCGCCCATGGTGTAGAAATCCGGCAGGCGCCGGCCGCCGACGAACTCGACGTGGTAGCCGCGCGGGAACGGCAGCTTGCCGGCCTTCTGCGCCTGGTAGCCCCACCACGGCATGTACATGTGCCCCCAGGTGGCGCCGTCCTCGTTGTGCGGCGGCAGGTTTTCGAGCGCCGGGAACTGCCCGCTCAGGCTGCTGCCGACCGTGTCCATCAGATACCTGCCGACCAGGCCGCTGGAATTGGCCAGGCCGTGCGGGAAGCGCGGGGACCTGGAGTTGAGCAGGAGGCGCACGGTCTCGCAGGCGCTGGCGGCCAGCACCACCACGCGCGCCCGCGCCTCGCGCGAGCGGCCCGAGCGCTTGTCGACGAAGCGCACGCCCGCGGCGCGGCCGTCCTTGCCGAGCAGCACTTCGGCCACCATCGCGCCGGTGACGATGTCGAGCTTGCCGGTCTCCAGCGCCGGCGGCAGGTGCACCGTGGTCGACTGGTAGTTGGCGCGGATCGAGCAGCCCTGGCCGCAGGGCGTCGCCCAGAAGCAGGGGCTGCGGCGCTGC
>DASRFD010000078.1:0-4509 GCA_035651715.1 Nevskia sp.
GACCACCTAGTCGGCCGCCTGGGCCTGCCGGTGGAGCGGATTTCCGCCGCGCTGCTGGGCCTGGAGCTGGAGGGCCTGGTCGCGGCCGGGCCGGGCGATACCTTCACGCGCATGCAACGCGCTTGAGTTAAACAGCGTCTAGTGGAAAGATAGCTGAAAACAAGGGGTCTGATCGGGGTTCGGCGGGGTGCGACGCGCGGCTTGGGCCGCGGGGTGGTCGCCCCTATATAATGGTAGAACCTGACGACGCGCCGGCCCAACCGGTGCGAAAGAGATGAAAGAAACCCTTCTCGATGTCCTGATGTACCTCTTCGAGAACTACCACGACGGCGAGTTCTCCGATTCCGACAACCAAGAAACCCTGCGTGTGGAACTGGCCGCGGCCGGCTTTCCCGAGGAAGAGGTCGACCACGCCTTCTCCTGGCTCGACGGCCTGGCGCGCCAGCGCAATGCCCCGGCCCTGGCCGGGCGCACCGACGCGCTGCGCATCTACGCCGCGCAGGAACAGGAGCGCCTGTCGGCCGAGTGCCGCGGCTTCCTGCTGTACCTGGAGCAGCTCGGCATCCTCAACTCGGAAAGCCGCGAGCTGGTGATCGAGCGCCTGCTCGCGCTGGAGGAGGAGGTCGACCTCGAGCGCGTCAAGTGGGTGTGCCTGCTGGTGCTGATCAATCAGCCCGGCGAAGAGGAAGCGGCGGTGCACCTGGAGGACATGGTGTACTACCAGGGGGAATTTCTGCATTAGCTCGTCCTGACCGACGCCGCGCCGTTCCCGGCGCGGACGGTTGCAGCAGACGGCTTCGAACCGAGCCGGTCCGCGATGCGCGGACCGGCTTTTTTTCTTGCGCGGGCAGCGCCTTGAAGCGCGTCGCCAGCGGCACGGCGGAGCGCGGCGCGCTGGACAGCCGCCACCGTTCACTTGTATAAGCTGACGCCCCACGCGCTGAAAAACGCGATCACCGGGCAGCAATGACTAAGAATCTGGTCATCGTCGAGTCGCCTGCAAAGGCCAAGACGATCAAGAAATACCTGGGCAAAGGCTACGAGGTTCTGGCCTCGTACGGCCATGTCCGCGATCTCGTGCCGAAGGACGGCGCGGTCGACCCGGCGCGCGGCTTCCAGATGAAATACCAGCTGATCGAGCGCAACGAGAAGCACGTCCGCGCCATCGCCAACGAGCTGAAGCATTCCGACGCGCTGATCCTGGCCACCGACCCGGACCGCGAGGGCGAGGCCATCGCCTGGCACCTGTCCGAGCATCTCAAGGAAAAGGGCCTGCTCAAGGACAAGCCGGTGCAGCGCGTGGTGTTCTACGAGATCACGCCGCGCGAGGTCGCCCACGCCATCGCCAACCCGCGCGAAGTCTCCGCCGACCTGGTCAACGCGCAGCAGGCGCGCCGCGCGCTGGACTACCTGGTGGGCTTCAACCTGTCGCCGCTGCTGTGGCGCAAGGTCGCGCCGGGCCTGTCGGCCGGCCGCGTGCAGAGCCCGGCGCTGCGCCTGATCTGCGAGCGCGAGGAGGAGATCCGCGCGTTCAAGCCGCAGGAATACTGGACCCTCGATGCGCGCAGCGAGAAGGAAGGCGTCGCCTTCACCGCGCGCCTGCTGGAGTACGACGGCGCCAAGGTCGAGCAGTTCACGCTCAGCGACGCCGGCGGCGCCGAGGCCGCGCGCGCCGCGATCGAGCGGGCCGCCAACGGCTCGCTGCGCGTCGCCAAGGTCGAGAAGAAGCAGCGCAAGCGCTCGCCCGGCCCGCCGTTCACCACCTCGACCCTGCAGCAGGACGCCAACCGCAAGCTCGGCTTCGGCGCGCAGCGCACCATGCGCACCGCGCAGCAGCTGTACGAAGGCGTGGAGATCGAGGGCCAGGCGGTCGGCCTGATCACCTACATGCGTACCGACTCGGTATCGCTGGCGCAGGACGCGCTGGTCGAGATCCGCGACACCATCAAGGCCCGCTACGGCGCCAAGGCGCTGCCGGAGGAGCCGCGCTTCTTCAAGACCAAGTCGAAGAACGCGCAGGAAGCGCACGAGGCGATCCGGCCCACCGCCGCGGCGCGCTCGCCCGAGCAGATGGCGCGCTACCTGACGCCCGACCAGGCCAGGCTCTACGACCTGATCTGGAAGCGCACCGTCGCCTGCCAGATGCAGCCGGCGGTGTTCGACACCGTCGCCGCCGAGCTGCGCGCGGGGCCGCAGCATGCGTTCCGCGCCACCGGCCAGACCCTGGTCGAGCCGGGCTTCCTCGCCGCCTACGGCATCGCCGTCGACGACGAGGCGGAAGCGCACGAGGACGACGAGAAGCGCCTGTCGCCGCTGGCCGAGGGCGAGACGGTGAAGCTGCTGGAGCTGCTGCCGGAGCAGCACTTCACCCAGCCGCCGCCGCGCTACACCGAGGCCAGCCTGGTGAAGACGCTGGAGGAGTACGACATCGGCCGTCCCTCCACCTACGCCTCGATCATCTCGACCCTGCTGGCGCGCGAGTACGTGATGCTGGACGGCAAGGCGTTCAACCCCACCGACGTCGGCATGATCGTCAACCGCTTCCTCACCGAGCACTTCACCCGCTACGTCGACTACGAGTTCACGGCGAAGCTGGAGGACGAGCTCGACGCGATCTCGCGCGGCGAGGAGGAATGGGTGCCGCTGCTGGCGCGCTTCTGGAGCGAGTTCAAGCCCACCGTCGATTCCAAGATGGAGCTGTCGCGCTCGGAGGTTTCGGAAGCGCGGCAGATCGGCGTCGACCCGGTCAGCGGCAAGCCGGTCAGCGCGCGCCTCGGCCGCTTCGGGCCGTTCGTGCAGATCGGCACCAAGGAGGACGTGGACAAGCCGCGCTTCGCCTCGCTGCGCGGCAGCCAGCGCATCGACACCATCACGCTGGAGGAGGCGCTGGACCTGTTCCGCCTGCCGCGCAAGCTCGGCCACCTGCCGTCCGGCGAGGAAGTGGAGACCAACATCGGCCGTTTCGGCCCCTACGCCCGCTACGGCGACCAGTTCGTCTCGCTGAAGAAGGACGACGACCCCTATACCGTCGAGCTGCCGCGGGTGATCGAGCTGATCGAGGCCAAGCAGGCGGCGCTGGAAGCGGCGACCATCAGGCTGTTCGAAGGTACCGGCATCCGCATCGTCAAGGGCCGTTTCGGCCCCTACATCACCGACGGCAAGCGCAAGGCGCCGATTCCGCGCACCCGCGATCCGGAGTCGCTGTCGGTGTTCGAGTGCGAGGCCTTCCTCGCCGAGGCCGAGCTGGCCAAGGCCGCCAAGAAGAAGGGCGGCAAGAAGGCGGTGGCGAAGAAGGCCGCGCCGGCGGAAGGCGAGGGCGGGGCCAAGGTCAAGGCCGCCGCCAAGAAGGCCCCGGCGAAAAAGGCCGCCGCCAGGAAAGCGCCGGCCAAGAAAGCCGCGGCCAAGAAAAAAGCGTAGGGTCCGGCCATGGCGACGACGACGCAGTTGCGCGCCGCCTGCGCCGCGCTGCGCGCCGGCGGGGTCATCGCGTATCCGACCGAGGGCGTATGGGGCCTGGGCTGCGATCCGCGCAACGAGGCCGCGGTGGAGCGGCTGCTGGCGATCAAGCGCCGTCACTGGAGCAAGGGCCTGATCCTGGTGGCGGCGGAGTTCGAGCAGCTCGAGCCCTACGTGCAGCTGCCCTCGCGCACCGCGCAGAAGCGCGCTTTCGCCACCTGGCCCGGCCCCGCGACCTGGATCTTCCCGGCCTCCGACCTGACGCCGATGGTGGTGAGCGGCGACCGCGACACCGTGGCGATCCGCGTCAGCGCCCACCCGGTGGTGCGCCAGCTGTGCCTGGCCTGGGGCGGCCCCATCGTCTCCACCAGCGCCAACCTCGCCGGGCGCGAGCCGGCGCGCAGCGCCAGCGCCGTGCGCATCCAGCTGCGCGGCAGGATCGACGCCCTGGTGCCCGGCGCGCTCGGCGGGCTGGACAAGCCCACGGTGATCCGCGACGTCATCAGCGGGCTTATCCTGCGCCGATGAGCACCGTCGACATCGGCGTGGTCGAAACCTACCTGCGCGGCCTGCAGGACCGCATCTGCGCCGCGCTGGAGGAAGTGGACGGCGCGGCGCAGTTCCAGCGCGACCCGTGGCAGCGCCCCGAGGGTGGCGGCGGCGAAAGCCGCGTGCTCGCCGACGGCGCGGTGTTCGAGCGCGGCGGCGTCAACTTCTCCGACGTCGGCGGCGGCAAGCTGCCGCCCTCGGCCACCGCGCAGCGGCCGGAATTGGCCGGCCGCGGCTTCCGCGCCATGGGCGTGTCGCTGGTGCTGCACCCGCGCAATCCCTACGTCCCCACCAGCCACTGCAATGTGCGCTTCCTGCTGGCCGAGGCGCCGGGCCAGGAGCCGGTGTGGTGGTTCGGCGGCGGCTTCGACCTCACGCCGTACTACGGCTTCGAGGAGGACGTGCGCCACTGGCACGGCGTCGCGCGCGACGCCTGCGCGCCGTTCGGCGCCGGCGTCTATCCCAGGCTCAAGCAGTGGTGCGACGACTATTTCTATCTCAAGC
>DASRFD010000079.1:0-37673 GCA_035651715.1 Nevskia sp.
CGCCGGCGTCTATCCCAGGCTCAAGCAGTGGTGCGACGACTATTTCTATCTCAAGCACCGCCAGGAGCCGCGCGGCGTCGGCGGCCTGTTCTTCGACGACTGGCGCGAAGGCGGCTTCGAGCACAGCTTCGCCCTGCAGCGCAGCGTGGGCGACGCCTTCCTCGCCGCCTACCTGCCCATCGTCCGGCGCCGCAAGGACCAGGCCTACGGCCAGCGCGAGCGCGACTGGCAGCTCTACCGCCGCGGCCGCTACGTCGAGTTCAACCTGGTGTGGGATCGCGGTACCCTGTTCGGGCTGCAGTCCGGCGGCCGCATCGAGTCGATCCTGATGTCGATGCCGCCGCTGGCGGCGTGGCGTTACGATCACCGGCCCGAGCCCGGCAGCGCCGAGGCGCGGCTGTATACGGATTTCCTGGTACGCAAGGACTGGGTATGACTCTGCACCGACGCCTGCGCTTGATGACCCATCCGTGGCGCCTGGCGGTGCAGCGCCTGCCGCACGGCGCGGCGCTGCCGCTGCCCTCGGCGCAGGACGGCCTGTTCGCCGTGGTGCGCACGCCGGAGTCGCTGACCCTGGTGCGCGAGGCCGAAAAAGGTTTCGCCGGCGCGGTGTGGCGCGCGCTGGAGGTGGCCGGGCCGTTCCCGTTTTCCGAGTCCGGGGTGCTCGCCGCCGTCGCCGGCCCGCTGGCCGACGCGGGGGTCAGCATCTTCGCCGTCAACAGCTACGAGACCGAGTACGTGCTGGTGCAGGAGCCGGACCTGGAGCGGGCGCGCACAGCGCTGGCGCAGGTCGGGCATATGCTGGGCTGAAGGACTCGCAGAGATTCGTCGTGGCGTTCATACGATTTGTCGTAGGCCTGATCGACGAGGATTCAGGCCGACGACTAGGTCTCTTCCATGCAATTTCCGAGTTGCGGAAAACTGGGGAGTTGCTGCCGCATGAGGAATCGGCATGTGCCGAAATTAGCGACTGGTTCTCCGACAACCTGAAGAAACCAGCTAGCTTCTCGCGGTCCGCGAGGCCTCATGCAAAGAATGTTGCGATAAGCTGGTTCAGGGACTCGGCGAAGGAGCACATCAGACGGATGCATGCGTTATCTCAGATACTACGGGCGCATCATGTGCATGTGGAAGTCATTCAATCCCAGCGTATCGGTTACGTCGTCTATGAAGATGAGCACCAAGTCACGGCTGAACCCTTCTGCGATACGAGGACATAGCGCGTCCCGGCTGCCTTAAAGTCAACGCAAGCACCCCATGACCCTCACCGAACTCCGCTACCTGGTGAACCTCGACAAGGAGCGCCACTTCTCGCGCGCCGCCGAGCGGTCCTTCGTGTCGCAGCCGACCCTGTCGGTGGCGCTGAAGAAGCTGGAGGAGGAGCTGGGGGTGACCCTGTTCGAGCGCATCCGCGGCGAGGCGCGGCCGACGCCGGTGGGCGAACGCATCATCGCCCAGGCCAAGCGCGTGCTGGCCGAGGCCAAGCGGGTCGAGGACATCGCCGGCGAGGGCAAGGACGAGCTGGTCGGCCCGCTGCGCCTGGGCGCGATCTACACCGTCGGCCCCTACCTGCTGCCCAACCTGGTGCCGGCGCTGCGCGACGCGGCGCCGCGGATGCCGCTGGTGATCGAGGAGAACTTCACCGCGGTGCTGCTGCAGCAGCTGCGCGACAACGAGCTGGACGTCGCGATCATCGCTCTGCCGGTGGACCTGCACGGCCTCTCCGCCTGGCCGCTCTACGACGAGGAGTTCGTGGTGGTGCTGCCGCGCGGGCACCGCTGGGCGGCGGAAGCCTCGCTGCCGGCGAAGAAGCTGGCGGAAGAGCACCTGCTGCTGCTCGGCCCCGGCCACTGCTTCCGCGACCAGGTCATCGCCGTCTGCCCCAAGTGCGTCGACGCCGAGGGCGACGGCCCGCGCCCGCACACCGGCAGCTCGCTGGAGACGATCCGCTACATGGTCGACTCGGGCCTGGGCGTGACGGTGCTGCCGCGCGGCTCGATCGACAACCGCCCGCCGGAGCCGCACCCGCTGCCCTCGGTGCCGTTCGCCGCGCCGGCGCCGACCCGCCGCATCGGGCTGGTGTGGCGGCGCAGCTTCCCGCGCCAGCAGGCGGTCCGCGTGCTGCGCGACGGCATTCTCGGCTGCGGCCTGCGCGGCGTGCGCCTGCTCAACGACGCCGAAGCGCAGGTTTCCGAAAGCTAGGGGGCGGAGTCGATTCCATGGGCGAGGCACTGGCGCGGGCGACGCGCGATTTCTTCACGCCACGCATGCTCGGCCTGGTGCTGTGGCCGCTGTTCGGCTCGCTGCTGCTGTGGATCCTGCTGGGCGTGTTCTTCTGGCACGACCTGGTCGGCGGCCTGCAGCGCCTGGCCGCGGTGCCGGTGCTGCAGCGCGTGCTGGGCGAGGCGGTGCTGCACTGGTTCAGCGAATTCAGCGTGCTGATCGCGCTGTTGCTGGTGATCCCGCCGCTGGTGCAGGCCACCGCGCTGCTGATCACCGCCACCGTGGCGATTCCGGTGATGGTGGAGTTCGTGGCGCAGCGCAGCTATCCGCAGCTGCAGCGGCGCAAGGGCGGCAGCGTCGCCGGCAGCGTCTGGAACGCGCTGTTCGCCACCGTCGTCTACCTGGTGCTGTGGCTGCTGACCCTGCCGCTGTGGTTCTTCGCGCTGCCGGCGCTGGTGCTGCCGGTGCTGCTCAACGGCTGGCTCAACGACCGCGTGTTCCGCTACGACGCGCTGGCCGAGCACGCCGACCGCGACGAGCATGCGGTGCTGTCGCGCCGCCTCGGCGGCAACTTCTTCCTGCTCGGCTGCGCCGGCGCGCTGCTGCAGCTGGTGCCGCTGCTCAACCTCGCCGCGCCGGTCTACATCGGCCTGGCTTTCCTGCACTACGGCTGCGCCGCCCTGGAGCGGCTGCGCGCCGGCGCCTGAGAGGCGGCCGCAAGCAGCCGTTCAGGTTCGCCGCGTATCGTTGCAGAACGCGGCCGGAACGGCCCGCAGGGCCGGTTTCAGCCGGCCATTGAATTTTGTCTTTGCGGCAGCATTTTTCGAGGTGGCACTGTCCAAGTGCAGACCCGGTATCCAAACGGAATCCCCATGGCCAAGACCCTTTCCAGATCCTTCCTGATCCTGCTGTTCGCGGCGGGGGCCGGCTTCGGCGCCGTCGCGGCGGCCGCCGACGATCCCGGCATCCATCAGGTCTACGAGGCGGCCAACAGCGGCCATCTCGATCAGGCGCGCAACATGATGTCGCAGGTGCTGAAGGATCATCCCGACAGCGCCAAGGCGCACTATGTCGCCGCCGAGATCGACGCGCGCAGCGGCGACCTCGCCTCCGCGCGCAGCGAGTTCCAGAGCGCCGAGAAGCTGGCCCCGGGGCTGCCGTTCGCCAAGCCCTACGCGGTGCAGGAGCTGCGCAACCAGCTCTATCCGCAGCCGCTGCAGCAGCCGCGCGTGGCGACGCCGGTCAACGCCATCGCGCCGATCCGCGCCCACTCCGGCTTTCCCTGGCTGGGCCTGATCGGCATCGGCTTCGTGGTGTGGATCGCCTGGCTGATCTTCCGCCGCCGCAGCCAGGCCGCGGCTCCGGTCTACGGCGGCTATAACAACGGTCCGGCGCCCGGGCCCGGCGGTTACTACGGCGGCGGCTACCCGCCCGCGGGCGGCGGTCCCGGCCTGCTCGGCAGCCTCGGCACCGGCCTCGCCGTCGGCGCCGGCGTGGTGGCCGGCGAGGAGCTGGCGCACCGCCTGCTCGATGGCAACGGCGAGCGCGTGGTCGAGCGCGACGTGGTGTACCGCGACGATCCGCCGCAGAACCAGAATGCCGACATGGGCGGCAGCGACTTCGGCATCGGCGACAGCGGCAGCTGGGATGACGGCGGCAGCAGCGCCGACATCGGCGGCGGCGACGACTGGTCGTAGGCCGCGGCGCGGGGCATCACAGCCTGCCGCCTTCGGGCGGCGGGCTTTTTCATGGGCGGCGAGGCTGTCCCGCAAGACCGGAGGCGAAGCCCCGGCGGGCGCCGCTTTCGCCCCGGCGCGCGACCCGCTAGACTGCGGCCTCCCTTGGGGAGTAGCCGCCCGCCTTTTCCTCGAATCGAGCGGGGGACGCGTCAACAGACTTGGCTTCCGTCACGCGGCGGCCATGGCGCGTCCGGCAATCGGGCCTGGCGAGACCACGGTACGCGCGCCGGCGCAGGCCCGGGCTGGAGCGCGGCCGTCGGTCAGGCGTCGCCGGGCATGAGGTTACAACATCGTGCACCCCTTCCTGGTATCCACCGCCACCGTCGGCCTGGGCGAGATCGGCGACAAGACGCAACTGCTGGCGCTGCTGCTCGCGGTCCGCTACCGCCGCCCCTGGACCATCCTGCTCGGCATCCTCGCCGCCACCGTGCTCAACCACCTGCTGGCGGCGCTCGGCGGCGAGCTGCTGCGCAGCCTGCTGACGCCGGCGGTGCTGCGCTGGGGTGTGGGCCTGTCGCTGCTGGCGGTGGCGGCCTGGACCCTGAAACCGGACCAGCTCGACGAGGCGGAGGAAGTGGCGGCGCCGCGGCACGGCCTGTTCTGGCTGGTGCTGGTGTCGTTCTTCCTCGCCGAGATGGGCGACAAGACGCAGATCGCCACCGCCCTGCTGGCGGCGCGCTACGGCGCGCTGCTGTGGGTGGTGCTGGGCACCACGCTGGGCATGATGCTGGCGAACGCGCCGGCGGTGCTGTTCGGCCACCGCCTCGGCGACCGCATCCCGCTGGCCTGGGTGCGGCGCGGCGCCGCGCTGCTGTTCGGCGCCCAGGGCCTGCTGGTGCTGATCGGGTACGGGCCGGGACTCGGCGCCTGAGGCCCCCGCCCATTCACATGTCGTTTGCAAGCGACAGGTGGTTCGGCTTATGTTCGCCACGCGGTTGGCCCAACATGGATGTGGGGAGATGACATGCGCAGGATGCGCCGGTTCGCTGCGGTCGCCTTGTCCGCCTTGTGCAGTCCGGTACTGGCCGACATCGATGCCGCCGCCGGGCGAGTCGGGGCCGACGGCGCGCCGCTGCCTGAGCCCGCCCCGGTCGGCGCCACGCCCGATACCCTGGGCGACCTGGGCCTGGCCTGCGACTGGCGTCCCGCCAACGGCACGCCCACGGCCGACGATCCCGACCCCATCCGCTACGGCTACATCGAGCTCGCCGCGGGCTATTACCAGTTCTTCCTGTCGCCGTATTTTCCGGTGGGCACGCGCTTCCGCATCGACGGCCGGTATCCGAAGGCGCGCTACTTCTCCTACCAGCTCTACGACGGGCCCAACGCCGGCGTCGGCTTCCTGCCGGATTACCAGGTGCAGCCCGATCCCGGCAGCCAGTCCCCCTACAGCGGCATCAGCACGCTCGACAGCGCGGTGCAGCCCGGCGGCCGCTACACGGTGCACGTGGTCTACGGCAAGGCGCCGGCGGTCCCGGCCGCCAACACCCTCTACGTCGATGCCGCGCGGTTCTCCCCGGGCAGCCAGGCGGTGTTCATCTACCGCATCTACAACCCCTTCCCCGGCGTCGCGGTGAGCGACCACGGCGGCGTGCCGATGCCGGCGGTCTACGAGGAGACCGCGCAGGGCGACGTGCCGCTGGCCAGGCTCGACCGCAAGCTGGTCTGCGACGCCGGCATCGGCCAGCGCAACCTGCGCCGCGTGGTCCGCGCCCAGGCGTCGGACTGGCTCAACGCCCAGCCCGAGCGGCCGCAGCCGATTGCGGCGCAGCCGGTGCCGGCGCCGCCGCAGTTCCTGCTGCGCGACGATCCCGGCGACGTGCTGGTCAACCACGACAACCGCTACCTCTACGCGCAGCTGTCGCAGAAGCCCGGCGACCTGGTGCTGCTGCGCTTCAAGGCGCCGGGCTACGCCACCGGCCCGGGTGCCGGCGCCGAGCCGCAGCTGCGCCACTGGTCGGTGTGCGAGAACGCCTGGTTCACGGTGGAGACCTACCGCTGCATCGAGGACAGCGAGGCCACGCTCGACGCCGAGGGCTATTCCAACATCGTCATTTCGGTGCCGGCCAAGCGCCCGCCCGATGCGGTGCCGGCGCGCGGCTTCGACTGGCTCGACTACGGCACCGCACAGATCGGCACGCCGATCCTGCGCCACATGCTGGCCTCGCCGCGCTTTACCCAGTCGGCGTTCAGCGTGCCGTCCGGCCAGGCGGCGCAGGCGCCGGCGCTGATGGGCGAGTATTTCCCCCTGGCCACCTACTGCGCCAACGCGGTGTTCGCGGCGCACACCGCGGCGGGCGAGACGCCGCGGCAGGTGTTCGCCGGCTGCGCCGCCGGGCGGTAGCGGTGGCGCCGGGCCGCCGCCCGCGCGCGGTTTAGAATGGCGCGGTGCCGTTCCGCCGCGCGGCGATCGGGTGCGCGCGAAACTCGCGCGCCCTCAGGTACTCCAAGCTAGGGCCTGTTCACGCTATTTCGATCGCTGCGAAGGGGTCTGTTTTCGCGCAGTGCAAGGCGCGACCGACGCGGTGTACTGGATGTACACAAGGAGGGAGCAACGTGGCAATGTGCGAAAACAGACCCTTCCCGGAGGGTTGCGGCGATCGAAACAGCGTGAACAGGCCCTAGGCCAAAGAAGAGCAATCCGATTTTCGCCATGAGGTTCCTTTCCGCCCTGCTGTCCGGCCTGTTGCTGGTGTCCGCCGCGCTGTCCGCCGCCGCGCCGGATGCGGACGGCGACCCCTACGCCGACGCCCGCCGCGATTTCCTCGCCGCCTACGGCCCGGCCAGCGCGCTGCTGCCCGACATTCCGGCGCCGGACAGCGCCGCGCTGCGCGCCTATCCGCTGTACCCCTACCTGCAGGCGGCGCGCCTGAAGCGCGACCTGCGCCTGGCGCCGGATGCGGCGGCGGTCGATGCGCGCATCGTCGATTTCCTCAAGATCTATGGCGACCAGCCGGTGGGCCGCGGGCTGCGCCGCGCCTGGCTGCCGGAACTGGCGCGGCGCAAGTCCTGGACCCTGTTCTACGCCCAGTACGGCGACACCGCCTCTGACCCGGCGCTGCGCTGCGACCTGCTGCAGGCGCGCATCGCCCTGGAGCAGACCAGGGACCTGGCCCCGGCAATCGTCGAGCAGTGGCTCAGTCCGCGCGACCTCCCGGCCGAGTGCGAGCCGCCGTTCGACTGGCTGCGCGCGCGCAAGCTGCTGCCGGCCTCGCTGGTCGACCAGCGCGCGCGCCTGGCGCTCGCTGCCGGCAACAGCCGCCTGGCGCAAAGCCTCAGCCGCGGCCTGCCGCCGGACGTGGCGGCGCCGCTGCGGCAGTGGGCGGCGCTGATCGAGCAGCCGCAGCGGGAGATCGACCGCCTCATCGCCGAGCCCGGGCGCGCGGTGGAGAGCGCCGCGCTGCTCGACGGCTGGCAGCGCCTGGCCAAGTCCGATCCGGACGCGGCCCTGCAGCGGCTGCAGCCGCTGCTCGAGGCGCGCAAGCTCGACGCCGCCGCAGCCAGTCCTTACCAGCGCGCACTGGCGCTGGGCCTGGCCTGGAGCCGGCGCCCCGAGGCGCTGGCGTACTTCACCCGCGTCGCCCCCGCCGACCTCGACGACCGCACCGCCGAGTGGCAGGTACGCGCGGCCTTGTGGGCCGGCGACTGGCCGCGCGCGGCGCAGGCCCTGGCGGCGCTGCCCGACAACCTGCGCAGCCTCGCGCGCTGGCGCTACTGGAGCGCGCGCGTCACCGAGCTGCAGGGCGACACCGCCGGCGCCCGGGCCGCCTACACCCAGGTCGCCGCCGCCGACAACTACTACGCGGCGCTGGCCGCCGCGCGCCTGGGCCAGCCGTACGCGCCGCATTCGCAGGCGGTGGCGATCAACAACGCCGCGGCGGCGCAGATCGCGCAGAAGCCGGCCTTCGTCCGCGCCCACGAGCTGTTCCTGTGCCAGCTCAAGCCGCTGGCGGGGGCCGAGTGGCAGGCCGGGCTCGACGCCCTGGACCCGCCGGCGCGCACCCAGGCCGCCGCGCTGGCGCTGCGCTGGGGCTGGTATGCGCAGGGCATCGCCAGCGCCAGCAAGCAGGGCGTGTTCGACGACTACGAGCTGCTCTACCCGCGGCCGTACGACGCGCCGGTGCATGCCGCCATGGCCCTGACCGGGCTGCCGGAGGACCTGATCTACGCCATCCTGCGCCAGGAAAGCCTGTACGACAGCGAGGCCACCTCCCGCGCCGGCGCGCTCGGCCTGCTGCAGCTGATGCCGGACACGGCGCAGCGCGTGGCGCGCCGCTGGCAGCGCCCGCCGCCGCCGCGCGAGCAGCTGTTCGACCCGGCGGTGAACGTGCAGCTCGGCAGCGCCGAGCTGCACGACCTGATCGAGCAGTTCGGCGGCCAGGTGCCGGTGGCCATCGCCGCCTACAATGCCGGTCCCAACGCGGCCGCGCGCTGGCTGCCCGACGCGCCGCGCGACGCCGCGGTGTGGATCGAGAACATCCCCTACAACGAGACGCGCGACTACGTGCAGCGCGTGCTGTGGCACAGCGTGGTGTTCGGCTGGCGCCGCAGCGGCGAGCCGCAGAAGCTCGACGCCTGGCTCGGCCAGGTCAGCGTGCCGCCGCCGGCGCCGGCGGCGGAGGATACGCAGGCGCCGCCCCAGGCGGAGCAGCCCAAATGAGCCGCAGTGGCGACGGCCGCCACGGTCCCGTTCTCCTTGCTCCCCGGCCGGCCGTGGCACCAATGTCCGGCTGCTTCAGCGCAGGCGCCGCTTCATGAAGGCCTTCCTCGTCGGCGGCGCGGTGCGCGACGAGCTGCTCGGCCTGCCGGTCAAGGAGCGCGACTGGGTGGTGACCGGCGCCACGCCGGAGGACATGAGCGCGGCCGGCTACCGGCCGGTGGGCCGGGACTTTCCGGTGTTCCTGCACCCGCAGACCAAAGAGGAGTACGCGCTGGCGCGCACCGAGCGCAAGTCCGGCCGCGGCTACCACGGCTTCACCTTCCACACCGGCGCCGAGGTGACGCTGGAGGAGGACCTGATCCGCCGCGACCTCAGCATCAACGCCATGGCGCGCGACCAGGACGGGCGCCTGATCGATCCCTACGGCGGCCAGCGCGACCTCGAGGCGCGCCTGCTGCGCCACGTCTCGCCGGCCTTCGGCGAGGACCCGGTGCGCATCCTGCGCGTGGCGCGCTTCGCCGCGCGCTATGCGCCGCTGGGCTTCACCGTGGCGGGCGAGACGATGGCGCTGATGCGGCAGATGGTCGGGCAGGGCGAGGCCGACGCGCTGGTGCCGGAACGGGTGTGGAAGGAAACCGAGCGCGCCCTCGGCGGCGACGGCCGCGCCATCGACGGCTACCGTCCGGGGATCTACTTCGAAGTGCTGCACGGCTGCGGGGCGCTGGCGCGGGTGATGCCGGAACTGGCGGCCCTGTCCGGCGTGCCGCAGCGTGCCGATTACCACCCGGAGGTGGATACGCTGGTGCACACGCTGATGAGCGTCGATGTGGCGGCGCGCCAGGGCTTCCCGCTGCCGGTGCGCGTCGCCGCGCTGCTGCACGACCTGGGCAAGGCGGCGACGCCGCAGGAGGAATGGCCCAGCCACCGCCAGCACGAGTCGCGCGGCCTGCCGCTGGTGGAGCAGTTCTGCGCCCGCCTGCGCGTGCCCAACGCCCAGCGCGACCTGGCGCTGGCGGTGACGCGCGACCATCTCAACGTGCATCGCGCGCGCGAGCTGCGCCCGGCGACCCTGCTCGACCTGCTGGAGCGCTTCGGCGCGTTCAAGCGCGGCGAGTTCTTCGACCAGGCCCTGGACGCCTGCCTGTGCGACGCGCGCGGCCGGCTTGGCCAGGAGCACTGCGAATATCCGCAGGTGGCCTGGCTGCGCCGCCTGCGCCAGCTGGCCGCGGCGGTCCAGGCCGGCGAGGTGGTGCGCGACGGTTTCGAGGGCGTGGCGGTCGGCGAGGAGCTGCGCCGCCGCCGCCTCGAGCGGCTGGCGCAGGCCTGCGCGGCCGGCTGAGCCGCCGCGCCGGGCGAGAGCGATGAAGCGGCTCGGGCTGATCCTGCTCTCCGCCTGCGCCGCGGCCGGCTGCGCCGCCACCGCGGCGCCGTCCTGTCCTGGCGGCGCGCAGGCCGCGCTGCTGGACCAGCTGTACTTCGGCAGCGCCCGCCCGCATGGGCCGGACGTCACCGCGCAGGAGTGGGACGCGTTCGTGCGCGACGAGATCGCGCCGCGCTTCCCGCAGGGCTTTACCGTCCTCGAAGCGCAAGGCCAGTGGCGCAACGCCGACGGCAGCGTCGCGCGCGAGCGCAGCCACGTGCTGCAAGTGGCGCATCCGGCGGACCCGGCCGGGGCGCGCGCCGTGGACGAGATCGCCGCGCGCTACAAGGCGCGCTTCGACCAGGAGGCGGTGCTGCGGCTCGCCACGCCGTCCTGCATGGCGCTGCGCTAGGCGGTGCGCTGGCGGGCCGGCCGCGGCGGCACGCCGCCGCGCCGGCGGCGCCGCAGTGAACCGGCCCTCAGCTTTGGCTCCGCCGGTCGCTTGCGGACGGCCGCCCGGCGGCCGTCTCCGGGCCGCGCCGCGAACCTGTACCAACCTGTACGCAGAGCCGCGGCGCCCGCTGGGGGGTCGACGCACGGCCGGACAGGGACGAGTCGCCATGGCACTGGATTCGATCGGCTTCGGGGACCTGCTGCGCTTGTGGATCGGCGGCCTGCTGCTGGCGGTGGTGCTCCTGGGTCAAGCGCGCAAGTTCGGGCGGCCACGCCCCGTGCTGATCCTGGCGCTGCTGCCGGCGCTGTCGTGGCTGCCGGCATCGCTGCCGCAGCTGGTGCAGCGCTGCCAGGCCGTGCTGCTCGCCACTCCGCCCGGCCTGTTCATCGAGCGCACCTTCAACCTGCCGCTGTCCTAGCTTCCCGGCCGCGGCCGGGGCCCGCTATGCCGGCACCAGCACCAGCAGCGCCGCCCCCAGCACGATGCGGTAGACCGCGAAAACGGTGAAGCGGTGGCTGCGGATGTAGCCGAGCAGCCACTTCACCGCGATGAAGGCGGTGATGGTGGAGACGACGAAGGCCACGCCCAGCGCGCCCCAGTTTTCGCCGCCGGCGCCGCCGTGCTTGAGCGCCTTCAGCAGCTCGTAGCCGCTGGCGGCGAACATGGTCGGGATGCCGACCAGGAAGGCGAACTCGGTGGCGGCGGCGCGGTTGCTGGTGCCGGCCAGCATGGCGACGAAGATGGTCGCGGCCGAGCGCGAGGTGCCGGGGAACACGCCGGCGACGATCTGCGCCAGGCCCACGGCGATGGCCACGGTCCAGGTGATCTGCGAGGCGTCCGGCTTCTTCGCCGCCAGCCATTCCGCTGCCATCATCCAGAAGCCGCCGATCAGCAGGGCCCAGGCGATCGGCCCGATCGCCTCCGGCAGCTTGAAGCCGAGCTTGGTCACGATCAGCCCCAGCACCGCGGTGATGAGGAAGGCCGCGGCCAGCTTCAGCGCGTAGTCGCGGTTCTCCGGCCGGGCGAAACCCCGGGTCAGCTCCCACAGGCGCTTGCGGTAGATCGCCACCACGGCGAGGATCGCACCGGCCTGGATCACCACGTTGAACACCTCGCTGCGCTCGCCCAGGCCGAAATGCTCGGCGATGATGAGGTGGCCGGTGCTGGAGATGGGCAGGAACTCGGTGACGCCTTCGATCAGGCCGAGCAGGATGACTTGCAGCAGGTCGCTCACGGGCAGGTCCGTAAAATAGGTTTCGAGGGAAGCGCCCCTGAGGCGCGCCGGCACAGGCCAGAAATAGGATATAGGAGGCGTCATGGATTTGCGCGCGGGCGGGGCGTTGGCGGGCACGGCCCTGGTCACCGGAGGCGGGCGCCGCGTCGGCGCCGCCATCGTGCGGGCCCTGCATCGGGCCGGCCGGAACGTGGCGATCCACTGCCATGCCTCGGTCGACGCGGCCGAGGAGCTGGCGGCGGAGCTGAACGCCGCGCGCCGCAAATCGGCGGTGGTGCTGCGCGCCGACCTGCTCTCCGCCAAGGCGCTGCAGCGGCTGGCGCAGCGCGCGCAGGCCGCCTGGGGCCGGCTCGACCTGCTGGTCAACAACGCCTCGACCTACTACGAGACGCCGCTGGGCACGATCACCGAACAGGCCTTCGAGGACCTGATCGGCACCAACCTCAAGGCGCCGCTGCTGCTGTCCCAGGCCTGCGCCCCGGCGCTGCGCGCCGCGCGCGGCGCCATCGTCAACGTCAGCGATCTCTACGCCAGCCGGCCGCTGCGCGGCCGCGCGCCCTACTGCGCCGCCAAGGCCGGGCTGGAGGCGGCGACGCGGGTGCTGGCGCTGGAGCTGGCGCCGGACGTGCGGGTCAACGCAGTGGCGCCCAGCGGCATCCTCTGGCCCAGCGACGGCAGCGTCGACAAGGCCGGCCAGCGCCGCCACCTGGAGCGGGTGCCGCTGCGCCGGCTCGGCGGGGCCGAGTCGATTGCCGAGGCGGTGGTGTATCTGGCCAGCCCGGGCGCGGCATTTATCACCGGCACGACGCTGGCGGTGGATGGAGGGGAAGGCTTGCTCTAGCGCGTTGGCCCAAGGCGTAACCCCGGGCCGCGCCGGCGGCGCGGCCTCTCCGACAACGATGGCGGGCGCCCTTGCGGCCGCAGCGCCTACCGTCCGCTGAAGATTCCCTTCAGCACCGCGCCGGCGATGCCGCCGGCAACGCCGGTTTCGGTGTTCTGCACCGCATCGCCCGCCAGGTAGGGCGCGAGGGCGTGCGCCAGGTTGGGCACGGTGAGGGTCTGCAGCCAGACCTTGCCGGGGCCGGTGAGGCGCGCCACGAACAGCCCGTCGCCGCCGAACAGCGCGTTGGCGAAGCCACGCATCAGGGTGACGTCGAAAGTGACGCTGTCCTGGAACATGCCGATGTGGCCGGGATGCACCCGCAGGGTTTCGCCCGGCGCCAGCTCGTAGGTCACCACCTCGCCGCCCAGCTCGACCCAGGCGGTGCAGGGCCCGGACAGGCGCTGCAGCAGGAAGCCGTCGCCGCCGAAGATGCCGGCGCCCAGCGAGCGCTGGAAGCCGGTCGACAGCTGCAGGCCCTCGGTGCCGCAGAGAAAGCCGTGGCGGTGGATCAGGTAGGAGTGCCCGGCCGGCACGTCCACCTGCATGATCGAGCCGGGCACCTTGGCGGCGAAGGCCACCACGCCGCGCCCGGCCGGCGCCGAGTATTCGGTCATGAACAGGCCGCCGCCGGAAAAGGCGCGGCCCAGCGCTCCCCAGATGCTCCTGGCCCCGGCGGCGTAGGCGGTGGTGCGCATCTGCACGCTGTCGCTCATCCAGGAGAATTCGCCCGGTTCGGCGACGATGCGGTCGCCGCCTTCAAGGCCGATCTCCAGGACCGGCATGGTGGTGCCGCGGATCTGCGTTTTCATGCGGTGCCTCCGGTGCGAAGCGACTTGCGCTTTGATGCGGTTTTGCGCGCCGCGGATTTCTTTTTCGCCGCCGGCGGCAGCGCAGCCGACGGCCGTGTGCGCCGGCGGAACATCTCCACTCCGGCGCCGCGCGTCTCGTTGAAGATGTCGGGCTTGAGCAGGGACACGCGGACCGCATCGACCCGCTCATCCTCGAAGCTGAACTCGATCAGCTCCGCCGCCAGGGTCTCCAGCAGCGGCGTGTGCGGCCGGCTCTCCCAGCCGCGCAGGTAATTGCGCACGCGGTCGTAGTCGATCACCTCGTACAGCCCGGCGGGGCGGCGCGGCGGATCGAGCATGTACAGGTCCACGTCCACCCACAGCCGGGTCGGCTTCTCCGGGTGCAGCTCCCAGGGATGCAGGCCGACGTGCACCTCGACCTCGACGCGGCGCAGGCGCGCGCAGAGATAGTCGTCCTGCGGCAGGGTTTGGCGCGGCTCGTTCATGATGCGGTCCCCGTTGTCAGTGCCACTTCCAGGCGTGCGTCGCCCAGCGGTTTCTTGCCGGGCCCGAAGCTGCGTTCGAACAGCAGGGTGCGGCCGTCGCGGCGGATCAGCACGACGCTGCTGGCGCGGGTGCCGTAGCGCTCGCCGCGGATGAAGGCCGGCGCCAGCAGCCGCTCCATCTCCAGGCCGACGCCGGTCTGCGGCAGCTCCGCGTCCGCCGCCAGCTGCTCGTCGGCCAGCGCCTCCAGCAGCGGCGCCAGTTCCGGCCAGGCCGCGCCGCGCTGCGCGCGCAGCCATTCGCCGAGCACGGCGCTGAGGCGCCGCGTCTTCGGCCACGGCGCATCGAACGGGCCGTTGGAGATGCCGTGCACGCCGGGCGCGATGCGGCGCCGCGGCGGGGCGAAACGGTTGCTGGCATGGACCAGCTCGCGACCGTCCCACAGCAGGCTGTTATGCGGGCCGTAGGCGTCGCCGGCGGCGCAGATGCGCGCGGCGTAATCGGCGGCGCTGTCCCGCCCGGCGACGAAGTCCTTCACCAGCTCGCCGCGCGAGCGCGGCGCCGGCGCCAGGTGCGGCTCGCGCACATTGGTCACCGCGGCGAGACGCCCGCCGCGGTGCAGCGCCAGCCAGCCGCCGCCCTCGCGCAGGTCGCGGCCGCCGGCGACGCCGGGCAGGTCGTTCCAGCCGCCGAGCGGCGCCGTCGGCCGGCCGTGGAACTCGTCGCGGTTGGCGGCGAGCGCCAGCAGGTAGTCGGGATGCGCGTCCCAGGCAAAGGCGATCAGGCACATGGGGGCTGTTCGAAAATCTCTGACGTATTCCATGCCATGCCGCAGCTTACCTTTTCGCCCCGGGCGGGGCGCAACACGCGCAGTGCCCGGATTGCACCCGGCGCGCCGCGCGAAGGGCAAGGCCACCCGCCCATCTTCCCGCTCGCGCCTTGCCGGCACAAAATAAAGCGACGGCGGCGCGGCATGGAATACGTCGGGGGCGCCAGAACCAGCCCGGCACGGCGGTGTCAGTGTCATGGTCCAGGCGTATGCTGGAACCGCTTTCCTCCCCCGAATCCGCAAGACGATGACCCCTCTCAACGAGTACGAACACCGCCAGCTGGAGCAGATCCGCGCCTGGCGCGCCCAGTCTCCGGGCCTGGCCACCCGCACCATCGGCAAGGCCTCCGGCCCGCTGGCCAGCGCGGTCGAAAAGGCCGTGCCGACGGTGGCGTTGCGCCTGAGCCTGGACGCGGTGCACGCCGCCGCGGTGCGCCTCAGCGACCGCCGCTCGATCCTGCGCAAGGCCGGCGTGTCGAACGTCGAGGAACTGCGGCATGCGGAGCTGCAGACCTGCGACCGCCTGGCCCTGCAGGTCGGTCAGCGTGCCGCGCTCGCCGCGGGCGGCAGCGGCGCGCTGTTCGGCGTCGCCGGCGGCCTCGGCCTGGTGGCCGACCTGCCGACCCTGCTGACCCTGACCTTCCGCACCATCCACCGCACGGCGCTGTGTTACGGCGAGGACCTGACGCCGCCGGAGCGCCGCCCCCTGCCGGTGGCGGTGTTCGCGCTGGCCTCGGCCAACTCGATGGAGGAGAAGGAGGACGCGCTGCACGCCATCGACTCCGTCGGCGGCGGCGCCGGCGACGCCGGCGTCGAAGGCATGAGCCGCGCCGCGCAGCGCGAGCTGGCCAAGGACAGCGTCGCCTTCAGCCTCAACAACCTCGGCAAGAGCCTCGCGCGCAACCTCGGCTGGCGCAAGGCCGGCGAGTCCCTGCCCCTGGTCGGCGCGGTGGTCGGCGGCTCGGTCAACGCCTGGTACCTGCACGACCTGGCGCGCGCCGCGCGCTACACCTTCCAGCTGCGCTGGCTGCGCCAGAAATACGGGCACGAGCACGCCCTGGAGCCGGCTGCCGCGGCGGCGGAGTGAGCGGTCCTCCGGAACTGCGGCCGGCGCGCGCCGGCGAGGCCGGGCGGCTCAGCGCCATCGCCCACGCGGCCAAGGCGGCGCTCGGCTACCCGCCGCCGCTGATCGCGGCCTGGCACGAGGAGCTGACCATCGAGCCGGAGCTGCTGCTGCGTCACACCGTCTGGGCGCTGGAGTGCGAGGGCGCGGTGCAGGGCTTCTTCAGCATCCACGCCGCCGGCAGCGGCGCCGTGCTGGCGCACCTGTGGGTCGATCCGCCGGCGCAGCGGCGCGGCTTCGGCAGCATGCTGCTGCGCAAGGCCCTGCAGCTTGCCTCGGTGAGCCGGCTCGCCTGGCTGGAAGTGGACGCGGAGCCGAGCGCGGAAGCGTTCTACCTGCGGCACGGCCTGCACAAGGTCGGCGAGATCGCGGCGCCGATCCCGGGGGACGAGAAGCGCGTGCGGCCGCAGCTGCGATACACCGTTCCGCGCGGCTAGGCCGTACCCATAGCGGCGCTGCCGGCCGCCGGTCAGCTACATCCGGATCACGGCGACGGGCTGGAGCCAGGGCCTGTTCACGCTATTTGATCCCTTCCCGGGGGTAACGCAGCGATCGAATGGCGCGAACAGACCTAGTCGTCGATCCCCAGCTCCTTGATCTTGCGCGTCAGCGTGTTGCGGCCCCAGCCCAGGCGCTTCGCCGCTTCCTGGCGCTGGCCCTTGCAGGCGGCGAGCGCGGAGTGGATCAGGGTGCGCTCGAACAGCGGCGCGGCTTCGCCGAGCAGGTCGCTCTGGCCGGCGGCGAGGCGCGCGTCGGCCCACTGGCCGAGCGCCTCGTGCCAGGAGCCGGCGGCGGCGGGCGCCGCGGCGGACGCGGCCGTGCCCGCGGCGGATGCCGTCGCCGCGGCGGCCTCGGCCGGCGCGACGGGCTGGCGCAGCTCCGGCGGCAGGTCGGCGAGGTGGATGTCGCGGCCCGGCGCCATCACCGTCAGCCAGCGGCAGATGTTCTCCAGCTGGCGCACGTTGCCGAGCCAGTCGTAGGCCTTGAGCCGGTCCAGCACCTCCGGCAGCAGCTGCTTGGGCTCGGCCTTCAGCTCCTTGGCGGCGGCGTCGAGGAAATGGCGCAGCAGCAGCGGGATGTCCTCGCGCCGCTCGCGCAGCGGCGGCAGCCGCACGCGGATCACGTTGAGGCGGTGGAACAGGTCCTCGCGGAAGCGGCCTTCCTGCACCGCCCGCTCCAGGTTCTGGTGGGTGGCGGCGATGATGCGCACGTCGACGTTGACCGGCGCCACGCCGCCGACGCGGTAGAACTGGCCGTCCTGCAGCACGCGCAGCAGGCGCGTCTGCAGGTCGGCCGGCATGTCGCCGATCTCGTCGAGGAACAGGGTGCCGCCGTCGGCCTGCTCGAAGCGGCCCTTGCGCTGGGTCTGGGCGCCGGTGAAGGAGCCGCGCTCGTGGCCGAAGAACTCGGACTCGAGCAGGTCCTTGGGGATCGCCGCGGTGTTGATGGCGATGAAGGGCTTGGCGGCGCGCGGGCTGTTGGTGTGCAGGGCGCGCGCGATCAGCTCCTTGCCGGTGCCGGACTCGCCGGTGATCAGCACGGTGATCTGCGAGGCGGCGAGGCGGCCGATGGCGCGGAACACGTCCTGCATCGCCGGCGCCGCGCCGATGATGGCGGGCCGGTCGTTGCCCGGCACGCTCGCGGCCACCGTGCTGCGCTTGGCGGCGGCGCGCTCGACCAGCGAGGCGACGCTGTCGACGTCGAACGGCTTGGGCAGGTACTCGAAGGCGCCGCCCTTGAACGCGGCGACGGCGGCGTCGAGGTCCGAATGCGCGGTGACGATGATCACCGGCAGCTCGGGCTTGGCGGCGTGGACCCGCTGCATCAGCTCCAGGCCGTTGACGCCGGGCATGCGGATGTCGCAGATCAGCACGTCGGGCGTGTCCTCCTGGATCGCGTCGAGCAGCTCGGCCGCGCCGGGGAAGCTCTGCACCGCCATGCCGACCCGCTGCAGCGCCTTCTCCAGCACCCAGCGGATCGACTCGTCGTCGTCGACGATCCACACCTTGATCGCGGCGCTCACGGCATATCCCCGAGCGGCAGGAACATGGAAAACACCGTACGTCCCGCTTGTGACTGACATTCGATCAGCCCTCCATGGCTGTGAATGAGGTATTGGGCGATGGGCAGGCCCAGGCCGGTGCCCTCGGCGCGCGTGGTGACCATCGGGTAGAAAATCTTCTCCATCATGGGCGGCGGAATGCCGGGGCCGTTGTCCTCGATGTCCATCTGGATCACCAGGCGGTGGCGGCGGCCGCCGATGGTGACCTGGCGGCGGGTGCGGGTGCGCAGCACGATGGTGCCGCGGCCGTCGCGGTGGTACGAGGCCAGGGCCTGCAGCGCGTTACGCGCGACGTTGAGCGCGGCCTGGATCAGCTGCTCGCGGTCGGCCAGCACCTCGGGGATGCTGGGGTCGTAGTCGCGCAGCACGGCGATGCCGCGCGGCGCCTCGGCTTCCAGCAGCTGGCGCACGTGCTCGAGGATCTGGTGCACGTTGACCATCGCCTTCTGCGGCAGGCGGTTGGGACCGAGCAGGCGGTCGACCAGGTTCTGCAGGCGGTCGGCCTCGCGGATGATCACCTGGGTGTACTCGCGGTGCTCGCTGTCGGGATACTCCCGCTCCAGCAGCTGCGCCGCGCCGCGGATGCCGCCGAGCGGGTTCTTGATCTCGTGCGCCATGCCGCGGATCAGCTCGCGGCTGGCCTGGTGCTGGGTCAGCAGCAGCTCGTCGCGCGAGATGCGCAAGTGGCGGTCGAGGGCGAGGATTTCCATCATCAGACCCGGCTTGCCGCCGAGCAGCGGCGTGACCGTGCAGTCCACCGTGATCGGCTCCTCGCCGTTGCGCCGCAGCTTGAGCTCGCGTTCGATGAAGCCGCTGCCGGTCTCGATGGCGCGGCGCAGCCGTTCCTCGTGTTCGCCGAAGCGCGGCACCGCCTCGGCCAGCGCCTCGCCCAGCGCATGGTGGCGGCTGAGGCCGAACAGGCTCTCGGCGGCGGAATTGATGTAGGTGATGCGCAAACCATGATCGAGCGTGATGACCGCCGTCGTCAGCCCGTCGAGGATGGCGGCGGGCTGGCTCCGGCTAAGAACGGAGAATTTCATAGTTGGCTGCTCGCAAGATGTGCGCCAGCGGCGTAAGCGTGCAGTAAGCGGCGGCGGCGGGCGGCCGCCCGCCGGTGTTCAGTGCCTGGCGGTCGGCGGCTTGACGTGGATGGTCACCGCGGCCGTGCGCTCCAGCTCGCGGCCGTCGGCGCCGATCAGGGCGGCGGACACGCTGTGCTCGCCGCGGTCCACCCGCGCATAGAGGAAGGCGGTGGACGGCGTCGGTTCCTTGTTCTCGGCGGTACCGTCGAGGTAGTAGATCACCCCCTCGCCGGGCTGCAGGCTGCCCGATACCGTCACCGTGAACTTGCCCTCGGCGTCGCGGATGGTTTCGTCCTGCGCCGGCGAGGCGATGCTGAAGCTGCCGCCGCCGCCACCGCCGCCTTCAGCCTTCGGCGCCGGCGCGGTGTCCGCCAGCGGCGCGCTGGGCGGCGGGCTGGCGCTGTGGCTGTAGGTCTGCAGGTGCGGCAGCTCCGCCGGCTTGTCGCTCGGCGCCTGCGGCTTGTCCGAGTAGTGCACCACGCCCTTGTCGTCGGTCCAGCGGTAGACGTCGCCGGCGACGGCGGCGGAACTGAGGCAGGCCAGGGTGACGGCGATCAGGATGCGCATGCGCGGCAAAATAGCGCGCGGCCGGGGCGCTGTAAACCGGATTGCGCCGCCATCTGCAAGGCGCAGCAAAAAGGCGCCGCCGGTCTGTCACAAAGGCCAAACAAGAAGGCCCCCTCGCGGGGGCCCTCCAGTGAAACATCCGACTTCCTGCTTCGTTTTTACCCCCTTGAGTCAAGGGGGTGGTTCGCGAAGCGAACCGGGGGTTGTGGCAAACCCAGCCGGGTACCACTCCCTGTGAGCGTCGCTTACAGGGAGTAGTACATGTCGAACTCGATCGGGTGCGTCGTCATGCGGAAGCGGGTCACTTCCTGCATCTTCAGCTCGATGTAGGCGTCGATCAGGTCGTCGGTGAAGACGCCGCCGGCGGTGAGGAAGCCGCGGTTCTTGTCCAGGTGCTCCAGCGCCATGTCGAGGCTGTGGCAGACGCGCGGGATCTTCTTGTCCTCTTCCGGCGGCAGGTGGTACAGGTCCTTGTCCGAGGGCTCGCCCGGGTGGATCTTGTTCTGGATGCCGTCGATGCCGGCCATCAGCATCGCCGCGAAGGCGAAGTACGGATTGGCCGAGCTGTCCGGGAAGCGCACTTCGATGCGGCGCGCCTTCGGGTTGCTGACGAAGGGGATGCGGATCGAGGCGGAGCGGTTGCGGGCCGAGTAGGCCAGCATCACCGGCGCTTCGAAGCCCGGAACCAGGCGCTTGTAGCTGTTGGTGCCCGGGTTGGTGAAGGCGTTGATGGTCTTGGCGTGCTTGAGGATGCCGCCGATGTAGTACAGCGCGGTCTCGGACAGGCCGCCGTAGCCGTCGCCGGTGAACAGGTTCTTGCCGCCCTTGGCCAGGGACTGATGGACGTGCATGCCGCTGCCGTTGTCGCCGACCAGCGGCTTGGGCATGAAGGTGGCGGTCTTGCCGAAGCTGTGGGCCACGTTCTGCACCACGTACTTCAGCTTGAGCACCTCGTCGGCCTTCTTCACCAGGGTGCCGAACTTGACGCCGATCTCGCACTGGCCGGCGGTGGCCACCTCGTGGTGGTGCACTTCGGTGACCATGCCGCAGGCTTCCAGCGTCTCGCACATGGCGGAGCGGATGTCCTGCAGCGCGTCGACCGGCGGCACCGGGAAGTAGCCGCCCTTCACGCCCGGGCGGTGGCCGGTATTGCCGTCCTCGTAGTCCTTGCCGGTGTTCCAGGCCGCTTCCTCGGACTCGACGTGCACGAAGGAGCCGGACATGTCGGCGCCCCAGCGGACGGAGTCGAAGATGAAGAATTCGTTTTCCGGGCCGAAGAAGGCGGTGTCGGCGATGCCGGTGCTCTTCAGGTAGGCCTCGGCGCGGTGCGCCAGCGAGCGCGGGTCGCGGCCGTAGCCCTGCATGGTGGAGGGCTCGATGACGTCGCAGGTCAGCACCATGGTCGGCTCTTCGAAGAACGGATCGATGAAGGCCGAGCCCGGGTCGGGCATCAGGATCATGTCGGACTCGTTGATGCCCTTCCAGCCGGCGATCGAGGAGCCGTCGAACATCTTGCCGTCGGTGAACAGGCTTTCGTCCACGGTGTGCGAAGGCACGCTGACGTGCTGTTCCTTGCCACGCGTATCGCAAAAGCGGAAGTCGACGAACTTCACGCTCTTTTCCTGGATGGTCTTCAGTACGTCTTTACCCGACATGGGTGCTGTCTCCTGCGAGGGGTGTTGAATAGTTGAGCCCACCGGTTGGCCGGCAGTGCACCGATTTGAAGCACGAACTATGCCAAAGCGCTCTTCAAAATGCCCCGACGGCAGGCTTTGAACAGGCTGGTTCCCTGGCGCCGGGAAGCCTCTGATCCATCCCATGCCCAGCCGCGCCTCGGCGGCGCCGTCCGTGCACTCGAAGTGCACCGCGCTCCCCGCCTTGCCCTGCGGCTCCCGTTCAGAGACGGAAGCGCCGGGTGGGCAGGGCATGGGATGAATCAGGGGCTCCCTAAACCCGCGGCTGTTCAGGCCGCGGGCGGGGGATTATACGCGCGCCGGGCTTTAGCCCTTGAGGCAGGTCTTCATGAAGGCCTTGCGGTCCGCGCCCTTGAGGCCCTTGCCGGTGGCGTCGGCGTTGCAGTCCTTCATCTTCTGCTGCTGGGTCGTCTTGACCGGAGTCGCGGCAGGGGCGCCGTCCTTGCTCAGGCAGGCCTTCATGAAGGCCTTGCGATCCGCGCCCTTCTTGCCCTTGGCGTCGGCGTTGCAGTCCTTCATCTTCTGCTGCTGGCTGCCGGCCGGCTTGGCGTCGGTGGCCGGAGCAGTTGCGGGAGCTGCGGCCGGAGCGGCTGCGGCAAGCGCCGCGGCGTCGGCGGCATAGACCGGAACGGCCGCGCAGGCGGCAAAGACGGCGGCGAAGAGCATCCCTTTCATCGCGATTCTCCTAGGCAGTTGGCGGCTGCGGCGCAGCCATAGTTGTCGGATCCGGCGCAGCGGGGCGCGGGACGCTCCGAGCCTAGCACGGCCGCGAACGGGCTGGATTACAGGATGCCTCCAGGGTTCCGGCGGATTGACCGGCCCATCCCGGCATGACACCGTCAGCCGCTCCTCCGCTGGTCCGGCCATGCGCAGATTCCTGCCCCTGTATGTCCTCGCCGTGCTCGCCGCGGTGCTCGCCGCCGCGGTCCTGGCGCGCTGGGGCGGGGGGCTCTATCCCGGTGGCGGCGCCGCAGTGCTGGCGACACCGGCGGGGGCGGCGGCGCCGGTGCCGCTGCTGCGCCTGCTGCTGCAGATGCTGGTGGTGATCGGCGCCGCCCGCCTGTGCGGCCGGGGTTTCAGCCGTCTCGGCCAGCCCGCGGTGGTGGGCGAGATTGTCGCCGGCGTCCTGCTCGGGCCCTCGCTGCTCGGCCTGCTGTGGCCGCAGGCGCTAGCGGCGTTGTTCCCGGCGGCGGAGCTGGCGCCGCTGCAGCTGCTCAGCCAGGTCGGCGTGCTGCTGTTCATGTTCGGCATCGGCATGGAGGTGGACTTGTCGGAGCTGCGCCGCCAAGCGCGCGCCGCGCTGGTCATCAGCCACGTCAGCATGGCCCTGCCGTTCCTATTGGGCATGGCACTGGCGCTGATGGCCTATCCCCTGCTGGCGCCGGCCGGCGTGCCGTTCCACGCCTTCGCCCTGTTCCTCGGCATCGCCATGAGCATCACTGCCTTTCCGGTGCTGGCGCGCATCCTCGAAGAGCGGCGCATGATGCACACGCCGGTGGGCCGCATGGCCATCGCCTGCGCCGCAATCGGCGATGTCAGCGCCTGGTGCCTGCTGGCCCTGGTAGTGGCTCTGGCCCACGCCGACGGGCCGTGGGGCGCGGCGCGCAGCGCCGGCCTGGGGCTGCTGTTCGTGTTGGCGCTGCAATGGGGCGTGAAGCCCTGGCTGCGGCGCCGCTTCGCCCGCGAGCTCGCCCCCGCCGCGGCGCTGGCCTGGGCCCTGCTGCTGTTGCTGGCCTGCGCCGCCTGCACCGAGGCGATCGGCGTTCACGCCCTGTTCGGCGCCTTCCTCGCCGGCACCGCGATGCCCGCGGGCGCCGGCCGGCGCGCTCTGCTGCGCGATCGCCTGAGCGGCTTCGCCGCCGCCGGGCTGCTGCCGCTGTTCTTCGCCCTGACCGGCCTGCGCACCCAGGTCGGCCTGCTGCAGGGCTTCCAGGACTGGCTGCTTTGCGGCCTGATCGTGGCGGCGGCGGTGGCCGGCAAGCTCGGCGGCACCCTGCTGGCGGCGCGCTGGACTGGCTCCGGCTGGCGTGAGGCGTTCCGGCTCGGCGCGCTGATGAATACGCGCGGCCTGATCGAGCTGATTGTGCTCAACCTGGGCTACGACCTCGGCATCCTCTCCACCCGCGCCTTCACCATGCTGGTGCTGATGGCCTTGCTGACCACGGTCGCCACCGGGCCCCTGCTGCAACTGGCCCGGATCGGCCAGGGCGCCGCCGAGGACGCGGCCGCATCACGCGCTTCGGGTTGATGCCGCGCTTGCGCGAAGGTACGGCGGCGGCCGGCAGCGGCAAGGCTTTCAGCGGAAGCTCTGCTGCGCCGTCACCGCGCCTTGGCGCGAGGACGCCCGACCGCTTCCATCCAGCCGGTTTCGGCCGGGTTGATATACTTCCCGGCCATTTTTCCGACCGTTGCGCACCCGCCATGACCTTCCAGGACCTGATCCTGACGCTCCAGACCTACTGGGCCCGGCAGGGCTGCGTCATCGTCCAGCCGCTGGACATGGAAGTGGGCGCCGGCACCTTCCACTGGGCCACCTTCCTGCGCTCGATCGGTCCCGAGCCGTGGAACGCCGCCTACGTTCAGCCCAGCCGCCGCCCCACCGACGGCCGCTACGGCGAGAACCCCAACCGCCTGCAGCACTACTACCAGTTCCAGGTGCTGATGAAGCCGAGCCCGCCGAACATCCAGCAGCTGTACCTGGATTCGCTCAAGCTGCTCGGCTTCGATCCGCTGGTGCACGACATCCGCTTCGTCGAGGACAACTGGGAGAGCCCCACCCTCGGCGCCTGGGGCCTGGGCTGGGAGGTCTGGCTCAACGGCATGGAAGTGACCCAGTTCACCTACTTCCAGCAGGTCGGCGGCCTGGAGTGCAGGCCGGTGGCGGGCGAGATCACCTATGGCCTCGAGCGCCTGGCGATGTACATCCAGAAGAAGGAAAGCGTCTACGACCTGGTGTGGTCGGACGTCGGCGGCCGCATCGTGACCTACGGCGACGTCTACAGGCAGAACGAGGTGGAGCAGTCCGCCTACAACTTCGAGCACGCCGACACCCGCGCGCTGTTCGAGCGCTTCGCCGTGGCGGAAGCCGAGTGCCAGCGCATGATCGAGGCCGGCCTGCCGCTGCCGGCCTACGAGCGCGTGCTGCAGGCCTCGCACAGCTTCAACCTGCTCGACGCGCGCGGCGCCATCAGCGTCACCGAGCGCCAGGCCTACATCCTGCGCGTGCGCACCCTGGCGCGGCTCTGCGCCGAGGCCTATTACGCGGCGCGCGAGAAGCTCGGCTTCCCGCTGCTCAAGCAGCAGGCGGCCTGAGACCGCCGTGGGCACGGTGCATCGCGGCGGCTGCCTGTGCGGCGGCGTGCGCTACGAATACGGCGGCGAATTCACCCAGTTCGTCTACTGCCACTGCGGCCAGTGCCGCAAGGCACAGGGCAGCGCTTTCGCCAGCAACGCGCCGATCGAGGAGGCGAAGTTCCGCCTGCTCGCCGGGGCGGAGCTGCTGAAGGGCTACGCCTCCTCGCCGGGCAAGCAGCGCGTGTTCTGCGGCAACTGCGGCTCGCCGATCTACAGCAAGACCGCGGCGAAGCCCGGTGTGCTGCGCCTGCGCATGGGCACGCTGGACACGCCGCCCGGCATCAAGCCGCAGGCGCATATCTACACGGCCTCCAAGGCCGCCTGGTACGACATTCTCGACGGCCTGCCGCAGCACGCGGAACGGGCGTAGTCATCAAAAGAAAAGCGTCATGACCCAAGACCTGCTGCTCGAACTCGGAACCGAAGACCTGCCCGCGCGCTACGTGCGCCCGCTTGCCGAGGCGCTCGCCGCCGGGTTCACCGGCGGACTCGGCAAGCGCGGCGTCGCCGCCGGCGCCGCGCGCGTCTACGCCACGCCGCGCCGCATCGCCGTGCTGGTGGCGGAGGTCGCCGAGCGCCAGGCCGACCAGAACCTGGAGCGCAAGGGCCCGCAGGTCGCGGCCGCGTTCAAGGACGGCCAGCCGACGCCGGCGGCGCTGGGCTTCGCCAAGTCCTGCGGGGTCGAGTTCAAGGCGCTCAAGCAGGAAAACGGCTACCTGGTGTTCCGCAAGAAGCAGAAGGGCCGCAGGACCTTCGAGTTGATCGCCGAGATCTTCGAGGAGACCCTGAAGCAGATGGATACGCTGGTGCCCAAGCGCATGCGCTGGGGCGGCGGCGAGGAAACCTTCGTGCGTCCGGTGCAGTGGATCCTCGCGCTGTACGGCGGCCGCGTGATCCCGCTGCAGCGCTTCGGCCTCAAGGCCGGCAGGAAGACCCATGGCCACCGCTTCCATGCGCCGAAGGCCATCGCGCTGCAGACGCCCGGCGCGTACGAGGCGGCCCTGCGCGAGGCGAAGGTGTGGGCCGATTTCGCCAGCCGCCGCGACGCGATCAAGTCCCAGGTCGAAGCCGAGGCCGTCCGCCTGCGCGGCACCGCGCGCATCGCCGAGGAGCTGCTGGACGAGGTGACCGCCCTGGTCGAGTGGCCGGTCGCCATCTCCGGCGCCATCGAGCAGCGCTTCCTGCAGCTGCCGCCGGAAGTGGTGGTGGCCACGGTGGAGACCAACCAGCGCTACTTCACCGTGTTCGACGGCGCCGGCAAGCTGCTGCCGCACTTCATCACGGTGTCCAACATCGAGTCGAAGGACGTGGCCCAGGTCATCGCCGGCAACGAGCGCGTGGTGCGGCCGCGCCTGACGGATGCGCTGTTTTTCTGGGAGCAGGATCGCAGGCAACCGCTGGAGGCCCACGGCGAGAAGCTCGCCACGGTGACCTTCCAGAAGGACCTGGGCAGCACCGCCGACAAGGTGGTGCGCATCCGCAAGCTGGCCGGCCACGTCGCCGCGCTGGGCGGCGTCGATGCCGCCGTGGCCGACCGCGCCGCGCGGCTGGCCAAGTGCGACCTGGTCACGCGCATGGTGTACGAGTTCCCGGAGCTGCAGGGCCTGATGGGCGGCTACTACGCCCGCGCGGCCGGCGAGCCGGAAGCCGTGGCGCAGGCGGTGGCGGAGCACTACCGGCCCGTCCAGGCCGGCGGGCCGATTCCCTCGACCCGCGCCGGCCAGGTCGTGGCCCTGGCCGACAAGCTCGACACGCTCGCCGGCATCTTCGCCATCGGCCAGAAGCCGACGGCGAGCAAGGATCCCTATGCCTTGCGCCGTGCGGCGCTGGGCGTGCTGCGCATCTGCATCGAAGGCGAATTGGACCTCGACCTGCGCGCGGTGCTGAAGACCGCGCTCGAAGCCCAGCCCGCCGGCAAGCGCGACGAGGCCGTGCTCAACGACATCTGGGAGTTCCTGGTCGAGCGCCTGCGCGGCCTGTGCGCCGAGCGCGGCGCCGGCCCGGAGCAGTTCGAGGCGGTGCGTGCCATGGGCGCGTCGCGCCCGCTGGACTTCGTGCGCCGGCTCGACGCGCTGCGCGGCTTCCAGGCCACGCCGGCCGCGGCCACCCTGGCCGCGGCGGACAAGCGCGCGCGCAACATCCTGCGCCAATCCGGCGGCCAGGCCACCGCCACGGTGCAGACCGGACTGTTCGACACGCCGGCCGAGCACGCGCTGCTGGCCGAGCTGGAGCGGGTGGAGGATGCGGTCAAGCCGCTGCGCGAGCGCGCCGGCTACGGCGCCATGCTGCAGGCCCTCGCCGCGCTGAAGGAGCCGGTCGACGCGTTCTTCGAAAGCGTGATGGTGATGGCGGACGACCCGGCCGTGCGCGGCAACCGCCTGGCGCTGCTGGCGCGGCTGGATGCGCTGTGCCGCGAGGTCGCGGATCTGTCGTGCCTCCCCGGCTGAGGCCGGTTTGCATCGTTCAAGCGGTGCGGTTCTTGCGGAATCGCCGCGGTTGTTCAGCGTCGTTGTGCCGGCTCAGGTCTTTACCTGCGCCGCCAACTCGTCCGCTGTCCAGATCGGTTTCGGAAACCGGTCGCGCAGGACCAGCAGATCTGCGTCTCCGGTCACCAATGCGTCGGCATCCCCGACGTATGCGAGAGCCAGGAACATCTTGTCCTTCTCATCACGGCAGTCGGGAAGATGGGGCCAAGGTGCCGACAGTGCGACCACTTCAGCATAGGGCAGAAAATCGCCGAGCAGGTCCTTCTGCTCTTCCGCCGAGAGTTTGAACTTGGGGTAAGCCAGGACCCGGACAAGTTCGCGCACCGTGTCCTGACTCGCCAGAGGTCGAAGCTGCTGGTGCTGCCAAGCACGACGGATCCAGGCCACGCGGCCCGCCCTGAATAACAGCGCCGACAATACGATGTTGGTGTCGAGGACGACCCGACCCCTCATCGACGGGCCCAGGCAATGGCGTCTTCAACATCCTGCTCGGTGATGCCAAGTTCCTCCAGCTTTTCGCGAACGGCCTGGGCTTTTTGGATCTTCACCGGGGTCAGCACGATGCGGCCGCCTTCGACAGTGACATCGAAGTACTCCGCCGCATCCACGCTAGACACGGCCGCCTTGGGCAAGGTGATCTGATTCTTCGAAGTGAGTTTGGCGAGCATAGGAATGCCTTCATTTCAGCGGAGTTAAATCTTACTTCCTTGTATCCTTTTTTCAAGGGAGGGTATCAATTTTCATATTTAGCAAATAAAATCAATGAGTTAATAACTAGGCGTCCATAAGTGCACTCGGCTCGAAGAGCAATCCGGGCGCTGCCGGCCCTGTATCTAAAGGCAGTTGTGCGCAAGGCTGGGTGTCGCCCACCTCATCAGCAAATGGCAGCAAGGGCGGGCATATGTCTTTCGAATGGAAAGACTCGGGATATCGCCAATGCCGGGCGACAGGCATCGTGCTTGTCGTTTGGGCGGGCTCCCCGAGGAGGCCGGTAAGGGGAAGCGCTTACTCCATCAAGTGCTGCCGGCGGTCACGAAGAATTCCAGTTGGACACTTCGAAACTTCGGCTGGACCAGGGCCTGTTCACGCTATTTTGATCGCAGCGATCGATATAGCGTGAACAGGCCCTAGGTATTCGGCTGATTCGCCACGCTGTCGTTGACCGCCGCGATCTGCAGCTGCGCGAACTCCTTCAGCTCCTCGCCGTTGAGGTCGGACACGGCCCAGTATTCCATCCCGTCCTTGCACCAGTGCACCAGGCTGTAGCCCTCGCGCGACTGGCCGTGCGGCGCCTCGTCGCCGTCGCTGGCGGGCCAGATGTAGAGATTGATGGCGTGCTTGCGGTGATGGTAGACCAGCGCCGCCACCTCGCGATGGGCGATGTAGTCGAGGCGGCCGCCGACCAGCGGATAGCCCTGTTGCGCCAGGTCGCGCACCGGCGGGGCGTAGTCCAGCTTGCCGGCGAACCAGGGCTTGACCGTGTGCTGGTCGCTGGAGGCGACGTCGTTGAGATGGTCGGCCTGCAGCGAGCGCACCTGCGCCGCCACCAGCTCCTCGCGCAGGGTCTCGTCGGCGCGGCGCGTGCCCAGCCCGAAATTCAGGCCCACCGTCAGCGCCAGGGCGGCGGCGAGCGGCAGGGCCCAGCGCGTCAGCTCGCGCCGGCGCGGCGCCGCGGGGGGCTGCGCCGGCGCGGCGGGCGCAGCGGCCGGCAGCTGGCGCTGCAGGCGCGCGCGCAGCGTGTCCGGCGCGCGGTGGTAGGGCAGGGCGCGCACGGCCTGGGCCAGGCCCTTGTGCAGGCGCAGCGCGGCGGCGCATTCGGCGCAGCCTTCCAGGTGCTTTTCGAACGCCAGGGCCTGGCTCAACTCCAGCTCGCCGTCGGCGTAGGCCGGCAGCAGCCGGCGTGCTTCTTCGCAGTTCATCTCGTTCATCACAACGCCTCGATCTGGATGCGCAATTGCGCGCGGGCGCGCGACAGGCGCGACATCACCGTGCCCAGCGGCACGCCCACGATCTCGGCGATCTCCTTGTAGGACAGTTCCTCCAGTTCGCGCAGGACCAGGATTTCGCGGTATTCCGGGGCGAGCCTGAGCAGGCCCTGCTCGACCAGGGCCTGGTCGGCCGCGCGCAGCAGCAGCTTTTCCGGGTCGGTGCCGTGCAAGATCTCTTCTCCGCTCGCCTCCTCGGTATGCAGACCGACGGTGGCCTCGTCGTATTCCACCTCCGACTTGCGGTGTCGGCGCTGCTCCACCCAGGTGTAGAAGGTGTTGCGCACGATCGCCAGCAGCCAGGCGCGGCCGTCGCCGCCGCGAAAGGTGCCGAAGAAGCGGAAGGCGCGCAGGTAGGCTTCCTGCACCACGTCCTCGGCGTCGTGCGGATCGCGCGCCAGCCAGCGCGCCAGGTTGTAGGCGGCGTCGAGGTGCGGCGACATCGCCGCTTCGAAGCGGCGGGCCGGTTCGTGATCGGTCACGCGCAGATCCACAGGTGTATTTCCTTTCGCCATAACCGGCCCGGCCCGCGCTTTATTCCCGCCCGCCCGCGGCGCCCGGCCGGGCGCCGCCGCTGGCGGAATATCCGCCGCCCCGGGGGCGCCCGCAAGTGGGGCGCCCGGGTGGATGGAATAAACCGCGGGCACCGCCGGTATTGCTCCTCGAATCCCACGGAGCGCGCGAAATGACCCAGCAGGACCCCAAAGACGCAGGCGGCGAACAGGGCGGCCTGTCCCGCCGCGAAGTGCTCAAGTGCATGGCCTGGGCCGGCAGCGGCGTGGTCTGGACCATCAGCGGCGGCGTCGCTTCCTCGGCGCTGGCCGGATCGGCCCAGGCCGCCGAAAGCCAGGGCGAGCTGAGCTTCGTGCAGATCAGCGACAGCCACATCGGCTTCAGCAAGCCGGCCAACCCGGACCCGCTGGCGACGCTCAACGAGACCCTGGCGAAGATCAAGGCGCTGCCGACCCCGCCGGCCTTCATCCTGCACACCGGCGACATCACCCACCTGGCCAAGCCGGAACAGTTCGACACCGCGCAGCAGATCTACGGCTCGCTCGGCATCCCGGTGCATTACGTTCCCGGCGAGCACGACCTGGTCGACGGCAACAACCCCAAGCCCTACGCCGAGCGCTTCGCCAAGGACAGCCAGGGCGACGGCTGGTACAGCTTCGACGCCAACGGCGTGCACTTCGTCGCTCTGGTCAACGTGGTCAGGCTCGGCGACAAGGGCATGGGCACGCTCGGCGATGCGCAGCTGGCCTGGCTCAAGAACGATCTCAAGGGCAAGTCCGCGTCGACCCCGATCGTGGTCTATTCGCACTTCCCGATGTGGGCCCTGTACGAGGATTGGGGCTGGGGCACGCAGGATTCGCTGGAGGCGATGAAGCTGCTGCGGCGCTTCGGCTCGGTCACCGCCCTCAACGGCCACGTCCACCAGATCCAGCAGAAGGTGGAAGGCAACGTCACCTTCCATTCCGCCCGCTCCACCGCCTACCCGCAGCCGGCGCCCGGCCAGGGCGCGGGTCCGGGGCCGCTGCTGGTGCCGGCCGAGCAGCTGCGCGCCAATGTCGGCCTGCGCTCGGTGAGCATCCGCCAGGGCAAGGGCCTGCTGGCGCTGACCGACAGCAGCCTGGCCTGACGCCGGGGGTTTTCCGATGAGACCGCAATACCACCCGGGCCTCGCCTGGTGCCTGGCGCTGACCGCCGCCGCCGCGACGGCGGCCTGGGCCGACGGGGCCGCCACCAAAGGCGATGCGCAGCACGGCAAGGTGCTGTACGGCGGCTGCATGGGCTGCCATTCGCTGGACGACAACGACGTCGGCCCGATGCATCGCGGCGTGGTCGGCCGCAAGGCCGGCAGCGTCCCCGGCTACGCCTATTCGGCGGCGCTCAAGGATTCCGGCATCGTCTGGGACCCGGCCAGCCTGGACCGCTGGCTGACCAATCCGCAGAAGATGGTTCCCGGCGCCAAGATGTTCTTCTCGGTGCCGGACGCGCAGAGCCGGGCCGACATCATCGCCTACCTCGCCACGCAGAAGTAGCCGGGCGGCCCCGCGGGCGGGATGCGCGAATCGCGGCAGCGGGGCCGAACTGCTTTACTATCCCGCATCCCCAATCCCGACTCCCGGCTGTCATGAAGCTCGTAATCCTGGACCGCGACGGCGTCATCAACGAGGACTCGGAAGAGTTCATCAAGTCGGTGGCGGAGTGGAAGCCGATCCCCGGCAGCCTCGAGGCCATCGCCCAGTTGTGCCAGGCCGGGTACCAGGTCTATATCGCCAGCAACCAGTCCGGCATCGCCCGCGGCCTGCTCGATTTCGACGCCCTGTTCGCCATCCAGGACCGCCTGCAGCGCGCGGTGGCGGAGCTGGGCGGGCGCATCGCCGGCTTCGAGTTCGCGCCGGACCATCCCGACCAAGCCAGCGACATGCGCAAGCCCGGCCCGGGCATGCTCAAGGACCTGGCCAAGCGCCTCGGGGTGAACCTGGAGGGAGTGCCTTTCGTCGGCGATTCAGAGGGCGACATCCTGGCGGCGCGGGCGGCCGGGGCCAGACCCATTTTGGTGCTCACGGGCAACGGTGCGCGCACCAAAAAGAAGCAGTCCGCGGCGGACGTACCAACTTACAAGAACCTTGCCGAGTTTGCGCGCACTCTTTTGGGGCAAGTTTAGCTTAGGCCGTTCGCGCAGGGTCCTTGCAGGCTCGTCAAATCCCCGCTCGTCCGCACACCGCATAGTCCTCGCGCCGGCGGTCGATGCGCACCGCCACGCCTTTCGCGTCCGGCACCGCGCCCGGCTTGTGGATGGTCAGTTTCAGCGACAGCACCGGGTGGCGCTCGAACAGCAGCCGCGCCAGGGATTCGGCCAGGGCCTCGATCAGCCGGAACTCGCGCGAGGCGGCGAACGCCACCACCTCGTCCGACACCGCCTTGTAGTCGATGGCGTCGCGCAGGCGGTCGGTGGCGGCGGCGGCGCGGGCGTCCATGCCCAGCTCCAGGTCGATCAGCAGCGGGCGCGGCCGGTGCTGCTCCCAGGCATGCACGCCGATGACGGCGCGGGCCTGCAGGCCGGTGATGAGGATGTGGTCGTAGGCGCTCATGGCCTCATGCCGCTTCCATCACCGGCGGCCGCAGCTCGTGCAGCGGCCAGCGGGCGCGCGCCAGGACGCCGCCGGCCTGCTGAGCCTCGGCCTGCCGCGCCCAGCCGGCGTAGGCGATCATTGCCGCGTTGTCGGTGCAGAACTCGGGGCGGGCAAAATACATCTGCGCCTCGCCGCGCTGTTCCATCTGCGCAAACTTCTCGCGCAGGCGCCGGTTGGCGCCGACCCCGCCGGCCACCACCAGCCGCTTCAGCCCGGTTTCGCGCAGCGCGCGCTGGCACTTGATCGCCAGCGTGTCGGTCACCGCTTCCTCGAAGGCCAGGGCCAGGTCGGCCTTGGTCTGGCCGTCGGCGTCCCTGGGCAGGGTGGTCAGCACCGCGGTCTTCAGGCCGGAAAAGCTGAATTCCAGCCCGGGCCGGTCGGTCATCGGCCGGGCGAAGCGGAAGCGCCCGGGCCGGCCGGAGGTGGCCAGCTTGGCCAGCTGCGGTCCTCCGGGATAGGGCAGGCCCAGGGCCTTGGCGGTCTTGTCGAAGGCCTCGCCGGCGGCGTCGTCCAGGGTCTCGCCGAGAATGGCGTAGCGGCCGACGCCGTCGACCCGGGCGATCATGGTGTGGCCGCCCGAGACCAGCAGCGCCAGGAACGGGAATTCCGGGCGCCGCTGTTCCAGCATCGGCGCCAGCAGGTGGCCTTCGAGATGGTGCACCGGGATCAGCGCGGCGCCGGTGGCGGCGGCCAGGCCGGCGGCAAAGGCGCCGCCCACCAGCAGCGCGCCGATCAGGCCGGGGCCGGCGGTGTAGGCGATGCCGGTGATGTCGGACTGCCGCACCCCGGCGGCCTTGAGCGTCTCCGCCACCAGGGCATGGATGCGGCCGGCATGGTCGCGCGCCGCCAGTTCCGGCACCACCCCGCCGTACTCGGCGTGCATCGCCGCCTGGCTGTGCAGCACGTGCGCCAGCAGGCCGCGCTCGCCGTGATACACCGCCGCGGCGGTCTCGTCGCAGGAGGTCTCGATGCCGAGGATGGTGCCGGGGGAGGCCATAGGTCGCGTATTGTGCTCGAAAAGCCCGGGGCGGGGGCGTTTTTTGCCTTGCCCATCAAGGGTGAGCGGGCAGATGCCGCCCCGCCGCCCCGCCACCTCCGGTCAAGTAATGCTTTACTTGGCCGGGGCGTATGGATAGAATCGCGGGCCCTTTAATGGGGGCAACCCCTTTCTGTTTCGAGAGCATCGCATGCCGTCCGTCCGCGTCCGCGAAAATGAGCCGTTCGAAGTCGCCCTGCGCCGTTTCAAGCGCACCTGCGAGAAGGCCGGTGTCCTCACCGACCTGCGCTCGCACGAGTTCTTCGAGAAGCCGAGCCAGGAGCGCAAGCGCAAGCGCGCCGCCGCGGTGAAGCGCCAGGCCAAGCGCGTTTCCCGCGAGACCACGCGTCAGACCCGCCTCTACTGAGCCGGGCGGTACGGCGCCGTTTTCGCGCCGCCGCGTCAATCGTTGTCACGAATCCGCGCCCACCACGGCGCGGATTTTTGCTTTTCTGGGATTTGCGTTCACGCGGCGGCGCCCGTCGCCTGAGTACTTCAAGTACGCTGCGCCCAGACCATCAGGAGCAGACCTGCCATGACCGACCTCAAGACCCGCATCACGGACGACGTGAAGACCGCGATGAAGGCTGGCGAAAAGGACAAGGTCTCGGTCCTGCGCATGCTCACCGCCGAGCTGAAGCAGCGCGAGGTGGTGGACGCGGTCGAGCTGACCGAGGCCGTGGTGATCTCCGCCATCGAGAAGATGATCAAGCAGCGCCGCGACGCCGAGTCACAGTTCCGCGCCGGCAACCGGCCCGAGCTGGCCGACAAGGAAGCGGCGGAAATCGCAGTGCTCTCCGCCTACCTGCCGCAGCAGCTGTCCGCCGCGGAAGTGGATGCCCTGATCGCCCAGGCCATCGCCGAGACCGGCGCCGCCGGCGGCAAGGACATGGGCAAGGTGATGGGCTGGATCAAGCCCAGGGTCGCCGGCAAGACCGACATGGGCAAGCTGTCCGGCCTGATCAAGGCCAAGCTGGGCTGAGCTGAGCGGCCACCCGCCGCCGCGAGCCCGCGCCAGACGCGCCGGCAGAGCAAAGAACGGCTTCTAAAAGAGGCTGTTGCTTTTCCCCGCGGTCTTCGCGGCTTTGCGTGGGCCATGTTTTTGCCGTCTACTTTGGACGCCGATGTCCAGAATCCCGCAAGCCTTCATCCAGGACCTGCTGTCCCGCACCGACATCGTCGAGGTCGTCGGGCAGCGGGTCGAGCTGAAGCGCGCGGGCAAGGAATACAAGGGCCTGTCGCCGTTCACCAACGAGAAGTCGCCGTCGTTCTTCGTCTCGCCGGCCAAGCAGATGTTCTTCTGCTTCTCCTCCGGCAAGAACGGCACGGCGATCAACTTCCTGATGGAGAACGACCGTCTCAGCTTCGTCGAGGCGGTGGAGGAGCTGGCCAAGCGCGCCGGCCTGACCGTGCCGCGCGAGGGCGGCCGCGGCAACGACCAGCTGGTGCTGGAGGGGCCGCTCGACGCCCTGGCGGCGGCGGAGCGGTTTTTCCGATCTCAATTGAGAACCCACCAGCCGGCGATCGACTACTTGAAGCAGCGCGGCCTCTCCGGCGACACCGCCAAGCTCTACAACATCGGCTACGCGCCCGATTCCTGGGACGCGCTGGCCCAGCAGTTCAAGGGCGACACGGCCCATGCCATCACCGCGGGGCTGCTGAAAAAGAAGGAGGAGACGGGCCGCGTCTTCGACGTGTTCCGCAACCGGGTCATGTTCCCGATCCGCGACACGCGCGGCCGGGTGATCGCGTTCGGCGGCCGCACCCTCGCCAACGACCCGGCCAAGTACCTCAACTCGCCGGAGACGCCGCTGTTCCACAAGGGCCGCAACCTGTTCGGCCTGTACGAAGCCAAGCAGTCGACCAAGTCCGAGCTGCCCTACCTGATGGTGGTGGAGGGCTACATGGACACGGTGATGCTGGCCCAGCACGGCATCCGCAACGTCGTCGCCACGCTCGGCACCGCCACCACCCGCGAGCACCTGGCGCTGCTGTTCAAGTCCACCGCCCGGGTGGTGTTCTGCTTCGACGGCGACCGCGCCGGCCGCTCGGCCGCGTGGCGCGCGCTGGAGCAGGCCCTGCCGGAGGTCTACGAAGGCCGCGAGTGCCGTTTCATGTTCCTGCCCGAGGGGCACGACCCGGACACCCTGGTGCAGGAGATCGGCGCCGACGCCTTCCGCGCCCGCGTCGACCAGGCGATGAGCCTGACCGACTTCCTGCTCGGCGAGCTGAAGAAGCAGGTCAACCTGGCCTCGCTCGACGGCCGCGCCCGGCTCGCCGGCCTGGCCCGGCCGCACCTGGAGCGGATGCGCGAGGGTCCGCTGCGGACCATGGTGGTGGACGAGCTGGAGCGCCTGACCCGCCTCGGCCGGGCCGACCTCGACGCCCTGCTGGCCGGGCGCGAGCGCCTGCCCGCCAGTCCGGGCCGCCCGGCGCCTGCGGCGCGGCCCGAGTCGCCGGGCGCGCGGCCGGTCAAGCGGGCCTTGCAGCTGCTGCTGGAACGGCCCGAGCTGGCCGCCAGGGTGGAGCACGTCGGCCAGCTGGCCGCCATGCCGCAGCCGGGCATCGACATCCTGGTCGAGGCGATTGAATTCTTCCGCGAGCACCCCCATTGTCGGGCCAGTCAGCTGCTGGAGGAGTGGCGCGACACTCCCCGCGGCGCCGCCCTCAACCGCATCGTCGGCGTCATCGAGGCCCTGGATGACGCGGCAATCGAGCAGGAGTTCGCCGACACCATCGGTCACCTGCGCCGCAAGGCCCTGCGGGGTCGCGCCGAGACCCTGCTGGAGCAGGCCCGCCAGCGCGAGCTGGCGCCGGCCGAGACCGCCGAGCTCAACCAGATCACGCAGCAGCTGTCGGCACCAACTTTTTAAGCCCCCGGCTGGTCTAAATAGCCGGGTTTACAGTAAAATACCCAGTTCTGAGCCGATTTTGGGCGTTACGGCTCCGCCTAGCGAGAAACGGTTGATGAGCGCATCCGACCAGCAGTCACAGATCAAGAATCTCATTGCCCTCGGCAAGGAGAAGGGCTACCTCACGTTCGCGGAGGTGTCCGACCACCTGACCGAGCTGGTCGATTCCGAACAGATCGACGACGTCATCACCATGATCCAGGGCATGGGCATCCCGGTCCATGACGAAGCCCCGGACGACGAGACCCAGCTGTTCAGCGAGCCCACCGTCGCCGCCGCCGAGGACGACGAGGAAGCCGCCGAGGAAGCCGCCGCCGCGCTGGCTTCCGCCGATTCCGAATTCGGCCGCACCACCGATCCGGTGCGCATGTACATGCGCGAGATGGGCAGCGTCGAGCTGCTCGACCGCGAGGGCGAGATCCGCATCGCCAAGCGCATCGAGGAGGGCCTGAACGAGGCCCTCTACGCCATGGCCATCTATCCCGAGACCGTGGCGATCCTGCTGGAAGCCTACGACGCGGCCAAGGAAGGCAAGAAGCGCCTGGCCGAGGTCGTGGTCGGCTTCTTCGACCCCAACGCCGAACCGGCGGCCGCCGAGGAGGCGCTGCCGGAAGAGGAGCTCGAGGAGGAGGACGAAGAGGAAGAGAGCGAGGACGGCGAGGAGGAAGAGGCCGCCGAGACCGGCCCGGATCCGGTCGAGGCCGCGAAGAATTTCGAGGAGCTGCAGGCGCTGTACGACCAGGCGTGGGATTCGCTGCTGCGCCTGGGCAGCTCCAGCAAGAAGACCCAGCAGCGCCGCGAGGCGGTGGCCAACCTGATCATGACCTTCCGCCTGTCGCCGAAGATCGTGGAGGAGATCACCCTCAACCTGCGCAACAAGCTGGAGCAGATCCGCTCGCTGGAACGCGCCATCATGCGCGTGGCGGTGAACGACGCCGGCATGAGCCGCGAGGAATTCCTGGCCAAGTTCCGCGAGGAAGGCCCGACCAGCGCCGCCTGGGTCGACAAGGCGGTGCGCGCCAAGCGCAAGTACTCCGCCACGCTGGCTTCGCGCAAGGCCGACATCGAGCAGCTGATCGCCCAGCTCAAGCAGATCGAGGGCGACAACCTGCTGTCGATCGACGAGATCAAGGACATCTACCGCCGCATGACGGTGGGCGAAGCCAAGGCCCGCCGCGCCAAGAAGGAGATGGTGGAGGCCAACCTGCGCCTGGTGATCTCCATCGCCAAGAAGTACACCAACCGCGGCCTGCAGTTCCTCGACCTGATCCAGGAAGGCAACATCGGCCTGATGAAGGCGGTGGACAAGTTCGAGTACCGCCGCGGCTACAAGTTCTCGACCTATGCGACCTGGTGGATCCGTCAGGCCATCACGCGCTCTATCGCCGATCAGGCCCGCACCATCCGCATTCCGGTGCACATGATCGAGACCATCAACAAGCTGAACCGCATCAGCCGCCAGATGCTGCAGGAGATGGGGCGCGAGCCCACGCCGGAAGAGCTGGCGGTCAAGATGGAAATGCCCGAGGACAAGGTGCGCAAGGTGCTCAAGATCGCC
>DASRFD010000080.1:0-39370 GCA_035651715.1 Nevskia sp.
TCCCCTCATGAGGCTGAACACCCCCACCATCCTCACCGTCGGCCGCGTCGCGGTGATCCCGGTCGTGCTGGCCTTGTTCTACGTCGACTGGTCGCAGGCGCGCCATGCCGCGGCGCTGCTGTTCATGGCCGCGGCCCTGACCGACTGGCTCGACGGCTACCTGGCGCGCGCCTGGAACCAGACCAGCAACTTCGGCGCCTTCCTCGACCCGGTGGCGGACAAGCTGCTGGTCGCGGTGGCCCTGGTGATGCTGCTGCGCGACGACCCGCGCAGCGTGATGGGGGTGCTGGTGGCGATCATCATCGGCCGCGAGATCACCATTTCGGCCCTGCGCGAATGGCTGGCCGAGCTGGGCCAGCGCGCCCGGGTGGCGGTGGGCATGCTGGGCAAGCTCAAGACCGTGTTCCAGATGACCGCCATCGGCCTGATGCTGTGGCAGACCCCGCTGGGGCCGATCCCGGTCTACCAGATCGGCTATGTCCTGCTGTTCATGGCCGCGGCCCTGACCATCTGGTCGATGATCCAGTACCTGCGGGCCGCCTGGCCCGTCATGCAGGACGACTTCAAGGCCTGAAAGCCGGCTTCCTTGGGGAGTTCTCCCCCGCAGGTACTTCCGCGGCGACTCCCGCACCCACATGCGCGGCCCTGGCCGGCGATACGGGCCGATTTCAAGGCCCGAACGGGGGCAAAAAAGGCTTGCTTCGCCGATTGCCGATCCCTACAATACGCAACTCGCAAGCGGGAATAGCTCAGCTGGTAGAGCGCAACCTTGCCAAGGTTGAGGTCGCGAGTTCGAACCTCGTTTCCCGCTCCAGTTTCCAGAAAAACCTCGTTTTCGACGAGGTTTTTTCGTATCCACGGTCCGGATCGCCGATTTTTCAGGTTTTCCGCCCGGGTGGCGGCGCTGGGGTAGAATGCCAGCCCGCGGTTCGCGGCTCGGTGGCAGAGTGGTCATGCAGGGGACTGCAAATCCCCGTACGTCGGTTCAATTCCGGCCCGAGCCTCCATTATTTTCCCGCTTTTTATTTCCGCCGCCCGCCGTCCGTTCCATGGTCCGGCCCGGGGTCACTCGCTACAATCCGCCGTATTGCCGCGCCGGCCCGAATGGCGAAATTGGTAGACGCATGGGACTTAAAATCCCCCGGCCGCAAGGCCATGCCGGTTCGAGTCCGGCTTCGGGCACCAGGCTGCGCGGCCGGATCTTCCCGGGAAGCGGCTAGCCGGCGAGCGGGCCGCCCTTGGGCGCGGCCGGCTGGCTTTCATGGATTTGGGTCAGGCGCACCAGCAGCTGGGCGATGATCTCGCGCAGGCGGCGGCCGGCCTTTTCGCCGTCGCCGGCGCGCAGCGCGGCGATCACCGCCTTGCGCTCCTTGGCGAAAACGCCGATCAGGCCGATGCGCTGCACCGCGATGCGGGCGCGGATGTCCCAGGCCATGTGCTCCCAGGCGCGCAGGAACAGCTCGTTGCCGGACATCTGCACGACATGGCGATGGAAGTTCACGGCGCTGTCCATGTAGGCGTCGCGGTCATGCTCGCGCGCGGCGCGCTGCATCAGCTTGAGGTCGCTCTCCAGCCGTTCGAGGTCCTTGCGCGAGCAGGGCACGGCGCGGCGCGCGGCGGCTTCCTCGATGGCGGCGCGCAGCTCGTAGGCTTCGCGCAGTTCGTCGAGGTCGATAGAGCGCACGCGGGTGCCGCGGTAGCGCTCCGATTCCAGCAGGCCCAGGGCTTCCAGCTCGCGCAGGGCTTCGCGCACCGGCGCCTGGCTGACGTTGAATTCCCGCGCCAGGCTCATCTCCTTCAGGCGCGTCCCCGGCGGGCTGCTGCCGTCGAGGATGCGCGCGACGATGGCGTTGCGGATGTGATCCCGCATGCAGACGCGATGGATGGCCATGCCGCGGTCCGGTGCGCGTCTCGCGCCGGCTCAGTTCGAAGCCGGCGCGGGGCCGGCGGCGTCGGTCGCCACCGCCGCGCCCGGGTTCTGCCAGCCGCCGCCGAGCGCCTTGACCAGCAGCACGCTGGCGTTGAGCCGGCGCGCCTGGATGTCGGCCTGCGTCAGCTGCGCCTGCAGCGCCGCGTTTTCGGCGGTGACCACTTCCAGGTAGGTGACCACGCCGCCCTTGTAGCGGTACCGGGCCTGCTCCAGCACCTTCTGCGTGGCGGCCACCGCGGCGGCCTCGCTCCGGCTCTCCTGCTCGAGCTGGCGCAGCGCGACGATGTTGTCCTCCACTTCGCGGTAGGCGTTGAGCACGCTGCCGCGGTAGTTCGCCGCCGCCTCGTCCAGGGCGGCGCGGGCCTCGTCGGACAGGGCGCTGTGGCGGCCGGCGTCGAACAGGGTCAGCACGGCGGACGGGCCGACCGACCAGATGCGGCTCGGCGCCTCGATCCAGTTGGAAGCGGTCTTGCTGTCGAAGCCGGCGGTGGCGGAGATGCTGAACACCGGGAAGTAGGCCGCCCGGGCCACGCCGATCTGCGCGTTGGCGGCGGCGGCGCGGCGCTCGGCGGCGGCCACGTCCGGACGGCGTTCGAGCAGGGCCGAGGGCAGGCCCGGATCGATCGCCGGGGGTTGCTGCGATGGCGGCAGCGGCTGCGGCGCCAGGCTGAAGCCGGAAGCCTGCTCGCCGACCAGCACGGCGATGGCGTGTTCGAGCTGGGCGCGCTGCAGGTGGTTGTCGGCGTCCTGGGTCTTGGCGGTTTCCAGCTGCGCCTGGGCCTGCACCAGGTCGCTGAGCGGCGCGGCGCCGCCGTCGTACAGGTTCTGCTCCAGCTGCACGGCCCTGGCGTAGTCGGCCACGGTCTGGTCGAGCAGCAGCTGGCGCGTGTCGGCGCTGCGCAGCATGAAGTAATCGCTGGCCAGCTCGGCGTGGGTGGCGAGGTCGAGCGCGGCGAGGTCGGCGGCGCTGGCCTCGGCGCCGGCGCGCGCGGAGGCGACGGCGTTGCGCACCCGGCCCCAGACGTCGACCTCGTAGCTGAGGTCGGCGGAAAGGTTGAAGTCGTTGCCGATCGGCGGCGTGCCGGGCACGTAGCGGGGGCCGTTGAGCGAGGTCCGCGAGCGCGTCACGCCCGGGCCGGCGGTGACGGTGGGGAACAGGTCGGCGCGCTGCATGCGGACTTCCGCGCGGGCCTGCTGCAGGCGCGCGAACGCCGCCTTGAGATCCTGGTTGGCGTCCGTCACTTTCGCCTGCAGGGCGTCGAGCTGCGGATCGGCATACAGGCTCCACCAGGGGCCGCGCGGCTGCGCGTCGGCGGGCTGCGCCTGCTTCCAGTCGCCGGCTTCGCGATAGGCCTGCGGCGGCGGCGCCGTTTCCGGCGTCTGGTAGGTCGGGGCGAAGTTGCAGGCGGCCAGGGCGCCGCCCAGCGCCAGCGCCGCCGCCCTGGCGGTGGTCTTCACGAGGCCTTGCCCTTGTCCTGCTGCGGCGGGTTCTTCGGCTCCGGCGGCGGCGCGATGCGCACCTGCACGCCGTCGGTGATCGAATCCGGCGGATTCAGCACCACGTTGTCGTCGGCGCTGAGGCCGTCGAGGATCTCCAGGCTGCTGCCGAAGTCGCGGCCCTGGGTGATGTTCTTCAGCACGATCTTGTTGCCGGCGTCGACGGTGGCCACCTGCAGGCCGGCGGAGCGGAACAGCACGGTGTTGGCCGGGATGCGCAGGCTCTCGCCGTTCACCGGCAGCTTGAAGTGAACCTCGGCGTAGGCGCCGGGAAACAGCTCGCCCTTGGCGTTGTCCACCTGCAGCTCCACCTGCAGGGTGCGGGTGCCGGGGTTGAGCGCGCTGGCGGTGCGCACGATCTGCGCCGGATAGGACTTGCCCGGGCGGTCGGTGAACACCAGCTTCGCCTCCAGGCCCGGCTGCGTCGCCGCGGCGTAGGGCTGCGGCACCTGCGCGTAGACGCGCAGCTTGCGCGTGTCGGCGACGCGGAACAGCTCGGTGCCGCTGCTCTGGCCGGCGTTGATCAGGGCGCCGATGTCGGTATTGCGCGCCGTCACCGTGCCGTCGAACGGCGCCACCACGCGCTTGAACGACTCCAGGTCGCGCAGGCGGGCGAGGTTGGCGGCGGCGGACTGCAGCAGCGCCTTCTTCGCGGCGGCGTCGCCGGCCTTCTCGTCGGCATCCTGCTTCGACACCGAGTCGGTGGCCAGCAGGCCCTGCCAGCGCTTGTTGGTGGATTCGGCCAGCTCGTAATTGGCCTGGGCGGTGGCGAGGTCGGCCTGGGCCTGGCTCAGCTGCTGGTCGACCTCGGGCGTATCGATCTCGGCCAGCACCTGGCCCTTCTTCACCGGCGTGCCGATGTCGGTGTACCAGGTCTTGAGGTAGCCGCTGGTGCGGGCGTAGATCGGCGCCTCGTTGTAGGACTGCACGTTGCCGGGCAGGACCAGGTCCTCGCCGCTGGCGCTGTGGCCGGGCTTGACCGTGACCACGGTGGGAATGGCGGTCTCGGCGGTTTCCTTGGCCAGGGCGCTGCGCGCGGTGACGCGGCTGAACACGCCCCAGACGGCGAGGACCAGGGCGACGACCAGGGCGATCAGCGCATAGCGGCGCACCTTGCCCGGAGGGGGATTGCTGGGGAGATAGGGCGAATGCTCGGACATGGTCGGTCTCTCTCAGGGCGCGTGCTTGCCGCGCCGGCCGTGGATCAGGGTGAACACGGTCGGCACGAAGAACAGGGTGGCGACGGTGGCGAAGATCAGGCCGCCGATCACGGCGCGGCCCAGCGGCGCGTTCTGCTCGCCGCCGTCGCCCAGGCCCAGGGCCATCGGGATCATGCCGATGATCATGGCCAGCGCGGTCATCAGCACCGGGCGGAAGCGGGTGAAGCCGGCCTGCGAGGCGGCGTGGAAGGCGTCGTCGCCGGCGTTCATGCGCTCGCGCGCGAAGCTCACCACCAGCACGCTGTTGGCGGTCGCCACGCCCATGCACATGATGGCGCCGGTCAGCGCCGGCACGCTGACGGTGGTGTGGGTCAGGAACAGCATCCAGACGATGCCGGCCAGCGCCGCGGGCAGGGCGGTGATGATGATGAAGGGATCCAGCCACGACTGGAAGTTGACCACGATCAGCAGGTACACCAGCACCACCGCGCCGAGCAGGCCGATCAGCAGGCCGTTGAACGACTGCTTCATGGTCTGCACCTGGCCGCGCACCACCACCTGCGAGCCCTTGGGCAGGTCCTTCTTCGAAGCGGCCACCAGCTTGTCGACCTCGGCCGAGATGAAGCCGAGGTCGCTGTCCTGCACCGAGCCGAAGATGTCGAGCACCGGCGTGGCGTTGTAGTGGCTGACCACCGAGGGCCCGACGCTGCGGTGGAAGCTGGCGACGTTGGCCAGCAGCTGCGGCGTGCCGGTCGCGGTGCTGCCGCTGGCGGTCAGCGGCGTGATGGCGAGGTCGTTGAGCGAGTCCAGCCGCGCCTGCGGCGTCTGGGTCGCGACCTGATACTGCGTGCCGGTCTTGGGGTCGATCCAGAACGAGGGGCTGGTCTGGAAGCTGCCCGACAACGACACCAGCATGTTGCTGGCGACGTTGGACTGGGTCAGGCCCAGCTGCTCCGCCTTGCTGCGGTCGACGTCGACGTTGATCTGCGGGTAGTCGAATGCCTGCTGGATGCGCAGGTCCACCGCGCCGGGGATGCCGCGCAGCTTCTGCAGCAGGGCATTGGCATAGTCGCGGTTGCCGTTGACGTTGAAGCCGGTGACCTGGATGTCGATCGGGCTGGGCAGGCCGAAGTTGAGGATCTGGCTGACGATGTCCGCCGGCAGGAAGGCGAAGGCGGTCGAGGGGTAGGTCTCGGCCAGCTTCAGCCGCAGCGCGCGCACGTATTCGGCGGTGGGGCGGTGGTGCTCGGCCAGGGTGACGAAGATGTCGGCGTCGCCCGGGCCCACCGGCGCCGAGGTGCTGTAGGACAGGTTGATGCCGCTGTACGGCAGGCCGATGTTGTCGACGATGTTCGCCAGCTGGTCGGCCGGGATGTTCTCGCGGATAGTCTGCTCCACCGCATCGCACAGCGCGGCGGTTTCCTCGATGCGGGTGCCGGTGCGGGCGCGCAGGTGCAGCTTGATCTGGCCGCCGTCGACGCTGGGGAAGAAGTCCTGCCCCAGGCCCGGCAGCAGGCTGTTGAAGGGGAAGGCCAGGATGGCGGTCGCGGCCATCACCAGCAGGAACACGCCGGCGAAGCGCAGCCCGCCGTGCAGCGCCGCTTCGAGCAGGGCGTGGTAGCTCTCGCGCAGCCGCTCGAAGCGCCGCTCGAAGCCGGCCTGGAGGCGCGCCAGGGCGTTGCGCCGCTGGTGCTGGCCGGTCGGGTCGTGCGGCTGCAGCCAGTACTTGGCCAGGGTCGGCACCAGGGTGCGCGACAGCAGGTAGGACGCCAGCATCGCGAACACCACCGCCTCGGCCAGCGGCACGAACAGGTACTTGGCGATGCCGGCGAGCTGGAACATCGGCACGAACACGATGCAGATCGCCAGGGTCGAGACCAGCGCCGGCAGCGCGATCTGGTGCGCGCCGTCCAGGATCGCGGTCTCCACGTCCTTGCCGTGCTCCAGGTGCCAGTTGATGTTCTCGATGGTCACGGTGGCATCGTCCACCAGGATGCCCACCGCCAGGGCCAGGCCGCCCAGGGTCATGATGTTGATGGTCTCGCCCAGCGCCGACAGGCAGATGATCGAGGCCAGGATCGACAGCGGGATCGAGATGGTGATGATCAGGGTGCTGCGCCAGCTGCCCAGGAACAGCAGGATCATCAGGCCGGTCAGGGCGGCGGCGATCACCGCCTCGCGGATCACGCCGGAGATGGCGCTGCGCACGAAGATCGACTGGTCGCCGAGCGCCTCGATCTTCAGTTCCGGCGGCAGCGAGGCGCGGATCTGCGGCAGCTTCTCGTTGATGCTGTTGATGATGTCCAGGGTCGAGGCGTTGCCGGTCTTGAGCACGCTCATCAGCACCGCGCGGCGGCCGCCCAGGCGCACGATGTTGGTCTGCGGCGGATAGCCGTCGCGGACGTGGGCGACGTCGCGGATGTAGACCACGCTGCCGTCGCGGCTGCGGATCGGCAGGTTGTTCAGCTCCTCGATGCTGGTCGGGCTGGCGTTGAGCTTGACGAAGTATTCGAGGTCGCCGATTTTCTGGGTGCCGGCCGGCAGGATCAGGTTCTGCGCGCCGATGGCGGCGGTGACGTCGGTGCCGGACAGGCCGCGGGCGCGCAGCGCCTGCGGGTCGAGGTCGACCTGCACCTGGCGCTGCTTGCCGCCGTAGGGGAAGGGCAGCGAGGCGCCCTGCACCGTGGACAGGGCGGTACGGATGATGTTGTTGCCCAGGTCGAAGATCTGCGACTCGGACAGCGTGTCGCTGGACAGCGCCAGCTGGATGATCGGCACGCTCGAGGCGTTGTAGGCCAGGATGAACGGCGGCGTGGTGCCGGGCGGCGAGAACACCAGCTGGGTCTGGGCCACGCCGGTGATCTGGGCGTAGGACAGCTCTTCCTTGGCGCCCGGCTGGAAGAAGTACTTGATCACCGAGGTGCCGTTGACCGACTGCGACTCGGTGTGCTCGACGTCGTTCACCACCGTCTGCGCCACGCGCTCGGAGAACAGTACGATGCGGTTCGCCATCTCGTCCGGCGGCAGGCCGGTGTAGCGCCACACCGTCGCCACCACCGGAATGTTGATGTTGGGGAAGATGTCGCGGGCGGTCTTGCCGATGGTGTAGACACCGAGCAGTACGATCAGCAGCGCGAGCACGATGAAGGTGTACGGCCGCTGCAGGGCGATTCTAACAATCCACATCCTGTGCTCCTGGTGGGCCCGCGAGGCTGACGCCGCGGCGGGCATCCGGCGCTCGGCCGGAGGGAGTGTCCCCGGAAGGGGGCGGAGGCGGCGAATTATAGATTATCGATAAGTTGGGTAAAGCCGCGTGTCTGTAAAGGAGGGTAAATTGACGCGGCGGCGGGCCGATGCATGCGCCGAGCGCATGCATCGGCGCGCTGGCATGCGCCGCGCAGCTGCCGCCCGCCGGAAACGACGAACCCCGGCGGAGCCGGGGTTCGTGCGGTGCGGCGGCTGACGCTGTCAGCGGTCGCGGAAGTGCGTCTCCACCTTCTCGTCCTGGCCCTTGACGTCGACGCAGACGGTGGCGGTGGGCCGGGCCAGCAGGCGCGGGATGCCGATCGGCTCGCCGGTCTTGACGCAGTAGCCGTACTCCTTGTCGCGGATGCGGCGCAGCGCCTCGTCGATCTTGCGCAGCAGCATCGATTCGCGCTCGCGCAGGCGCAGGTCGAGCCAGTGCTCTTCCTCGGCGGTGGCGCGGTCGGCCGGGTCGGCGAAGATCTCCCGCTGGTGCAGGCGCTCCTTCACATCGAGCTCGCGCGCCAGCACTTCCTGGCGCATCTTCATCAGCAGCCCGCGGAAGAAGTCGAGCTGCACGTCGTTCATGTACTCCTCGTCCGGCATCGCGCGGATGTCGTCCTCGGTCAGCTCCTGGCCGAGCTTGAACGACTGCGTCTTGCGCACCGCCACCGGCTTGACCGCGTGGTTGTGCTTGGCGGGGACCGGACGTGCAGCCCCCGCCTTTTTCATGGCGCTTACAGCGTTGGAATCGTGATCTGGACGGGCGCTTCCGCCGTGGCTTGCGGCGCTGCCGCCGGGTTGGGCGCGGCTGCCGGCGTGGGCTGCGGCGCCGCCGTCGGCGCGGGGGCCGGGGCCGGAGGCGGCGTGGGAGCCGGGCCCCGGGCGGGACGGGGCGCTGCTAGGCGTTTCGGCTTTTTTTTTTGGACCGGCTTGGCGACGACTTTCTTGGCGACGGGCTTCTTGGCGGCGGCCTTCTTCGGGGCCGGCTTCTTCGCCGCGGCCTTCTTGGCGACCGCCTTGACCTTCTTCGCGGCCTTCTTGGCGACCGTCTTGGCTTTCTTCGCGACCTTCTTCACCGCGCTTGCTGCCTTCTTCGCGGCGGACTTCTTCGCCGCCTTGGCAACGGGCTTCTTCTTGCCCTTCGCTGCCGCCTTTTTGGTGGTCACCGATGTCTCCGTCGTTATGGTCTTGCTAAGGTGTCGTTTTGTCGCCCTGGAGCAACAAAGTTGGGGCGTTATAGCACCCGTCCTTGGCAACGTCAATGAAAAACCCGACCGACTGGCGACCCCGCGCGAACGCAGCAGTTTTGCGTGCGCGGGCGCGACTTTATGGGGCGATCCGGCACTATTTCGAAGCCCGCGGCGTACTCGAAGTCGAGACCCCGATCCTGTCGGCGGCGGCCACGGTCGATCCCCACATCGACAGCTTCTCGACGCGCGAGCCGGGCGGGCAGCAATGGTGGCTGCACACCTCTCCGGAATTCGCCATGAAGCGCCTGCTGGCGGCCGGCAGCGGACCGGTCTACCAGATCGCCCGGGTGTTCCGGCGCGAGGAGGCCGGGCGCCACCATAACCCCGAGTTCACCATGCTGGAGTGGTACCGCCCGGGCTGGGACCACCGCGCCCTGATGGACGAGGTGGAGGACCTGCTGCGCGCCGCCGGGGTGGCTGCGCCGGCCTGTACCCGGCTGGCTTACGGCGAGGCCTTCCTGCGCCATGCCGGCCTCGACCCGTTCGCGGCCGGCCTGGACCAGCTGCGCCAGGCCTGCGCGGCCCAGCTGAACCTGTCGGGCGCGCTGCTGCAGGTCCAGGACCGCGACGTTTACCTGGACCTGCTGATGTCCAGCCTGGTGGGGCCGCGGCTGGGCCGGGAGGCGCCGGCCTTCCTCTACGATTTTCCGGCTTCGCAGGCCGCGCTGGCGCGGGTGCGGCCGGGGCATCCGCCGGTGGCGGAGCGCTTCGAATTGTTCTGGAAGGGCATCGAGCTGGCCAACGGCTTCCACGAGCTGACCGATGCCGCCGAGCAGCGCCGCCGCTTCGAGCAGGACCGGGCGCGCCGCGCCGCCGAGGGGCGCGAGTCGCCCCCCTACGACGCCCACTTGATCGCCGCGCTGGAATCCGGGATGCCGGCCTGCGCCGGGGTGGCCGTCGGCCTGGACCGGCTGCTGATGCTGATGCTGGACCTGCCGGACCTGGGTGATGTCCTCGCCTTCGACGCCGAGCGGGCGTAGCCGGAGCCCGCGGCCTGGCCGGAAGCGGCCTGCGGGGAACACCGTCCGGCTTACCTGGAAATATCCCAGGCAAAGCGCGCGACCAGCGCGCCGACCACGGCGATGAACAGGCCGCGCACGAAGCCGCTGCCGCGCCGCAGGGCCAGCCGCGAGCCGGCCAGCGAGCCGGCGACGTTGCACAGGGCCATCGGCAGGGCGGTGGCATAGAGCACGTCGCCGTGGCCGACGAAGTACGCCAGGGCGGCGGCGTTGGTGACGACGTTGACGACCTTGGCCGAGGCCGAGGCGACCAGGAAGCTGAAGCCGAACAGCCCGACGAAGGCGAAGATCAGGTAGCTGCCGGTGCCGGGGCCGAAGAAGCCGTCGTAGAAGCCAATGACGGCGCCGGTGGCCAGGCCGGTCCACAGCTGCTGCGCCGGGTTCAGGCGCGGCGCGTGCAGGGCGCCGAAGTCCTTCTTCCACAGCGTATAGCCCAGCACCAGTACCAGCAGAACCAGGATCAGCGGCCGCAGCACGGCGGGGTTGATGACGCTGACGGTGCGCGCCCCGAGGAAGGAGAACAGCAGGGCCGCCGCCGCCGCCGGCAGCACGCTGCGCCAGGGCAGGGTCACGCGGCGGCCGTACTGGACCGCGGCGCTGAGCGTGCCCCACACCGCGGCGAACTTGTTGGTGCCGAACAATACCGCCGGGGAAAGCGCGGGCATCAGCACGAACAGGGCCGGAATCTGGATCAGGCCGCCGCCGCCGACCACCGCGTCGACGAAACCGGCGAGGAAGGCGAAGCCGCAGAGGGCGGCGAGGGTGAGAGTCACGTCATGGCGCCGTCGCCCGGCACCGGCCGGGAGCCGGGCGCCACTCCGGATGCCCGGCTTTTCGCGGGGGTGACGGGTGAGTGGCGGGGCATTGCCAAGGCTACAGGCCCAGCGCCCGCTGGGTCTTCTTCGGCAGCCTGGCCGCCACCAGCTCGTAGGACTGGCGGACATGCCGCTTGAGCCAGGCGTCGCCGTAGTGCGCGGGGTCCGTCACGCGGACCCACTTGTGGCGGGCGGCGTAGGGCGAGGGGATGACGCCGGGCTGCCCGGTGATGGCCAGGAACAGTTCGTCGGGCACCTTGAAGCCGAGCGCCTCGATCTTTGGCTGGTCCAGGCAGACCGTGAACATCTTGCCGGCGACGGAGTAGACCCGGTCGCAGCCCCACTTGATGTCGATGGTGACGCCGGGCCAGGCGCGGCACAGCTTGTCGAGGCCGGCGCGGGTCACGGCAGGCGGCCGGTGGGAGCACGGCGGCGCGGCCGGCGGCGCCGCGCGCCGGCCCCGGCATTCCCGCCTGCCGCCTCCGCCCTCACGGCGTCAAAGCAGCTTGCTCACCGCACCCGGCAGCTTGTAGCGCTTGTCGGTGAACAGCTTGCTCAGCAGCAAGGTCAGCCAGGCGCGCGAGGTGGAGAACTTCTTCAGCACGATGTAGCAGTCCTCGCCTTCGCGCTCGATCTCGTAGCGCTCGATGGTGGCGCTCACCGGATCGCGCTCGCCCTTGAGCATGGCCTTGGCGGTGAGGCGGTTGGTCTCGGTGTCGACGGTGCAGTCGGTGATCTCGCCGTAGGCGCCGAGGCGGTCGTTGATGTAGGCCTTGAGGGCGATCCCCAAGGCGCCGTCCTTGGCGCCTCTTACCAGTGAGCGCAGCATGGTTCTTCCCCCGGAATATCCTGTTTACAAAATATCAGAAGCATAGGCCGCCAGGCGCGAGCGCTCGCCGCGGGCCAGCGTGACGTGGCCGCCGTGCGGCCAGCCGCGGAAGCGGTCGACGACGTAGGTCAGGCCCGACGTCGTCTCGGACAGGTAGGGCGTATCGATCTGCGCCAGGTTGCCGAGGCAGATCATCTTGCTGCCGGGGCCGCAGCGGGTGATCAGCGTCTTCATCTGCTTGGCGGTGAGGTTCTGCGCCTCGTCGATGATGATGTAGCGGTTGAGGAAGGTGCGGCCGCGCATGAAGTTGAGGCTGCGGATCTTGATGCGCTTGGACAGCAGGTCGTTGGTCGCGGCCCGTTCCCAGTCGCCGGCGTTGCTGGTCTGGGTCAGCACCTCGAGGTTGTCCATCAGCGCGCCCATCCACGGCGTCATCTTTTCCTCCTCGGTGCCCGGCAGGAAGCCGATATCCTCGCCCAGCGGCACCGTCACGCGGGTCATGATGATCTCGCGGTAACGCGGCTCATCCAGGGTCTGCGCCAGCCCGGCGGCCAGGGCCAGCAGGGTCTTGCCGGTGCCCGCCGCGCCGAGCAGGGTCACAAAATCGACTTCCGGATCGAGCAGAAGGTTCAGCGCGAAGTTCTGCTCGCGGTTCTTGGCGTGGATGCCCCACACCGGCGTCTTGCCCTGGCGGTAGTCGCGGATCACGTGCAGCGTGGCGCTCTTGTCGTCCTGCGCCTGCACCGTCATTTCCAGGCCGCGCTCGGCCTCGTCCGGCAGGTACAGGAACTGGTTGACGTGCCACTCCTTCACCTTGGGCCCGGTGATGCGGTAGCAGGCGCGGCCGCGGTCGTCCTGCCAGGACTCCATCTTCTCGCCGTGGGTCTGCCAGAAGTCGGCCGGCAGCTTGGCGTAGCCCGTGTAGAGCAGGTCCAGGTCTTCCAGCACCTGGTCGTTGTAGTAGTCCTCGGTGTGGACGCCGACGATCGCCGCCTTGATGCGCAGGTTGATGTCCTTGGACACCAGGGTCACCGGGCGGTTGGGGTGCTCGGTGCGCAGGCTCAGGGCGGTGAGCAGGATGCTGTTGTCCGGCTTGTTGCCCGGCATCACGTCCGGCAGCGAGGCCATCGGCGGCTTGGTCTGGAAGAACAGGCGGCCGCTGGCCGGGGCGCTGTGGCCGTTGCCATTGCCGTTGCCGTTCGCATTGCCGTTGGCGGCCTTGCCGGTCTGGGTCGCCGGCAGCGGCAGGCCCTTCTCGATCTGGGCGTGGTCCTTGCCGCTCATCAGGTCGTCGAGGAAGCGGCTGACCTGGCGCGCGTTGCGCGAGACTTCGCTGGTGCCCTTCTTGGCGGCGTCCAGCTCCTCCAGCACCACCATCGGGATGAACAGGTCGTGTTCCTCGAAGCGGAACAGGGCGCTGGGATCGTGCATCAGCACATTGGTATCGAGAACGAAGATCTTCTTTTTCATTGAATCCGGATCTGGGGAACGACGGCAGTCACGGCCGGCAGGCGGCGAGCCGGCCGGCTTGAGGGAGCAACGGGAGGAGCGAGTTCAGCGCTCAGAGGGCCTTCACCGCTTCCAGCACGGCGGCCGCGTGGCCCTTGGCCGAAACCTTGCGCCATTCCTGCCGCAGCACGCCCTTGGCGTCGAACAGGAAGGTGCTGCGGTCGATGCCCATGTACTTGCGGCCGTACATGCTCTTTTCGATCCAGGCGCCGAAGGCCTCGCACAGCTTGCCGTCCTGGTCGGACAGCAGGGCGTAGGGGAAGCCGAACTTGGCGCAGAAGTTGTCGTGCGCCTTCACGCTGTCCTTGGACACGCCGACGATGTCGGCGCCGGCCTTGGCGAACTGCTTGTACAGCGCGGTGAATTCCTGCCCTTCGAGGGTGCAGCCCGGGGTGTTGTCCTTGGGATAGAAGTACACCACCAGTTTCTTGCCCTTGTAGTCCTTGGCCAGGTCGATGTTCCGGCCGCCGCTGGCGGGCAATGTGATCGCCGGCAACTTGTCGCCGGGCTTGATGCTCATCAGGGTCTCCTCAGCCCGCGGGGCTGTGTCCTTGTCTGCCGCGGTGCGGGCATCTGACTGCAACAGTATTGCAGGGGCATTACGACTTGATCGGATCGAGCATGCCGTCGGCGTTGAGGTCGTCGCAGAGGTCCATGAAGGACTCGCGCAGCGCCTGCGGATGCTGGTTCACCGGCACGTGCAGCACCATCTGCACGCTGACCATGCCGGCACCGGTGTGGGTGGACTGGTATTTCTGCGTCGACATCTCGGCGACCTGCACGTCCTGGCCGTGGAAGAACTCCAGCAGGTGCACCAGCAGGTCCGGTTGCTGCGGCGCAATAACGTCGGCGGCATAAGGCCGGAAGTCGGGATTCTGCTCGCGCATGCCGCAGCGCTGGAAGCGGACCTGCAGGTCCAGCTTCTCGGCGATCCCCGGCAGGGCGGTCTCCAGCCGGCCCAGGGCGCTCCAGTTGCCGGAGACCACCAGGTTGGCCGTGAGCCGGTCGCCGACCGGGGCGATACGGCAGTCCTCCACCTCGCCACCGCGCTCGCGGATGGCCTTGAACAACTCCAGCGCCAGTTGCGGGCGCGGGCTGGCCAGGACGGAGATGGAGAGGAGGTTATCGGAAGAGGCGGGCATCGAAGGCAAGAATAGGGGATCGGAATGGGGAGTGGTAGTTCCGGCCGATTTTTACCCGGAGCGGGGGCTTGCCGGTGGGTTTCGGACGGCGCGCTTGGCTATAATCCCAGTTTACCCCCTTTCTCGTGTCCACCGAATGATTCGCGGCAGCGTCGTTGCCATCGTCACCCCCATGGCCGAGGATGGCTCGGTCGACTTCCCCGCGCTGGAGCGCCTGGTCGAGTGGCACATCGCCGAGGGCACCGATGGCATCGTCGCCGTCGGCACCACCGGCGAGTCCGCCACCCTGGACGTGGAAGAGCATGTCGCGGTGGTCCGCGCCGTCGTCGAGACCGCGCGCAAGCGCGTGCCGGTGATCGCCGGCACCGGCGCCAATTCCACCGCCGAGGCGATCGAACTGACCGCGGAGGGCAAGGCCGCCGGGGCCGACGCCTGCCTGCTGGTGACCCCGTACTACAACAAGCCGCCGCAGGAAGGCCTGTACCGCCATTACAAGGCCATCGCCGAGGCGGTGGACGTGCCGATCGTGTTGTACAACGTGCCCGGCCGCACCGGTTGCGACCTGCTGCCGGCCACGGTGAAGCGCCTGGCCGCGATTCCCAACATCATCGGCCTGAAGGAGGCCAAGGGCGAGCTCGGCCGGGTCAAGGAGCTGCTGGCGCTGCTGCCGCCGGAGTTCATCCTGCTGTCGGGCGACGACGCCACCGCCTGCGAGTCGATCCTGCTCGGCTTCAAGGGCGACATCTCGGTCACCGCCAACGTCGCGCCGCGCCTGATGCACCAGATGTGCGCCGCCGCGCTGGCCGGCGACCGTGCCGCCGCCGAGGGCGCGGACGCGAAGCTGCGGCCGCTGCACAAGGAGCTGTTCGTCGAACCCAACCCGATCCCGGCGAAGTGGGCCTTGCAGGCGATGCGGCGCATCGGCTCCGGCATCCGCCTGCCGCTGGTGCCGCTGGACCCCGCCTACCACGAGACCGTGCGAGCCGCCCTGCAGGCGGCCGGAGCCCTCTAGATGACCCCTGTGTTTTCCGCCCTCCGCCTGCCGCTGCTGCTGGGCGCCCTGCTGCTCGCCGGCTGCTCCTCCAAGTCCTACTGCATGCGCGAGCAGAAGTACGACCACGTGCCCTCGATCCCCCCGATCACCGGCGGCGAGGGCCTCAACATCCCCAACTCGCCGACCGCGCTGCGCGTGCCGCCGCCGGCGCCGGGCGCCCCGAACGTGCCGTTCGGCAGCACCGTGGTCGACCCCAAGCACCCGGGCCGCACCCAGTACGCCTGCCTCGACGAGCCGCCGCCGCTGCCGCCGGACGCCGACGCCAGCGCCACCAAGGCGGGACAGTAGCGGCGCGTCTCGCGTACAATACGCGCCCCCGGCGCCATGGCCGGCTCATGGGGAACCCGATCCGGAGAGATGTCCGAGCGGTTTAAGGAGCACGCCTGGAAAGCGTGTATAGGGTGATAAGCCCTATCGCGGGTTCGAATCCCGCTCTCTCCGCCAATTGGAAGGGGCTGACGCGAGTCAGCCCCTTTTCTTTTGGACCGGCCTTGCGGGATTCGCCCCGCGGTCGATCATCGGCCCTGGGGCGGCGCAGGCCCGGTTGAACTTTCGCCGGCGGTGCCGTCTCCTAGATTTCACCCAGCCAAGGAACGGCGTTCATGGAAGTTGCCAGGTGCGGCCCGCGGGAGGCCGCGGACACCGCCGGCCCCGCAACACCCCGCAAGGCCTGCGGCTGTCGCGTCTGAGCGGCAATGGCCAGCGCTGCCGACACCGGCGACCGCAAGCTGCTGCAGCAGGCCGGGCTGCACCATGTTTCGGATCGCCAGCCGGGCATCCGCCGGCTGCGCAGCGGCAAGGGCTTCCGCTATCTCGATGTGCGCGGGCGGCCGCTGCGCGACGAGGCGCAACTCAAGCGCATCCGCTCCCTCGCCATTCCTCCCGCTTACCGCGATGTCTGGATCTGCCCCAGCCCGGCCGGGCATCTGCAGGCCACCGGCTACGACAGCCGCGGCCGCAAGCAGTATCGCTACCACCCGGAATGGCGGCGGCTGCGCGACGAGGTGAAGTTCGGCCGGATGATCGATTTCGGCGCGGCCCTGCCCAGGCTGCGCGAGCGGCTGCGGCGCGACCTCGCCTTGCCCGGCCTGCCGCGCGAAAAGGTGCTGGCGACGGTGGTGAAGCTGCTCGACGTCACCGCCAGCCGCATCGGCAATCCGCAATACGCCCGGCGCAACGGCAGCTACGGCCTGACCACGCTGCGCAACCACCATGCCCGCATCCAGCCGCACGGCAGCCTGCGCCTGCACTTCCGCGGCAAGGGCGGCCAGGAGCACGACCTGGTGCTGGACGATCCGCGGCTGGCGCGGCTGGTGCAGCGCTGCAAGGAGCTGCCGGGCCAACAGCTGTTCCAGTACCTCGACGAAAACGGGCAGCGCCATGCGGTCGATTCGGGCGAGGTCAACGCCTACCTGGCCGAAGCGATGGGTGGACCGTTCTCGGCCAAGGACTTCCGCACCTGGACCGCGACCACGCAAGCGCTGGCCCGGCTGTGCAGCATGCCGCTGCCCGAGCGGGGCGGCGAGCGCGCCCGCAGGAGCTGCATCCAGAACGTGATCTGCCGGGTGGCGGAGGAGCTGAACAACACGCCGGCGGTGTGCCGCAAGTCGTACATCAATCCGCTGGTGTTCCAGGCCTGGGAGAGCGGCCGGCTCGGCGCGGCACTGCGCCGCGGGGGCTCGCCGCGCGAGGCCGAGCGGCGGATGCTGGCGCTGCTGCGGCGGCAGCGGCCGCGTGCGCCGCGTCGGACGCAGGTCAAGGCCGGCTGAGGGCCTCGGGGCTCAATTGATGAACGGCGACCAGGCCGGTTCGCGCAGGTCGCCGCTGTCCCGCAGCTCGCGCAGCTGCGTGCCGTCCAGCCGCCGCACCTTGAGCGTGCCGAGCGTGCCGTCCTGCGAGGCGAATACCAGCGCGGTGCCGTTGGGGGCGAACGAGGGCTTCTCGTCGCGCGGGCCGCTGCTGAGGCTCTCGTAGCGGCCGCTGTCCAGGCGCAGCAGGCCGACGCGGAAGCGGCCGCCGGACTCGACCACCATCGCCAGGGTCCTGCCGTCGGGGGAGTAGCAGGGGTTGGCGCTCTGCCGGCCGAGCTCGGGCAGGGGCCGCGGCGGGCCGCCGTCGGCGCTCATGGTGTAGACGCGCGGCGTGCCGCTGCGGTCGGACGTGAAGGCGAGGGTGCGGCCGTCGGGCGACCAGGTGGTTTCGGTTTCGATGGCGGCGTCGCTGGTGAGGCGGCGCTTGCCGCCGCTGGCGAGATCGATCACGTAGATGTCCGGGTTGCGGCCCAGCGACAGGGTGGCGGCGATCCGCGTCCCGTCCGGCGACCAGGCCGGCGAGCTGTTGATGCCGCGCTCTTCCACCAGCTTGCGCCGCTCGCCGCTGGCCAGGTCGAGGATGAAGATCGCCGAACGCCCGTTGTCGTAGCCGACGTAAGCCAGCCTGCCGCCGTCCGGCGACCAGGCGGGCGTCATCAGCGGCTCGCCGGAGCTGGCCCATTCGCGCGCCTCGCTGCCGTCGGCGTTGGCCACCATCAGGTGGAACACCGGCGGCCGGCCGCGGCCGGCCTGGGTGGCGCTGATATAGGCGATGGCGGTGCCGTTGAGGCCGCGCACTCCGGTGAGCCGCTGCAGCAGCAGGTCGGCGGCGATGTGGCCGGCGCGCCGCGCATCGGCGCTCGCCGCCGCCGACAGCGGCGTGGCGAACAACAGCGCGCGCAGCCTGACGTCGGCCAGGGCCACGGTGAACGGCGCGGCGGCCGAGCTGCGTCCCTGCAGCAGCGCATAGTCCACGCCGAGGCTGGCGAGGCGGTCGTAGTCGAGCGCGGCGAAGTCGCGCGGCAGCGGCGGCGCGGAGGCCTGGTCGAGCAGGGCGTAGCCGCTGCCGGCGAGGTCCTGCGCGGCGGCCGCGCTGGCGAGGTCCAGCGCCGGCGGCTGCGGCTGGCCGATCACGGCGATGCAGGGCCGGCCGCCGTGGGCCTGGCAGGGGACGTTCGCACCGGCGGTGACCGGCACTCCCTCGATCTGCTGCGGCGGCGGCGTGCTCTTGCACGCGGCCAGCAGCAGTGCGAGCAGGAGTGCCGGCGAGGCGCGCCGGATCGGGATTGGCGGGTTCATGCGGCGTTCGACAGCGCTGCCGCGCAAAAGATCACGCATTTGCTGCCAGGTCGTCCGCTTGTGGCGGGACGGCCAGCCCAAACCGCGGCAACATCCTTCACCATAAAAGACTTTTCGTGGACGCTGGGGGAGACGCGGTGAACCTTACAAGAAACGGGCGGCAGGCTGCCGCCATCGGCATTTTCCTGGCCGCGGCGCTGTTGTCCGCCTGCGGCGGCAGCTCGGCGGTCGACGGCGCCCAGGGCGGAGCGGGCAACGCCCCCGCGGCGCAGTGGACCACGCTGGGCACGCGCGCCGCCAAGGCGGTGACGCAGCCGGCGCCGCTGGCGGCCGGGGGCCAATGGGTGGACTACAACCCGCCCGCGCTCTACCCCGGCACCGTCACCGACAACAACCAGTTCATCACCATGGCGGACGGCACCCGCCTCGCCGCCAGCATCACCTTCCCGGCGGACGCCAGCGGCAAGGCGGTGGCCGGCAGGTTCCCGGTGGTCCTGACCCAGACCGGCTACAACAAGGACATCGGTGCGCAGGTGCCCGAGCTCGGCGGCGGCAACAGCTACCTGGTCGAGCACGGCTATGTCCATGTCGTGGTCGACGTGCGCGGCACCGGCCGCTCGGAGGGCGAGTGGACGGCGTTCGGCAACACCGAGCAGGCCGACTACTACCCGACGGTGGACTGGGTGACGCAGCAGCCGTGGAGCGACGGCCGCGTCGGTCTCTACGGCGCCTCGCTGCTGGCCATCACCTCGGTGCTCACCGCCGAAAAGCAGCACCCGGCGGTGAAGGCGATGTTCCCCATCGTGCCGATGGGCGACGGCTACCGCGACATCGTGTTCAACGGCGGCCAGGTCGACGTCGGCTTCATCCCGCTGTGGCTGCTGCTGGTCACCGGCCTGTCCGCCATCGACACCTCGTTCTACCAGGACCCGTCCGAGGCCCTGGCGGCGGAGCTGCAGCACATCACCAGCGCGGTGACCAATTTCCAGGTGCCGCTGCTGCTGCAGGCGGTGGCGGGCGACCCGGCCACGGTCTATGACGGCGACTTCTGGACGCAGCGCTCGCCGATCGAAGGCACGCCCAGGATCGGCGTGCCGACCTTCATCGTCGGCGGCCTGCACGACATCTTCCAGCGCGGCGAGCCCAACCTGTACGAGCAGCTCAAGGGACATGTGCCGACCAAGCTGCTGATCGGGCCGTGGACTCACGTCGAAGCGGCGTCGGGCTCGGGCCTGCCGGCGGACGGCGTGCCGGTGCTGGACCACATCGCGCTGCAGTGGTTCGACCAGTACGTGAAGGGCATGAACGCCGGCGCCGACAAGCTGCCCAACGTCACCCAGTACCTGTGGGGCCAGGGCCATTTCGTCACCGCCGGCGACTGGCCGCACCCGCTGGCCAAGGCGCAGGACTGGTACCTGCACGGCGACCAGAGCCTCTCCACCGCCCAGCCCGCGGCGGGGGAGGCGGCGGCGCAGGTGCTGCAGCAGCCGCTCGACGGCATCTGCTCGGCGAGCACGGCGCAGTGGACCGCCGGCCTGCTCGGAGCCATCCCGCTGCAGTGCTTCACCGACGACAGCCTGGCCGAGGCCCTGGAGCTGAAATACGACACCGCGCCGATGACGCAGGACTTCTACATCAACGGCCCGCTGATGGCCGACCTTTGGGTGTCGACCACCGCGCTCGACGCCGGCGTGGTGGTGCGCGTCGACGATGTCGACGGCAGCGGCAATGCCTTCTCGCTGACCAATGGCATCCAGACCGTGTCGCTGCGCAAGCTCGATCCCGCGCGCTCGCGCACGCTCGACGGCGAGATGATCCAGCCCTGGCACACCTATGCGCAGGACTCGGTGCAGAGCGTGGCCCCGGGCGACCTGGCCGAAATCCAGGTGGAGGTCTTCCCGACCAGCGCGGTGATCGCGCGGGGCCACAAGCTGCGCGTCGCGGTCGGCGCCAGCGACTTCCCGCACGGCCTGCCGCCGCTGCCGGACCTGGTGCAATCCCTGGCCGGCGTGCTCAGCGTCCACAGCGACGCGGCCCATCCATCGAAGGTGGTGGTGCCGGTGGTGCCGGTGAGCGCCATCCGGTAAGTGTCCGGAGGGCGGGGCAAACAAAGAAGGGGCCTTGCGGCCCCTTCTTTTCAACGCAGCTCCGGCTTCAGTGCTGCGGCCCCGGCTTGCTGTCGAGCAGGGCTTCCACCTGGATCTCCAGCTTGACCTTGCCGGTGCCGGTGAACTGCACGCCGTAGCCGATGCCGAAGTCGCTGCGGTCGAACTCGGCGGAGGCGTCGGCACCGCAGACCTGCACCTTCAGCATCGGATGCATGATGCACTTGAAGGAGTTGATCTTCAGCGGCACCGGCTTGGTCACGCCGTGCAGGGTCAACTGGCCGTCGACCTCGGACGGGCTGTCGCCGTCGAACTTGATGCTGTCCGAGTGGTAGGTGGCGGTGGGGTACTTGGCCACGTCGAAGAACTCGTCCTTCTTCAGGTGCTCGTTCAGCTTCTGGTGGCCGAAGTCGACCGAAGCGGCGTCGATCACCACGTCCACCGTGCCGGTCTTCTTGGCGCGGTCCAGCGTGATGCTGCCGGACTGCGTGTGGTCGAACTTGCCACGCCAGATCGAGATGCCCTGGATGTGCGGCACTTCCATGCTGACGTAGGTGTGGTCCGGGTCTACGGTGTAGTGCTCCACTTCGGCGAAGGCGGGAGCGCTCAGCGCCAGCAGCAGGCCGGCGGCGAGGGGTTTCAGACGCATGCGGGGTCTCCTTGGAGTATTAGTGTTTCGGGGGGACGACGATATGGAACTTGACGCTGACCGGATCGGCGACGGTGTCCTTCCACTCTTCGTCGCCGATATTGAAATAAGCGCGGGAGATGGTGACGCTGCCGTCGAACACCCCGGCGCCGCCCTCGTTCCCGACGGTAAGCGGCACCGTCAGCGCCTGGGTCTTGCCCTTCAGGCTGAGCGTGCCGCCGGCCTCGAACCTGCCGCCGCCGAGCGGCTTGAGCCCGCTGGCGTCGAACACGGCCTTGGGATACTTCGCGCTGTCGAACCAGGCCGGCTTGCGCACCTCGCTGTTGTAGTCCTCGTCGCCGAGATCGAAGCTGGCGGTGTCGATCTCGATGTGGGCCTTGGCCTGGGCCGGCCTGGCGGGGTCGAAGTCGACACTGCCGCTGAAGCGCTTGAATGGGGCGTCCACCGCCACCTTCATCTGCGTGAAGGTGGCGCTGACCGTGCTCCTGCGGGCGTCGAGCGGCGCGTCGGCCGCGGCGGCGGCCAGCGCCAGCAGCGCGGCGGACAATGGCAGGAGGCGCCTGGGCGTGTTCATGGGTGGATCCTTGTGCTTCAGCCGGCGCGCCAGCGGAACATGCGGCGCAGGGTGTCGTCGCGGTCGAGGAAGTGGTGCTTGAAGGCGGCGGCCACGTGCAGCAGCAGCACGTAGCACAGGGTCCAGGCGAAGCCCTCGTGGATATCGAACAGCGTATCGGCGAGCAGCTTGTTCTTGGCGACGAGGTTGGGCAGCGGCAGCAGGCCGAGATAGACCACCCGGAAGCCGTCGGCCGAGCTGAACACCCAGCCGCTGAAGGGAACGGCGAACATCAGCGTATACATCAGGCCATGGCTGAGCTTGGCGCCGAACTCCTGCCAGGCCGGCATGGGCGGCAGTTCCGGCGGCCGGTGTGTCAGGCGCCACAGCGCGCGCAGCGCCACCAGGATCAGCACCGTGACGCCCAGCCATTTGTGGTAGTTGACCCAGCGCAGCTTCTGCGGGCTGAACGGCAGGTCCGAGACGATCAGGCCGACGGTGAAGGCGATGATGATGAAGCCGGCCACGGCCCAGTGCAGCGCCACGGCGGTGCGGGTGTAGTTTTTCAAGACCAAGGGCCGGGCCTGGGACGTGATGTTCATCCGTGAGTACCTGGGGAGACCACTTTTAGGCCTGTTAACGCTATTTTGATCGCTAGCCGGATTTAATTCGCATGGGCCGCGGCCTGCGGCACCCGCGCCGCCGCTTCGCTGAGCAGGTTGGCGATGGTGACCCGGCCCAGCGCCAGGCGCAGGGCCTCTTCCGGCCGCGACAGCACGCACTCCAGCGTGGCCTGGATGCCGGCGCTCATCGGGCACTCCGGGTTGGGGCTGATGCGGCCGACCGAGAACAGGTCGTCCACCGCACGGATGGCGTCGTAGACCTCGAGCAGGCTGATGCGGTCCGGCGTGCGCGCCAGGCGGGCGCCGCCGCCGGGACCGAGCTGCGTCTCCACCAGCCCGGCTTCGCGCAGCATCGACAGCATCCGCCGCACCAGCGCCGGGTGGGTGTTGATGCTGGCGGCCAGCTCGTCGGAAGTGACCATGCGCTCCTGCGCCAGACTGATGAAGGTCAGGGCATAGGTGGCCACGGCGAAGCGGGTATTCATTGCGTGACTATCTTAGTAACTAATTATCAGGAGTCAAGCTGCGCCGCAGTATGAACCATTGCCCGCCGGGCGGGGTCTTGAGCTTGGCTCGATCGGGCCCCAGCCGATAAAATCCACAATCCGGCGGCAGCGGCCCGAAATCGCCCGAAAATCGCTGTTACAACCGATACATTTTTTCCTCAGAGGCTTAACCGTGAACGAAAAGATTCTCCGCGAAACCGCTCTGGCGATGGTCGCCCCCGGCAAGGGCCTGCTGGCCGCCGACGAGTCCACCGGCACCATCGCCAAGCGCTTCGACAAGATCGGCGTCGAGAACACCGAGGCCAATCGCCAGGCCTACCGCGACCTGCTGTTCACCACCCCGGGCTTCGAGCAGCACACCAGCGGCGTGATCCTGTTCGAGGAAACCCTGTTCCAGAAGGGCCTGGACGGCAAGCCGTTCCCGCAGACCCTGGCCGCCAAGGGCGTGATCCCGGGCATCAAGGTCGACAAGGGCGTCAAGCCGCTGCCGCAGGGCGGCAAGGATGAGACCATCACCGAGGGCCTCGACGGCCTGGCCGACCGCCTGGTCAAGTACCGCGAGGCCGGCGCCCGCTTCGCCAAGTGGCGCGCGGTCATCACCATCGGCGACGGCACTCCGAGCTACGCCGCGATCCACACCAATGCCCATGCGCTGGCCCGCTACGCCGCGCTGTGCCAGGCCGCGGACATCGTGCCGATCGTCGAGCCGGAAGTGCTGATGGACGGCGACAACACCGCCGAGACCTGCGAGAAGGTCACCGACTGGGTGCTGTCCGAGGTGTTCCAGGAGCTGTACTACCAGAAGGTGCTGCTGGAAGGCATGGTGCTCAAGCCCAACATGGTCGTGTCCGGCATCAAGTGCCCGACCCAGGCCGGCGTGCAGGAAGTGGCCGAGCGCACCCTCAAGGTGCTGAAGCGCCGCGTGCCGTCCGCCGTGCCGGGCATCGCCTTCCTCTCCGGCGGCCAGTCCGATGTGCTCGCCACCGCCCACCTCGACGCCATGAACAAGATCGGCGGCTTCCCCTGGAAGCTCACCTTCTCCTACGGCCGCGCCCTGCAGGCCGCCGCGCAGAAGGCCTGGTCCGGCAAGAATGTCGAGGCCGGCAAGGCCGCCCACCTGCACCGCGCCAAGATGAACGGCCTGGCCGCGCTGGGCAAGTGGGAGGAGAAGCTGGAGAAGGCGGCTTAACCGCCGTCCTGGCCCAGCCACCCGGCGGCGATGCCGGGACTGTGGAACACGCATAATCAGACCCGCCGGATGGTCCGGCGGGTTTTTTTGTGGGCCAGGGGATTCGATGAAGGCAGCTGTCCATGACCGCTTCGGCGGACCCGAGGTGCTGGAGGTGCGCGACATTCCCGCGCCGGTGCCCGGGCCGGGCGAGGTGCTGGTGCGGGTGCACGCGGCGGCGATCAATCCCAAGGACGCGCTGGTGCGGCTCGGCAAGTTCCGGCGCATGTCGGGCAGCGATTTCCCCAAGCTGACCGGCCTGGATCATGCCGGCACCATCGCCGCGCTCGGGCCCGGCGTGACAGGCTTCGCCGTGGGCGAAGCGGTGTTCGGCATGCTCAACGGCTGGAAGGGCGGCACCTGCGCCGAGTGCGTCGTGGCGAAGCCGGGGGAGCTCGCCGCCAAGCCGGCGGCGCTGGAATTCGGCGAGGCCGCGGCGATCCCCCTGGCGGCGCTCACCGCGCTGCAGGCGCTGCGCGACCTCGGCCGCGTCGGGCCACGCAGCCGCGTCTGCATCCACGGCGCCTCCGGCGGGGTCGGCCTGTTTGCGGTGCAGATCGCCAAGGCTCTGGGCGCCCGCGTCACGGCGCTGTGCGGGCCGGCGGCGGCGGAGCTGGTGCGCTCGCTCGGCGCCGACGAAGTGCTGGACTACCGGGCGCAGCCGCCCGCTTCGCTCGGCCAGCGCTTCGACTGCTTCTTCGACGTGTTCGGCAACCAGTCCTTCGGCGGCATGAACCGCCAGCTGGCGCCGCGCGGCATTTACATCAGCACGGTGCCGAGCCGGCGCAACATCATCGACCATTTGCGCACGCGGTTCTGGCCGGGGCGCCGGGCGCGGCTGGTGGTGGTGAAGTCAAGGCGCGCCGATCTCGAGACGCTGGCGCGGTGGAGCGGCGAAGGCAGGCTGCGCGCGGTGATCGCGGCACGCTTTCCGCTGGCGCAGATCCGCGGCGCGCACGAACAGGTCCAGACCAAGCGCACCCACGGCAAGATCGTGATCGATATCGTGGAGAACAAGGCATGACGCAGCTCGCAGGCAAGGTGGTGTGGATCACCGGCGCGTCCTCCGGCATCGGCGAGGCCATGGCGGTGCTCGCGGCGCGGCGCGGGGCGAAGCTGGTGCTGAGCGCGCGGCGCAGCGCGGAGCTGGAGCGGGTACGCGGGTTGTGCGCGGAACCGGCGCAGGTCGCGGTACTGCCGCTGGACCTGATGCAGTTCGACCCCGTCGACGCGGCGCAGCGGGCGGAGTCCCATTTCGGCCGGGTCGACGTGCTGGTCAACAATGCCGGCGTGTCGCAGCGCAGCCTGTTCAAGGACACCGAGCTGGAGGTCTACCGCCGCATCATGGAGCTGGACTTCTTCGCCCCGGTGGCTCTGAGCAAGGCCCTGCTGCCGGGGATGCGGGCGCGGCGGGAAGGCCACATCGTCATGATCGGCAGCGTGGTCAGCAAGGTCGGCGTGCCGCTGCGCACCGGCTACTCCGCCGCCAAGCATGCCCTGGCCGGCTTCACCGAGGCGGCGCGTGCCGAGCTGTGGCGCGACGGGGTGAAGTTCACGCTGGCCTGCCCCGGCTTCGTCCGCACCGAGGTGTCGAAGAACGCGCTGTCCGGCAGCGGCGAGAAGCACGGGGTGATCGACCCGGGCATCGCCCGCGGCATCGCCGCCGCGGACTGCGCCGCGCAGGTGTGGCGGGCGGTGGAGCGCGACGGTGAAGAGGTCTACATCGGCCGCGAAAGCCGCGTGATTCACCTCAAGCGGCTGGCGCCGCGCCTGGCCTCGTTCATGCTCAAGCGGGCCAGGGTGACCTGAGCACGCCGCCGGCGCGGGGGCGGCGCTTGCAATCCCGCCACACTTGTCACTCCCGGTCCGCGGCTTGCGGTCTCTAGTCTGTGTCACGGCCATCGACGCTGGCCGCCGACCGACACCGTACTGGAGAAAGCCAATGAACAAGATCGCTGTGTGGGGATTCCGCTGGGCTCCGCCGTTTGCCCAGGGGCTGGTGCGGGACTTGCGGGTGCGCTGGGCGCTGGAAGAGGCCGGGCATCCCTACGAAAGCCGGCTGATCGATTTCGACGAGCGCACCGGCGCTTCCTACCGCCGCCGCCATCCGTTCGGCATGGTGCCGGCATTCGAGGCGGACGGCGGGTCGCTGTTCGAGTCGGGCGCCATCGTGCATCGCATCGCCGCCGGCAGCGAGGCGCTCATGCCCGCCGATGCGCAGGCGCGGGCCGAGGTGCTCACCTGGATGTTCGCCGCCGCCAGCACCGTCGAGCCGCCGGTCCAGAGCCTGCTGGAGATCGACCTGGTCCACGCCGGCGAGCCTTGGGCCGCATTGCGGCGGCCCGCGGTGGTGGAGAAGGTGAAAGCCCGGCTGGACGCGCTCTCGGCCCGGCTCGATGGACGCGAGTACCTGCTCGGGCGCTTCACCGCGGCGGACCTGCTGATGGCGAGCGTGCTGCGCTTCCTGCGCCACACCGACCTGGTGGCCGGTTTCCCGCGGGTCGACGCCTACCTCAAGCGCTGCGAGGCGCGGCCGGCCTTCCGCAAGGCGCTGGGCGACCAGCTCGCGGACTACGCCCGCAACGCGCCGCTCGCGGCCTGAGCCGGCGCGCGCTCAGGCGAGGCGCGGCAGCAGGTCACGCGCCGCCTGCTCGCCGGCGCGGACCGCGCCGTCCATGTAGCCGGTCCAGCGCGAAGCGGTCTCGGTGCCGGCCCAGTGGATGCGGCCGACCGGCTGGCGCAGCGCGGGGCCGAGGCGGCTGAGCTGCCCGGGCGCCCAGATGCCGGTGGGCGCGCCGCGCACCCAGTCGTCCAGGGTCCAGTCCTTCTCCGCATAGGCCAGCGGCCGGCGCGCCTCCTCGCCGAACCAGCGGGCGAAGCCTTCGATCACGGCGGCCTTGCGCTGCTCCGCCGGCAGCGCGGCCCAGGCCTGCTCCGCCCCGCCGCCGATGAAGCCGAGCAGGGCAGGGCCACCGTCGGGCGAACTGTCGTCGTAGGAGGCCACGACCGGGCCCGGCAGGCTGCCGACGTCGCCGGCGTAGCCGCGGGCGCGCCAGAACGGCTGCTCGTAGCTGAGCACCACCTTGGCATAGCGGCCCATGCGGGCCTGCGCCTGCAGCTCGCGCCGCGCCGGCGGCAGGCCGGGCTCGAAGGCGATGGCCTGGGCCATGGACGGCGGCATGGCGACGATGGCGTAGCGGGCGCGCCAGCTGGCCCCGTCGGTGTGGGCCTGCACGCCGTTCTCGTCCTGCACCAGGCGCCGCACCGCCTGTCCGAGCTTGACCGCCTCGCCCAGCTGCTGCGCCAGCCGCAGCGAAATCTGCTGCGAGCCGCCGACGATGACGCTGTCCTGGGCGCCACCGTCGCCGCCGATCAGCATGTCGACGCTGTCGCCCTGGGCGACGTACCAGAACCAGAACAGCGCCGACACCTCGTCCGGATCCGCGCCGAGCACGGCGCGGGTCATCACGGTGGTGAAGTCGCGCGTGGTGGGATGCGAGCTGTGCGACTGCACCCATTGCGCGAAGCTCATGCCGTCGAGCGCCGCCGCGTCCGCGGCGGCCCAGGGCGCGGCGGCTCCGACCTGCCGCGCCTGGCGGTTCATGCGCAGGTCCAGGCGCGCCAGGTCGAACTTCTCGGCCAGGGACAGCGCCCCGGACCAGGCCGGCAGTGCGCCGGTGAACTCGACGCGCTTGTCGTTCAGTTCCCAGATGTGTTTCGCCTCGCTGTAGACCTTTTGCAGCGTCAGGCCGAATTCCATGGCGAGGGCGCGCACCCGCTCCTGGGTCGGCCCGACGAACTGGCCGCCGATGTCATAGCGGCGCGCCCCGACCGGAATGGTCCAGGTGCGGCCGCCGACGCGGTCGCGCGCTTCCAGCACCACCACGGAGCGGCCGGCGCGCATCAGCTCGCGTGCCGCGGTGAGGCCGGACAGCCCCGCGCCGACGACGGCTACGTCGACTTCGCCGTCGCCGGCCAGGACCGCGGCCGGGCGCAGCGCCATTGCACCGAGCGTCGCCGCCATCGAACGAAGCAGGCGGCGGCGCCCGGCCTGGGTGGACTGGCTCATCGGTTGACTCCTGCGGATGTTCTACTCTAGGCGAAACCGCGCGCCGCGCCATTGACCGACGATGCCAGAGATTCTCTGTCCCCTGTGCCGCCAGCCTCTCCACCGCCAGCGCCGGGCCTGGCGCTGTCCCGGGCAGCATAGCTTCGACGTGGCCCGCGAGGGCTACGTCAACCTGCTGCCGGTGCAGCACAAGCACAGCCGCGAGCCGGGCGACAGCGCGGCGATGGTGACGGCGCGGCGCGAATTCCTCCAGGCCGGACATTACCAGCCGCTGCGCGAGGCGCTGGTGGAGCTGCTGCGGCCGCTGGGCGCGGGCAGCCTGCTCGATGTGGGCTGCGGTGAGGGCTGGTACACCAGCGCGCTGCCCGCCGTGGCCGGGGAGGTGATCGGCCTGGACATCGCCAAGGCGGCGGTCCAGTCGGCGGCGAAGCGCCATCGCGGCATCACCTGGCTGGTCGGCAGGGCCGCCCACCTGCCCTTTGCCGACGCGGCGCTGGACCTGGTGTGCAGCCTCTTCACCCCGCTGGTGGAGCCCGAGATGCAGAGGGTGCTGCGGCCGGGCGGCCACGCCCTGGTGGTGACCCCGGCGCCGGATCACCTGTGGTCGCTGCGCGAGCGCCTGTTCGACGAGGTGCGGCCGCACGAACCGGACAAGTTCCTGCCCGGTTTCGAGGCCCAGTTCGATCTGCGCACGCGGCAGGAGCTGGGCTTCGCGCTGAGCCTGGGCCAGGCCGACCTGCGGCGCCTGCTGGCGATGACCCCCTATGCCTGGAAGGCGAAGCCGGAACGGCGCGCGGCGCTGGAGAGCAGCGCCGGACTGGAGACGCAGGCGGCGTTCTCGCTGCTGCTGTTTCAGCGCCGGGGCTGAACCCGGACAGTTCGGCGCGCGACGAAGCATGCCGGCCCGGCGCGGCGCGACACTGCGTCGCATGAGCCCTGCCAGCGCCACCGAGGACGAGGACCCGCCGCAGCCGGCGCGGCGCGGCTTTCTCGCCGCCCTGCTCGCGTTGCCCGGCGCCGCCTGTGCGCTGGGCGAGGGCGTTCTTCCCGCCAGCGAAAACCGGAGTGCCGCCATGATCACCTGCTTCATCCGCTACGAGATCGAACCCTACCAGCGCGAGGCCTTCCGCGAGTACGCGCGCAACTGGGGGCGCATCATCCCGCGCTGCGGCGGCCACCTGCTCGGCTACTTCCTGCCGCTGGAGGGCAGCAACTACGTCGGCTGGGGCCTGATCGGCTTCGACAGCCTGGCGGCGTACGAGGTCTACCGTGCGCGGATCAAGGCCGACGAGGAGGGGCGGCGCAATTTCAACTTCGCCCAGGACAAGCGCTTCATCCTGCGCGAGGAGCGCAGCTTCGTGGAGGTGGTGGAGGGGACGTTCGAGATCCCGCCGAAATAGGGCGGGTCGCGCGGGTCTACGCCGCGCAGGCGCGCGCGATGAAATGTCTGGGCACCGTGCTGCGCGGCGCCTTGCCCTCGAACCAGCTGCGCACGTCCTCTTCCAGGCCGAGGCCGTGCATGTAGTTGTAGAGCGCCTTGTTCAGCGCCACGCCGAGCCTGTCGTGGTCGACGCCGGTGGGGTCGATGAAGGCGATGTCGTTCTTCGCGAACCCGCCCTGGGGCAACGGCGCCAGGGTCACGCCGTACTGCTCCGGGTGCTTGCCCACCGGCGAGTGCACGGTGCAGGCGAAGCGGTGGAAGAAGCCGGACTGGATGCAGCCGGCCTCGAACAGCTGGCGCACGTATTCCAGCGCGTCCACCGTGTCCTGCACCGTCTGGGTGGGGAAGCCGTACATCAGATAGGCGTGGACCAGGATGCCGGCGTCGGTGAAGGCGCGGGTGACCCGCGCCACCTGCTCCACCGAGACGCCCTTCTTCATCAGCTTGAGCAGGCGGTCGGAGGCCACCTCCAGCCCTCCGGATATGGCGATGCAGCCGCTGTCGGCGAGCAGCCGGCACAGCTCGGGCGTGAAGGATTTTTCGAAACGGATATTGCCCCACCAGGAGATGGCCAGCCTGCGCTTCAGCAGCTCGGTGGCCAGCGCCTTGAGCCCCTTGGGCGGGGCCGCCTCGTCGACGAAGTGGAAGCCGCTCTGGCCGGTCTCGGCGACGATGCGCTCGATGCGGTCGGCCAGCACCGCGGCGGAGGCGAGGTCATAGCGCGAAATGTAGTCCAGGCTCACGTCGCAGAAGCTGCACTTCTTCCAGTAGCAGCCGTGCGCCACCGTCAACTTGTTCCAGCGCCCGTCCGACCACAGGCGGTGCATGGGGTTGAGCATGTCCAGCACCGACAGGTAGCCGTCCAGCGGCAGCCCGTCCCAGGTCGGCGTGCCGGCTTCGGAAAACGGCACGTCGGGCTCGCCGCAGTCGATGTAGCGCACCGTGCCGGCCGCGCGCAGGAAGGTCCGCACCAGGCGCTCGCGCGGACGTCCGCCGCGCAGGTGCTCGAGCAGGGCAAGCAGCGGGCGCTCGCCGGCGTCGAGGCAGACGTAGTCGAAATGGTCGAACACGCGCGGCTCGGCCAGTTCGCGCAGCTCGGTATTGACGAAGCCGCCGCCGAGCACGGTGACGACCTCCGGCCGCAGCGCCTTGAGCGCCTGGGCGATGCGGAAGGCGGCGTAGACCGCTCCGGGGAAGGGCACCGACAGCAGCACCACCTGCGGGTCGTGCCGTTGCAGCGCCTCCAGGCTCAGCGCCTGCAGGGTTTCGTCGACCAGGTTCAGCGGCGCCGCCAGGGCCTGCGCCAGCGGTTCGAAGCTGGCCTGGCTCTGCGCCAGCGATTCGGCATAGCGCACGAACTCGAAACGCGGGTCCACCGCCTCGCGCAGCACGTCGGCGAGATCGTTGAGATAAAGCGTGGCCAGGTGCCGTGCGCGGTCCTGCGTGCCGAGCGCGCCGAAAGCCCAGGCCAGCGGATCCTCGCCGTCTTCCCCGGTGTAGACCTCGAGCGCGCGGAAGCGCTCGCCTTCGGGCAGGAAGGCGCGGCTGCAGATGCGGTGGCTGGCGGTGGAGTCGCGGCCCTGCAGGTAGGCGATGGCGGTGGCGACGGTGGCGCGGTAGGCCGGGAACTGCGCCAGGAAGGACCGCACCCGCGGCGTGCGGCCGCGCGGCGGCAACGCCTCGCAGCAGGCGCGGATGGCGTCCAGGCCTTCCGGGCAGAACAGCTTCAGCACCAGGGCCAGCGCCAGGTCCTCCTGCTGCGCCGGTACGCCGCGGGAGCGCAGGAAGCCGGTGAGGTAGGCAGTGGAGGGGTAAGGCGTGTTGAGCTGGGTCATCGGCGGGATGATCGACAGCACGCGGGGCAAGCTACGGCTCATATCGGCAAATCCAGGGCAAGCCTCCGGGGACGCGGTCCATTTCCGCGTATTGCGGGCTCTCTCGTCCCTCATGGTAGTTTGAACGCGGCCGGCAGGCGATGGGAACATTCGGCCGGCGGGCCCGGCCCCCGGCTCCGCGGATGATTCAGGCCGGCGCGTGCTTCCCCAGTTCGTGCTCCGCCACCGAAATGATCCGGCGCGACTGCGGGTCCCACAGCAGGAACTTCAGGGAGGGGCCGATATCCCCCAGCGTCAGGCGCCTGACCGGCGCGAAGAGCTGGGCATGTTCGGCGTGGCACTCCGCCAGGCGGTAATTCGGGATCCTGGCGGAGAGGTGGTGGATGTGATGGTAGCCGATGCTGGCGGTGAACCAGTTGAGCCACGCCGGCAGGGCCAGAAAACTGGTGCCGAGAATCGCGGCGGTGTCGTAGTCCCAGTCGCGGTCGCCGCTGGCGTACGAATGCTCGAAATTGTGCTGCACGGTGAACAGCACGATCCCGGCAGCTCCGGCCATGGACACGCTCGCCACGTACACCAAGAGGAACAGCGCGGGCCCGATCAGCCAGGACATCAGGGCCGCGGTCGCCAGCAGGGCCAGGTTGTTCCAGGTCATGTGCCAGTATTCGGCCGGGGACGCCCAATAGGCCGTCTGGAAACCGGCCGCGTGCACGCGGATGGCGAGATGCGGCTGCGCGATCTTCCCGCGGGCCACGTGCCAGGCCAGGCCGATCGTGCCCTTCAGCCATGTCACGCGGGGATTGAAGATCAGGTACATGAAGCCGCCAAAGGGCGCCAGGCAGATGTTGCGCATGTGCACATAGGCCCGCTTCCGCCACCGCGGCAGCGCCTCGTATTCGTCGACCGAGAGGATCGCCAGGGGGCCGCGGTATTTGGCCCAGTTGCCATTGGTGGCGTGGTGATAATTATGGTGTTGCGCCCATACGTATTGCGGCATGCCGGTCAGCAGGCCGAAGCCGAAACCGAATACCTTGTTCAGCGAGGCGCTGCGGAACAGGCTGCCGTGCCCGCAGTCGTGCATCAGCACGAAGACGCGCAGCAGGAACAGGCTCATCACGCAGATCGCCACCGGTGCAACGGTGGCCAGATGATTGGGCAGGCGATTGCTCAAAGCCGCCGCATACCACACGGCCGAAACGGGCAACAAGGTTGTCAGCACCTGGACCGCAGCCTTGAGGTCCCGGGGCTTGGCGTATTGAACCACGATGCTGCGCTTGCGCAGCTTGATTGCGGCGACGGCCGACACAAGATGACTCCGCCGCTTGAGCGCGGCTGCTAGTGCATCGGCGATGTGTCGGGGCAAGCGTCGATACCGCACGTCCTTGCACCTGCTGGGGCTGCCGCAAGCCTCGAGCGCAAGAGGGTGATCGCAGGTATCGTCCGATACGCCACATCAGCCAGTCGCTGGCCCCTGCATCTTAATCGATGCAGCCGGCAATTGTTATGGGTCGTAACACCCCATCACGCCAAGCGCTGTCCCGCCGCGGGGTTTCCGGCGCAGGGACGGCTGCATCGGGCCAGGTCCCGGCGAAGGCATTTGCCCGGGGCGGGCGATGCCCGGAGCAGGGGGCACCAGGCGGCCGCGGCAGAATCTATACTCCGGTTTTTCCGGCCGGAACGTCGCGCATGCCTTCTTTCGACATCGTCTCCAAGGTGGACAAGCACGAGCTGACCAACGCGGTCGACCAGGCCAGGCGCGAGCTGGAAAAGCGCTATGACCTGCGCGGCACCAATGCCCGCTTCGAGCTGGAGGACTACGTCATCACCCAGTTCGCGCCCAGCGAATACCAGCTCGACCAGCTGCTGGACATGCTCAAGCCGCGCCTGGCCGGCCGCGGCATCGATCTCAAGGCCATCGAGCTGGGCGATGTCGAGACCAACCTGGCCGAGGCGCGGCGCAAGATCACCATCAAGCAGGGCATCGAGCAGGCCCAGGCCAAGAAAATCGTGGCCAAGCTGAAGGAGTCCAAGCTCAAGGTCGACGCCCAGATCAACGGCGACAAGCTGCGGGTCAACGGCAAGAAGCGCGACGACCTGCAGGCGGCCATCGCCTTCCTGCGCAAGGCCGAGCTGGAGCTGCCGCTGCAGTTCGAGAATTTCCGCGACTAAGGCCTGCTATTTCGATCACTGCGAAGGGGGCTGTTTTGGCGCAGATCGAAATAGCGTTAACAGGCCCTAGTCCGGGTGGCGCGGGGCGCAACCGCGCCGGCCGTCAGGGCGCGTCGTCCGCGGCCGCCGCCTCGCGCCCGCGCTGGCGCCGCTCGTTTTCCTGCCGCGCTTCCTCGATCTGGTTGAGCACGGCATCGACGTCGGCCGGGGCCGCGTCGTGCTCGAAGCGGCCGGTCAGCGGACTGTCCGGGCGCAGCTTGCGCGTGCTGAACAGCTTCCAGATCTCCCGCGCGTATTCCGTCTCCAGCAGCTCCGGCGCGTAACGGCCGCAGCAGGCGGTGATGTTGTTCACGTCGCGCTCGAGCATGGCGAAGGCATTGTTGTTGCTGGCCGCGTCCACCGCCTGCGGCAGGTCGATGATCACCGGGCCGGTGGCGTCGAGCAGCACGTTGTATTCCGACAGGTCGCCGTGGATCAGTCCGGCGCAGAGCATCAGCACCACCTGCCGCATCAGGAAGGCGTGCCATGCCCGTGCCTGCTCCGGCGTGGCCTGCACGTCGTTGAGGCGCGGCGCCGGGTCGCCGCCGGCGTCCTGCACCATCTCCATGATCAGCACGCCGTTGAAATGGCCGAAGGGCGTAGGCACGCGCACGCCGGCGGCGGCGAGCCGGTACAGCGCATCCACCTCGGCGTTCTTCCAGGCCGCTTCCTGCTCCTCGCGGCCGTGGCGGCTGCGCTTGTTCATGGCGCGCATGTCGCGGCTGCCGCGGGCCTTGCGGCCTTCCTGGTATTCCGCCAGCTTGTGGAAGCCGCGCTTGTTGGCTTCCTTGTAGACCTTGGCGCAGCGCACCTGGCCGCCGCAGTCCACCAGGTAGACGGACGCTTCCTTGCCGCTTTTCAGGGGCCGCAGGACGCGATCGACGATGCCATCCTCGATCAGCGCCTCGAGCCCGGGGGGTGTTTTCATGCGCTATTGTGCAATTAAAGCGGCGCCAGCAGGGCCGCGACCTGCTTTTCGACCCAGCAGTCCAGCGCCAGGTTCTCGATGAAGCCGCAATGGCCGCCGCGGGCGGTGAGCTGGTAGCGGACCACCGAGCCGCGTGCTGCCAGGCCGGCGAAGTCCGCGATCGGCACCACCGAGTCGTCGGCGGCGGTGAAGAGCGCCAGCGGCGAGGGCGAGGCCATCAGCATCGGCGGCGTCAGGGTATAGGCTGCGAGGTAGTCCTCGGCGCTGGCATAGGGCGTGAAATCGGCGACGAAGCGGCGTGTGGTCTCGACGAAGGACTTGAGCCCGGCGTAGGGGCTGAAGTCGTAGCGGCCGGGCCAGGCCGCGTCCTTGGCGGCCAGGGTCTTGCGCCACTTGCCCAGAAAATACTTGCGGAACAGCAGCGGGCCGCTGTCGATGCCGTGCAGGGTAGCGCCGGGATTGATCGCGGGCGAGATGCCGATCGACAACGCCGGCGTGACGCCGGCCGGCGGCCCCTGCAGACCGACGCGCAGGGCGAAGTTGCCGCCCAGCGAAAAGCCGATCATCACCAGCGGGCCGGAAGTGCCGTCGAGCGTGCGCGCACCGCGCACCGCGCCGAGCACTTCGTCCATGCGGGCGGAGTGGAACGGCTCCTCGTTCAGCTCGTGGGTGCCGCCGTGGTCGCGCAGGTTGAGGCGGAACACGTTCCAGCCCATGGCATGGACGTGGCAGGCCATGGAATAGAGATAGGCCGAATTCTGGTGGCCTTCCCAGCCGTGGATCAGGATCACCAGGCCGCGCGGCGCGACGCCTTCCGGCTGGCGCGAGTGATAGCCGACCAGCCGCACGCCGTCGCCGCAGTCGAGCACGTGGCGCTGCGCCACCGCCTCCATGCGGCTGCCGCGCCGGAGCCAGCGCCGGCGGCGCGGCCCCTTGGTGGAGAGGATCGCCTGAAGCAGGGGATGGGCGATGAGCCGGGACGGGCGGAAGTCGTCGCCCGCAATCGGGGTGGCGGTCATTTGCGCGGCGCGGGCGGCGTGGAGGGGCGCCAGGCAGGGCCCGGGGCTCCTGGCGTTGCGGGCCGGCGCCGGCATGAGACGCCCTCTGCTTCAGGCACGGGTGATGTCCGGAGTCTCATGCCAGCAGGCGCGCCAGGGTCTGTTCGTAGATCAGGCTGAGGCGGTCGAGGTCTTCGACCTGCACGTGCTCGTCGATCTTGTGGATGCTGTCGTTGATCGGGCCGATCTCCACCACCTCGGTGCCGAGGGTGGCGATGAAGCGCGCGTCCGAGGTGCCGCCGCCGGTGAACTGCTCCGGCTTCAGGCCGGTGACGTCGCCGATGGCGGCCTGGGCCGCCTCGATCAGGGCGCCCTGGCGGGTCAGGAACGGCTCGCCGGTGTGCCACCAGTCGGCCTCGTAACGCGCCAGGTGGCGGTCGAGCACGGCGTGGACCCGCGCCTTCAGCTGGTCCGCGGTGGACTCGGTGCAGTAGCGGAAGTTGAAGATCACCTCGGCCTCGCCGGGGATGACGTTGTTGGCGCCGGTGCCGGCGTGGAAGTTGGAGAGCTGGAACGAGGTCGGCGGGAAGTGCGCGTTGCCGCGGTCCCATTCGGTGGCGACCAGCTCGGCCAGGGCAGGGGCGAGGCGATGAATCGGATTGTCGGCCTTGTGCGGATACGCCACATGGCCTTGCTTGCCGTAGACGCGCAGGTTGCAGCCCAGCGAGCCGCGCCGGCCGACGACGATGCGGTCGCCCAGCCGCAGGTTGCTGGAGGCTTCGCCGACGATGGCGTAGTCGGGCCGCACATCGCGCCGGCGCAGCACCTCGACCACATGCCGCGTGCCGTGGCGCGCCATGCCTTCCTCGTCGCTGGTGACGAGGAAGGCCAGGCTGCCCTTGAGCGGGCCACGCTGCAGCAGGCGCTCCACCGCGCAGACCATGGCGGCCAGGCCGCTCTTCATGTCGGCCGCGCCGCGGCCGTACAGCACGCCGTCGCGGATCTGCGGCAGGAAGGGATCGCTGGACCATTTCTCCAGCGGCCCGGTCGGCACCACGTCGGTATGGCCGGCGAGGACCGCCAGCGGGCCGTCGCTGCCCAGGCGCGCCCACAGGTTGGTCACGCCCTCGCTGTTCAGCCACTCCAGGGAGAAGCCCAGTGGCGCCAGGCGTGCGCCGATCAGGGCGCAGCAGCCGGCGTCGTCCGGCGTGAGGGAGCGGCGGGCGATCAGCTCCCGCGTCAGGTTCAGGGTGGAGGAATCGGCGGACATCGTCACGGTTGGTGTACTTTTGCAGGCGCTAGCCTATCAAGGCATGCTGCGGGGAGCGAACCGGAGGGGCATGGCCATGGCCGAGGACCATATCGTATCGATCGCCGACGTGATCCGGCTGGCGGTCGCGCCGGTGTTCCTGTTCTCCGGCATCGCCGCCCTGCTCAACGTGCTGACCAACCGCCTGGCCCGCATCGTCGACCGCGGCAGGCACCTGGAGCTCGAATTCCCCACCGCGGCGCCGGGGCGCATGGCCACGCTGCGTGAGAGCCTGGGGCGGCTGGCGGTGCGGGCGCGGCTGGTCAGCTGGGGCATCAGCCTGTGCACCGGCAGCGCCGTGCTGATCAGCGTGGTTGTGGTGGTGCTGTTCATCGACTCGCTCACCGGACTCAATCTCAGCGCGATCATCGCCGCCCTGTTCATCGTCGCCATGCTGGCGCTGACCCTGGGGCTGGTCTGCTTCCTCCGCGAGATCTCGCTGGCCACCGCCCACCTGCGCATCGGCGAGCCCGAGCCGGAACATTCCCGGCCGGGCCAATAAGACCGGGAACACCGGCGGCGCCCCGGGGTCTGTATGGAGCAGAAGGTGCGGTGCGCTTCTGTGCCGCACCGCAACGGACACGGAGGTCCCACGATGCGGAAACGCCTTTCCATAGTGACTCTGTCGGCGGCGCTCGTCGCCCTGCCGGTGCTGGCCCAGACCGGTTCCGATCCGCCCCAAGCCCCCGCCAACAAGCCTCCCGAGACGGTTCCCCAGGGCGGCCGCGGCATGCCGGGCCAGGTACCGGGCGCGGTGCAGACGGTCCCCAGCGGCGGACGCGGCATGAACGACGTCAACGGCGCGGCCGGCAGGGCCGGCGCGACCGACCTGGTCGACGTCAATACCGCCGGCGAGTCGGAGTTGCAGTCCGGCCTGGGGCTGAAGGCGAGCGAGGCCAAGGCCATCGTCGAATACCGCAGCAAGCACGGCGCACTGACGTCCCAGACCGAACTCAATTCGATCCCGGGCATCAGCCGCAGCAGCGCGGAGAAGATGAAAGGACGGGTGCAGTTCGGCACGCAGTCGCCTGGCGCTGGCGCGCCGGGCGGCTGAGCCCTACCCCGTCACAGTCCCCGCAGCAGCTCGTTGATGCCGACCTTGGCCCGCGTCTGCGCGTCGACGCGCTTGACGATCACGGCGCAGGTCAGGTTGTAGCGGCCGCCGTCCTTGGGCAGGGAGCCCGGCACCACCACGGCGCCGGCCGGCACGCGGCCGTAGGACACCTGGCCGCTCTCGCGGTCATAGATCGGCGTGCTCTGGCCGATGAACACCCCCATCGACAGCACCGCGCCCTGTTCCACCACCACGCCTTCCACCACCTCGGAGCGTGCGCCGATGAAGCAGTCGTCCTCGATGATGGTCGGGCTGGCCTGCAGCGGCTCCAGCACGCCGCCGATGCCGACGCCGCCGGAGAGGTGCACGTTGGCGCCGATCTGGGCGCAGGAGCCCACCGTGGCCCAGGTGTCGACCATGGTGTTCTTGCCGACGTAGCCGCCGATGTTGACGAAGCTCGGCATCAGGATCGCGCCGGGGGCGATGTAGGCGCCGCGGCGCACCGTCGCCGGCGGCACCACGCGGGCGCCCTGCGCCTTGAACTGCTTCTCGCTCCAGCCGTCGAACTTGAGCGGCACCTTGTCGTAGCCGGCCAGCTGGCCCATGCCGATGGGGGCGTTGTCGTGCAGGCGGAAGTACAGCAGCACCGCCTTCTTCAGCCATTCGTGGACCACCCAGCCGCCGGCGCCGGGCTCGGCGACGCGCACGGCGCCGGAGTCGAGCAGGCCGATGGCCGACTCCACCGCGTTGCGCACATGGGTTTCGTTCGGGTCGAGCGAGGCGCGCTTTTCCCAGGCGTGCTCGACGATGACCCTCAGTTGCGTTTGGTCAGTCACGTTGTTCGTTCTTCTTGGAGGAGAGCTTGGCGGGCTCGGCGTCGCTGAGGGTGCGGATCAGCACCTCGCGCAGCTCGTCGAGGATGTCGGGATCGGTGATGGGCGCGTGCTCGCGCGTGGTGACGAAGAACACGTCCTCGGCGCGCTCGCCGATGGTGTTGACCTTGGCGGCGTCGAGCAGGATCCCGCGCTGGTGGAAGACGCGGCCGATCATCGACAGCAGGCCGGGCTGGTCGGCGGTCACCAGCTCGAGCATGGTGCGGCTGCGCGCCAGGTCCTGGCTGAAGCTCACCGTGGTCGGCGTGTCGAAGTGCTTGAGGCTCTGCGGGCGGCGGCGGTTGACGTCGACCACCGAGATCTCCGGGTCGCTCAGCACCTTGCGCAGCTCCTCGCGGATCTCCTCGTAGCGGTGCGGGTTCTCGATCGGCTTGCCGTCGCCTTCCATCACCACGTAGGAGTCGAGCACG
>DASRFD010000081.1:0-11878 GCA_035651715.1 Nevskia sp.
AGCAGGGCGGAAACCTCGCGCAGCAGCCGGTCCCCGGCGGCGTGGCCGGAGGTGTCGTTGACCACCTTGAAGTGGTCCAGGTCGATGTACAGCAGGAAGTGGGCCTCGCCGCCGGACTGGGCGGAGACCAGGCATTGTTCCAGCGCTTCCTCGAACGCCAGGCGGTTCGGAAGGCCGGTGAGCAGGTCGTTGCGCGCCTGGAAAGCCAGGGAGGATTCGTAGCGCTTGCGCTCGGTGACGTCGTGCATCGCGATCACGGCGCCGAGCTTTTCCCCCGAGGCGCTGATGATCGGCTGGCCGTTGCACACCATCGAGCGTTGCGGCAGGCCTTGCGGCGCAATGACGAATTCAAGGTCGCGGATGGTCTCGCCCTTCAATGCCCTGAACAGGGGGACCTGGTCCCGCGACATGCGGGTGCTGCCGTCGGTCAGGAACAGGCTGTAGCGGTCGGCCCAGCGCTCGGGCGACAGGGGCTCCTCGGACAGGCCGTGAAACTCCCGGGTGGCACGGTTGAACACGGTGAGGATGCCGTTTCCGTCGCAGGCGACGATGCCGTCGGAGAGGCTTTCCAGCAGGGCCTTGAGGAATTCCCGCTCCTTGTGCAGCGCCTGCTCGGCGGCCTGTTTCACCCGGTCCGAGTCGGCGGAAATCCTGGCGGCCCGCTCGGCCAGGCGCGTGTCGATGACGGAAATGAGCAGCGTGGCGACGAGCAGCAGGAAGGTGCAGAGTCCCACCGTGAAGGCCAGCCAGCCGTTGTGCAGCCCGGAGCCGGCATAACAGATCGTATCCGGCGCGAACCGGGAGGCGGCCATGCCGGTGTAGTGCATGCCGGCGATGGCGGCGCCCATGATCAGCGCGGCGGCGACGCGTCGCCGGACCGCGCCGGCCGCGGTTTCGCCGCGCAGGTGGAACGACAGCCACAGCGCCGCCAGCGAGGCGGCGATCGCCACCGCGACGGAGGCGGCAACTTCGAGCGGATCGTAGGATGGCGCCGGGCGCAGCTGCAGGGCCGCCATGCCGGTGTAGTGCATGGCGACAATGCCCAGTCCCATCAGGACGCCGGCCCCGGCCAGGCGCCGCCCGCCGAGGGCTTCGCCGCTTGCCACGAACAGGGCAAACGCCGAAACGCCGACCGCGATGGCCAGTGAGGCGAGGGTGATGCCGACGTTGTAGCTCACCGGAATGGGCAGGCTGAAGGCGAGCATGCCGACGAAATGCATGGCCCAGATTCCCAGGCCCATCGACAGCGCCCCGCCGCCGAGCCAGTAGATGGCGGCACGGCGCTCGCGCGCGGCGGAGACCCGCGACGTCAGGTCCAGCGCGACATAGGCGGCCATGCTGGCCACCACGACGGACAGCAGGACCAGCCACAGATCGTAGTGCTTGGACACAGGGCCTCGCGTGGCGCGCAGGGGATACGCAACCTGGACGTTGGAGCTTAAGGCGCCCCGTGCGGCGCGCCGGGGCGGCGAGATGAACGGAGTGTCAAGACTGACCGCCGGGCCCATCCGGTCCAGTCCGCCGCCGCGGGCTTGACCGGCGAGTATATTTCTATAATTATGGAAATATGGAAACAAAAGCCGCACTCTCGGCGCTGGGCGCCCTCGCGCAGGAGACCCGCCTGGCGATCTTCCGCCACCTGGTCGAGGCCGGGCCGGTGGGGGAGACGGTGGGGCGCATCGGCGAGGCGCTCGGCATCGCGCCGGCCACGCTGTCGTTCCACCTCAAGGAGCTGAGCCGGGCCGGACTGGTGCAGGGCCGCCAGGAGAGCCGCTTCTGGTGGTATTCGGCCAACTACGGGGCGATGAACGGCCTGATCGCCTATCTCACCGAGAACTGCTGCGGCGGCCAGGCGCAGGCGTGCTGCCCGCCGGCCCGGCCGGCAGCCGCCGCAAAGCGCAGGAAGGTGCCCGCATGAACCGCTTCCACGTCCATGTCTCGGTCGACGATCTGCAGCAGAACATCCGCTTTTACTCCGCCATGTTCGGCGCGCCGCCCACGGTGGAGAAGCCGGACTACGCCAAGTGGATGCTGGAGGACCCGCGCGTCAACTTCGCCATCTCGCGGCGCGGCGCCGCCGCCGGCCTCAACCACCTGGGCTTCCAGGTCGAGACGCAGGACGAGCTGCAGGCCCTGCGCCGGCGCGTGGACGCGGCCGCGATCGCCGCGCGCGACGAGACCGGCGCCGGCTGCTGCTACGCCAGGTCCGACAAGTACTGGGTGCAGGACCCGCAGGGCATCGCCTGGGAAACCTTCCACACGCTGGGCGAAATCCCGGTGTTCGGCGGAGATGCCGCGCCGCCGCAGCCGGCCCGGGCCGGCTGCTGCGTGCCGGAGACGCCGGTGAGCTTCGCCGCGCGCCCGCGCCAGAGCGGATGCTGCTAGGGCCATGCCGATCGCGCCCGCCGCCGCCCAGGACCTGGAGGCCATCCGCAAGCTGCTGGAGGACCAGGGCTTGCCCGGTTCGGACATCGACGAGCGCTCGCTCGAGACCTTCCTGGTGCTGCGCGACGAGCGCCGCATTTCCGGGCTGGTCGGGCTGGACCCGCTCGGCCCCCATGCCATGCTGCGTTCCCTGGTGGTGCGGCCCGAGTGGCGCAGCGCCGGCCTGGGCGCGCAGCTGGTCGCGGCGGCGGAAGCGCTGGCGCTGAAGCTCGGCATCACCACGCTGTACCTGCTGACGACCGACGCCGAGCGCTACTTCGGCGCGAAGGGTTACCGGAAGCTGGAGCGCAGGGACGCGCCGCCCGAGGTCAAGCTGCACCCGCAGTTCCGCTCGCTGTGCCCGTCCACCTCCATCTTCATGAGCAAGGTCATGAGCCCAAGACCCTTCAACGCGCTGTTCCTCTGCACCGGCAACTCCGCCCGCTCGATCCTGGCGGAAGCCATCGTCAACAATCTGGCGGTCAGCCGCGGCAAGTTCCGCGGCTACAGCGCCGGCAGCCATCCGCGCGGCGAGGTGCACCCGATGGCCCTGGAGCTGCTGGCCAGGTCCGGCTACGCCACCGATGGCCTGCGCAGCAAGAACTGGGACGAGTTCGCGGCGCCGCACGGCGTGCCGCTGGATTTCGTGTTCACCGTCTGCGACAAGGCGGCGGGCGAGCAATGCCCGTTCTGGCCGGGCCAGCCGATGACCGCGCACTGGGGCATCCCCGATCCGGCGGCGGTGGAAGGCGACCGCAACGCGCAGCTCCGCGCTTTCCAGGATGCCTTCATCGTCCTGCGCCGGCGCATCGAGCTGCTCTCCAGCCTGCCGCTGGAGTCGCTCGGCGGCATGGCGCTGCAAAAACGGATCAGCGAGATCGGCGCGCAGTGAACGCCCCGCGCCGCTACGTCGCGGAGTTCGTCGGCACCGCGCTGCTGCTGGCGGTGGTGGTCGGCTCCGGCATCATGGGCGAACGCCTGGCGGGCGGGAACACCGCCGTCGCCCTGCTCGCCAACTCGCTGGCCACCGGCGGCGGCCTGGTGGCGCTGATCCTGGTGTTCGGCCCGGTCTCGGGCGCGCATTTCAATCCGGCGGTGAGCCTGGCCCTGGCCGGCAGCGGCCGCCACGCCTGGGCCGACGTGCCCGGCTATCTGCTGGCGCAGCTCGCCGGCGGCGTCGCCGGCGTGTGGATGGCACACGCCATGTTCGGCGAGCCGATCCTGCAGGTCTCGGCGAAGCTGCGGCCCGGCGCCGCGCTGATGTTCAGCGAGGCGGTGGCGACGTTCGGCCTGCTGACCACGATCTTCGGCTGCGTCCGCCATCGCCAGGCCGCGGTGCCCTATGCCGTGGCGGCGTATATCGTGGCCGCCTACTGGTTCACCGCCTCGACCTCGTTCGCCAATCCGGCCGTGACCGTCGCCCGCGCGCTGAGCAACACCTTCGCCGGCATCCGGCCGCAGGATGCGCCGGGCTTCATCGTCGCCCAGCTCGGCGGCGCGGCCCTGGCGCTGATGCTGGAGCGCTGGCTCCATGCCGCTCCCGCGCCGGCCGCCGCGCCGGCCGGCAGCGGCATCGCGCCGCCGGTGGAGACGCCGTAGCGAACGACGGCGCGCGGCGGCCGCTGCTCAGGGGCCCAGTTGCCGGTACGCGTCCAGCGCCTGTTTGCGGCTCTCGCCGAAGTCGACCAGCGGCTCGGGGTAGGCCGGGCCGGGCAGGGGCAGCTCCGCCAGCTCGGGCACCCACCTGCCGACATATTGCCCCTGCGCGTCGAACTTCTGCGCCTGCAGCTGCGGGTTGAAGATGCGGAAGTAGGGGGCGGCGTCGGCGCCGCAACCGGCGCACCACTGCCAGCCCAGGGTGTTGTTGGCCAGGTCCGCGTCCACCAGCGTGTCCCAGAACCAGCGGGCGCCTTCCTGCCAGGGGATGCGCAGGTTCTTGACCAGGAACGATGCGACGACCATGCGCACCCGGTTGTGCATCCAGCCGGTGGCCCACAGCTCGCGCATGCCGGCGTCGACCAGGGGGTATCCGGTGCGGCCGCGCTGCCAGGCGCGCAGCAGTCCGGCGTACCCGGTGCGCCAGGGAAAATCCCGGAACTTCCGCTGCAGCGGCTCGGCCGGGGTCGCGGGGAAGTGCGCCAGCAGGTGGTGGGCGAACTCCCGCCACGCCAGCTGCCGGCAGTAGGCGTCCGCCGCCGCCGACGGCTGGACTTCGCCGCCGCGCGCCTGCGCCGCCAGCCAGGCCTGGCGCGGCGAGATTTCACCGAAGTGCAGGTGCGGCGACAGGCGCGAGATGCCGTCGCGTACCGGGAAGTCGCGATCGGCCTGGTAGCGGTCGAGGCGGTCGGCGTCGAAGCGGTCCAGCCGTTCCAGGGCGCCGGCCTCGCCCGGGGTCCAGGCGGCCGCCATTGCGCCGGTCCAGTCGATCCGCGGCAGCAAGCCCAGCGCATCGAGGGCGAGCGTTTCCGGCCAGCGCCCGGCGGGCTTCAGGTCGCGCGGCAGCGGCAGGGCCGGGCCGGGGCTGCAGGTGTTGCGCAGGTTCTTCCAGAAGGGGGTGAAGACGCGGTACGGCTCCCCCGCCGCGGTGAGCAGCCGCTGCGGAGCATGCAGCAAGGCGCCCGGATGCGACTGCGCCTGCACCCCCTGCCGGCGCAGGCGCAGCGAGCAGCGCGCCTCCAGGGCGGCGGCCGCCGGCTCGTGCAGCCCGCTCCAGTGCACGCTGTCCGCGCCGGACTGCCGCGCCAGCCCTGCGAGCAGCTCCACGCTGTCGCCGGCCAGGATGGTGAGGCGCGAGCCGCGCTGCCGCAGCGCGCGGTCCAGCGCGGCCAGGCTGTGGTGGAGCCACCAGCGGCTGGCGGCGCCCGGGCTCCACGGATGCTCGCTCGCCGGGTCGAAGACGAAGACCGGTATCACCTCGTCCGCCGCGGCGAGCGCGGCGGCGAGCGCCGGGTTGTCGGTCAGGCGCAGGTCGCGCCTGAACCACATGATCGACCGCCTGCGCCTGTCTTCCACTTGTGCTCCACTCGATCCGCCGCGGCCGTCGCCGGCCCGTTCGCCCGGCCGCCGCCGGCGGCGTTCCGGCGGGGCCATGAATACGCTGTCCTTACGAGGCGGAGCGGCGCGGCGGATGCCGGTTTGCAAGTTGAAATGCAGCATTGCACTATTACTTAAACAATTCTTGGACAAAACCGAACAATATGCCTAAGGAAAAAACCGGCGCCGGGCTCAGGATCGGCATGATCTCGCGGCTCTCCGGGGTGCCGGCCGCCACCATCCGCATGTGGGAGCGGCGTTACGGCGCCCTGACTCCTTCGCGCAGCCCGGCGGGCGGCCGCCTGTATTCCCGCGCGGACGTGGCGCGCCTGGCCCTGCTCAAGCAGCTGGTCGATCGCGGCCACGCCATCGGCACCGTGGCCGGGCTGGCCGAGCCGAAGCTGCAGCAGCTCGCCGCGGAGTCCGGCTCGGTGACCGCCACGGCCGCGCCCTGCCGCATCGCGGCGGTCGGCGGCACCCTGCCGCCGCGCCTGAAAGCCGCCGCCGCCGGCTTGCCGCAGGTGCGCTGGGCGGGCGCCTACGACAGCATCAGGCGCCTGCTGGCCGAGGCCGGCGAGGCGTCCTTCGACGCGGCCATCGCGGAGATCCCCACGCTCGGCCCGGCGGAAGTGGCGCAGGCGCTGGAGCTGCTGCGCAAGGCGCGGCCGCGCCTGCTGATCGTGGTCTACGCCTTCGGCGCGGAGCGCGACCTGGCGCAGCTGCGGATCGATCCGGTGCTGCTGCTGAGGGGGCGCATCGAGGCCGCCCAGCTGCTGCGCATCTGCCAGCTCAGCCTGAGCGCGCCGCCGCCGGGCGACAAGCCGTCGTTCGACGCCTTGCTCAGCCGCGGCGTGCCCGAGCCGGTCTACTCCGAGGCGGACCTCGCCGGGCTGGCCAATTCGTCCAATTCGCTGCGCTGCGAGTGCCCCCGCCACCTTTCCGACCTGCTGCTGAGCCTGGGTGCCTTCGAGCGCTACAGCATCGCCTGCCAGAACCTCAACGAGCAGGATGCCGCGGTGCATGCCCTGCTGCGCAACGTCTCCGGCCACGCCCGCGCCCTCCTCGAGGAAGGCCTGCGCCGCGTCATCGCGCTCGACCAGGGCTGATCCGGCCATCCGGTGCTCCGCCGCCCGGCGGCGGCCAAAAAAAGGGGCCGGCCGAAGGGGACGGCCGGCCCAAGCTCCTTTGCAGAGTGGAAGCGGTATCAGGGAAACCCAGCTTAGGCCGGCTGCCGCCAGATGTAAAGGTTGTGTTTATATTTATTTATACATAATATGAACACTCCTTTGACACCGAGTCCAGGCAATGGCCTACGACGAGCGGCACCCGACCCCGGCGCTGTCCCCGGCGAGCGACGAGCAGCGGCTGGCGGGCCTTTACGCAGAAATCCTGCGCGGCGTCGGCGAGGACGTGCGGCGCGAGGGCCTGCTGCGCACGCCGCAGCGGGCCGCCAAGGCCATCGGTTTCCTCACCCAGGGCTACCGCCAGGACCTCGAAGCCATCATCAACGGCGCCGTGTTCTCCAGCGGCAACAGCGAGATGGTGATCGTCCGCGACATCGAGCTGTATTCGCTGTGCGAGCACCACGTGCTGCCGTTCTTCGGCAAGGCCCACGTCGCCTACCTGCCGGACGGCAAGGTGATCGGGCTGTCGAAGATCCCGCGCATCGTCGACATGTATGCGCGGCGCCTGCAGATCCAGGAAAACCTGACGCAGCAGATCGCCGAATGCGTGCAGGCGGTCACCGGCGCCAAGGGCGTGGCGGTGATCATCGACGCCAAGCACATGTGCATGATGATGCGCGGGGTCAGCAAGCAGAACAGCGGCCTCACCACCTCGGCCATGCTCGGCGCCTTCCGCGACGATTCGCGCACCCGCGCCGAGCTGCTCGGCCTGATCGCCCGGTAGCCGGCCGCCATGAACGCGATTCCGCAGGCTCCCCTGGGGCTGTACGTGCTGGCGCTGACGCTGGTGTTGTCGCTGCTGGTCTCGGCGCTCGTCGGCCTGGCGATCAAGGATCAGCCGCGGCGCGGTGATCGGCGGGGCCTCCGGCCGCAGGCCGGCAGCGACCATGGAGGCGCCCCCCATGGCTGCGCCAACTGACTTGCCGGACGCGCTGCTGGTGGCGATCGGCGCGGGCGATCCGCGCGCGTTCCGCCGCCTCTACGACGCCACCGGCAACCGGCTGCTCGGAATCCTGATCGCGCAGGTGGGCCGCCGCGACCTGGCCGAGGAGATCCTGCAGGAGAGCTTCATCAAGATCTGGCAAAAGGCGCGCCGCTACGATCCCGCGCGCGGGCCGGCCATGCCCTGGCTCATCGCCCTGGTGCGCAACCAGGCGATCGACCAGCTCCGCCGCCGGCGACCGGAAGAGGCCGGCGAGGAGTTCGACGCCATGCTCGAGACCTGGACCGACGAGGCGGCCGATCCGCAGCGCGACGCCGAGCACTGGCAGGGCATGGACCGCCTGCTCGAGCCCCTTGCGGCGCTGGCGCCGCAGGTGCGGACCAGCGTGCTGCTGACCTGCTACGCCGGCTACACCCACGCCGAAACGGCGCGGCTGATGCGCGCGCCGCTGGGCACCCTCAAGTCATGGGTGCGGCGCGGCCTCGAACACCTGCGCCGCGACATCGCCGGCGCCGCGCCAGACGCGGCGCTGTACGGCATGGATTGACGCAGGTGACAGGCAGGATCGAACAGGGCGCCGCCCGGGCGGCCACGGCGGGCGGGCTGCAGGACCGCGTCCACGGGCTGTTGCCGGCGATCCGCGCGCGGGCGCCGCAGTGCAAGGCGATGCGGCGCCTGCCGCAGGAGACCGTGGCCGAGCTGAAGGCGGCGGGCTTCTTCCGCGCCCTGCTGCCGGCCCGGCTCGGCGGCCTGGAGCTGCCGCCGGCCGAATTCTTCCGCCTGCAGGTCTCGCTCGGCGAGGCCTGCATGTCCACCGCCTGGGCCGGCGGCATCATCGCGGTGCACCCGTTCCAGATCGCGCTGATGGAGCGGCGCGCCCAGGACGAGGTCTACGGCGAGGACCCGGACACCCTGGTCTCCTCGGCGTACGCGCCGGTCGGCACGGTCGCGCCGGCCGAGGGCGGCTTCCGCCTCTCCGGCCGCTGGGCCTGGTCGAGCGGCTCCGACCACTGCGCCTGGGCCCTGCTCGGGGCGATCGTCCCCGGCGAGGGCTACCGCACCTTCCTCGTGCCGCGGCGCGATTACCGGGTCGAGGACACCTGGCATTCGATGGGCCTGGAAGGCACCGGCAGCAACGACATCGTCGTCGATGACGCCTTCGTGCCGGAACACCGCACCCACCGCCAGCTCGACGGCTTCCGGCTCAGCAATCCCGGCGTCGGCGCCGACAGCCATCCGATGTACCGCATCCCCTGGGGCCAGCTGTTCGTGCGCACCGTTTCCTGCGCCGCCATCGGCGCATGCAAGGCGGCGCTGGCGCTGTACATCGCCGCCGTCAAGGGACCGGCCTCGAACGACCCGACCAAGCTGGCCGCCGACGCCGACACCCAGCGCCGCATCGCGGAAGCCGCCAACACCATCGACGAGATCGAGGCGGTGATGTACCGCAACCTCGACCGGCTGCTGCAGCGCGCCGCCGCCGGCGAGGAAATCCCGCTGCTGGAGCGCGTGCAGTACCGCTTCCAGGCCTCGCTGGTGGTGGACAAGTGCCTTTCGGTGATCGACAGCCTGTTTGCCGTGGCCGGCGGCCGCTCGGTGTACCAGGGCAGCGCGATCCAGCAGCGCTTCCTCGACCTGCACGTCGCCCGCGCCCATATCGCCAATCACCCCGTGCCCTTCGCCCGCAACTACGGCCACATGCTGCTGGGCGGCGAGAACCGCGACTGGTTCGTCTGAGCGGAAGGCCCGTGGCCAGGCGCGACATCCCGGCAAAGCCCTGCGTGGTCTGCGGGCGGCCCTTCGACTGGCGCCGCCGGTGGGCGCGCTGCTGGGACGAAGTGCGCTACTGCAGCCGGGCCTGCCGCCGGGGGCGCGGCAGCGGCGGCTTCAGGCCGCGATGAGCGGGAAGGTGCGCAACCTGGTGCTGGTGCTCGGCGACCAGCTCGACCCGGCGTCGGCCGCGCTCGACGGCTTCGACGCCGCCCGCGACCGGGTGTGGATGTGCGAAGCGGCGGACGAGTCGCGCCATGTCTGGAGCCACAAGGCCAGGATCGCGCTGTTCCTGTCGGCCATGCGGCACCATGCCGTCGCGCTGCGGGCGCGCGGCCTGCCGCTGCTCTACCACCATCTCGACCAGGGCAGCCTGCCGTCGCTGCGGGAGACGCTGCGCCGCGACCTGCCGACGCTGCGCCCCGAGCGGGTGGTGCTGCTCGAACCCGGCGAGTGGCGGCTGCGCCGGGACTTCGAGGCCCTGGCGGCGGAGTCCGGCGTCCCGTTCGAGTTCCGCGCCGACCGGCATTTCCTGTGCAGCCGGGAGGATTTTGCCGGCTGGATGGAGGGCCGCCGCCAGCCGCGCCTGGAGCACTTCTACCGCTGGATGCGCGTGCGCGGCGGCTGGCTCATGCAGGACGGCGGCAAGCCGGCCGGGGGCCGCTGGAACTACGACGCCGACAACCGCAGCGGCTTCGGCGCCGGCGGTCCGGGCCGCGTGCCGCCGGCGCCGGCCTTCAGGCCGGACGCGATCACCGAGGAGGTGCTGCGCCTGGTGGCCGCGCGCTTCTCCGCTCATCCCGGCGGCCTGGACCGCTTCGACTGGCCGGTGACGCGGGCGCAGGCGCTGAGCGCGATGCGCGATTTCATGATCCACCGGCTGCCGCGCTTCGGCCCCGGGCAGGACGCGATGTGGGCCGGCGAGGAAACGCTGTGGCATTCGCGGCTGTCCGCCGCGCTGAACCTGCACCTGCTCCAGCCCAGGGAAGTCTGCGCAGCGGCCGAGCGGGCCTGGCGCGAAGGCGCGGCGCCGCTGGCCAGCGCCGAGGGCTTCATCCGGCAGATCCTCGGCTGGCGCGAGTATGTGCGCGGCATCTACTGGCAGACCATGCCCGGCGCGCTGGAGGACAACGCCCTCGGCGCCGAGGCGCCGCTGCCGGCCTTCTACTGGACCGGCGACACGCCGATGAACTGCCTGCGCCAATGCATCGGCGACACCTTGCGCAGCGGCTATGCGCACCACATCCAGCGCCTGATGGTGACCGGCCTGTACGCGCTGCTGCTGGGCGTGCGGCCGCGCCTGGTGCACGAGTGGTACCTGGCGGTCTATGTCGACGCGGTGGAGTGGGTGGAGCTGCCCAACACCCTGGGCATGAGCCAGCACGCCGACGGCGGCAGGATGGCGAGCAAGCCCTACATCGCCTCCGGCCGCTACATCCAGCGCATGTCCAACTACTGCCGCGGCTGCCGCTTCGACCCGGCGCTGGCCACCGGCGACAGGGCCTGTCCTTTCACCACCCTGTACTGGGATTTCCTGGACCGCCACCGCGGCCGCTTCGCGGGGCATCCGCGCCTCGGACAGCAGGTGTTGAACCTGGGCCGCAAGCCGCAGGCGGAGCTGGCCGCGATCCGGGCGCGGGCGGCGGCTCTGCGGGCCGGCGCCTGAAGGGCGCCTCATGGAGCAGCGCGTCGGCCGGCGGCTCGCGGGTGCATCCGGACAGGACCGGCCTGCGTAACCCCTTGCGCATGAACGCTGCAATGATCTTCGTCACCGATGACAACGCGGACAACGCGATGGCGGCGGCCATGCTGCTGCGCATGTACGGATGGCAGGCGCGCACCTTCACCGATGCGCGCGAGTGCCTCGACGCGGCGCTGAAGGAGCCTCCCGCCTGCGTCCTCACCGACCTGAACATGCCCGGCATGGACGGCATCGCGCTGATGGAGGCCCTGCGCGCGAACGGGCTGGAGGTCCCGGTGATCGTGATGACCGGCGCGACGCCGGACTCGCCGGAGCTGCGCCGCGCCCGGGAGCTGGCCTGTGCCGTCGTGCGCAAGACGCACGAAGCGGCGGAACTGGAGCCCGCCGTGCGCCGGGCGCTGGCGCAAGCGGACGCGCGGCGGCCGCCCGATGATCCGAACCGCTAGCGCAAGCGAGCAGTGCCACGGGCGGGTGAATCGCGGCGCGGCCGGCCGACCGTTGCGGGCCGCTCTTCAACAAGCCTGTATCCCAAAACGGCAAACAGACGCGTAGACGCTGCCGGTTCCGCAAGCCCTAATGGGCTGCGCCCCAGGCCAGGGGCGATGCGCGGGAGGGTGGCGTGGATCAGTCGAGGTTGTTCGTCGCGAGCTGCGTGTCGCTGGTGACCACGGCGATGGTGTTCGCCATCCGCGGCGACATTGCCGGCGACCTGTCGGCGGCGTTCCATCTGAGCAACGAGCAGCTGGGGCTGATCTTCAGCCCGGCGTTCTGGTGCTTCACCGTGGCGATCTTCGCCAGCGGGGCGCTGGTGGACGCGGTCGG
>DASRFD010000082.1:0-62411 GCA_035651715.1 Nevskia sp.
GACGTTGATCGCCGGCACCAGCAGCTTGCCCGCCTCCAGCATCTGGTACAGGCGGTGCACGCCCGTGGTGGTCTCTTCCGACACGCCGCGCCATTCGGCCACCAGCTTGTGCCAGAAGCCCGGGCGCTCCTTGGCCACGCGCTTGAGCAGGTTCTTGATCACCTGCTCCTCGTGGTTGCCGGAAGCGCTGTCGACCCACTTGTCGCCGTTCTCCAGCTCGTAGCCCTTGTGGATCAGCAGCGTCACGTCGCCGCCGTCGTCCACCACCAGCTCGGGGCCCTTGCCGTCCGGGTGGGTGACCGCGTCCAGGGTGCAGTCCCAGTACTCTTCCAGGGTCTCGCCCTTCCAGGCGAACACCGGCACGCCGGCGGCGGCGATCGCGGCCGCTGCTTCGTCCTGGGTCGAGAAGATGTTGCACGAGGCCCAGCGCACCGAGGCGCCGAGGTCGACCAGGGTCTCGATCAGCACCGCGGTCTGGGTGGTCATGTGCAGCGAGCCGGTGATGCGCACGCCCTTGAGCGGCTTGCCCGCCGCGTACTTTTTGCGGATCGACATCAGGCCCGGCATCTCCGCCTCGGCGATGTCGATCTGCTTGCGGCCGGCGTCGGCCAGCTTGATGTCGCGAACCTTGTAGTCGTGTTCCACGGATTTGACGACGGCGTTCATGTGTTGCTCTCTCTCGAAGGTTTTCAGGGCGCGGTTCGTTCGGAAAAGTCCGGCCGCCGAGCCTGGTCCGCGCGGATGCAATCCTGGCGGCTCGCAGCGCCCCTCGGCGGGGCTTCTAGAGGATTTCAGTATATCCGCTTATGCGGATAAAAGGATACCCGGAAAAGCGCAGGGCGGTTGTCGAAAACCGGCGAGGCCGTTCGACGTACCTGTGAGAGCCGGGAATTTCCCCGGGTTCATTCACTTGAGAATCAAGGAGATCCAGACATGAGCGGCAATACCGTCCGGCTGCACCGCGTGCTGCGTGCCAAGCCCGAAAAAATCTACCGCGCCTTCCTCGACGCCGACGCCATGGCCCGCTGGCTGCCGCCGGACGGCTACACCGGGCGTGTCCACAGCCTCGACGCCAGGGTTGGCGGCGGCTACCGCATGTCGTTCACCAATTTCAGCACCGGCCACGGCCACGACTTCGGCGGCAGCTACATCGAGCTGGTGCCGAACCAGCGCATCCGCTACACCAACAAGTTCGACGATCCGAACCTGCCGGGGGAAATGCGCACGACGATCGAGCTGAAGGAAGCGCCCTGCGGCTGTGAGCTGCACATCGTGCAGGAAGGCATCCCGGCGATGATCCCGCTCGACGGCTGCTACCTCGGCTGGCAGCAGTCGCTCGGCAACCTGGCGCGGCTGGTCGAGCCCGAGATTCCCGGCTGAGGCCGCATCCCCGGCCGGCGGCAAGTGCGGCGGCGCCGGGCCGTCCAACGCAAAAGGCCGCCCGCGGGCGGCCTTTTGCTTGCAGCGACGGCTTACTTGATGGTCTTGGCGTCGGCCTGCAGCGCCTCGGCCTTGTCGGTCTTTTCCCAGGAGAAGGCGGTGAACTTCTCGCCGTTCGGCAGGGTGACGTCGTAGGGCTTGCGGCCGAAGTGGCCGTAGGAGGCGGTGGCCTGGTACATCGGGTGGATCAGGTCGAGCATCTTGATGATGCCGTAGGGGCGCAGGTCGAAGTGCTTGCGCACCAGCTTCTCCAGCTTGTCGTCGCCGATGGTGCCGGTGCCGAAGGTGGTGACGAAGATCGAGGTCGGCTCGGCCACGCCGATGGCGTAGCTGACCTGCACTTCGCAGCGCTTGGCCAGGCCGGCGGCGACGATGTTCTTGGCGACGTAGCGGGCGGCGTAGGCGGCGCTGCGGTCGACCTTGGACGGGTCCTTGCCGGAGAACGCGCCGCCGCCGTGGCGGGCCCAGCCGCCGTAGCTGTCGACGATGATCTTGCGGCCGGTCAGGCCGCAGTCGCCCACCGGGCCGCCGATGACGAAGTTGCCGGTCGGGTTGATGTGGAACTTGGTGGCCTTGGTCACCCACTTGGCGGGGATCACCGGCTTGATGATCTCCTCCATCACGCCCTCGCGCAGCTGCTTGAGCTTGACGGTGGGGTCGTGCTGGGTGGAGAGCACCACCGCGTCGACGCCGACGGCGACGCCGTCGCGGTAGCGCAGCGTGACCTGGGACTTGGCGTCCGGGCGCAGCCAGGGCAGCTTGGGCTTCTTCGCCTTGCGCACCTTGGCCTGCTGCTCGACCAGGCGGTGCGAGTAGTAGATCGGAGCCGGCATTAGCTCGGCGGTTTCGTCGCAGGCGTAGCCGAACATCAGGCCCTGGTCGCCGGCGCCCTGTTCCTCCGGGTTCTTGCGGTCGACGCCCATGTTGATGTCGGGCGACTGCTTGCCGATGATGTTGAGGATGCCGCAGGTGGCGCCGTCGAAGCCGACGTAGGAGCTGTCGTAGCCGATGTCGGTGATGACCTTGCGCACCAGCTGTTCCAGGTCGACCCAGGCGCTGGTGGTGACCTCGCCGGCGACGATCGCCACGCCGGTCTTCACCAGGGTCTCGCAGGCCACGCGGGCGCGCTTGTCCTGGGTCAGGATGGCGTCGAGCACCGCATCGGAGATCTGGTCGGCGACCTTGTCCGGGTGGCCTTCGGATACGGACTCGGACGTAAACAGGTATTCGCTCACTGGGTCAAACCTCGTCATCTGTTTATACGGATAGGCGGATTAGTTTAAGGCAAAAAGCCCGGCCTTGCGCGCCCGCCGCTGTCGCGCCAGGCCCTCGCTGGCTTTCTGCGCCGCGGGGGCTACAATGCCCCACCGCACATTGCAGGTCCGTGTACGCGATCGGGGTAGCGGACCGGCGGCATCACGACACGAAAGGGAGCTTCAATGGCAGCGACGCCATCCACCATGCCCGCCCTGGGCATGTCCGCACCGGACTTCGAGCTGTTCGACACCCTCACCGAGCGCGCGCGCTGCCTGGAGCACCTCAAGGGCGTCCGGGCCACGGTGGTGATGTTCCTCAGCAACCACTGCTCCTACGTGCGCCACCTGCAGGAGGCGCTGGTCAAGCTGGCGCTGGACTACCGCGGCAAGGGCGTGGGCTTCATCGCCGTGTGCAGCAGCGACGCCGAAACTTACCCGGAGGACTCGCCCGACCGCATGCGCGTGGTGGGGCAGCGCCTCGGCTTCCCCTTCCCCTACCTGTGCGACGAGACCCAGGCGGTGGCCCGCGCCTACGAGGCTGCCTGCACGCCGGACTTCTTCGTCTTCGACACGCAGCTGCGCCTGGCGTATCGCGGCCAGTTCGACGATTCCCGCCCCGGCAACGGCGTGCCGGTCACCGGTCGCGACCTGCGCGTGGCGCTGAATGCCCTGCTCGCCGGCACTCCGGTCAGCGGCGAGCAGAAGCCCAGCAGCGGCGGCGCCATCAAATGGCGCGAGGAGTGGCTGCCCGGCAGCGAGGCCCAGGCCGCGCTGATGCGCGAGCAGCGCCTGGCGGCCAGCATCCGTTGAAAGCCGCGCCGCGCCGCGGCGGCGGTCGCGGCCGTGTGGCGCGGGGAGGCGGGTCGAGGATTTGAGCCCGGCCGCCAGGCCGGGCTTCTCTAGCCGCGGATCAGCGTGCCGATGCCCTCGTCGGTGAACAGCTCCAGCAGCACCGCGTGCTGCACGCGGCCGTCGATGATGACCGAGCTCTTCACGCCCGAGCGCACCGCGTCGAGCGCGCAGGTCACCTTGGGCAGCATGCCGCCGTAGACGGTGCCGTCGGCGATCAGCGCTTCGACCTGGGCCACGGTCAGGCCGGTCAGCACCTGGTTCTGCTTGTCCATCAGGCCCTGCACGTTGGTCAGCAGCATCAGCTTCTCGGCCTGCAGCACGCTGGCTAGCTTGCCGGCGACCAGGTCGGCGTTGATGTTGTAGGCCTCGCCCTCGGCGCCGACGCCGATCGGCGCGATCACCGGGATGAAGCCGCCGCTTTCGAGATTGTCGATGATCCGCGGGTCGATGCTCTCCACTTCGCCGACCTGGCCGATGTCCTGGTTCTTGACCAGCAGCTTGCGCGCGCGGATCAGGCCGCCGTCCTTGCCGGTGAGGCCGACGGCGCGGCCGCCCTGCTTGGCGATGGCGTTGACCACCGCCTTGTTGACCAGGCCGCCGAGCATCATCTCGACCACGTCCATGGTCTCGCCGTCGGTGACGCGCATGCCCTCGATGAACTCGCTCTTCTTGCCGAGCTTCTCCAGGTGCCGGCCGATCTGCGGGCCGCCGCCGTGCACCACCACCGGGTCCATGCCCACCGCCTTCATCAGCACGATGTCGCGGGCGAAGCTGTCGATCATGTCGTCGTCGCCCATGGCGTTGCCGCCATACTTGACGACGAAGGTCTTGCCGGCGAAGCGGCGGATGTAGGGGAGGGCCTCGGTGAGGACGTGGGCGATGTTGATCGCTTTTTCGTGGTCGATCGGCATTTGGACGCGGATGTTGCTGGGCAGTAATCGCATGGGGAGGCGGGCGGCGCTCAGTGACGGCCGGTATGGCCGAAGCCGCCGGCGCCGCGCCGGGTCGCCTGGAACTCGTCGACCACCTCGAAGGCGGCGCGCACCACCGGCACGATCACCAGCTGCGCGATGCGCTCGCCGGGAACGACGGTGAACGCGGCCTGGCCGCGGTTCCAGCACGACACCATCAGCTCGCCCTGGTAGTCGGAATCGATCAGGCCGACCAGGTTGCCGAGCACGATGCCGTGCTTGTGGCCCAGTCCGGAGCGCGGCAGGATCACCGCCGCCAGTCCCGGGTCGGCGACGTGGATGGCCAGGCCGGTGCGGATCAGGCTGCTGGCGCCGGGGGCCAGCTCCAGCGGCGCGTCGAGCAGGGCGCGCAGGTCCATGCCGGCGCTGCCCTCGGTGGCATAGGCCGGCAGCGGCAGCTCGCGGCCCAGCCGCGGGTCGAGGATCTTCAGCTGGATCTTGTTCAAGCGCCGTTCTTCTTCAAGCGGGATGCCCGGCGGCGTAGCGCTCGGCGATCAGCGCCGCGAGCTGGCGCGCCACCTCGGTCTTGGCGGCCGGGCCGAGCCGGCGCTCGCCGCCGTTCCAGAACACCTCCAGCGCGTTGTCGTCGCGGTCGAAGGCCTTGCCCTCGCCGACCCAGTTGGCGGCCACCAGGTCCAGCTTCTTGCGCTCCAGCTTGCCGCGCGCGTGCTCGGCCAGTTTCTCGGTCTCGGCGGCGAAGCCGGCGATGAACAGGCCCGGCTGCGCCGCGCGCACCGTGGCCAGGATGTCGGCATTTTTGGTCAGCGCCAGGTCCAGCGTGTCGGCGTTCTTCTTGATCTTCTGCCCGGCCGCCGCGGCCGGACGGTAGTCGGCCACCGCGGCGGCGCCGACCAGGATCTGCGCCTGGCGGCAGGCGGCCAGGGTCGCCTCGAGCATCTGCTGCGCCGTTTCGACGTCGACCCGGCGCACGCCGGCGGGCGTGTCCAGGTGCACCGGCCCGCTGACCAGGGTGACCTCGGCGCCGAGCCGGGTCAGGGCCTCGGCCAGGGCATAGCCCTGCTTGCCGGAGGAGCGGTTGGTGATGAAGCGCACCGGGTCGATCGGCTCGCGCGTCGGGCCGGCGGTGACCACCGCATGCAGGCCGGCGAGGGGGCCGGCGCGGCGGAAATCGCCCAGCACCAGCGCCGTGATTTCGGCCGGCTCGCTCATGCGGCCGTCGCCGACCTCGCCGCAGGCCTGGAAGCCGCTGCCGGGGCCGATGAGCTTGAGGCCGCGGCGGCGCAGGGTGTCCAGATTGTCCCGGGTGGCGGCGTTGGCCCACATCAGGCGGTTCATCGCCGGGGCGGCGTAGATCGGCCGGTCGGTCGCCAGGCACAGGGTGCTGAGCAGGTCGTCGGCCAGGCCCTGCGCCAGCCGCGCCAGGAAGTTGGCCGAGGCCGGGGCGATGACGATGGCATCGGCCCAGCGCGCCAGCTCGATATGTCCCATCGCCGCCTCGGCCTGCTCGTCCCACAGGCTGCTGCGCACGGTGCGGCCGGTCAGGGCCTGGAAGGTCTGGGCGGTGATGAAGCGCTGCGCCCCGGCGGTCATCACCACCTGCACCTGGGCGCCGGCCTTCATGAACTGGCGCGCCAGCTCGGCGGCCTTGTAGGCGGCGATGCCGCCGGTCACGCCGAGCAGGATGCGCAATCCCGCCACGGCGGCGGGCGATGGGGTTTCTGACATGTGCAAATTCTATCCTGCGGGGCCCCGGACGTGACGGATGCCCGTATCCGGGCCTGATTTGATGCTATTTTGGGTTCAAACCAAACAGGGAGGCGGCCATGGGCTGGATCGTGCTGGCGGTGATTGTCGTCCTGGTGTTCTTCTTCATCTCGGTCTACAACGGCCTGGTGACGGCGCGCAACGGCTACAAGAACGCTTTCTCGCAGATCGACGTGCAGCTGACCCGCCGCTACGACCTGATCCCCAACCTGGTGGAAACCGCCAAGGGCTATCTCAAGCACGAGCGCGAGACGCTGGAGGCGGTGATCGCCGCGCGCAACAGCGCCGTGTCCGGTCTGCAGGCGGCCAAGGCCAGCCCCGGCGACGCCGGGGCGATGCAGCAGCTGTCCGGCGCCGAGACGGTGCTGACGCAGTCGCTGGGCAAGCTGTTCGCCCTGTCCGAGTCCTACCCGGACCTGAAGGCCAACACCACCATGATGCAGCTCTCCGAGGAGCTGACCTCCACCGAGAACCGCGTGTCCTTCGCCCGCCAGGCCTACAACGACGCGGTGATGGGCTACAACAACCGGCGCGAGGTGTTCCCCAACAGCGTGGTGGCGAACATGTTCGGCTTCGTCGCGGCGCAGCCGCTGGAAATCGAGAAGGCCGAAATGCGCGCCGCGCCGAAGGTCAGTTTTCAGTAGCCGGTTCCTGGTTGCCGGCGCAGCCGGCGCGGTCCTGCACGCGGCCTGCAACTGACGACCCACCACCCACCACTGGCGGCTGACCATGGACTTTTTCCAACAGCAGGCGAAGGTGCGCGGCCGTTCGACCGGCCTGCTCCTGCTGTTCCTGCTGGCGGTGCTGGGCATCGTCGGCGCCATCGATGCGGTGGTGGCGGCGGCGCTGCTCTACGCCCAGGGGCCGCACGATCCGCCGCTGGACCTGCCGCCGGTCCTCTTCGCCACCTCGGTGGCGGTGCTGGCGGTGATCGCCCTGTCCACCCTGTATCGCCTGGTCTCGCTCGACGGCGGCGGCGCCAAGGTGGCGCAGGAGCTGGGCGGCTCGCTGGTCTCGCCTGACACGCGCAACCCGGCGCACCGGCGCCTGCGCAACGTGGTGGAGGAGATCGCCATCGCCTCCGGCGTGCCGGTGCCGCAGATCTTCGTGCTGGAGCAGGAGTCCGGCATCAACGCCTTCGCCGCCGGCTACTCCAGCGCCGACGCGGCGGTCACCGTCACCCGCGGCGCGCTCGACAAGCTCGGCCGCGACGAGCTGCAGGGCGTCATCGCCCACGAGTTCAGCCACATCCTCAACGGCGACATGCGGCTCAACATCCGCCTGATGGGACTGCTGTTCGGCATCCTGGCGCTGGGCATCATCGGCGGCAAGGTGCTGCAATACGGCCCGCGCGGCGACCGCAAGGGCGGCGGCGCGATCATGATCGTGGCGCTGGGCGTGTTCGCCATAGGCTATATCGGCGTGTTCTTCGGCCGCCTGATCAAGGCCGGCATCTCGCGCCAGCGCGAATACCTCGCCGACGCCTCCGCGGTGCAGTTCACGCGGCAGGCCGGCGGCATCGCCGGGGCCCTGAAGAAGGTCGCCGGCGTGGCCGAGGGCTCCAGGCTCGCCAACACCCACGGCGAGGAAGTAGCGCACATGCTGTTCGGCGACGGGGTCGGCTATTCGGCGCTGTTCGCCACCCACCCGCCGCTGCTCAAGCGCATCAAGCTGCTGGACCCGGACTTCAACCCGCTGCAGCTGGCCACCCTGGCGCGCAGCTGGAACGCCCCCGACTACGTTCCCGACGGCGGCCAGGAAGGGGACCAGGAGCGCCCGCTGATGGCGGATTTCGCCGGCGCCCCGGCGGCGGCCGCGCCCGCCCGGCCACCGCCGCCGCTGCCGCGTGCCGGCGCGGCGATGGGCCTGGCGCCGGCGGCGCTGGCCGCGCAGGTGGGGCAGCCGCGCGACGCCCACTACGACTGCGCCGCGGCCCTGCACCAGGCTTTGCCGCCGGCCCTGCTGGAGGCGGCCCATGACCAGGACCGCGCCGTGCCGCTGCTGTGCGCCCTGCTGCTGGACCGGGAAGCCGAAGCGGTGCGCGCCCAGCAACTGCAGGCGGTGGCGCGCGACTTCGGCGCCGCCTGCGCCGAGGCCGCGGCCGCGCTGTGGGCGCAGCTGGCGGCGCTGCACCCGGCGCAGCGCCTGCCGCTGGCCGACATCGCCATGCCCAGCCTGCGGCGGCTGCCGCGCGACCGCCTGCTGCAGCTGGTGCGCACGGTGGTGGCGCTGACCTATGCCGACGGCCAGGTGGCGGTGTTCGAGTGGTGCCTGGGCCGGGTGCTGCGCATGCACCTCGGCGAGATCCTGCAACCGTCCAGGGCCGGCGCGCCGGGCCGGCGCCGCCTGGAACAGGGCGCGGCCGAAGCCGCGGTGCTGCTGTCCACGGTCGCCGGCTTCGGCCAGGCCGACGAGGCCGCGGCGCGGCGCGCCTTCGCCAGCGGCATGGAGAAGCTGCCCCTGCGCCCGGCCCCGGCTTACGAGGCCGCCGACCCGGTGAACTGGCCGGCCGTGCTGGACCAGGCCTTGCGCACCCTGGACGAGCTGGAGCCGCCGGCCAAGGCGCAGCTGCTGGAGGCGCTGGGCGCCAGCATCGCCGCCGACGGCAAGGTCACGCTGGAGGAGGCCGAGCTGCTGCGCGCCGTCTGCGCCGGCCTGCACTGCCCGCTGCCGCCGCTGCTGGCGGACGCGGCCTGAGAGCCTGGGCGGCGGCGTGAGCATCAAGCACTGGCCCGAAGGCGAGCGCCCCCGCGAAAAGCTGCTGGCGCGCGGAGCCCAGGCCCTGTCCGACGCCGAGCTGCTGGCCATCTTCCTGCGCACCGGCGTGGCCGGCAAAAGCGCGGTGGACCTGGCGCGCGAGCTGGTGGCCCGCTTCGGCGGGCTGCGCGGCCTGCTGCGCGCCGACCAGGCCCGCTTCTGCGAAGCCAAGGGCCTGGGCCAGGCCAAGTACGTGCAGCTGCAGGCGGTGCTGGAAATCGCCCGCCGCCATCTGGGCGAGACCCTGGCCGAGCCGGCCGGGCTGAAGGATCCGCGCCAGGCGCGGGATTTCCTGCGCGCCCGCCTGCGCGACCTGGAGCATGAAGTGTTCGCCGCCTTGTTCCTCGACAGCCAGCACCGCGTGCTGAGCTTCGAGGTGCTGGCCCAGGGCACGCTCAACGCCGCCAGCGTCTACCCGCGCGAGGTGGTCAAGACCGCGCTGCGGCATAATGCCGGGGCGCTGATCTTCGCCCACAACCATCCCTCCGGGGTGGCCGAGCCGAGCGAGGCCGACCGCAGCCTGACGCGGCGCCTCAAGGACGCCCTGGGCCTGGTCGACATCCGCGTGCTCGACCATTTCGTGGTGGGCGAGGGCGAGCCGGTCTCCTTCGCCGAGCGCGGCTGGCTGTAGCCGCCCTGCGGGCGGCCGGGATGGATCCGGCCACCGGGAGAAAAGCCTGCTGCGTGCGGCAGTTACGGATTCCCGCCGCGAATCCCCGGCCCGGCCGCCGGAACTTGCTTCCTGCGGCCCGTGCGGCTATCATCTGCGCCCTTTCGCGATCCGCGTCCCTTGGGTTTTCCCATGTCCAGAGTCTGCCAAGTCACCGGCAAGAAGCCGATTGTTGGTAACACGGTGTCACATGCCAACAACAAGCGTCGTCGCCGCTTCCTGCCCAATCTGCACACGCACCGTTTCTGGCTCGAGTCCGAGAAGCGCTTCGTGAGCCTGCGCGTTTCCGCCAACGGCATGCGCATCATCGACAAGAAGGGCGTCGAGGCCATCGTGGCCGAGATCCGCGCCCGCGGCGAGAAGGTGTAAGCATGGCCAAGAAGAAGGAACGCGAGAAGATCAAGCTGGTGTCGACCGCCGACACCGGCTTCTACTACACCACCACCAAGAACAAGAAGAACACCCCGGACAAGTTCGAGTTCAAGAAGTACGATCCGGTCGTGCGCAAGCACGTGGTGTTCAAGGAAGCGAAGATCAAGTGACTTCCGGCCCGTAAGGGCTGAAGGTCATCCCGGCGCCAGCCGGGGTCCAGGGGCCCGCCGCGAGGCGGGCCTTAGCTTTTTTTGGCAAGCGCCATATTTGACCCAGCCGTCACCTAGAACGGCGTGGTCTTTGCAAATGAATGCGGCGCCGCATCGGGGAACCGTATCAAAACGGTCACCGTGGAGGAGTAAATTAGTGGTCCAGTTCGCGCTTTAGGGATCGGCTGATGGAGTCTGGAACCCTTTTGCAGGACACGCTGGCGCAGGCCATGATCGAGGCCGGGGCGATGTTCCACCGCCGCGGCTGGGTTCCCGCCACGGGCGGAAACTTTTCCGCGCGCCTGTCGTCTGAACGCGTGCTGATCACCGCCTCGGGCGTCCACAAGGGCGAACTGAAGCGCAGCGACTTTCTGGTGGCGGACATGGATGGCCGGCCGCTGGAGGCGGGACGCAAGTCCTCCTACGAAACCGGTCTGCACATGCAGATCTACCGGTCCCACCCATCCGTCGGCGCGGTGTTGCACGTGCACACCATCGCCAATACCGTGCTGTCACGCCGGCTGGACCGTATCGTCCTCACCGGCTACGAGTTGTTGAAGCTGTTGCCGGGCGCTCCCGACCCTGAGTCCAGGGTGGAGGTCCCGGTGTTCGGGAACGACCAGGACATCGCGCGCTTGAGCGCCCGGGTCGACGCCCATATGAGGGAGGAGATGGAAGTACCGGCGTACTTAATCGCCGGCCACGGGCTTTACGCCTGGGGCGATAACGTGGCGCAGGCGCGGCACCGCGTCGAAGCGCTGGAATTCATGTTTGAGTGCGAGTTATGGAGTGGGAGATTGAGCAATGAGTGAGCTGCGTATCTACGAGGAGTCCGGCAAGCCGGTCGCGACGTACACCGAGTTCGAGGACATCCGCGCGCAACTGGAGCGGATCGGCGTGCAGTTCGAGCGCTGGGAAGCCAGCCGCCAGCTCGACGCCCATGCCACCCAGGACGAGGTGATCGAGGCCTATCGCACCTCGGTCAACCGCCTGATGAACCAGTACGGCTTCAAGTCGGTCGACGTGATCAACATGCAGCCCGACAATCCGCAGAAGGAAGCCTGGCGCCAGAAGTTCCTGTCCGAGCACACCCACGACGAGTTCGAGGTGCGCTTCTTCGTCGACGGCGAGGCGCTGTTCTACATCCGCGACGCCGGCCGCATCCATGGCGTGCTGTGCAGCCAGGGCGACCTGATCTCGGTGCCCTCGATGGTGCGCCACTGGTTCGACATGGGCGCGGCGCCGCACTTCAAGTGCATCCGCCTGTTCACCACGCCGGAAGGCTGGGTGGCGAACTACACCGGCGACAAGATCGCCGACCGCTTCCCGCGCCTGGAAGAGCCGCACTACCACCTGCAGAAGGCGGCCTGAGGCTTCGCGCCGCAGGAGCAATGGCCGCCGCAAGGCGGCCGTTGTGTTTTCAAGGGGCCGGATTCGCGCTAGGGTGCGGATCCGAAAAAATTCCCTCCGCCATTCCGCTTGCGCGGGGATGGCGCATCACCCATGGAACCGGCTCGCCATGATCCAGGCCATCGTCACTGATATCGAAGGCACCACGTCGTCGATCGACTTCGTGCATCGGTCCCTGTTCCCCTACGCCCGCGCGCACCTGCGCGAGTTCCTGCGGACCCATGCCGGCGACGCGGCGGTGGCGGCGCAGCTGGAGGAGACGGCGCGGCTGGCGGGCCGGCCCTTGACGGCGGAGGCCGCCGCCGAGGTGCTGGAGCGCTGGATCGACGAGGATCGCAAGATCACGCCGCTCAAGGCGTTGCAGGGCATGATCTGGGCCCAGGGCTACGCCGCCGGCGAACTCAAGGGCCATGTCTATGCGGATACGCCGGTCTACCTGCGGCAATGGCACGCCGCCGGCAAGCGCCTCTACATCTACTCTTCCGGCTCGGTCGAGGCGCAGCAGCTGATCTTCGGCCACTCCGACGCCGGCGACCTGAGGCCGCTGTTCTCCGGCTACTTCGATACCCGCATCGGCGGCAAGCGCGAGGAAGCCTCCTACCGCGCCATCCTGGCGGAGCTGAAGCTGCCGGGCGAGGCGGTGCTGTTCCTGTCCGACGTCGGCGAGGAGCTGGACGCGGCGCGCGCCGCCGGCCTGCACACCTGCCAGCTGATCCGCGACGACAAGGCCAGGCCGTTCCCGGCCCATCCGCAGGCGCGGGACTTTTCGGAAGTGAAAGTCGCCTGAGGCTGGAGCTCGCCTTGCAGGCGACGCCGTAGCCGGGTGAACGCCTCCCTGCCCGGATGGCAGGTCCGTTCACAGGCCGCCTTTTTCACGCGGGCTGTTTAAAGCACCAGTGCCAGGGCTCGTAGAGATAGCCGTAGCGGTTGCCCCGCGGGTAGGACAGGCCGAAGCCGTGGCGGCCGGCATGGCGCTGCAGCCAGGCGAACTGCGGGGTGTGCTCGAAGTCCTCCTCCAGCGCCGGCGTGTCGCGCGCCCCGATGTCCACGGCGCGGCCGCTGTGGTGCTCGCTGCAGCCGGGCGGGGCGTTGACGGTGAGGATCTCCCCGATCAGGCGGCCCTTGGCCTGCTTGCCGCGGATCAGCGCCAGCTGGAAGTCGAAACTGCGGAACGCCGAGATCAGCAGCAGCTCCACGCCGTCGGCCGCCGCCGCCGCGCGCATCGCCGTCCAGGCCTGCGCCGCGGCCGGCGCCAGGAACTTGTCGCGGCCATCGGTGCCCAGGCCGACGCAGTGCAGGCTGCGCGCGTCGGCGAACAGGGGCAGGCGCCGCGCGCGCAGCAGCGCCGGATCGGCACCCAGCTCGCGCAGGGCCTGCTCCGCCTTGCGGCGGATGGTCTGGCGCGGGGTCTCGGGCGGGGTCATGGGGGGCGGGGCGCGGTCGGGCAGGGCGTATCATAGCGGCTATGGAACGCAGCACCGCCGCGACATCCCAGCCGGGACCCCGGCTGGAGTGGGACCGCATCGATCACGTCCTGCTGGACATGGACGGCACCGTCCTCGACCTGGCTTTCGACACCCACTTCTGGCTGGAACTGGTGCCCGCGCGCTATGCGCGGCTGCATGGCCTGAGCGTGGAACAGGCACGGCAGCGGCTGGAGCCGCACTTCACCGGCCTGCAGGGCCGCCTGCAATGGTATTGCCTGGACCACTGGAGCAGCCTCACCGGCCTGAACCTGGCGGAGATGAAAGCCGAGGTGCGCGAGCGCATCGCCGTGCTGCCCGGCAGCGTGGCGTTTCTCGATGCCGTGCGTGCCAGCGGCCGCAGCCTGTGGCTGGTGACCAATGCGCACCACGACAGCTGGCGGCTGAAAATGGCGCAGACCGGCCTGGGCGGCCACTTCGACCGCATCGTCTGCGCGCACGATTTCGGTGCGCCGAAGGAGGATGCGCGTTTCTGGCCGGCGCTGCGGGCGCGGCACGCCTTCAATCCGGCGCGGGCCCTGTTCGTCGACGACAGCCTCGCCGTGCTGCGTTCGGCGCGCGCCTACGGCGTCGGGGCCATCCGCGCCATCCGCCACCCGGATTCCTCGCAGCCGAAGCGGGTCATCGAGGAATTCCAGGCGGTGGACCGGCTGGAGGAGCTGCTGCCGGTCGGCTGAGCCGAAGGGCCGGGGTTCCGGCCGCTGGCGCCGCGGAGGGAACGGCCGCTTTCAGCGCCGGCCGCGGCCGCTGCCGCCGGAGCGACCGCCGCTGCGCCCGCCACCACCCCCGCCCGGACGTCCGCCACCGCCGCGCCGCGGCGGCCGGCCGGAACGCTCGCGGTGCACCCGTGGCGGGGTGACGTAGTCCGGCGGAATCAGCGCCGGATCGTAGGGCATCTGCGGGATGCGCTTGCCGATCAGCTTCTCGATGTCCGGCAGCGAGTAGACATAGGTTTCGCAGCACATCGAGATGGCGTCGCCGGAGGCGCCGGCGCGCGCGGTGCGGCCGATGCGGTGGACGTAGTCCTCCGGGTCCTGCGGCAGGTCGAAATTGATGACGTGGGTCACGTCGGGGATGTGCAGGCCGCGCGCCGCCACGTCGGTGGCCACCAGCACCGGCAGCTGGCCCAGCTTGAATTCGCCGAGCAGGCGTTCGCGCTTGTTCTGCGGCACGTCGCCGGACAGCACCCCGGCCTCGTAGCCGTTGGCCTTGAGCGCGGCCTCCACTTCCTCGGCGAAACGCTTGGTGTTGACGAACACCAGGGTGCGGAACGGCTGGTGGCGGCGCATCAGGCCGATCAGCAACGGCAGCTTGTCCTCGTTGGCGACGTGGATCAGGGTCTGCTTGACGCGCTCGGCCGTGACCTGCTCCGGCTCGATCTCGATCCGCGTCGGGTTGTTCATGTGCTCGTACGCCAGTTCCAGCACGCGGTGCGAGAGGGTGGCCGAGAACAGGTAGTTCTGGCGCGCACCGGGCTTGGGCATGCGCCGCATCATGTAGCGGATGTCGTCGATGAAGCCGAGGTCGAACATGCGGTCGGCCTCGTCGAGCACCAGCACCTCGATGCCCTTGAGCGCGTACAGGCCCTGCTTGAAGTAGTCGATCAGGCGGCCGGGCGTGCCGATCAGGATGTCGACGCCGGCGGCCAGGGCCTGCTTCTGCGACTCGTAGCCGGTGCCGCCGTAGACCACCGTCATGCGCAGGCCGGTGTGCGCGCCCAGCTGCAGGGCGTCGTTGTAGATCTGCAGCGCCAGCTCGCGCGTCGGCGCGACGATGTAGGCCCGCGGCTGCCCGTCCTCGCCGACCCGCGGCTGGGTCAGCAGCAGGTTCATGGTGGCGAGCAGGAAGGCGGCGGTCTTGCCGGTGCCGGTCTGCGCCTGGCCGGCGAGGTCCTGGCCCTGCAGCGCCAGCGGCAGGGTGGCGGCCTGGATCGGGGTGCAGTGGGTGAAGCCCAGCGCGGCCAGCCCGGACTTCAGGCTGGGATGCAGCGGCAGGCTGTCGAACGAAACCTCGCTCAGGTGCTGGGGTCTAACAGTTTGTGGAGCGTCGGTGCCGTCGGAGGCTTGCATTTGCTCTAGGTTTGGATTGAAATAGGCTTAATCACAACGGCTGCCGCCTTCCTTAGATTCGGAAAGCGTGTGCAAACAGCCGATTCGCGGAAATTCTTCCAGTATCTTAAATCAGATCATTCCGGAACGCGCATTGAATTGTCGCGCGTCCGCCCCACTCTCGACGGCATGCGGCAGGCCGCCGCTCCTGATTTGGAATATCCCATTCGGGTCATACCGGAGTACAGAAATGAGTGAACACATCTCGCCCGTCACCGACGCCTCCTTTGAGCAGGACGTCCTGAAGTCGCCCGTCCCCGTTCTGGTGGACTTCTGGGCGGAATGGTGTGGCCCCTGCCGCATGCTCGCCCCGGTGCTGGAGCAGATCGCCGCGGAATCCGCCGGCAAGTTGAAGGTGGTGAAGCTCAACGTCGACGAAAATCCGCAAACTCCGCCGAAATTCTCGATCCGCGGCATTCCCACCATGATTCTCTTCAAGAACGGCCAAGTGGCCGCCACCCAGGTCGGCGCGGTGCACAAGCAGCAGCTCGCTGCGTTCGTGCAGCCGCACCTGGCCTCGGCAGCGGCCTAATCCATCCCCGGAAAGACCGGGGCTCACCCATCTAGTGACTTCATGATCAAGCATCGTCGCCGGCCGCAGTATTCCAACCGTGACAACGGGAACAATGGAAACAACGGCAACCAGAACGGTAATCACGGCAACCAGAGCGGAAATTACAACGGCAATGGCCGTCCCCCCGTCGACCTCGACGAGGATTACACCGAGCTGGAAGCCGGCGATGGCGGCGGTGTAGCCACCGCGGCGCCGCCGCGGCGGCGCGAGGTGCAGATCGGCGAGGATGGCAACCCGGTCGTGGTCGAGGACGAGGAAAGTTCCGCCGGCGCGCCGGCGGAACAGCGGCCGCAGGAGCCGCCCAAGGTCCTGCACATCGCCGAGCTCAAGCGCAAGACCGCGGCCGAGCTGCTCGAGACGGCCGAGGCGATGGGCATCGAGAACATCGCCCGCGCCCGCAAGCAGGACGTGGTGTTCCAGCTGCTGCGCCACGCCGCGCGCCGCGGCGACCACGTCTACGCCGAGGGCGTGCTGGAAATCATGTCCGACGGCTACGGCTTCCTGCGCGGCCCGGACAGCTCCTACCTGGCCGGCCCGGACGACGTCTACATCTCGCCCAGCCAGATCCGGCGCTTCGCGCTGCGCACCGGCGACACCGTCGCCGGCCGCATCCGCCCGCCCAAGGACAACGAGCGCTACTTCGCCCTGCTCAAGGTCGACACGATCAACTACGAGCCGCCCGAAGTCAGCAAGAAGAAGGTCAACTTCGAAAACCTGACCCCGCTGTTCGCCGACGAGCGCTACACCATGGAGCGCGGCAACGGCACCACCGAGGACATCACCGCCCGCGTCATCGACATCGTGGCGCCGTTCGGCAAGGGCCAGCGCGGCCTGATCGTCTCGCCGCCGAAGGCCGGCAAGACCATGCTGATGCAGAACATCGCCCAGTCGCTGGCGGCCAACTATCCGGACGTCTACCTGATCGTGCTGTTGATCGACGAGCGCCCTGAGGAAGTGACCGACATGCAGCGCACCGTGCGCGGCGAGGTCATCAGCTCGACCTTCGACGAGCCGGCCACCCGCCACGTGCAGGTCGCGGAAATGGTGATCGAGAAGGCCAAGCGCCTGGTCGAGCACAAGCGCGACGTGGTGATCCTGCTCGACTCCATCACCCGCCTGGCGCGCGCCTACAACACCGTGGCGCCGTCCTCCGGCAAGGTGCTCACCGGCGGTGTCGACGCCAACGCCCTGCAGAAGCCCAAGCGCTTCTTCGGCGCCGCGCGCAACATCGAGGAAGGCGGCTCGCTGACCATCATCGCCACCGCGCTGATCGACACCGGCTCGAAGATGGACGAGGTGATCTACGAGGAGTTCAAGGGCACCGGCAACATGGAGCTGCACCTGGAGCGCCGCATCGCCGAGAAGCGCGTGTTCCCAGCCATCAACATCAACCGCTCCGGCACCCGCAAGGAAGAGCTGATGCTGGAGCCGAACGAGCTGCAGAAGGTCTGGATCCTGCGCAAGCTGCTGCACCAGATGGACGAGCTGGCGGCGATGGAGCTGCTGTTCGACCGCATGCGCGGCACCAAGACCAATGCCGAGTTTTTCGACTCGATGAAGCGCAATTGACGGCGCCGCAGGCACCGTCAAGCTGAGCGGGCCGCGGCGGGTCGAAGGATCCCCCGCCGGCCAAGCGGAAAAGCGAAAAAGCCGGGCACTGCCCGGCTTTTTCTTTTCCCGCGTTGCCCTTTCCGCCTACTGCTGCGCCGCCACGTGCCAGGGCGGCGTGCGCCGCTCGGCGGAAGCCAGCACCTGGCCCTGGGCCAGCCGCACCGGCTCGGCCGGCCCGGGCGCGCCGGCGCGGTCCTGCGGCAAGCCTTGCTGCAGGCGCAGCGACAGCAGCAGCATGCCCACCACGGCGCAGGCGACCAGCCCCAGCCAGGCCAGCTCGGCCAGGGGAAAGCCGGGCCGCGGCGGCAGCGGACGCGCGCTCACCGGTGCAGCTCCAGCATGCCGGCCCGGCCATAGACACGGCTCAGCCGCTCCAGCCAGCGCCGCAGGCGCGGGCGGGCGCCGCGGCGGCTGCGCAGCGGCAGGGTGACGGGGTGGACGAGGTGGGCTGGGCTCATGGTGCGCTCCTGGCGGCGGCTCCGCGCCTGTCGCATGCGCCTGTCGTATGCAATGATGGCGGCGGAGCCTTGCAGCGGGCGCATCTTGCGCCTCTCCGGGGTCCCCTTCAAACGATCATTGCGAAGTTCTCGCATGAGCCATACGCATGCAAAAACGCCTGCCCCCGCTTGACCTGATCCGCGGCTTCGAGGCCGCCGCGCGCCACCTGAGCTTCACCCGGGCGGCGGAGGAGCTGCACCTGACCCAGTCGGCGGTCAGCCGCCAGGTGCAGGCCCTGGAGCAGCACATCGGCCAGCCCCTGTTCCAGCGCCGCCACCGCGCCCTGCTGCTGACCGAAGCCGGCCAGCTGCTGCAGCAGACCGCCGCGGCCATGCTGGCCGAGCTGCACGCCACCCTCGACCGCATCGCCGCCGAGCGTTCGCACCTGGTCACCGTCACCACCACGGTCAGCTTCGCCTCGCTGTGGCTGGTGCCGCGCCTGCCCTCGTTCCGACGCGCCTGGCCGGGGGTCGACGTGCGCATCTCGGCCAACAGCTCGGTGGTGGACCTGACGCGCAGCCGCATCGACGTGGCGATCCGCTACTGCCCGCCGGAGAGGGCCCCGGCCAATGCGCCGCGCCTGTTCGGCGAAGAGGTGCTGCCGATGTGCAGCCCGGAACTGCTCAAGGACCCGGCACGGCCACTGCGCGAGCCGGCCGACCTGCGCCACCAGGTGCTGCTGCACTTCGACGACACCGCGCCGCGCCTGGCCATCCTCGACTGGCAGAACTGGCTGGAGGCGATGGGCCTGCCGGAGCTGGAGCCGGCCGGGGTGCTGCGCTTCAGCCACTACGACCAGCTGATCCACGCCGCTGTCGACGGCCACGGCGTGGCCCTGGGGCGGCTGCCGCTGATGGAGGCGCAGCTGCGGCGCAAGCAGCTGGTGGCGCCGTTCGAGCTGTCGCGCTTCAAGAACCGCCCGCCGCGCACCTCGCTGGCCTACTACGTGGTGCTGGAGCCGGGCGCGGCGGCGCGGCCGGAGGTGCGGCAGTTCGCGGAGTGGCTGCACGCCGAGGCCGCGGGCACCTCGATCCCGCCTCCGGTTGCGGAAGGGGGCTAGCGGGACAGGGGCTGGCGGCCGCGACGCCGCCGCGCGAACCAGGCTCCCGCCCCGCGGTCGCCGCCCTCCGGGAGGCCGGCCTCAGCCGAGCAGCTTCTGCACGATCAGGTCCGCCGCCTGCTCCGCCGTCAGCTGCGTCGTGTCGATGCGGATCTCCGGCGCCTCCGGCGCTTCGTACGGCGAGTCGATGCCGGTGAAGTTCTTCAGCTCGCCGCTGCGCGCCTTCTTGTAGAGGCCCTTGACGTCGCGCTTCTCGGCCTCGGCCAGCGGCGTGTCGACGAACACCTCGACGAACTCGCCGGCCGGCAGCATGGCGCGCACCAGCTCGCGCTCGGCGCGGAACGGCGAGATGAAGGCGGTGAGGACGATCAGGCCGGCGTCGGTCATCAGCTTCGCCACTTCGCCGATGCGGCGGATGTTCTCGACGCGGTCGGCCTGGGTGAAGCCCAGGTCCTTGTTGAGGCCGTGGCGGATGTTGTCGCCGTCGAGCAGGAAGGTGTGGCGGCCCAGCGAGACCAGCTTCTTCTCGACCAGGTTGGCGATGGTCGACTTGCCGGAGCCGGACAGGCCGGTGAACCACAGCACCGCCGGCTTCTGCTGCTTGAGTCCGGCGCGGACCTTGCGCGTCACGTCCAGCGCCTGCCAGTGCACGTTCTGCGCGCGGCGCAGGGAGAACTGCAGCATGCCGGCGGCGACGGTGGCGTTGCTGAACTTGTCGATCAGGATGAAGCCGCCGAGCGTGTGGTTGTCGGCGTAGGCCTCGAACGGGATCGCGCGGTCCAGGGTCACCACCGCGACGCCGATGGCGTTGAGGTCCAGCGTCTTCGCCGCGACGTGCTCCAGGGTGTTGACGTTGATCTGGTACTTCGGCGCGGCGATGGTGGCGGTGACGGTGCGGGTGCCGATCTTCAGCCAGTACGGCCGGCCCGGCACCAGGGCCTCGTCGTTCATCCACACCAGGGTGGCCTCGAACTGGTCGGCCACCTGGGTCGGCTCGTCGGCGCGGGTGATGACGTCGCCGCGCGAGCAGTCGATCTCGTCGGCGAAGCACAGCGTGATCGACTGGCCGGCGACGGCGCGGTCGAGGTCGCCGTCGAAGGTGACGATGCGGCTGACCGTGCTGGTCTTGCCGCTGGGCAGCACCCGCACCGCGTCGCCCCTGGCGATGACGCCGCTGGCGATGAGGCCGGCGAAGCCGCGGAAGTCGAGGTTCGGGCGGTTGACCCACTGCACCGGCAGGCGGAACGCCTTGGCCTGGTCGCGCGTGGCGTCCAGCTCCACCGTTTCCAGGTGCTCCATCAGGGTCGGGCCCCGGTACCAGGGCGTGTTGGCCGAAAGCGCGGTGATGTTGTCGCCCTTGAAGCCGGAGATCGGCAGCGGCGTGAACGCCCCGATGCCGATGCTTGCGGCGAAGGCGCGGTAGTCCTCGACGATCGCCTCGTAGCGGGCCCGGTCGTAGCCGATCAGGTCCATCTTGTTGACCGCCAGCACCAGGTTGCGGATGCCGATCAGGTGGGCGAGATAGCTGTGCCGGCGCGTCTGCGTCAGCACGCCCTTGCGCGCGTCGATCAGGATGATGGCGAGGTCGGCGGTGGAGGCGCCGGTCACCATGTTGCGCGTGTACTGCTCGTGGCCGGGAGTGTCGGCGACGATGAACTTGCGTTTCTCGGTGGCGAAGAAGCGGTAGGCGACGTCGATGGTGATGCCCTGCTCGCGCTCTGCGGCGAGGCCGTCGACCAGCAGCGCGAAATCGATCTCCTGGCCCTGGGTGCCGACGCGCTTGGAGTCGGCTTCCAGCGCCGCCAGCTGGTCCTCGAAGATCATCTTCGAGTCGTACAGCAGGCGGCCGATCAGGGTGGACTTGCCGTCGTCGACGCTGCCGCAGGTGATGAAGCGCAGCAGGCTCTTGTGCTGGTGGCGCTCGAGGTAGGCGTCGATGTCGCGGGCGATCAGCTCGTCGGTCCTGTAGACCACGTCCTTCGTCTCGGCGGCCATCAGAAATACCCCTCCTGCTTCTTCTTCTCCATGCTGGCCGAACCGGCATCCTTGTCGATGACGCGGCCCTGGCGCTCGGAGGTGGTGGTCAGCAGCATTTCCTGGATCACCGCCGGCAGCGTGTCCGCCGTGCTTTCCACCGCGCCGGTCAGCGGGTAGCAGCCCAGCGTGCGGAAGCGGATCGAGCGCGGCACCGGCACTTCGCCCGGCTTCAGGCGGAAGCGCTCGTCGTCCACCATCAGGATCAACCCGTCGCGCTCCACCGTCGGCCGCATCGCCGCCAGGTACAGCGGCACGATGGGAATGTTCTCCAGGTGGATGTACTGCCAGATGTCGAGCTCGGTCCAGTTGGAAATCGGAAACACGCGGATGCTTTCGCCCTTGGCCTTGCGCGCGTTGTACAGGTTCCACAGCTCCGGGCGCTGGTTCTTGCCGTCCCAGCGGTGGGAGGCCGAGCGGAACGAGAAGATGCGCTCCTTGGCGCGGGACTTCTCCTCGTCGCGGCGGGCGCCGCCGAAGGCGACGTCGAAACCGTGCAGGGTCAGCGCCTGCTTCAGCCCCTCGGTCTTCCACATGTCGGTGTGCAGGGAGCCGTGGTCGAACGGGTTGATGCCCTTGGCCTTGGCCTCCGGGTTCTGGTAGACCAGCAGCTCCATGCCACTCTCGCGCGCCATCTTGTCGCGCAGCTCGTACATCGCCTTGAACTTCCAGGTGGTGTCGACGTGCAGCAGCGGGAACGGCGGCGGCGCCGGATGGAACGCCTTGCGCGCCAGGTGCAGCATCACCGCGCTGTCCTTGCCCACCGAGTAGAGCATCACCGGCTTCTCCGACTCCGCCACCACCTCGCGCATGATGTGGATCGACTCGGCTTCGAGCCTCTGCAGGTGCGTCAGGGTCACGGCGGCGGTGGCGCTCATCGCGGATGCGTCGGTAGCGGTGGTGGAGGCGCATTGTAGGGCCCCCAAAGCTTTAAGAAAAATATAATATCTACACGTCATCCATCTCTTTTACTCATACATTGAACCTCAACCATCTCGCCATCTTCCACGCCGTCGCCCTGGCCGGCAGCGTCAGCGGCGGGGCGCGGCGCCTGCACATCAGCCAGTCCGCCGTTTCCAAGCAGCTGAGCGAGCTGGAAGCGGCGCTGGAGCTGCCGCTGTTCGAGCGCCTGCCGCGGGGCGTGCGCCCGACCGAGGCCGGCGGCGTCCTGCTCGACTACTCGCGGCGCCTGTTCGCGGTGGAGAGCGAGGCCGAGCGCGCCCTGGCCGAGCTCAAGCAGCTCGGGCGCGGCCGCATCGCCCTGGGCGCCAGCCGCACCGTGGGCACCTACATGCTGCCGCCGGTGCTGGCCCGCTTTCACCGCCGCCATCCGGCGATCGAGCTGTCGCTGCAGGTGGAAAACACCAAGGCGATCGAGGCCAAGCTGGTGGCCGGCGAGATCGACATCGGCTTCGCCGAGGGCATGCCCAGCAGCGAGGAGCTCGACTACCGCGTCTTCGCGCGCGACCAGCTGGTCCTGGTCGCCGCGCCCGGCCATCCGGCCTGCGCCCGCGCGCCGCTGTCGCTGGCGGCGCTGGCCGGCGAGGAGCTGCTGATGCACGAGGATGGCTCCGGCACCCGCGCCGTCACCGAGGCCGCGCTGGCCGAGAAGAAGCTGAAGATCCGGCCGGTGATGGTGCTGGCCAGCTCGGAGGCGATCAAGCAGACCGTGGCCACCGGCGCCGGCCTGGCCTTCCTGTCCTCGGTGGCGGTGCGCAACGAGGTGGAGGCCGGCACCCTGGTCGTGCTCAAGGTGCGCGGCCTCGGCATCGAGCGGCCGCTGTTCCGCATGCGGCTGAAGAAGGCGCGGCTCAGTCCCTCGCTCGGCGCCTTTCTCGAGCTGCTCGACGGCTACAATGAAACCAGGCCGGGGGAGCCCTGATGCGCACGTATACCGATTGTGAAGCCTGCGTCGACGCCATTCTCGAGCGCCTGGGCAAGCGCATCGTGCTGGGCACGCCGCTGGGCATCGGCAAGCCCAATGCGCTGCTCAACGCGCTGTATCGGCGCGCCAAGGCCGACTCCTCGATCCGGCTCGACCTGGTCACCGCGCTGTCGCTGAATCCGCCGCTGGGCAAGTCGGAGCTGGAGGAGCGCTACCTCAAGCCGGTGCGCGCCCGCGTCTGGCCCGGCTATCCGCGGCTGGAGTTCGTCGACGACCGCGCCGCCGGCCGGGTGCCGCCGAACGTGCGGGTGATCGAGTTCTACATGCAGTCCGGCGCCCTGCTGCACAATGCCGCCGCGCAGCAGAACTACATCAGCAGCAACTACAGCCAGGTGGCGCACGACATGATGCTGCGCGGCGTCAACCTGCTGCTGCAGGCGGTGTCGCTGCGCGAGGAAGGCGGCCGCCGGCGCCTGAGCCTGTCGAGCAATCCGGACATCACCCTGCAGCTGGTGCCGCTGCTGCACCAGGTGGATCGCCCGTGGATGGCCTGCGCCCAGGTCAACCGCGAGCTGCCGTGGATGGGCAACCACGCCGAGGTGGGGGAGGATTTCTTCCATGCCGTGGTCGACAACCCGGCGCTGGACCACGCGCCGTTCGCGGTGCCGCACGAGCCGGTCAACGCCGTCGACTGGGCCATCGGCCTGCGCGCCAGCACCCTGGTGCGCGACTGCGGCACCCTGCAGGTGGGCATCGGCGCCCTCGGCGACGCCGCCTGCCACGCCCTGCGCCTGCGCCAGAAGGACAACGCCGGCTACCAGCAGGTGCTCGACGCGCTCGGCGCCGATCCGGCGGCCGAGGCGGTGGGCGGGCGGGCGCCGTTCGAGCGCGGCCTCTATGTCGCCAGCGAGCTGATCTCCAACCCGCTGTTCGCCCTGTTCGAGGACGGCATCGTGCGCCGCCGCGTCTGGGACGAGCTGGCGGCGCAGCGGCGCGCCGACCAGGGCGAGCCGCCCGCGGCCGGTGGCATCGCCATGGAGGGCGCCTTTTTCGTCGGCCCGGCCGATTTCTACCGGCGCCTGCGCGAGCTGCCGCAGGAGCGCCGCGCCCTGATCGACATGACCAGCGTCGGCGAGGTCAACAGCGTCGTCCACGACTTCGAGCTGGAGCGCGCCAAGCGGCGCCATCCGCGCTTCATCAACATCACCATGAAGGCGACCCTGCTCGGCGCCGCCATCTCCGACCAGGTCGGCGACGGCCAGCTGGTGTCCGGCGTCGGCGGCCAGTACGACTTCGTCAGCATGGCGCACCAGCTGCCGGAGGGGCGCTCGGCCCTGCTGCTGCGCGCCACCCGCGGCAGCGGCGCCGGGCTGGAGTCGAACATCGTCTGGGAATTCCCGCACGCCACCGTGCCGCGGCACCTGCGCGACATCTTCGTCACCGAATACGGCGCCGCCGACCTGCGCGGCAAGACCGACGCGGAGTGCATCGCCGCGCTGCTGGCCATCGCCGACAGCCGCTTCCAGCAGCCGCTGCTGGAGCAGGCCCAGCGCGCCGGCAAGATGCCGGCGGATTACCGCATTCCCGAGGCGCAGCGGCACAACCTGCCTTCGCGCATCGCCGCGGCGCTGGCGCCGCACCAGCAGTCGGGCCGCCTGCCGGCATTGCCGTTCGGCTGCGACCTGAGCGAGTCCGATCGCGCCCTGATGGCGCGCCTGAACAAGCTCAAGGCGGCGGGGGCGGGCTGGGGCGGGCGGCTGCGCCTGCTGCGCGCGCTGGCGGCGCCGGCGCCGGCCGCGCAGCCGGAAGTCGCCGCGGCGCTGCGACATCTCGAACTGGATCGTCCGGTCACCGGCGGCGAGCGCCGCCTGGCGCGCCTGGTGCGGGCGGCTTACAGGCTGTAGGGGGCTCTCGCGGGGCAAAACCCGCGGCGCTCGCGCTGCGGCCGCCGGGCCGCCGCGTTTCCAGGTGCGCCGCGCTTACTGCGCGGCGGGCTTCGGCGCCGGCGGGGGCGTCGGCGCCGCCGCCGTGCAGCCCGGGTCGATGGTGTTCTTCTTCTGCGGATCGAGCGTGCCGAACTGGGCGGCGTCGGCCTTGCTCAGCAGCAGCTGCGGGTTGAAGTTGTCGCGGGTCTGCAGCGCCACCTTGGTGGTGAAGGCGTGGTCGCCGATGCAGAAGCTCATCGACACGATCGGGCGGTGATCGATCGCGCCGCTGCGGTCGCGAATGTGCTGGTCCTGCAACACCGGCAGCGAGAGGCTGACCATGCGGCCCGGCATGACCCGGCCGTTGTCGATGGTGAAGTGCACGAACATGCCGCCCTCGCCGTGGGCGTATTTGATCTCCTCGGCCTGCAGCACCGTGATCGGGCCGCCGGCGTCGAGCTGGGCCTGGATCTCGATGTTCTGCCCGCCCGTCACCTGGGCCCGCTCGAGGTGGCCGTAGACGTGCGCCGCCGGCGCCGGCGGCGCGGCAGGGGCGGCCGGATCGGCCTGCGCCGCAAGCGCGGCCAGGCCCGCGGCCAGGGTCACAGCGAGTCGCATCTGCATGGTTCAGGCTCCCTTTCTTTCCCGTTCGATCGCACGATAGCCGATATCGCGGCGGAAGTGCGCGCCCTCCCAGTCGATCTTGGCCGCCGCGGTGTAAGCGGCCCGCTGCGCCGTGCCGACGTCCGCGCCCAGGCCGCAGACGCAGAGCACGCGGCCGCCGCTGGTCACCACCTGGCCGTCGCGCAGCGCGGTGCCGGCATGGAATACCTTGGCGTCGGCGCCGAACGCCGCGTCGAGCCCGCGGATCGGATCGTTCTTGCGGATCGTGCCGGGATAGCCGCCGGCCGCCATCACCACGCCCAGGGCCGCCTGCGGCTTCCAGCGCGGCGGCGCCGTGTTCGGATCGCCGTCCACCGCCGCCTCCAGCAGCGCCAGCAGGTCGGAGTCCAGGCGCATCAGGATCGGCTGTGTTTCCGGGTCGCCGAGGCGGGCGTTGAATTCCACCACGCTGGGGCTGCCGTCGGGGGCGATCATCAGCCCGGCGTAGAGGAAGCCGGTGAAGGGCCGGCCCTCGGCGGCCATGGCGCGCAGGGTCGGCTCGATCACTTCGGCGCGGGCCCGCGCATCCACTTCCGGCGTCACCACCGGCGCCGGCGAGTAGGCGCCCATGCCGCCGGTGTTCGGGCCCTGGTCGTGGTCGAACACGCGCTTGTGGTCCTGGGCCGAGGCCAGCGGCACGTAGCGCGTGCCGGCGGCGACGACGATGTAGCTCGCCTCCTCGCCGACCAGGAAGTCCTCGATGACGACGCGCGCGCCGGCCTGGCCCATGCTGCCGGCCAGCATCATGCGGATGGCGTCCTGCGCCTGCGCCACGGTTTCCGCCACCACCACGCCCTTGCCGGCGGCCAGGCCGTCGGCCTTGACCACGATCGGCGCGCCGCGCCGGGCGACGTAGTCCAGCGCCGGCTGCGCTTCGGTGAAGACGCGGTATTGCGCGGTCGGGATGTGGTGCCGCGCCAGGAAGTCCTTGGTGAAAGCCTTGCTGGACTCGAGCTGCGCCGCCGCCCGGGTCGGGCCGAACACGCGCAGGCCGGCGGCAGTGAAGGTATCGACCACGCCGGCGGCGAGCGGACCTTCCGGCCCCACCACGGTGAAGCCGACCTTCTCGTGCTGGGCCAGCTTGAGCAGCGCCGGCACGTCTTCTGCCGCGACCGCCACGTTGCGGCAGCGCGCTTCGGTGGCGGTGCCGGCATTGCCCGGCGCCACCAGCACCTCGCTCACCCGCGTGGACTGCGCCAGCTTCCAGGCCAGGGCATGCTCGCGGCCGCCGCCGCCGATCACCAGTACTTTCAAGTCACAGCTCCTTCGTTGATGCGGGGAATCGCAGCTGAACCCCATGCGCGGCCCATTTTGCGCCAGGCCAGGCGCCCGCGACGATGCCAAGGGCGCTGCAGGACGAGCGGGCCACGGCGCAGGGCGCAGAACGGCCACGGCCCTGCGGGCGGCTGGGTGCGGAGTTCATCGGACGGTCCCTAAGCCAGCCGGCGGTCCCACTCCGCATGCAGCTGGCCCAGCACGTATTCGAGGCGTCCGGCGTTCAGGTGCGTGTTGGCGCCGCTCGCCAGCCCGGCCTGGATGCCCTCGCAGGCGTACAGATCCTCACCCTGGAACACGCCCTGCTCGATCAGCTCGAAGCTCTTCTCCCAGTGCGGGCGCAGCTCCGCGGTCAGGTCCGCCGCCGGCACCAGCAGCGCGTGCGACCAGGTGACCCGGTCCGGAGCCTGCGGCCACAGCGTGATCAGGCTGGCGTAGTCGGGGTGGAAGATCAGGATGGTGTTGGGAAACAGGTAGTGGGTGAAGGTGCAGTCCAGCCGCAGGTCCAGGGCCGCGCCCGGTGCGCGCTCGGCCAGGCGCCGGCGCGCCGCGGCCGAGCGGAAATGTGGTCCCGCCGCTTCCGACACCGCGCTGGCGTCGAGGAAGAACGGGTTGATCGTGTCCCGGTGCAGGGTGCGGATGTGGTAGCCCTCGAGGAAGGCCTCGACCACCAGCTTCCAGTTGCAGCGCTTGTCCATCTCGGCGCGGCGGAACAGCGCCGCCTCGGGCAGGCCGAACCAGTCCAGTTCCGCGCCGATGCCGCCGAGCCAGGGATCGAGGTCCTGCGGCGGCTCGCGGCCGTCGAGCGCCGGCCAGCCCCACAGCAGGCCGTGACGCTCGACCAGCGGAAACGCCCGCAGGCCGCCGGGCAGCTCGTCGAAGGCTTCGCGGTGCGGCAGCCCGGTGAGGCGGCCGTCCAGGCCGTAGGTCCAGCCGTGGTAGGGACAGACGAAGTTGCGGCAGGCCGCCGCGCCGGCCTCGGCCAGGCGCATGCCGCGGTGGCGGCAGACGTTGTAATGGCCGTGCGCCCGGCCCTGCGCATCCCGGCTCAGCAGCAGCGGCAGGTTCAGGCGTTCCACCGCGATGCGGCTGCCGCGCGGCAGCTCGGAAGCGTGGCCGAGGATCACCGGGCCGCGCCGCATCACGTCCAGCTCTGCCGCCAGCCGCGCCGGATCGAGATAACGCTTCACCGCCAGCCGCGCCGGCCGGCCCTGCTCGGGCGTGCCGCGCGCCACATCCCCGGCCAGCTTCTCGGCCAGCCGGGTCAAGGTGGCGGGCGGCGGGGTCACACCTACTTCTTCTTCTTGAGCGAGTCCTGGTAGCGCTGCGTGCCCTCGCTGATGCACTTCATCGCATCCTTGGGGCCGTGCCAGCCGTCGATCTTCACCCACTTGCCCTTCTCGAGATCCTTGTAGTGCTCGAAGAAGTGGGCGATCTGGTCGCGGATCAGGTTGGGCAGCGCGCGCACCGTCTCCACGTCCTTGTACAGCGGGCTGATCTTGTTGTTCGGCACCACGATCAGCTTCTCGTCCTGGCCGGATTCGTCGGTCATCTGCAGGTAGCCGATCGGGCGGCAGTTGATGACCGAACCGGGGATCAGGCGCATCGGCATCATCACCAGGGCGTCGAGCGGGTCGCCGTCGCCGCCGAGGGTCTGCGGCACGTAGCCGTAGTTGCAGGGATAGCGCATCGGCGTGGTCAGCAGGCGGTCGACGAAGATCGCGCCGGTGTCCTTGTCCACCTCGTATTTAACCGGCTCGCTGTCCATCGGGATCTCGATGATGACATTGACGTCCTCGGGGACGTTCTTGCCGGCGGGGATCAGCTGAAAGGACATCGCAAAGCTCCGGTTTCGGGGGGAAAAGCCGTGGGACGCGGATTATACGGGCCGGAAAGGCGGATTCCCAAAAAGAAAAGGCGCCCCTCGGGGCGCCTTTCAAACCCCCACAAGCCTGTCCTAGAGCAGGGTGACCAGCAGCAGGGCCACGATATTGATGATCTTGATCAGCGGGTTGACCGCCGGGCCGGCGGTATCCTTGTAGGGGTCGCCGACGGTGTCGCCGGTGACCGCCGCCTTGTGCGTTTCCGAGCCCTTGCCGCCGAAGTTGCCCAGCTCGATATACTTCTTGGCATTGTCCCAGGCGCCGCCGCCGGTGGTCATCGAAATGGCCACGAACAGGCCGGTGACGATGGTCCCGATCAGCACGCCGCCCAGCGCCTTGGCGCCGAGCAGCAGTCCCACCAGCACCGGCACCAGGATCGGCAGCAGCGAGGGCACGATCATTTCCTTGATCGCCGCCTTGGTCAGCATGTCGACCGCCACGCCGTACTGCGGCTTGGCGGTGCCTTCCATAATGCCCTTGATCTCGCGGAACTGGCGGCGCACTTCCACCACCACCGCGCCGGCGGCGCGGCCCACCGCCTCCATCGCCATGGCGCCGAACAGGTAGGGGACCATGCCGCCGATGAACAGGCCGATGATCACCATGTGGTCGGACAGGTCGAAGCTGACCAGCTTGTTGGCCGAGGCCAGGGCATGGGTGTAGTCGGCGAACAGCACCAGCGCCGCCAGCGCGGCCGAGCCGATGGCGTAGCCCTTGGTCACCGCCTTGGTGGTGTTGCCCACCGCGTCGAGCGGGTCGGTGATGTCGCGCACCTCGTGCGGCAGGTCGGCCATCTCGGCGATGCCGCCGGCGTTGTCGGTGATCGGGCCGTAGGCGTCCAGGGCCACGATCATGCCGGCCATCGACAGCATCGAGGTCGCCGCGATGGCGATGCCGTACAGGCCCGCCAGGTGGAACGCGCCCCAGATGCTGGCGCACACCGCCAGCACCGGCCAGGCGGTGGACTTCATCGACACGCCCAGGCCGGCGATGATGTTGGTGCCGTGGCCGGTCTGCGAGGCCGCCGCGATGTGCCGCACCGGCGCATACTGCGTGCCGGTGTAGTACTCGGTGATCCACATGATCACGCCGGTCAGCGCCAGGCCGATCAGGGCGCAGCCGAACAGCGGCATCGCCGCCGCGCCCATCAGCGCCGTGGTCACCGGGTAGAACGCCACCGCGGCGATCAGGCCGGACACCGCCGTGCCGATGTACAGCGCCTTCATGATCTTGGCGCCGTCGTTGGTCTTGACGAAGAAGCTGCCGATGATCGAAGCCGGGATCGACACGCCGCCGAGCAGCAGCGGGTAGAGCACGGCGTTGGCGCCGAAGTCCGCCGCCAGCAGGCCGCCCAGCACCATGGTGGCGACGATGGTCACCGCGTAGGTCTCGAACAGGTCCGCCGCCATGCCGGCGCAGTCGCCGACGTTGTCGCCGACGTTGTCGGCGATCACCGCCGGGTTGCGCGGGTCATCCTCGGGAATGCCGGCCTCGACCTTGCCCACCAGGTCGGCGCCGACGTCGGCGCCCTTGGTGAAGATGCCGCCGCCGAGTCGGGCGAAGATGGAGATCAGCGAGCCGCCGAAGGCCAGGCCGACCAGCGAGTGCAGCGCGGTTTCCTGCCCGGCCATGCGCGACACCACGGCGTAGTAGCCGGCGACGCCGATCAGGCCCAGGCCCACCACCAGCATGCCGGTGATCGAGCCGCCGCGGAACGCCACGTCCAGCGCCGGACCGATGCCGCCGCGCGCCGCCTCGGCGGTGCGCACGTTGGCGCGGACCGAGATGTTCATGCCGATGTAGCCGGTGGCCCCGGACAGCACCGCGCCGATCAGGAAGCCGACCGCGGTGTACCAGTTGTGCAGCGCCAGGCCCAGCACCACGAACAGGATCGCCCCGACGATGCCGATGGTGGTGTACTGGCGGTTGAGATAGGCCATGGCGCCTTCCTGCACGGCCGCGGCGATGCTGCGCATTCGCTCGTTGCCGGCCGGCTTGGCCAGGATCCATTGCACCGACAGGATGCCGTAGACGACCGCTGCGACTGCGCAGCCCAGGGAAATCCACAAACCGTACTCGACTAACATTGAGGCGCCTCCTCCTCAAAGCATTGCGAACGTGTAGTTAGGGTCTCACCCGCCTCACGGCCGTGAGCGCGCTTGGTGGCGCGCTTTTATTTTGTGCTGCTGACGTTGTGGTTGAGCCGTGTCCTGAAGCGGTAACGGTTGGATCATAACAGCATCCGGGGCGCTGTCCATTCGGGGCGGCGCGCCGCCGGGATGCGGTGCCGTATTGCGCCGCCGCCGGCCGCGCGGGCCTTACTTCAGCTCGAACGGCCGCAGCTTCTTCGGCACCGCCGCGTTCTTCAGGGTCACGTACTGCGGCAGGCCGTTGCGGTAGGGCGGGTAGTCCTCGCCCTGGATCAGCGGCGCCAGGTAGGCGCGGCAGGCCGGGGTGATGTGGAAGCCGTCGGCGCTGATGAACTCGCGCGGCATCTTCTTCTCGACGTTGGCCACCTGGCTCAACGGCGCCTCGCCGACGCCCCACTGATACGGCTCGTCGGACTGGCGCACGATGGTCGCCATCACGCCGGACTTGCCGGCCACCGCCAGCTCGACCGCGGCCTTGCCCACCGCATAGGCCTGCTCGACGTCGGTCCTGGAGGCGATGTGGCGCGCGGCGCGCTGCAGGTAGTCCGACACCGCCCAGTGATACTTGAGCTTGAGCTTGTCCTTGACCAGCCGGGCCAGCAGCGGCGCCAGGCCGCCGAGCTGGGCATGGCCGAAGGCGTCGGTGCCGCCGGCCTCGGACATGAAGCGGCCGTCCGGCAGGTGCAGGCCCTCGCTGGCGACGATGGCGCAGAAGCCGTGCCGGCTCACCGACTCGTCGACCCGCGCCAGGAACGCCGCCTCGTCGAAGGGGATTTCCGGGAACAGGATCAGCTGCGGCGCCTCGCCGTCCTTCTCCGCGGCGAGGCCGCCGGCCGCCGCGATCCAGCCGGCGTGGCGGCCCATCACTTCGAGGATGAAGACCTTGGTCGAGGTCTTGGCCATCGAGGCCACGTCGTAGCCGGCCTCGCGGATCGACACCGCCACATACTTGGCCACCGAGCCGAAGCCCGGGCAGGTGTCGGTGATCGGCAGGTCGTTGTCCACCGTCTTGGGCACGTGGATGGCCTGGATCGGGTAGCCCAGCTTCTCGCCGAGCTGGCTCACCTTGAGGCAGGTGTCGGCCGAGTCGCCGCCGCCGTTGTAGAAGAAGTAGCCGATGTCGTGGGCCTTGAAGACGTCGATCAGGCGCTCGTACTCGGCCTGGTTCTTGTCGAAGCCCTTGAGCTTGTAGCGGCACGAGCCGAAGGCGCCCGAGGGCGTGTGGCGCAGCGCGGCGATGGCCGCCGGGGACTCCTGCGAGGTGTCGATCAGGTCTTCGGTCAGCGCGCCGATGATGCCGTTGCGGCCGGCGTAAACCTTGCCGATCTTGTCCGCGTATTTGCGCGCCGTTTCGATCACGCCGGCGGCGGAGGCGTTGATGACGGCGGTGACGCCGCCGGACTGAGCATAAAAAGCGTTGCGTGGCATTGCCTTACCGGTGATCGTGGATGGGCCCGGAGCGCCTTCCTGGCGCATTTTGGCGCATTATAGCCAGCGATGGCGGCCGCACGCGTTGACGGGGTGAGCGGCGAACGGGTACCGTTAACACCCACCTGGCTTCAGGATTGTGTCGGCCGGCGCCCATCCCCGGTCCACAACGGTTTTTCGACGCGGGTTTCTACAATACTGGGGCTGTATCAACTACCTATGAGAATCGTTCTGCTGGGCGCGCCCGGCTCCGGCAAAGGCACGCAAGGCGAAAGGCTGGGCGCGCACTACGGCATTCCCAAGATTTCCACCGGCGACGCGCTGCGCGCCGCCGTGGCCGCCGGCACCGATCTCGGCAAGAAAGCCAAGGCGGCGATGGACGCCGGCAAGCTGGTGGCCAACGACATCGTCATCGGCATCGTCGAGGAGCGCCTGGAGCAGGCCGACGCCAAGCCCGGCTTCATCCTCGACGGCTTCCCGCGCAACACCGCCCAGGCCCAGGTGCTGGACAAGCTGCTGGAAGGCCATGGCCAGCACCCCATCGACAAGGCCATCCACCTCGCCGTCGACGACGAGGAGATCATCCACCGCCTGCACGACCGCGCGGTCAAGGAAGGCCGGCACGACGACAAGCCGGAAGTGATCCGCCACCGCATCGAGGTCTACAACGAAGAGACCCACCCCCTGCTCGATTACTACCAGGCGCAGGGCAAGCTGACCACGCTGCGGGGCGTGGGCACTGTCGACGAGATCTTCCAGCGCATCGTCCAGGCGCTGGGCGCCTGACGCAGCGGGTCCGCCGGCCGGTCCGGGCGCGCCGCGCGGCCGAGCCGGCCTACAGCAGCTTCAGCAGCTCTTCCCCCGCCACCTCGCGCCGCCAGCCGCGCAGCAGCGGCACGTCGGCGGCCGTGCCCAGGCGCAGCACCGCCTCCACGTCGCCGCGCGGCGCCAGCAGGGTCGGCGGCACGCCCAGGCTCTCGCCCAGGCCACGCAGGCGCTCCAGCAGCCTCTTCAGCCGCGCTTTCTGCGCCTCGTCCAGCGGCGCCTCGTCCAGCGCCAGCGGCAGCGGCGCGGCCCCTGCGCCGGCCACCGCCAGCACTTCCAGCAGGGCCTCGCCGTGGCGCTCCAGCGTCTTGGGAGGCAGCGCGCGCAGGTTCTCCAGCTGCGCCAGGTCCTGCGGCCGGCGCTCGGCCAAGCGGTACAGCGGCTCGTCGTCGAGGATCCACTTGCGCGGGCGGTTGCGCTGCTGCGCCAGCTGCTCGCGCCAGGCGGCCAGCGCCGCGGCGGCGGCCTGGGCCGCCGGCGGCAGGCGCGGCAGGCCCTTGAGGCGGCGCCAGGCGGTTTCCGGCGGATTGCGGTAGCGCGCCGGGTCGCCCAGGCGCGCGCAGTCCTCCTCCAGCCACGCCAGGCGCCCGTGCGCCTCCAGCTCCTGGCGCAGGCGCGGGTAAATCTCGCCCAGGTAGAGCACGTCGTAGGCCGCATACGCCAGCTCGGCGGCGCTCAGCGGCCGGCGCGACCAGTCGGTGCGGGTCAGGCTCTTGTCCAGCTTCACCGCCAGCAGCTTCTCCACCAGGGCGGCGTAGCCGAGCTGGTCGCCGTAGCCGAGCAGGGCGGCGGCGATCTGCGTATCGAACAGCGGCTGCGGCGTGCGGCCCTCGAGCTGGACGAAGATCTCCAGGTCCTGCGAGGCGGCGTGGAACACCTTGGGGCTGGCGCTGTCGCGCAGCAGCTCGAACAGCGGGCGCAGGCCGGCGGCGCCCAGGGCCAGGGTGTCGATGCAGACGTTGTCGCGGCCGTCGCCGACCTGCACCAGGCACAGCTTGGGATAGTAGGTGTCCTCGCGCAGGAACTCGGTGTCGAGCGCCAGCCAGGGCGCCTCGCGCCAGCGGCTGCAGGCCTGTTCGAGTTGAGCGGGGTCGGCCAGCAGAGGGGAAGGAGCGTGGGTCATGCGCGGTGCGGATCGGGACGCAGCGTCCGCCGCGGCCAAAACTGGATTGTCTTGAAGCCCTAGAATAACAGCCCTGACACCGTTGCCCCGATCATGCTGCCGCAAGCCTTCTGGATCAGCCTCCGCATCCTGTTCTTCCGCTCCGGTCCGGAGGACTTTCCCTACGACAAGGGCCGGGCGCTGAGCACCGCCTGCATCGCCTTCGGCGTGCTGGTCAACGCCGCCGTGGCGATGGTCTCGGCGCAGGCGGCGCTGGAGATGCACGCGCTGCCGGCGATGCCCTCGCTGCTGTTCATGCTCGCCGTGGGCACCGCGGCGGTGCTGGCGATGGGGCTGTTCACCCGCCTGGCGCTGCAGGCGCGCCAGCTCGACAACCGCTTCCAGCAAACCTTCAACGCCCTGCTGGTGACCAGCTCGATCCTCAGCCTGGTGATGGTGCCGCCGATCCGCGTGCTGATCCCGCTGCTCGGCGTGGCCGAGCAGCTGCGCGCCAGGCTGGAGGCGCATCCGGAGCTGGCCAACGATCCGGCGACGTTGTCGGCGCTGCCGCCCTGGTCGCTGCTGGTGACCCTGCTGCTGCCCTGGCTGCTGATCTGGCAGTTCGCCGTCACCACCTTCATCTACCGCCGGGCCGCCAACGTGCAGACCGGCGGCGGCATCCTCATCGCCCTGCTGTGCCTGCTCAGCATCGCCAGCTTCAAGGCCCTGTTCGCCACCCTGTTCTCCTGAGCCCTCCATGCGCCTGCACATCCTCGGCATCTGCGGCACCTTCATGGCCGGCATCGCGGCCCTGGCGCGCGAGGCCGGCCACAGCGTCAGCGGCTCCGACGCCAACGCCTGGCCGCCGATGTCGACCCAGCTGGAGGCGCTCGGCATCCCGGTGCTGTCCGGCTACGACCCCCGGCACCTCGATCCGGCGCCGGACGTGGTGGTGGTCGGCAACGTCGTCACCCGCGGCAACCCGGCGATGGAGCACGTGCTCAATGCCGGCCTGCCCTACGTCTCCGGCCCGCAGTGGCTGGCCGAAAACGTGCTGCGCGGCCGCCACGTGCTGGCGGTGGCCGGCACCCACGGCAAGACCACCACCACCAGCGTGCTGGCCTGGCTGCTGGAGCACGCCGGCCTCGAGCCGGGCTTCCTGGTCGGCGGCGTGCCGGTGAACTTCGGCGTCTCGGCGCGGCTGGGCAAGGGCCGGCATTTCGTGATCGAGGCGGACGAGTACGACACCGCCTTCTTCGACAAGCGCAGCAAGTTCGTGCACTACCGCCCGCGCACGGCGGTCCTCAACAACCTCGAATACGACCACGCCGACATCTTCCCGGACCTGGCCGCGATCGAGCGCCAGTTCCATCACCTGGTGCGCACGGTGCCGGGCCAGGGCCTGCTGGTGGTCAACGGCGCCGACGCCAACCTGCAGCGCGTGCTGGAGATGGGCTGCTGGAGCGGCGTGGAGTATTTCGACGACGCCCGCGGCTGGACCGCGCAGCGCCAGGGGCAGGGCATCGCGGTGGCGCTGCGCGGCGCGGCGCAGGGCAGCGCGCGCACGCCGATGGCCGGGGCGCACAACCGCTCCAACGCGCTCGCCGCCATCGCCGCGGCGGCGCACGTGGGCGTGCCGGCGACCACGGCGCTGGCGGGGCTGGAGGGCTTCCGCGGCGTGAAGCGCCGGCTGGAGCTGCGCGGCGAGGCGCGCGGCGTGCAGGTCTATGACGACTTCGCCCACCATCCCACCGCCATCGCGGTGACCATCGCCGCCCTGCGCGAACAGATCGGCGAGGGCGAGGGCCGCATCCTGGCGATCCTGGAGCCGCGCTCCAACACCATGCGCCTGGGCGGCCACGCCCAGACGCTGGCCGACAGCCTGGGCGGCGCGGCGCTGAGCTTCGTCTACGCCCGGCCCGACCTGAAATGGGACGCGCAGGACGCACTGGGCGGCCTGGGCGAGCGCCTGCGCGTGCACGCCGGCCTCGACAGCCTGGTGGCGGACGCCGTGGCCCGGGCCCGCCCCGGCGACCGCCTGCTGGTGATGAGCAACGGCGATTTCGGCGGCGTCCACGAGCGGCTGCTCGCCGCTCTCGCCGGTTAACCGGCGGGCCGGCGGCAACTGGTTATTTTCACTGGGGTTACGCTTGTAACAAGCCGTTAACCTTCATTCCTTACGATCTCCTTTCGTTTGCGCCACCGCATGCGCCGGCACCGCAGAGTTGCCGCGCGCCCATTGGGAGATCGTCACATGATGAAGAAGTACCGGCCGCTGCTGGCGGCACCCGCCGCCCTGCTGCTCGGCGCCTGCGCCGGGATGGGCAATGAGATCCCGTCGTGGGGCCCGGATCTCGTCGCCGTCACCGCCTCGAACAAGCTGATCACCTTCAACCACGGCAGCCCCGGCACGCTCGACAGCTCGGTGGCGATCTCCGGCCTGCAGCCGGGCGAGAACGTGGTCGGCATCGATTACCGCCCCGCCGACGGCAAGCTCTATGGCCTCGGCAGCAGCGGCGAGCTGTACCTGCTCGACCTGCGCAGCGGCGCCGCCACGCCCAAGGCCAGGCTCAGCACCGCCCTCGACGGCAGCGCCTTCGGCCTCAGCTTCAACCCGGTCGACGGCAAGCTGCGCGTGCTGTCCGATGCCGGCCAGAACCTCGTGGTCGACGCCGACAGCGGCGCCGCCCAGGCCGAGTCCGGCTTCGACAGCGCCAAGGTCAGCGCCGTCGCCGCCGCCTACACCACCCAGCCGAACGGTCCCTTCGCCACCACGCTGTACGTGATCAACAGCAAGGGCGCCGAGATCTCCTCCAGCATCGCCCCGTCCAGCGGCAAGCTGATGACGGTGGGCGCGATCGGCTCGGACATCGGCAAGCCGGCCGGCTTCGACATCCGCGGCAACGAGGCCGCCGGCGTGGCCTACGCCGCCACCGCGGCGCCGGACGCCTCCTCCTCCAAGCTCTACCTGGTCAAGCTCAGCGCCGGCTCGGTGAAGAGCCTGGGCACCATCGGCGGCAAGGAGAAGGTGTCGGGCCTGGCGATCCGCCCCGGCCTCGATAGCTGAGGTTGCTGCGGCCGGACGGTTGAAGTCCGGCGGGACGCCCGCACAAAAGGGCCGGTCGCAAAGACCGGCCCTTTTGCTTATCCTCGCCCCATCATGAGCAGCCAGCCTCCCGCCCAAAGCCTTCCCTCCGTTTCCGAACTGCAGCCGCGCCTGGCCCAGGCGCTGGAACTGGCGAAAAAAGCCGGCGCCAGCGGCGCCGAGGGCCATCTCGGCGCCAGCCGCGGCCTGTCGGTCAACGTGCGCATGGGCGAGGTAGAGTCGGTGCAGTTCCAGCGCGACCGCGACCTTTCCGTCACCGTCTACTTCGGCTACCGCACCGGCTCGGCCAGCACCACCGACCTGTCCGAGGACGCGCTGCGGCGCACGGTCGAGGCGGCCTGCGCCATTGCCCGCGCCGGCGGCGAGGACCCCTGCATGGGCCTGGCCGACGCGGCGCTGATGGCCACGGAATTCCCGGACCTGGACCTGAGCCATCCGTGGGAGCTGAGCGCCGAGCAGGCGATCGAGCTGGCGCGCCAGACCGAGGCCGCGGCGTTCGCCGTCGATCCGCGGGTCAAGCAGTCCGAAGGCGCCGGGGTCGACACCCGCCATTCGCTGCATCTCTACGCCAACACCCACGGCTTCTTCGGCGCCCGCGAGAGCACCGACCACAGCCTGGCCTGCGCCGCCATCGCGGTGCAGGACGAGGCGATGCAGCTCGGCCACTGGTACAGCAGCGCGCGCCGCGCCGCCGACCTCGAGGCCGGCAGCGCCGTCGGCCGCCGCGCCGGCGAGCGCGCCGCCGCGCGCCTCGGCGCGCGCGGCATCGCCACCTGCACCGCGCCGGTGCTGTTCCCGGCCGAGGTGGCGCGCGGCCTGTTCGGCCATTTTCTCGGCGCCATTTCGGGCGGCGCGCTGTACCGCCGCGCCAGCTTCCTGCTCGACAAGCTGGGCGAGCCGGTGTTCGCCGAGCGGGTGCACGCGCGCCAGCTGCCGTTCATCCCGCGTGCCGCCGGCAGCGCCGCCTACGACCAGGAAGGCGTGGGCACGCGCGAGCGGACCCTGATCGACCACGGCCGCCTCGGCGGCTACCTGCTCGGCAGCTACAGCGCGCGCAAGCTCGGCCTGGCCAGCACCGGCAACGCCGGCGGCGTGTTCAACCTGATGGTCGATTCCACCCACGACGGCGGGCTCGAAGCGCTGGCCCGGGAAATGGGCAAGGGCCTGATCGTCACCGACCTGATGGGGCAGGGCGTCAATCTCGTCACCGGCGACTATTCGCGCGGCGCGTCCGGCTTCTGGGTCGAGAACGGCGTCATCGCCTACCCGGTGGAGGAAGTCACCATCGCCGCCAACCTGGCCGCGATGTTCCGCGGCATCCAGGCGATCGGCAGCGATGTCGACCGGCGCGGCGGCGTGCGCGTCGGCTCGGTGCTGGTCGAGGCGATGACGGTGGCCGGCGAAGCGTCCTAGCCGTCCCTCTTTCTCCGGGCCAGGCGAGAGGCCGCCTGAGCGCGGCCCGCGAGGTGCGGCTCAGCCCTCGCGGTGGTAGCCGGTAACCCGCTCCACCTCGTTGCGCGAGCCGAGGATGACCGGCACGCGCTGGTGCAGCTTCGCCGGCTCGAGGTCGAGGATTCGCTCGCGGCCGGTGGTGGCGGCGCCGCCGGCCTGCTCGACGATGAAGGCCATCGGATTGGCCTCGTAGAGCAGGCGCAGCTTGCCGCCCTGGGCCATGGTCTTGCTGTCCAGCGGGTACATGAACACCCCGCCGCGGGTGATGATGCGGTGCACGTCGGCCACCATCGAGGCGACCCAGCGCATGTTGAAGTCCTTGCCGCGCGGGCCTTCCTTGCCGGCCACCATCTCGTCGACATAGCGCCTGACCGGGGCTTCCCAGAAGCGCGCGTTCGACATGTTGATGGCGAACTCCTTGGTGTCGGGCGGAATCTGCAGGTTGCGGCTGGTGAGCAGGAAGCTGCCCAGCTCGCGGTCGAGCGTGAAGCTGTGGGTGCCGTCGCCCAGGGTCAGCACCAGGATGGTCGAGGGGCCGTAGACGCAGTAGCCGGCGGCGACCTGCCTGGTGCCGGGCTGCAGGAAGGCCTCGTCTTCATGGCCTTCCATGCCTTCCGGGCAGCGCAGCACCGAGAAGATGGTGCCGACCGAGACGTTGACGTCGATGTTGCTGCTGCCGTCGAGCGGGTCGAACACCAGCAGGTAGCCGCCCTTGGGGAAATCGTGCGGAATCGGGTGGGGGTGGTCCATCTCCTCCGACGCCAGGCCGGCGACGTGGCCGCCCCATTCGTTGGCTTCGAGCAGGATGTCGTTGGACAGCACGTCCAGCTTCTTCTGCGCCTCGCCCTGGATGTTGCCGGTGCCGGCTTCGCCGAGCACCCCGCCCAGCGCGCCCTTGCCCACGGCGATGGAGATCATCTTGCAGGCGCGCGCCACCACCTCGATCAGCAGGCGAAGGTCGGCGCCGATCTGCGCCTTGGCGCGCTGTTCTTCGATCAGGAAGCGGGTCAGGGAAATGCCGGTCATGGGTCTGGGATTGAAAGGCCGCGCCGGCACTGCGCCGGCGGCACAGTTTAACCGGGCGCAGGTCCGCGCCGGGAGGCCGCCCGGCGCCAAACCGGCTCAGCGCGCGGCTTTGGGCGCGCGCTTCTTCCTGGCCGCCGGCTTCTTTTTCGGCGGGGCTTGCGTCGCCGCCTTCTCGTTCAGCACCGCGCCGACGTGGCCGGTTTCCTCCAGGTTCTCGAACTGGTCGGAAATCAGCTGGCCGATCTCGCGGTTGATGCGGCGGATGGCGTCGTAGACCATGCCGATGCTGCGGCGCTTCTTCTCGCGCAGGCGCAGCTTATCGTGCTCCAGCAGGCCGGTCTTTTCCAGGGCCTCGAACGGCAGGTCGGCGATGTACTGGTGGATCTGCTCCACCGAGGTCGCGCCGCGGTCGACGGCTTCCTGAATGAAGTCTTTGAGCAGCTCCAGTCTCTGTACGGCTTTCATCACGCGCTCCTGCTGTGATTCGTCATCCCCGCGAAGGCGGGGATCCAGTTTTGCACGGCCCGGCGAAAAGCCAAAACTGGATGTCCGCCGCCAGCACGATGAAGACGCTGGTTCAGGCGGCCAGCGGCAAGCTGTGGTCGTTGGCGGCACTGCCGCCGCTGCCCGCGCGCGGCTTGCGCCGCGACGGCAGCGACAGCCGCAGGATGCGCCGCCAGGTGCTCAGGCTCTGGCGCAGGAACGAGCCGGTGTTGTACGGCAGGCCGTACTTCTCGCAGACCGCCCGCACTTCCGGGGCGATCTCGGCGTAGCGGTGCGCCGGCAGGTCCGGGAACAGGTGGTGCTCGATCTGGAAGCTGAGGTTCCCGCTCATGACGTGCATCAGGCGGCCGCCGCGGAAGTTGGCGGAGCCGAGCAGCTGGCGCACGTACCACTGGCCGCGGGTCTCGTGCTGCAGCACCGATTCCGGGTATTGCTCCACTTCCTCGGGGAAGTGGCCGTTGAAGATCACCGCGCAGGCCCAGACGTTGCGCGCCAGGTTGGCGGCGAGGTTGCCGGCGAACACCAGCGGCGCGAACGGCCCGGCCAGCAGCGGGAACACCACGTAGTCCTTGGCCAGCTGCTTGCGCATCTTCTTCCACACCGGCTTGAACTCCTCCTTCAGCTGCGCGCGGGTCTTGGTCTTGTAGACCAGGTAGTCCTCCAGCTTCAGGTTCTGCACCGCCACGAAGTGCTGGAAGAACAGGTGCAGCAGCACCGTCAGCGGCGCGTTGGCCAGGAAGCGCGGCTCCCATTCCTGCTGCTCGGACATGCGCAGCAGGCCGTAGCCGACGTCGTGGTCGCGGCCGAGCACGTTGGTGTAGGTGTGGTGCTCGACGTTGTGGGTCTGCTTCCAGTTCCTGGCCGTGTCGGCGGTGTCCCAGTCGAAGTTCTTCGAGTTCAGCGCCGGGTCGCCCATCCAGTCGTACTGGCCGTGCATCACGTTGTGGCCGATCTCCATGTTGTCGAGGATCTTGGAGGCGGACAGCGCGGCCACGCCCAGCGGCCAGGCCGGCGGCAGCATCAGCATGATGCGTCCGCTCACCTCGAGCGTGCGCTGGCGCTTGACCATGCCGCGGATGTACCGCGCGTCGCGCTCGCCGAGGTCGGCCAGCACGCGGTTGCGGATGGCGTCGAATTCGCGGCCGATGGCTTCGAACTGCTCGGGGGACAGCTTCTGGAAGTTGCTCATGGTGATTTCCTCTGGGGCTGTCATCCGGACCTGGCGGAACCTGGGCGGATTCTTCGCCGCGCCCGGAATGACAAGTGAAAAAGGTGGCTTACAGGTCCATCGTCACCGTGCCCACCGGCACGCTGACGCAGATCTGGATGTCTTCCTCGCCGGCCTCGCTGAGCCGGCCGGTGCGGGTGTCGCGCACGCGGCCGGACAGCTTGCGGCAGGTGCAGGTGTGGCAGATGCCCATGCGGCAGCCGGACTCCGGCTTGAGGCCGGCGCCTTCGGCCTGGTCGAGCAGGGTGGCGCCGTTGTTGGCGGCCAGGCGCTCGCTGCGGACGAAGCGCAGCTCGCCGCCGGCTTCGCCGGCCTCGATCGCCGCCGGCGCGGCGGTGAAGCGCTCCAGGTGCAGCTGGCCGGCAATGCCGTCCTGCTGCCACACCTGCTGCACCGCCTGCATCATGCCCGGCGGGCCGCACAGGAAGGTCTGGGCCTGCGCGTAGTCCGGCATCGCCGCCGCCAGCTGCTGGCGGCTGAACAGGCCCTGCAGTTCGCCGGCGGGCCCGGCCTCGGCGTAGCAGCGCAGCAGTTTCACGTTGCCGTGGCGCTGCGCAATCGCGGCCAGTTCGGCGGCGTAGATCAGGTCGGCTGCCGAGCGGCAGTAATGCAGGAAGGTGATCGGGCCGGCGTGGCCTTCGTCGCAGAGCGTGCGCAGCATCGCCATCACCGGCGTGATGCCGCTGCCGCCGCTGATCAGCAGGATGCGTTCCGGCCGCTGCTCGGGCAGCGCGAAGACGCCCTCGGCCTGCGACAGGGTCAGCACCAGGCCGGGACGCGCCTGCCGCTTCAGGTGCTTCGAAACGAAGCCGGTGGCATGGGCCTTCACCGTCAGCTCGATGCGGCCCCCGGCGTGCGCCGAATTGGCCGGCGAGTAGCAGCGGGTGCGGCGCACGCCGTCGATCTCCACCGTCAGGCGCACGAACTGGCCGGCGCGAAAGCCCTGCCAGTTGCCGTTCGGCTGCAGCAGCAGGGTCACGCTGTCCGCGGTGGGGTGGCGCACCTCGACCACTTCGGCGCGCACTTCCTGCACCGACCAGGTCGGCTTGAACAGTTCCAGGTAGCGGTCCACGCCGTGCGGGGTGGCCAGGGTGGTCACCACGCGGGAGGTCAGGATGCGGCGCAGGCCGGGGCTGAAAGTACTCATGTCCGTCTCGTTTGTGAACAAGTGTGCACAGTATCTGGATTTCAGGATAGAATGTCAACACTTGTACACTGAAATTCCATGAATGGTTCCTGGAATGTCAGAAAACACAGCGATATCAATGGGTGTATCATGGTCACAGACGTACTGAACACAGGGTTTGAAGTGCCCATTCGAGGGGATGCCACAGGCCAGGAGCCGTCCGCCCGGGACGAGGTGGAATCGCGCGGTTCGCGCAAGCAGCGCACCCGCGAGGCCTTGCTGGAGGCCGCCCTGCGCCTGATGCGCGAGGGCAGCAGCTTCACCGGCCTGAGCCTGCGCGAGGTGGCGCGCGAGGCCGGCGTGGTGCCCACCGCGTTCTACCGCCACTTCCGCGGCATGGACGAGCTGGGCCTGGCCCTGGTGGAGGAAGGCGGCGTGACCCTGCGCCGGCTGCTGCGCGAGGCGCGGCGCGGGCCGGTCGACTTCACCGACATGATCCGCAGCTCGGTGCTGGCCTACAAGCGCTACGTCGAGGACAACCGCCTGCAGTTCCTGTTCGTCGCCGGCGAGCGTGCCGGCGGCTCGCCGGTGATCCGCGAGGCGATCCGCCGCGAGGTGACGCACTTCACCAACGAGATGGCGCAGGACCTGCGCGCCCTCAACGCCCTGCCGGGCCTGTCCACCGCCACGCTGCAGATGATCTGCGGCCTGGTGGTGAACTCCATGCTCAACGCCGCCATCGACATCCTCGACCTGCCGCCGAAGCGCCCGGACCTGGAGCAGGAGCTGGTGGAGAACTTCGTGCGGCAGCTGCGCGTGATTTTTCTGGGCGCGCGGCAGTGGCAGGAGCAGGGCTGATCGCGGTTGTTGCTGGCCTGGAGGCCGGCCCCCCCGGGTTCAGGACGGCGAGGTCTCCGGCTTCACCGGATGGCCGCCGAACTGCCCGCGCATCACCGACAGCAGCTTGTCGGTGAAGGAGTCGGCGTCGCGCGAGCGCAGGCGCTCCAGCAGCGACAGGGTGATCACCGGCGCCGCCACGTCGAGCCGGATCGCCTCGTCCACGGTCCAGCGGCCCTCGCCGGAGTCGGGCACGAATGGCGCGATGCCCTGCATGCCGGGGTTCCTGCCCAGGGCCTCGGTGAGCAGTTCCAGCAGCCAGGAGCGGACCACGCTGCCGTGCCCCCAGATCTTGCCGATCTGGTGCAGGTCCAGTCCGAACTCGGTCTTGCGGTGCAGGATCGCCAGGCCCTCGGCGTAGGCCTGCATCAGGCCGTACTCGATGCCGTTGTGGACCATCTTGGTGTAGTGGCCGGAGCCGGCCGGACCGACCCGGCCCCAGCCGCGGTCCGGCGCCGGCGCCAGGGTTTCGAACAGCGGCCGCAGGCGCGCCACCGCCTGCTCCTCGCCGCCGACCATCAGGCTGTAGCCTTCCTTCAGGCCCCAGATGCCGCCGCTGGTGCCGCAGTCGACGAAGGCGATGCCTTGTCCGGCGCAGAGCCTGGCGCGGCGCTGCGTGTCATGGAAGTTGGAGTTGCCGCCGTCGACCACGGTGTCGCCGGCGCCAAGCAGCTTGAGCAGCTCCGCCAGGGTGTCTTCGGTGACCTGCCCGGCCGGCAGCATCAGCCACAGCACGCGCGGCGCCGGCAGGACCTGCACCAGCGCCGGCAGGGACGGCGCCGAGGCGGCGCCCTGCGCTTCCAGCGCCTTGCGCGCGTCCGCCACCGGATCGAAGCCGCTGACGCGATGGCCGCCGCGCAGCAGGCGCACCGCCATGTTGTAGCCCATGCGGCCCAAGCCCACCATGCCCAGTTCCATGTCGTTCCCTCGTGACCGTGGGGGCATTATGCGCGGGCCGGCAGGCTCAGGCTCACCCGCAGCCCGCCGCCCTCGCGGTTGGCCAGCGCGATGCGGCCGCCGTGCGCCTCCACGATCTCGCGCGCCAGCGCCAGGCCCAGGCCGGTGCCGCTGCGCTTGGTCGAGTAGAACGGCAGCAGGGCATTGGCCAGCACCTGCTCGCTCATGCCGCTGCCGCGGTCGCGCACCTCCAGGCGCAGCTCGGCAGCGCTGCGCGCCGCCTCCAGCTCCACTTCCTCCGCCGCGCCGCCGGCCTCGTGCGCGTTCTTCAGCAGGTTGATCAGCACCTGCTCGATCTGCGCGCGGTCGAACCAGCCTTCGCCCTCGGCCGCGCCGGCGAGGCGGAAGGTGCGCTGCTGCTGCAGGGCGTCGAGGAAGGGGCGCAGCGCCACGCGCTCCGGCGCCGGCGCCGGCAGCTTGGCGAAGCTGGCGTAGCCGTCGATGAACCGGTGCAGGTGCCGGGCCCGCTCGCCGATGGTGGCGAACACGCCGGGCAGGCGCGCCAGCTCGCCGCGCCGCGCCAGCTCGCCGCCGGAGTGGGCCATCGAGGAGATCGGCGCCAGCGAGTTGTTCAGCTCGTGGCTGATGACGCGGATCACCTTTTTCCAGGTGCCCACTTCCTGGCGCGACAGCTCGCGGGTCATGCGCCGCACCAGGTAGAGCCGGTGCGGCCGGCCCTGCAAGCGGAAGCCGCGCTGCGACACGTGGAAGGTCTCCTCCAGGCCCTCCAGCTCCAGCGAGAACAGGCTGTCCTCGTTGCGCCGGAACGCCTCGCCCAGCTGCGGCGGCGAGGCGGCCAGCACCCCGGCGAAATCCAGGCCGGCGAGGCTGCGGCCCTCGTTGAACAGGTGGCGCGCGGCGAGGTTGGCGTAGGCCACGTGCCCGCCGCTGTCGACCAGCACCAGCGCCACCGGCGTGTTCTGCACCACGGTATCGAGCAGCAGTTCGCGCTGCACCAGGTGCTGCCGCTGCTCGCGCAGCACCTGGCTGAGCAGGTTGTGGGCCCGCGCCAGGTCGCCGAACTCGTCGCGGCGGATGGCCGACAGCGAGAAGCTGAAGTCGCTGTCGCGGTAGCTCGCCACCGCGCCCTCCAGCGCGCGCAGCAGGCTGGTCACCGGCTGGCTGACGCGCTGCCCCAGCCACAGCGCCGCCGGCAGCAGCAGCGCGCCGGCCAGCGGCACGGCGATGTAGGGCTCCTCGACGAGGTGGTCGAGCGTGGCGCCGAGCACGGCGCCGGCCACGGCGGTGGCGCCGAGCAGCAGGACCAGCTTGCCTTCCAGCGAGAAGAGGCGCATCGCGATCCGGTGAGGGTCAGTGCCGGGATTGTGGCGCAAGCCGCGGCGCGGCGCCCGGGCCCTGGCTGCGCTCCCCACGGCTGTGCTCAGATGGCGGCATGAACCGAACAATCGCCCGGTGCTGCCTGGCGCTCGCCGCCCTGCTCGCCGCCTGCGGCCCCGAGCTGAAGCCGGGGCCGGAGCCGCTGCGTCCGGACCAGGCCCGCGCCTTGATCCTGCGCCTGCTGCCGGCGCAGCTGCCCGACCGCGCCGGCTGGGCCGGCGATGTCTACACCGCCTTCGCCACGCTGAACCTCGAGGTGGCGCCGCCGCAGGTCTGCGCCGTGCTGGCGGTGGCGGAGCAGGAGTCCGGCTTCGTCGCCAACCCGGTGATCCCCGGCCTGCCGGCGATCGCCGCCAAGGAGATCGACCGGCGCGCCGCGCACGCCGGCGTGCCGGCGCTGATGGTGCACGCCGCGCTGCACCTGCCCTCGCCGGACGGCCGCAGCTACCAGGAGCGCATTGCCGCGGCGCGCACCGAGCTGGACCTGAGCGACCTCTACGAGGACCTGGTCGGCTCCGTGCCGCTGGGCCGGCTGTTCCTGGAGGACCGCAACCCGATCCGCACCGCCGGTCCGATGCAGGTCAGCGTCGCCTATGCCGAGCGCTACGCCGCCAGGCACACCTATCCCTACCCGGTGGAGCGCGGCCTGCGCCGCGAAGTGTTCAGTCGGCGCGGCAGCCTGTACTTCGGCACCGCCCACCTGCTGGACTACGCGGCGGACTACGACCGCATGCTGTACCGCTTCGCCGACTACAACGCCGGCCAGTACGCCAGCCGCAATGCCGCGTTCCAGCACGCGCTCGCCGTCGCCAGCGGCGTGCCGCTGACCCCGGACGGCGCGCTGCTGCGCACCGACGGCACCGCCGGCCTGGACCACACCGAGCTGGCGGCGCGCGCGCTGTCGCGGCGCCTGGGCCTGGACGCGGACGACATCCACCGCGACCTGGAGCGCGCCGGGGAGCCGGACTTCGCCGACACCGAGCTGTACCGGCGCGTCTACGCGCTGGCCGGGAGCGGCGGCACGCCGCCGCCGCGCGCCCAGCTGCCGCGCATCGACCTGAAGGGACCCAAGATCACGCGCCACCTCACCACCGCCTGGTACGCCGAGCGGGTGGAGGGGCGCTACGAGCGCTGCCTCGGCCGCGCGGGCGCCGGGCCGGTGGTAGCGAATACGGCGCCGGCACCGGTTCATGCCGAATAGCTTCACCATGCGGCCGCTTCGGCGGCACCGGGCGAAACGGGCGGATCAAGGCGGCGCGGACAGGCCGAACTTCTCCAGCCGCCGGTACAGCGCCTGGCGGCTCAGGCCCAGCGCCTGGGCGGCGCGGCTGACCACGCCGCCGGCCGCCTTCAGCGCCGCCTCGATCTGCTCGCGGTCCGGCTCGGCGGCGGCGCCGTGGGCGACGCGCCGCGCCGCCAGGCTGAGGTCGGCCGGGTCGATCACGCCGTCGCGGCACAGCAGGCGCGCGCGCTCGATCGCGTTCTTCAGCTCGCGCACGTTGCCCGGCCAGCTGTGGGCCAGCAGCGCCTCGCGCGCCTCCTCCGACAGCCGCGCCATGCCGCCGAGGAAGTGTTCGGCCAGCGGCAGGATGTCGTCGGGCCGCTCGGCCAGCGGCGGCAGCGCGATCTCGATCACGTTGAGGCGGTAGTAGAGATCCTCGCGGAACGTGCCTTCCGCCACCATCTGCGCCAGCCTGGCATTGGTGGCGCTGAGCAGGCGCACCTTGACCTTGCGCGTGCGCGGCGAGCCGAGCCGCTCGAACTCGCCGGTCTCCAGCACGCGCAGCAGCTTGACCTGGCTGGCCAGCGGCAGGTTGCCGATCTCGTCGAGAAACAGGGTGCCGCCGTGGGCCAGCTCGAAGCGGCCCTCGCGCCCGCGGTTGGCGCCGGTGTAGGCGCCGGCCTCGGCGCCGAACAGCTCGGCCTCGACCAGGTCGTTGGGCAGGGCGCCGCAGTTCACCGCGACGAACGGGCCCTGCTTCACCGCCGAGTTGGCGTGGACGATGCCGGCGATCAGCTCCTTGCCGGCGCCGTTGGGCCCGGTGATCAGCACCGGCGCCTCGGCCCGCGCCACCTGGCAGGCCAGCTCCACCACGCGCTCCATCGCGGTGGAGCCGTAGACCAGGCCGCGCAGGTCGTAGCGGCCGGCCAGCTGCTCGCGGCGGCGGCGGCGCTCCTGCCGGTAGCGCGCCGCCTCGCGCGCGCTCTCCGCCAGCTCCAGCAGGTTTTCCACCGTCGCCGCCAGGCGGCGGTCGTCCCAGGGCTTGGCCAGGTAGTCGGCGGCGCCGGCCTTGACCAGCTCCACCGCCGTTTCCAGGTGGGTCCAGGCGGTGAGCAGGATCACCGGCAGGTCGGGGTGCGCCGCGCGGATGGCGCGGAACAGCTCGGCGCCCTCGGCGCCGGAGGTGGTGTCGGCGCTGAAGTTCATGTCCTGCACCACCAGGTCGACCGGCTCCTGCGCCAGCCGCTCCAGTCCCTCGGCCGGGGTCTGCGCCACCACCGTGCGGATGTCGCGCAGCGAAAACAGCAGCGACAGCGCTTCGCCTACGGCGGGGTTGTCGTCGATGACCAGGATGGTGCGCATGGCGGGTTGCGGGAATCGGGACAGGGCTGGCAAGGGCCAGTTTACCGAGGCCCGCTCCTATCCATATCCGTTGCAGGCTAGGTGGCGCGGGTCGCCAGCGCCGGCGGGATCGAGGCGGCGCGCAGCGCCGGCCACAGCACCGCGAACTGGCCGAGCAGGAGGATGGCCGCGACGGCGCCGACGACGTAGCCTGCCTGCATGCGCTGCATCTCGAAGGCCGAGACCATCCACAGGTTGAGGCCCACCGCCAAGGCCGCGCCCAGCAGGGTGCCGGCGGCGGCGATCAGCAGGTTCTCGGTCTGGAAGTAGCCGAGGATGGCCCGGCGCGTCGCGCCCAGGGCGCGGCGCACGCCGATCTGGCGGCGCCGCTGCGTGACCCAGAAGCTGGTCAGGCCGACGATGCCGAACACGGTGATGCCGAGCAGGGAGACGCAGACCACGCCGAGGATGATGGCCAGGCCGCGGTCGTCGCGGTAGGCCTCGGCGCGTACCTGCGAGAACGGCTTGACCAGGCTCAGCACGCGGGCGTGGTTGACCTGCAGCAGCGCCTGCTGCACCTGCTGCAGCAGCGCCGCGGCGCGGCCGGGCCGGGCGCGGACGACGAAGCGCACGCTGGGCCCGAGCGGATGCAGCGGGGCCAGCAGCGAGTGCTCGACGAACTTCTGGCTGTCGCTGCCCGACACCCACGGCGTCTGCAGGCGCTCGATCACGCCGACGATGGTCGCCATGTGGTCCTCGAGGTAGACGGCGCGGCCCAGCGGATCGGCGCCGGGGAACAGCTTGTCGGCAAGCGCCTTGGTGACGATGACCACCCCGGCGTCGATGTTGTCGCCGAAGTTGTAGCTCTTCACGTCCTCCGCGGTGAAGTTGCGCCCGGCCACCAGCCTGACGCCGAGGGTGTCGAGCGCGTGCTCGTCCACCATGTAGATGGTGGAATCGGCGGTGGAGTGCTTCTGCCCCGGCTTGAGGTCGATGCCGTCGAGCCAGCCGCTGGTGCCCAGCGGCACGCTGTTGGTGATGTAGGCGTCGGCCACGTCCGGCAGCGCCCGCAGCGCCGCCAGGTCCGCCTGCTGGCGCGCCAGCAGGTCGTCGGGCTGGCCGATCCAGTCGCTGCGCAGGGTCAGGATGTCGGCCTCGTCCAGGCCGCTGGGCCGCGCCATCAGCGCCAGGCGCTGGGTGATGATGAACAGCGCGTTGCACAGGATCGCCAGGGTCACGGCCATCTGCAGCGCGATGAGGACGGCGCCGACCTTGTTGCGGCGCATGGCGGAAACGATCGGACGGATCTGCATGGCGATCTCCCAGGAGGCCCTAGTTGGACTTGAGCTGCCAGGCCGGCTGCACCTGGGTGGCGCGCCAGTTGGGGTACAGGCCGGCGAGCAGGGCCGAGCTCACCGCCAGCAGCACCGCCAGCGCCACGTCCACCGGATCCAGCTGCAGCAGGTGCACCAGGTCCTCGCTGAAGCTGGCGCGCATGCCGGCCAGCCCCAGCGCGGTCAGCGCCAGCCCGAGCGCGGCGCCGCCCAGGCCGATCACGCCGGTCTCCACCAGGCATTGCAGGAAGATGGCGCGGCGCGTCGCGCCGAGGGCGCGGCGCACGCCGGTCTCGCCGGCGCGGCTCATGAACTTGGCCAGCATCAGGCCCACCGCGTTGACCAGGCAGACGAAGAGGAAGCCGAACGACACCGCCACCATGATGCGCGACTCGTCGGAGACGACGTGGTTGAGCTTCATCCACTGCGCCACGTTGCTCAGCCGCGTCAGCGGCGCCCAGTGGAAGCGGCCGTTGCGCTGCTGCTCGGCGGCATAGTCGTCGAGGAACCTGCGGTAGGCCGGCGCGTCGTCGGCGCTGGCCAGCTCCACCCAGAACTGGGTCCAGGTGCACTCCGAGCGCAGATGGCCCTCCCAGCCGGCGGTGCTGGCGGCGATGCAGCTGTTGTTGCCGTGGTAGGCAAGCTGCTCGTCGATGGCGGTGGTGAAGGGCAGGAACACGTCCTCGGTGTCGCCGAAGGTGCTGTTGACCACGTCGTAGACGCGCGGCTGCGGCTGCCAGTGATCGAGCACGCCGACGATGCGGTAGTCGCGCTGCTCCAGGCGCAGCGTCTTGCCGACGCTGTTGCCGCCGCCGAACAGCTTGTCGTTGAGCGGCTTGCTGATCACCACCACGTCGGCGCGGCCGTCGTCCTCCGCCTTGCCCCAGGGCCCGCCCCAGCGGAACGGTGCCTCGAACATGGCGAAGAAATCGGCATAGGCGGCGCGCCCGGTGGCATGGAACGGCCGCATCTGCGGATCGGCCGGGGTCAGCGCGAACGCGGTGGCGTACATCGCGGTCTGGCGCAGGCCGCGGTGCGCCTCCAGCAGGGCGTGGGCGTCGGTGTAGCTCAGCTGCACCTGCGGCGGCTCGCCGGCCTTCTCGCGGTGGTCGGGGCCCCAGTTGTCGATCTGCGGCGCGAACAGGCGCGAGGACTTGTCCGGGATCGGGTCGCCCGACATGGCGCGGAACATGGTCAGGGTGGTCATCGAGGCGCCGATGCCCAGGCCGATGGCCGTCACCATCAGGGCCGTCAGCACCGGGTTGCGGCGCAGGCTGCGCACCGCCAGCCACAGGTAATAGCGGAACATGGTCTGGTCCTGTCGTTCGATCGGGTCCGTTCGCCCGCTGCGCCCGCGCGGCGGGCGCAGCGGGAGGGTTCAGGCCGCGCTCTGCGCCCGTGCGCCGTGCACGCCGTGGAAGCGCGGCTCCTCGGCGAGGTCCACCACCTGGCCGTCGATGATGTGCACGTTGCGCTGCGCGCGCACCGCCAGCTCCGGGTCGTGCGTCACCATGACGATGGTGGCGCCGTCGCGGTGGATGCCTTCGAGCAGCTCCATCACGCCGCGCGCCATCTGCGTGTCGAGGTTGCCGGTGGGCTCGTCCGCCAGCAGCAGGCGCGGGCTGCCGGCGAGGGCGCGGGCGATGGCGACGCGCTGCTGCTGGCCGCCGGACAGCTCGGCCGGGTAGTGCCGCGCGCGCGCCGACAGGCCGACCCGCTCCAGCGCCTCGCCGATGCGCTTCTTGCGCTCGGCGCCGCTCATGCGGCGGTAGCGCAGCGGCACGTCGACGTTGTCGAACACGTTGAGGTCCGGGATCAGGTTGAAGGCCTGGAAGATGAAGCCGATCTTCTCGTTGCGGATGCGCGAGCGCGCGTCGTCGCTCAGGCGGCTCACGTCCTCGCCGTCCAGCAGGTACTGGCCGCGGCTCGGCGTCTCCAGCATGCCGGCCACGTTGAGGAAGGTGGTCTTGCCCGAGCCGGACGGCCCGGTGACGGCGACGAACTCGCCCTCGCGGACGTGGATCGACAGGTCGCGCAGCGCGTAGGTCTCCACCACCTCGGTGCGGTAGACCTTGGCCAGATGGATCATCTTCAGCATTCGATCAGTCCTTTGCTGAGGCGGCGCACGACGCGCGCGGTGGGCAGCTCGGCGCCGCGCACGGCCGGCGCGGCGCCCCCGGCGAACTGCGCTTCCCCAGCCGGCGACGCGGCCGGCGGGGCCAGCCGCGCCAGGTAGCCGTCGGGCAGGGGCTGCGCCGCCAGCAGGACGCCGGCGAACAGGGCGTGGGCGGTGATTGCGGCGGCCAGGCCGCCGCCGCGGATCAACAGGGTCTTGCTGCTCATGACAACCTCCTTGCGTAACATGCACTGCGGTCCATCGTTGATCGGGAATGCCGCGCTCATCGGCTGATGAACACGCGCGGCGCGTTGTTGAAGATGTCGGTGCCGGAAGAGACGATGCGGTCGCCCGGCTGCAGGCCGTCGAGGATTTCCACCTTGTCGAGGCTGCTGGCGCCGGTGCTGACCGGGCGCCGCTCGGCGATGCCGTCGTGCACCACGTAGGCGTAGTGGCCGCCCTCGGTATCGAGCCAGGAGCCGCGCGCCACCGTCAGCACGTCCTTGCGCCGGTCCAGCACCACCTGCACCTGCATGCGCTGGTTCTGGCGCAGGCCTTCCGGCACCGCGCCGCTGAAGCGGACCCGCGCCGCCACCTCGCCGTTGACCACCTCGGGCGAGACGGCGCTGACCTGGCCGTCCCAGTCGCGGCCGGCGCCGCTGATCCGCGCCGGCATGCCCACCGCCAGGTCGCGCGCCTGGCTCTCGATCACCTTCAGCTCCAGTTCCAGCGCGCTCAGGTCCACCACCGTCAGCAGCGGCGCGTCGCGGGCCACGCTGGCGCGCTCGGTCGTGATGACCTGGCCGACCTGGCCGGTCACCGGCGAGCGCAGGCTCAAGCCGTCGACCTGGCGCTGCAGGTCCGCTACCAGCAGCTGCTGGCGGTCACGCGCCAGCTTCCGGCTCTGCACGCTGAAGCGGATCTGCTCCGGCTCCAGCGCCAGCTGCTTGCGCGCGTGCTCGAGGTCGAAGCGCGCTTTCTCGGCGGCATCCTTGGCGCGCAGGTAGGCCAGCTCGGAATAGGCGCCCTCGTCGTAGGCCTTCTGGCTGCGCTCCACCTCGCGCGAGGCGGTCTGCGCGTCCACCTGCGCCTTGTCGTAGGCTTCCTGCACCGCCAGCTGCTGCTTGCGCGCCTCCAGCTGCGCGCCCTGGTAGTCGACTTCCAGGCCGGCCAGCGCCGCCTGCTCCTGCGCCAGGCGGCTGCTCAGGTCCGGGCTGTCGAGGCTGGCCAGCACCTGGCCGCTCTGCACCTGATCGCCGGCGTGCACCTTGAGGCTCACCGTGCCGGGGTTGGGCGCGTACAGGGTCGGGCTCACCGCCGCCACCACCCGCGCCTCGGCGGTGATGTCGCGGTTGAAATCGCCGCGCTCCACCGTGGCGAAGGCCAGCCGCGCCGCGCTCACCGAGGACTGCGCCGAGAACAGCCGGGCCAGCCCCGGCGCCGCCACGGCCGCAGCCAGCGCCACGGCGGCGGCCGCGGCGACCCAGGGCAGGCGGCGGCGCCGGGCCGGGCCGCCGCTCAGGGGCACATCCTGCGCCGAGGTGTCACGAAACATGGGCGGGCCTCCGGGCCGTGGTGAACGCTGTACGGAGCAAAGGGGCGCAAGCGCCGTGCCGGCCATGCGTCGTGTTCAAGCCATTGATGCAGTTCATGTTTAATTCCCGTCCGGGCTGCCGGCAGTGTCCGCGGACAGCCCGCCGGACAGTGCGGACGGCGTGGCTCCGCCGGCCTGCAGCAGGGTGTCGACGGCGGCGAGGTCGGCCTCGCCCAGGCGGCCGGCCAGCTGCTTCAGGGTCAGGGAGCTGGTCAGGTAGTCGTAACGCGACTGGTAGTAGCCGCGCAGCGCGTCGTAGTAATTGGTCTGTGCCTGCAGCAACTGAAACTCGCTGCGCGTGCCGGCTTCCAGGCCGACGCGGCTGGCCTCCACCGCCTCACGGTTGGAGCGCACCGCCTGCTGGTTGCTGCGGATCTTCTCGGCGCCGGCGACCACGCCGCGGTAGGCCGCATGGGTCTGGCGCTCGACCTCGCGGCGGCTGCCTTCATACTGCGCCCGCAGCTGCTGCCAGGTGTTGCGCGCCTGCCGCACCTGCGAGGCCACCGCGCCGCCCTGGAACAGCGGCCAGTCCACCACCAGGCCGATGCGGTCGTCGCGCTGGTCGCTGCCGAGCTGCTGCGAGTAGTCGTAGCGGTTGAGCGAGGCCTGCAGGTTGAGGGTGGGGAAGGCCTTGGCCCGGCTGGCGCCGATCTCGCGCTGCGCCGCCTGGGCCTGCAGGTCCGCCGCGTTCAGCGCGTAATTGTCGCGCAGCGCGGCCTGCACCCAGTCGCCGGCGCTGGCCGGCTGCGGCGGCGCCAGCGGGATCTCCTCGCGCAGCGGCGCCGTGGCGGCGGCCGGATGGGCGGTCAGCTCGGCCAGCGCGCGCTGCGCGTCGTCCAGCGCCGACCCGGCGTCGATCACGCTGGCGGCGGTGACGTCGTAGAACGACTGCGCCTCCTTGACGTCGCTCTGCGGCGACAGGCCGTGGTCGACGCGCTTGCGCGCCTGCGCCAGCAGCCCGGCGTAGGCCTCGCGCTCGAGCTGGTTGGTGCGCAGGGTGTCGCCGGCGGCGAGCACCGCGAAATAGGCCTTGGCCACGCGCAGGATCAGGCTCTGCCGGGCGTCGCGGTACGCCGCCTCCGCCTGCGCCGCCTGCAGGCTGGCCTCGGCCAGCTTGTGGAAGGACTGGAAGCTCCACAGCTGCTGGTTCAGGCTCAGGGCGTAGGTGCCGGTGTTGCCGAAGCTCACGCCCTGGCTCGAGCCGCCGGGCGCGGTGGTGCCGGGAACATTGGGCGAGCTGCCGCCGCTGCTGATCTTGTCGCGCGCGTACTGCGCGTTGGCGTCCAGCTGCGGCAGGAAGGCGGCCAGCGCCTGCGGCCGCGCCTCGACCGCCGCGCCGCGCTGGTACAGCGCCGCCTGCAGGGTGGTGTCCTGCGCCTGGGCCTGGTGATAGGCGTCAAGCAGGTCGTTGGCCTGCGCCGCGCCGGTCCAGGCCAGCGCGATCAGTCCGCTCCAGTACCGCTTGTGCATCCGCCGCTCCGGTGGGAATCCCGGAACGGGCGGAGCAAGGCCGGTGCCAGCCGCCTGACGCTTGTTTTTGCTCAGTATTCGGCGGCGCGGCCGATAAAAAAGGTGTCCGCGGACAAGGCCGCGGACACCCTGGACGGACAGCGCCGGCGCGGCGGCTTCAGGCCGCCAGCGACTCCAGCACCGCGTTGAAGGTCGCGCTCGGACGCATCACCGCGTTCAGCTTCTGCGGGTCGGCCATGTAGTAGCCGCCGATGTCGGCCGGCTGGCCCTGCACCGCGGTCAGCTCGGCGAGGATGGCCTGCTCCTGCGCGGCGAGGGTCTTGGCCAGCGGCTCGAATTTCGCCTGCAGGGCGGGGTCCTCGGTCTGCGCCGCCAGCTCCTGCGCCCAGTACAGGGTCAGGTAGAACTGGCTGCCGCGGTTGTCGAGCTGCCCGGTCTTGGGCGAGGGGCTCTTGTTGTTCTCCAGCAGCCGGCCGGTGGCGGCGTCGAGCGTCCGCGCCAGGATCTTGGCCTGGGCGTTGCCGCTCTTGATGCCGAGATCCTCCAGGCTCACCGCCAGGGCCATGAACTCGCCGAGCGAATCCCAGCGCAGGTGGTTTTCCTCGACCAGCTGCTTGACGTGCTTCGGCGCCGAGCCGCCGGCGCCGGTCTCGTACATGCCGCCGCCGGCCATCAGCGGCACGATCGACAGCATCTTGGCGCTGGTGCCCAGCTCCATGATCGGGAACAGGTCGGTGAGGTAGTCGCGCAGGATGTTGCCGGTGGCGGAGATGGTGTCGAGGCCGCGGATCACGCGCTCCAGGGTGTAACGCATGGCGCGCACCTGCGACATGATCTGGATGTCCAGGCCGCTGGTGTCGTGGTCGGCCAGGTACTTGTGCACCTTCTTGATCAGCTCGGCCTCGTGCGGGCGGTACGGGTCGAGCCAGAACACCACCGGCATGCCGGAGTTGCGCGCGCGGGTCACGGCCAGCTTGACCCAGTCCTGGATCGGCGCGTCCTTCACCTGGCACATGCGCCAGATGTCGCCGGTTTCGACGTGCTGCACCAGCAGCACCTCGCCGGTGTCGAGGTCGGTGATGCGCGCCTCGCCGTCCTCGGGGATCTCGAAGGTCTTGTCGTGCGAGCCGTACTCCTCGGCCTGCTGCGCCATCAGGCCGACGTTGGGCACCGTGCCCATGGTCACCGGATCGAAGGCGCCGTTGGTCTTGCAGAAGTTGATGATCTCCTGGTAGATGCGGGCGAAGGTGCTCTCCGGGATCACCGCCTTGGTGTCCTTGGGGCGGCCGTCGGCGCCGTACATCTTGCCGCCGAGGCGGATCATCGCCGGCATCGAGGCGTCGACGATGACGTCGTTCGGCGCGTGCAGGTTGGAGATGCCCTTGGCCGAGTCGACCATCGCCAGCTCCGGGCGGTGCTCGTGGCAGGCGTGCAGGTCGCGGATGATCTCCTCGCGCTGGCTGGTGGGCAGGGATTCGATCTTCTCGAACAGGCTGACCAGGCCGTTGTTGACGTTGACGCCCAGCTCGTCGAACAGCTTGCCGTGCTTGGCGAAGGCCTCCTTGTAGAAGATCCGCACGGCATGGCCGAAGACGATCGGGTGCGACACCTTCATCATCGTCGCCTTGACGTGCAGCGAGAACATCACGCCGGTCTTGCGCGCATCCTCCATCTGCTCCTCGTAGAAGGCGCAGAGCGCCTTCTTGCTCATGAACATGCTGTCGATGACCTCGCCGTCGAGCAGCTCGACCCGGGGCTTGAGCACGATGGACTTGCCGCTCCTGGTCAGCAGCTCCATCTTGACGTTGCGGGCGCGGTCCAGGGTCATCGACTTCTCGCCATGGTAGAAGTCGCCGTGCTTCATGTGCGCCACGTGGGTGCGCGAGGCCATGCTCCACTCGCCCATGCTGTGCGGATGGCGGCGGGCATAGTCCTTCACCGCCTTGGGCGCGCGGCGGTCGGAGTTGCCCTCGCGCAGCACCGGGTTGACGGCGCTGCCCAGGCACTTGGAGTAGCGCTTGCGGATCGCGATCTCCTGCTCGGTCTTCGGGTCCTCGGGATAGTCCGGCACCTTGTAGCCCTTGGCCTGCAGCTCGCGGATGGCGCTGGTCAGCTGCGGCACCGAGGCGCTGATGTTGGGCAGCTTGATGATGTTGGTGTCCGGCAGCAGGGTCAGGCGGCCCAGCTCGGCCAGGTTGTCGGGAACGCGCTGCTCCTCGGTGAGGAAGTCGGGGAATTCGCCGAGGATGCGCGCCGCCACCGAGATGTCGCTGGTGGTGATCTTGATGCCGGCCGGGGCCGCGAACGTGCGGATCACCGGCAGGAAGGCGTAGGTTGCGAGCAGCGGAGCCTCATCGGTCAGGGTGTAGATGATGGTCGGCTGTTGGGTACTCATGGTCGGTCTCCTGGACCTTTGGCTGCATGCCCGCGCCGCGAACGCAGCCCGCAGCCGGATCTGGCCGGCGGGGCGCATCCCGGGACGCGGGCTGCGAAGAATTGCGCGTGAAGGCGCTCCGAGGTTTCTGCGCCGCGACGGCCGGCGCTCTCGACGGCCGCCGCAGCATTGGTTCTTGGTCTGCCTACTGTAATTCAAACCCGGTTCTTGTAGGAGCCGGGCCGGCGGCGGCCGGCCGGATGGACACCGCGCTGCAATAATTGTTTCTTCGCCGGCAGGCCGGCTGCCGCGAGGATGGTCCGGCGCGGCCGGCTAGGCGTGGCCGAACGCCGCCACCAAGTCCTGGAATTCGCGCACGCTGCCGGCTTCCAGCGCGCGCTGGGCCAGGCGGCGCAGCTGGCCGACGTCGGATTCGATGATGATGCGCTTGACCTCCAGCACGCTGGCCGGGTGCATCGAGAATTCGGTCAGCCCCAGGCCCAGCAGCAGGCGGGTATAGCGCGGGTCGCCGGCCATCTCGCCGCACATCGCCACCGGCACGCCGGCGCGCTCGCCGGCTTCGATGGTCATGCGGATCAGGCGCAGCACCGCCGGGTGCAGCGGGTCGTAGAGGTAGTTGACCTCCTCGTCGACGCGGTCGATCGCCAGGGTGTACTGGATCAGGTCATTGGTGCCGATCGAGAAGAAGCGGGCGTGCCGCGCCAGCAGCGGCGCGGCGAGGGCGGCGGCCGGCACCTCGATCATGGCGCCGACCGGAACCTCGTCCGCCAGCGCATGGCCCTCGGCGCGCAGCTGCTCGCGCGCCGCGGCGATGATCTGCTGCGCCTGGCGGAACTCCTGCACGCTGGAGATCATCGGCAGCATGATCTGCATCGCGCCGTGGGCCGAGGCGCGCAGCAGGGCGCGCACCTGGGTGCGGAACAGCTCCGGCTCCTTCAGGCACAGGCGGATGGCGCGCAGGCCCAGCGCCGGGTTGTTCGGCGTCGGTCCCTGGCGGCTGCCGGAGTCGACCTGCTTGTCGGCGCCCAGGTCGAGGGTGCGGATGGTGATCGGCCCCTGCACCGCCGCCACCACCCGCGCATAGGCCTGGTACTGCTCCTCCTCGCCCGGCAGGTCGCGCCGGTTCATGTAGAGGAACTCGGTGCGGTAAAGGCCCACGCCGGAGGCGCCCAGCTCGGCGGCGTGCTGCGCGTCCTCGCTCATCTCGATGTTGGCGAGCAGGGTGATGTGCACGCCGTCGCGCGAGATCGCCGGCTTGTCGCGCAGCTGGTTGAGCGCGGCGCGGTCGGCCTGCTGGCGCCGGCGCTTGGCCTGGAAGAAGTCCTGCGCCTGGTGGTCCGGGTCGGCCAGGGCATGGCCGAGGGCGCCGTCGACGATGACCGTCTCGTTCTCGCGCAGCAGGCGGCGCGCGCCGTGCAGGCCGACGATGGCCGGGATGCCGAAGCTGCGCGCCAGGATCGCGGTGTGCGACAGCGGTCCGCCGTACTCGGTGATGAAGGCCGCCACCCCCTGCTGCGACAGCAGGATGATGTCGGCGGGCGTGATGTCGTCGGCGACGATCACCGGCGGCTCGCCGCCTTCGGCGCGGGCGGCGGACGCGGAGCGGTCCTGCTCCTGCCGGGTGAGGATGCGCAGGATGCGCGCGGAGACGTGCTGCACGTCGTCCTTGCGCGAGCGCAGGTAGGGGTCCTCCATCTGCTCGAACACCGCGGTCAGCGCGTCGCGCTGCTTCTTCAGCGCCGCCTCGGCGTTGCACAGCGTGCTGCGGATCAGCGCCACCACCGCCTCGGTCAGCGAGCGGTCGTCGAGCATCAGCAGGTGGGTGTCGATGAAGGCCGCGATTTCGCCCGGCGCGCCGCCGGGGATGCGGGCGCGGATCTGGCGCAGCTGCTCCTTGGCCCGGCGCTGCGCGCCGAAGAAGCGCGTCACCTCGTGCTCGATCTCCGACTCCGGCACGCTGTATTCGGGAATCTCCAGGTCGCCGTGCAGGCGCTGCACGCGGCCGATGCCGATGCCCCTGGACACCCCGATGCCGCTCAGCCACAGGCTCATGCGGCGCGCTCCGCGGAACGTTTCAGCGGCCGGCCGCCGGCGGCCGCGCGCCGGCTAAAGCCGAAGCCGGGCCGGCGCGCTTCCTGCGCCGGCGGCGAACCGGCCACGGACCACCGACCGCTGGCAGCCGCCGTCGTCACGCTTCCTCTTCGAACCGGTTGGCGACCAGCGCCGCCAGCGCCTCGATCGCCTCGGCGGCGTCCGGGCCCTGCGCCACCAGGGTGATGTGGCTGCCCTGGGCGGCGGCCAGCATCATCACGCCCATGATGCTCTTGCCGCTGACCTCGCGGCCGTCCTTGCGCACCTGCACCGCGCTTTGATACTTGGCCGCCAGGGTCACCAGCTTGGCGGCGGCGCGCGCGTGCAGGCCCAGGCGGTTGACGATGGTCACCGTCTTCTCGATCGGCTTGTGCTCGTGGTTCTTGTCCATCCCTATCCCTTGTCCGGCGGCGGGCAGATCACCACGCCGCGCTGTCCGCCCTCGACCGCGGCGCGGCTCATCGCGTCCAGGTCGAGCAGCGGATAATTGAAGACCTTGACCAGCATCGGCAGGTTGACGCCGGCCACCACCGCGGTGCGCGGCGCCTCGGCCAGGCGGTTGGCGATGTTGCTGGGCGTGGAGCCGAAGGCGTCGGTGAGCAGCAGCACGCCGGCGCCGCGGTCGAGCCGCTCGATCATGCGGCGCCCCTGCAGCAGCAGCACGTCGGTGGCCTGGACCCGCCGCACCTCCAGCACGTCCGAGGCCAGCGGCAGCGGGCCGATCATGTCGGCCATGGTGTCGAGCAGGAAGTGGCCGAGCTTGCCGTGCGTCACCAGCAGCACGCCGACCCGCCCGGCGCCTCCGAGCGGCTGCGTCACAGGCCCAGTTCCCGGTGCTTGGCGATGACCTGGCCGAAGCGGCCCTGGAAGGAGGCCGCCAGCTGCTCGACGAGATAGACCGAGCGGTGCTGGCCGCCGGTGCAGCCGATGGCCACCGTGACGTAGCTGCGGTCCTGCTGCTGGAACGAGGGCAGCCAGTGCGCCAGGAACGTGCGGATGTCGTCGAGCATCGCCGTGGTCTCGGCGTGCTCCTCCAGGTACTTCGCCACCGCCTCGTCGCGGCCGGTGAGCGGGCGCAGCTCCGGCACCCAGTGCGGGTTGGGCAGGTTGCGCACGTCGAAGACGAAGTCGGCGCCGTCGGGCAGGCCGTTCTTGAAGCCGAACGACTGGAACAGCACCGCCAGGCGGCCGCTGCCGGCTTCCGGCTGGCGTTGGTGGATGGCGCTGCGCAGGTCGTGCAGGTTCATCGACGAGGTGTCGAGCAGGTCGTCGGCCAGCGCCGCGATCGGCTCCAGCAGCTTGCGCTCCAGGCGCATCGCCTCGGCCAGCGAAACCTCCGGCCCGGACAGCGGATGCTTGCGCCGCGTCTCGTTGTAGCGGCGCAGGATCACCTGATCGTCGGCGGTGAGGAACAGCACGTGCACGTGCACGCCCTGCTCGCGCAGCGCCTTCAGCACCTCGGGGAAATTCTTGATCTCCGACGGGCTGGCCCGCGCATCGACGCCGATGGCGAACTCGCTGTAGCGCGGATCGGGGTGGCTGACCGCGTGCGCGATCAGCGGCAGCGCCAGGTCCAGCGGTATGTTGTCGATGCAGTAGTAGCCGAGGTCCTCGTAAAGCTTGAGGGCCACGGTCTTGCCGGTGCCGGACAGTCCGCTGACGATGACGAGGCGCATGGCGCGAGGTTGGTTAGGAGCCGGGCTGATCCAACTGGCGCCGCTGCCGCTCCACCAGGTCGTCGTCGGCGCAATAGCCCGACAGGCGCAGCCGGTGGTCGCGGCAGGCCGCCTCGACCAGTACAGCGAGATTATGCCCGACGCGGCGCGGCAGCGAGATTTCCGGCACCGCCGCGCCGAGCACGGTCAGCGTGCCGCGGCGGCCGTGCAGGCGCTCGTCCGGCGTCGCCTCGCCGCTGACGCCCAGGTCGATCACCAGGTCCAGGGCCGCCGAGGCGGTGACGGCAGCCTCGCCGTAGAGCCGCCGCGCGTTGAGGATGCCCAGGCCGCGCACCTCGATGAAGCCCTCCAGCAGCGGCGGGCAGTGGCCGCGCACGCGGCCGTCGGCGCCGCGCCGCCACTCGACGATGTCGTCGGCGACCAGCTTGTGGCCGCGGCTGAGCAGCTCCAGGCCGATTTCGCTCTTGCCGGCGCCGCTGGCGCCGCGCAGGAACACGCCGAGCCCTTCGACCTCGAGGAAGACGCCGTGAGCGCTGGCTTGCGGCGGCTGAGGCTGGGCAGGCGTGGCGGAAGCCCCGGTGAATGCGCCTTAGCGCGTCAGCAGCGCGTGCAGCGCCGCCTCGTCGGCGGCCTCGCGCACCTGGGTGCAGAAGGCGTCGTCGGAAAACTTCTCGGCGATGGCGGCGAGGTGCTGCAGGTGTTCGCCGGTCGCGTTCTGCGGCACCAGCAGGCCGAACACCAGGTCCACCGGCTGGCCGTCGTGGGTCTCGTAGTCCACCGGGTGCTTCAGGCGGACGAAGGCGCCGACGCTGCCGCTGATGCCGGCCATGCGGCCGTGCGGAATCGCCACGCCATGGCCGAGGCCGGTGCTGCCCAGCTTCTCGCGGTTGGCGAGGCTGTTGAGGATGTCGACGTGGCTGACGCTGGGGGCGCCCTGCGCCAGCAGCTTGGCGATCTCCTCCAGGGCGCGCTTCTTGCTGGTCACCGTGACGCCCGAGGCGACGCGGCTGGCGCTGAGGATGTCTGCGAGTTTCATGATTTTTCGACTCTTTGGCCTACTGACGACCATTTTAGTCGCTGCGCCGACCGCTGTTCTCGCCCGGCGCAACGAAAGAGGAGCGTAGTGTACTGAATGTACACGAGCGGCGACCGCCGCGGCGCTGCGTGGGAACGGCCGCCAGGCCCGGCCTGCCGCCGGAAGTCGCGCCATGGCGCGTCGCCGGCCGCGGCCGCACGGTTCATGGCGCGGCGGGCTGCGCCTTGCCCGGCGCGGTTTTGGGCGGAAGCGCGGCGGCTCGCTCGTCCGCCCGCCTCAAAAAACAAGGCCCGGCTGTGCGGCCGGGCCCTGTTCGACTCAGGTGAAGCGACGTT
>DASRFD010000083.1:0-3365 GCA_035651715.1 Nevskia sp.
CGGTGAAGGACAAATGGGGCATCCCGGTGCTGCGCTTCCACTGGAAATGGTCGGAGCACGAGACGCGGCAGGCCGCGCACATGCAGCAGACCTTCGCCGACCTCATCGGGGCGATGGGCGGCCGCCTGCATCGGCCGCCGGAAGCGGACGGCGCCAAGGCGATCGCGCCGGGCGGCAGCATCAGCCACGAGGTCGGCGGGGCGATGATGGGCGCCGATCCGCGCACCTCGGTGCTCGACCCCCGGTGCCGGACCTGGGACGTCGCCAACCTGTTCGTCGCCGACGGCGCGCCGTTTCCCTCCCTGCCGGACAAGAACCCGACCCTGACCATCATGGCGAACGCCTGGCGCGTCGCCGACCATATCCTCGACGGCATGCGGCGCAAGGAGCTCTGAGTGTCGGACCACCGCGCAGCCGGCAAGGGCCTCGCCCGCCGGGCCTTCCTCAAGAGCGTCGCCGCCGCGGGCGCGCTGGGCTCCGCCCCCGCGCTGGCGCTGCCGCCGGCGCGGCCGGGAGAAGAGGACCGGCGCTATTGGATCCAGATCGTGTCGCGCGTGTCCGAGCCGGTGCTGCGGGCCCTGAGCCGGCAGAAGCTGAAGGCGCTGATGCCGGTGGAGGCGCCGCACGGCAACCTGGCGGACCGCCGCCGCTTCACCTACCTGGAGGCGGCGGGCCGGCTCCTGTGCGGCCTCGCGCCATGGCTCGAGTCGGGGCCGGACGAGGGGCCGGAGGGGCAGCTGCGGCGGCAGCATATCGAGTGGGCACACGCCGCCATCCGCGCCGCGACCGACCCGGCCTCGCCCGACTTCATGAATTTCAACGACGGCGCCCAGCCCCTGGTGGACGCGGCCTTCCTGACCCAGGCGGTGCTGCGCGCGCCCACCGTGCTGTGGCAGGAACTGGACCGGAAGACCCGGCGCCAGCTGGCGCAGGCCCTGCAATCGACCCGGGTGATCCGTCCCTGGTTCAACAACTGGCTGCTGTTCAGCGCCATGGTGGAAGCCGGCCTCGCCTTCATGGGCGAGTGGTGGGACAAGGTCCGCGTCGACTACGCGCTGCGCCAGCATCAGAGCTGGTACCTGGGCGACGGCACCTATGGCGACGGGCCGCAGTTCCACTGGGACTACTACAACAGCTTCGTGATCCAGCCGCTGCTGCTCGACGTGCTGGACAGCCTCTCCCGCCACTCCGCCGACTGGGATTCCATGCGGCCGCCGGCGCTGGCGCGGGCGCAGCGCTACGCCGCCATCCAGGAGCGGCTGATCAGCCCGGAGGGGACTTATCCCGCCATCGGCCGCTCGCTGAGCTACCGCTTCGGCGCGTTCCACCTCCTCGCCGCCATGGCGCTGCGGCGGCAGCTGCCGGACGGCGTCACGCCGGAGCAGGTCCGCGGCGCGCTGACCGCGGTGATGCGCCGCATGATCGAGGCCCCGGGCACATTCGACCCGCGGGGCTGGCTGACGGTGGGCTTCTGCGGGCATCAGCCCGCCATCGGCGAGGAATACATTTCCACCGGCAGCTGCTACCTCTGCTCCGCCGCGTGGCTGCCGCTGGGGCTGCCGCCGGACGATCCGTTCTGGAAGAACCCGCCCCGGCCCTGGACCCAGCAGCAGGCCTGGGGCGGACAGGACGTGCCGGCCGACGGCGCCCTGGGCGAAGCCGGCGGCCCCGCCGGCTGCCGATGAAGCGGATCCTCTTCGCCCCGCTGCTGCTGTGGACCTCCGCGGTCCAGGCCGCGGACGCGCTTGCGGTGTTCGGCCGCCAGTGGACGGTTCCCGCCGCCGCGGACTGGCGGCTCGGCGGGGAAGGCGGCGCGGCCACGCTGCACCTGGTCACCGGCAGGGAGCCGCCGCCCGGTCCGCGCCGCCCGGTCCAGTTCGCCCTGACGGAGATCCCCCGCTACGACGAGCTGACCGTCGAGGCCGACGTCAAGCCGCTGGGCCGCTCGCTGATCATCGTCTTCGCCTACCGGGATGCCGCGCATTTCGATTACGTTCATCTGTCCATCGACGCCGGCACCGGGGTTCCGGCCCACAACGGCGTGTTCCACGTCTACGGCGGCGAACGGGTGCGCATCAGCCGGCCCGAAGGCCCGCCCGCCTTTCCCCGGAATAACCATTGGTATCATGCCAAGCTGACGCATGACGCGAGGAGCGGCGCGATCGCGGTCACGGTGGACGGCAGGGCCGTGCCCGCCCTCGGTGCGGTGGACGTGAGCCTCGGCCCCGGCCAGGTCGGCCTGGGTTCGTTCGACGAGACGGCGGAGTTCAGGAACGTGGAAATCACCACCCGATGAGGGGCGGCCGCCGGGTGCTTCGGGCGGCCGGGCCGGGGCCAAACGCGCACGCCTCCGTGGTCAACTATTGCGTAGCCGCTGCGGGACGGCCATGCGACAAATCCATCATGAGAACCGCCGAGGGAGAGATGGGATCAGCGCAGCCGACACCACGCCGGGAGGAGCCAGCAGTCCGCAGCCGGTTCGCGGCCGCCCAGGTCGTTGAACCGGGCACGCCCTAGCAATGCCGTTCATCGAAGCCGACGCGATTGCCGCGGCCGACTACGACGTCGTCGTGGTCGGCTCCGGCGCCGGCGGCGGGCAGATGGCCTACACGCTGACGATGGAGGGCGCGCGGGTGCTGCTGCTGGAGGCCGGCCGCAGGTACGACCCGGCCACCGAAACGGCGATGTTCCAGACGCCGGAGATGGCGCCGCTGCGCGGCAGCGCCACGCCGGAGAAGCCGTTCGGGTTCTACGACGCCACCGTCGACGGCGGCTGGCAGGTGCCGGGCGAGCCTTACCTCAGCGCGGGGGAAGGGCAGGAGGGGCAGTTCAAGTGGTGGCGCGCGCGCATGCTCGGCGGCCGCACCAATCACTGGGGGCGCATGGCGCTGCGCAACGGGCCGTACGACTTCAAGCCCCGTTCCCGCGACGGCCTGGGCTTCGACTGGCCGATCTCCTACCAGGACCTGGCGCCGTATTACGACAAGGTCGAACTGCTGGTCGGCATCTACGGCAGCAACGAGGGCCTGGAGAACACGCCGGACTCGCCCGAGGGCTGCCTGCTGCCGCCGCCCAGGCCGTTCGTCAGCGACCTGCTGATCAAAAAGCACGGCGAGAAACTCGGCCTGCCGACGATCGCGGGGCACCGCGCCGTGCTGACCCAGGCGCTGGATCACCGCAACAGCCCGGCCCGGCTGCATCCGGGCAATGCCGCCGCGCAGGAGATCGTCGCGCGCGACATGCAGCGCCGCAGCCCCTGCTTCTGGGCGACGCCCTGCGGCCAGGGCTGCTCGATCCGCGCCAACTACCAGTCGACCACGGTGCACCTGCCGCCGGCGCTGGAGACCGGCAAGCTCGACATCGTC
>DASRFD010000084.1:0-19786 GCA_035651715.1 Nevskia sp.
TCAGAGTTAAGGGTTGTTCGACGGCCCCGCCGAACCCTTGCCTCTGCCCCCGCCCTGGCGATCAACGAAAATGCGGCCCCTGACGGGTCGCACGTCGTTCCGATCGAATGAAACAGATTTCCCCTGCAGCGTGGACAGCGGTTAAACGTCCAGCTTCCCTAGGCCATCTGCGGATCAGCCTAGTCTTTTTTTCTTAATTGCGTTGTAAGAAATATGTAAGAAGAAAAGGGGCGCCGCAGGCGTCATTTTCAGGGGTTCGGCGATGGGTTGATCGTCCGCCGTCGTTGCGGCGCTGCAGCCCGGCCAGGAGCGAGAGCTTGTCCGCTCATGGCACAGCCGGGCTGCCCAGGAGGCTGTTCACCGCCGCGCGGTCCGCCGCCGTCAGGTCCATGCCGGCCGCGGCCTGGTACCTGGCGCGCGCCTCGTCGCGGCGCTGCAGCGCGTCGAAGGCGCGGCCCCAGGCCAGGTGCAACGCCCCCCAGCGCGGCGCGTATTGCCCGGCGGCGGCGTAGCGGTCCAGCGCCCCGGATGTTTCCTTCAGGCGCACCAGCGCGTCGCCTTCGGCCTTGTACGGATCGGCCCAGTGCGGGGCCTTCGCCTCGGCCTGGCGGAACAGGCTGGTCGCGCCCTGCGCATCGCCGCGCTCCAGCTTCGCCTGGCCCCACTCGTAGTACGCGAAGGGCAGGGACGGCGCCTGCCGCTGCGCCTCGCCGAACCAGCGGTCGGCCGCGGCCGCATCGCCGGCCAGCCCTGCGACCACGCCGCGTGCGCGGACGCAGGGGTAGCAGTCCAGAGGCAGCGCGGCCAGCGCCTCGCGCGCCTCGGCGAAGCGGTGCAGATGCGCCAGCACCTGCGCGCGCAGGGCCGGCAGCATGCGCTGGCGGGCGAAATTGCCGAGGTAGCCCTGCGAAGCGCCGGCGCGATCGACTTCCTCGAGGTCGGCCAGTGCCGCCGCCCAGTCCTGCGACTCCACCGCGCGGTCGTAGGCCGGCAGATAAAGCTGGTTCCAGAACGACAGGTACTTGGGCAGGTCGGTATCCGGCAGCACGCCCGGGACCGCCGCCGCGGCGGCGACCTCGTGCAGGTGCGCCAGCTCGCTTGCGCGCAGGCCGGGCACGAGCTGGGTGTAGCCGTAGTAACTGACCTCGGCCTGCGGGCTGGAGAAGAAGCGCAGCGCCGCGCCGTAGTCCGCGCTCATGTCGTCGTAGCCGCCGATGTTGATCACGCCGAAGAGGATTCCCGCCTCGGACAGGCCATTGCCGCCGGCCTTGGCCATCCTGCCGCCGCGGGCGAGGTTGCGCAGGCCATCTTCGTCGTGCCCCAGCAGGATCTGGGCGCCGGAGTAGTTGAGCAGCGCCAGGCTGTTGTCCGGATCGAGTTCCACTGCGCGGCGCCCCGCTTCCAGCGCCCCGGGTATGTCGCTGGAGAAGAGCAGGTTGGCGATCTGGGCGTAGCCCCAGGCGCGCTCCTTGAGCGGACCGCTGGCGGCGACTTCGCGCGCCACCGCCAGCGCTTCTGCGCCGCGGTCATGCTCCTCCAGGTATTTGCTGAACTGGTCGGGCTGGGTGGCGTGGTACACCGCCTCGGCGCCCTGTTGCAGCAGCGGCTCCAGCGCATCGGCGGGAGCGCTGAACTCCCGCGCCAGGCCGCCGCTGCCGTGCAGCGCCAGCACCAGCTTGTCGCCGCGGTGGAACACGCTGCCGGCCACCCGTGTCTGGTGGCCGAGCCAGCGGCGCAGGCCGCGGTCGAGCTGGCCGATGGAGATGCCGGTGTTGGGAATCTCCACCTTGATGTCGCCGCTCCAGTCGTTCTTCAAGGTCTCGTGCGAGCGGAAGCTGTCGGTCTGCGCGTCCATCGTCGCCAGCTTGTCCAGCATCAGGCCTGCCAGCGTCTCGCCGCCCAGGCCCTGGGCTTCCAGGTCGGGCGGCGCCGTGAACGCTTCGATCACCAGGCTGGAGTCGCGGGCGGCGGCGCGGAGGACCGCGACGGTCCCGATCAGCAGCAGCGCCGCCACGACGCCGAGCAGCCAGCGCCGCAGGTGGATCTGCTGAATCTGCATCTCCACCAGCCTGGTCTGCCGCTGCAGCAGGGTGCGCGCGGTCGGGTCCGGCGCGCGGCCGGAGGCGAGCGCTTCCATCGCCAGCTCCAGCGGTTCGGGCGAGGTATAGCCCGAGCCGGCGGGAGGCGGCTGCGGCCGGTCGTCGGGCGTGGAGTCGTTCATGTCCGGCTTGCCCCGGCCAGCTTCTGGAAGCGCGGGTCCTGGCGGATCGGGTCCCACAGCGGATCCTGCGCCAGCAGCGGCGGGGTGAGCCCGGCCGGCATGGTCAGCAGGCGGGGCAGCAGAGCGATGGCGGCATCGACTTGTCCGAGCTGGGCGTACACCTGCGCCTGGGCGGCCAGGGCCGTCGGCAGCTTGATGGCATCGCCGGCGTTCAGCTGCGCGCCGATGCGCGCCGCCTCCAGCGCATCCTGCTCGCGGCCGAGCCCGGCGTAGGCCAGGGCCAGGGTCTGGTGGCCGATCAGTTCCACGTGCTCCATCACGTCCGGGCTGCCCGCCAGGGTGCGGGCAGCCCGCTCGAAAGCGGCGCGCGCACCGGCGGCGTCCCCGAGCCATTTCCTGGCGTAGCCGAGGCAGACCAGGTTCTGCAGGTCCGGAGCGGTGAGCAGGGCGTCCTCCTTCGGCAGCGACGGCTCGACCATCGCCTCCACCTTGCGGTAGTCGCGGCGGTACATCGCCTGCTGGATGGCGAGGTAGCCGCCGAGATCCTGCATGTCGATGCGCGCGTGGGCGAGCTGCGACTCGGCGGCATCGAGGTGGCCGAGGGCCTGCTCGATCTGCGCCAGGCAGGCGAGGGTGTTGGCCCCCTCGGGGCTTACCGCGAGGGCGCGGTTGAGGTAGTCGCGCGCCTCGTCGAAGCGGCGCATGTAGTTGAGGCCCTCGCAGCCCATCGGCGCGATCACCCCCACATCGCTCGGGTTGCGCCGGATCAGCTCGGTCGAGACGGCGATGGCCTCGTCCCACTTGCCCATGCGCCGCTGCACCAGGAACATGCCCTCCAGCAGGTCGCGGTCGTTCGGCAGCTTGGCCAGGGCCTGCCGGAAGTCGCGCATCGCACCTTCGTAGTCATGCTCGACGCGATACAGGTAGTAGCCGTGCGCCTTGAGCGCCTCGCCCGAGTCGGGGGCGATGCGGAGCGCCGTTTCCGCGGCCTCGCGTACCGCCCCCGCGGTGCTGTGGGCGAGGTCCCAGCCGTCGAAATACAGCACGCTGCGCGCCAAGGCGATCTGCGCCCAGGCCAGCTCGAAGCCCGGGTCGCGCCGCACCGCTTCCTCGAAGTAGCCGAGCGCGCGCTGGTTGACGCCGTCGGAGTAGTCGGCGCCGAGCAGCGCGCGGCCGCGCAGGTAGGCCTGGTAGGCGTCCGGATCCGAGGTCGGCTTGGCCGCCACGGCCTCCTGCTCGGCGCCGCTGAGCCGGGTGTTGAGCGCTTCCGCCACCGCCTGCGCCACCTCGCCTTCGACGCCGAACATGTCGTCGAGCTTGCGGTTGTAGCTCTCCGCCCACAGGTGCTGGTCGCCGTCGGCGCGGATCAGCTGCACGTTGATGTGCACGGCGTTGCCGGACTTCTGCACGCTGCCTTCGAGGATGTTGGACACGCCGAGCTGCCTGGCGATCTCGGCCACGTTCGGCGGCGCGCTGGCGTAGCGCTGGGTCGAGGTGCGCGACACCACGCGCAGCGCGCCGATCCTGGCCAGCTTGGTCAGGATCTCGTCCTGCATGCCGTCGGCGAAGAAGGCGTTGTCGGGATCGCGGCTGAGGTTGGCGAAGGGCAACACGGCGATGGACTTGTCGCCGCCGGGCGCCGCGGCGCCGCCGGCCGTGCCCGCCGCGTGCGGCCAGAGCATCCTGCCGAGCAGCACCAGCACCGCCAGGCTCAGCGTGGCGATGATGGCGTGGTTCAGCCGCTGCCCGGTGTGGCGCGTGATCGACGCGTCCGGCGCCACTTCGTCGGTCTTGACGATGCCCTGCGGCGTCAGCTCGTAGATCCAGGACAGCACCAGCGCCAGCGGGAAGCCGGCGACGATGGCGATGACCACCACCCGCACCACCCAGTTGGGGATGTCGAAGAAGGGAAACACCTGCGTCGCCACCTGCACCAGCAGCCAGCCGGCGACGCCGTACATGGCGCCGACCTTGTAGACGTTGCGGCGCTTGAGCTCGGCGAAGAATGAAGGCTGGGGTGCGCTCATGAATGCTGTTCCTGCAGCCGTTGCGCCGCCTCGCCGTCGCCGATCAACTTCGGATAGCGTGCGTCGCCGCGCAGCGGGTCGAACAGGGGGTCGCGCTTGATGCGCTCGACCGACAGGTAATCGCCGGCCGGTATGGTCAGCAGCTTGTGCAGGTGCGCGAAGGCCTGGTCGAGATGTCCGCTGCGCGTCTCGATCTCGGCCAGCCCGGTCAGCATCTGGCCGCCGAAGTAGGCGTCCTTCTCCAGCGGCAGCAGTTCGGCGGCGTGGCGCGCCGCCTTCAACGCCTCTTCGTTCTGGCCGAGGCAGACGTCGGCCCAGGCCAGCGCGGGCAGCAGGGTCAGGTCGTCCGGGTGGCGGCTCACGGCGGCCTGCTGTTCGCCGTGCAGCTGCTGGCATTCACCGCGGACCTCGGCCTGGCGCCCGGCGAGGATCATGATCACCGCGCGCGCGGCGAGCCGCGCGCTGCGCTGCTGCGGCGTGTCCTGCGGCGCCGCGTCCCAGCGGCGCAGCGCCGCGTCGAAATCGCGCTCGAACAGGTCGGGATAGATCCAGGGGCTGACGACGACATTCACATTGCCGCCGGTATAGTTGTAGCGGACCAGGCGCGCCGCTGCGTCGGTGCGCAGCACCTCGCGCGCGCCGGCGACGTCGCCGCGGCCGAACAGCCGGGTGAGCAGCAGCTCGTTGGCCGGCTCGGCCGCATCCGGCGCCAGCGCCAGCGAGCGCAACAGGAAGCGCTCAGCTTCCGTGTAGTGGCGCATCAGCTGGTGTGTTTCGCCGACGGCGCCGACCACGGCGGCGTCCTGCGGCGCGATCAGGGCCGCGTGCTCGAAGCTTTGCAGCGCCTCCGGCCACAGCCCCTGGCGGCGCTGGATCGAGGCCAGGCCGACCAGCGCGGTGATGGTGCTGGGCGCCAGTTCCAGCGCGCGGCGGTACTCCGGCGCCGCCCGGCCGTAGTCGAGCAGGCCCCAGTACCAGTAGGTGCCGAGCGCGACATGGCCGTCCGGCAGGTCGGGCGCCAGCGCCACGGCGCGTTCGGCCCCGGCCTTGGCCTGCGCCAGTTCGCCCGCGTCGAGGCGGTGCAGGAACCAGTGGCGTCCCAGCATGGTGTAGGCCAGCCGCGCATGCGCCAGGGCGAAGCCGGGGTCCAGCGCGAGCGCCTTGCGATAGGCGTCCTCGGCGTGGCGGAAGTCGTCCTCCGCCTCGCTGTAGACGGCGCGGTGCGAGGCGTACTCCGCCTTGAGGAACCAGTCGTAGGCTTCCGCGTTCTTCGTCGGCAGCGCCGCCAGCGCACCGCTCTCGCCGGCGCTGAGCCGGGCCTGCAGCGCCTCGGCGATGTCCTGCGACACCTCGCTCTCCACCGCGAACACGTCCTTCAGTCCGCGGGTGTAAGTGCGCGCCCACAGGTGGCGGTCGGTGGCCGCATCGATCAGCTGCACGTTGATGCGCGCGCTGTCGCCGGCCTTCTGCACGCTGCCTTCGAGGATGCTGCTCACTCCCAGCTCCGCCGCCACCGTCTTGAGATTGTCCGGATGGCTCTTGTACTTCTCGGTGGAGGTGCGCGAGATCACCTTGAGCTGATTGATGCCGGCGAGCCGGGTCAGGATCTCGTCCTGCATGCCCTCGGCGAAGTAGGCGTTGGCCTTGTCGTCGGAGAGATTGTCGAAGGGCAGCACGGCGATGGACTTGTCGGCCGCCGCCGCCGTGGCGGCGCCGCCGCGCGGCACGGTGCGCTCCAATACGACGTAGCCGAGCGACAGCGCGAGCAGGCCGCCGAGCAGGTAGTTGAGCTTGCGGTCCATGCCGCGCCGTTGCTGCACCGTCGCCGGCGCCTCGCCGCCGGCCGGCGCATCCGGCGTGCGCACGATGCCCTCGGGCGTCAGGTCGAACAGCCAGGCCAGCACCAACGCGACCGGGAAGCCGGCGACGACGATCAGCACCAGGATGCGCTGGCCCAGCGTGGAGACCTCGAACACCGGCAGCACCTGGGTGACCACCTGCACCAGCAGCCAGCCCGCCACCGCGTACATGGCGCCGACCTTGTAGACGTGGCGGCGCTTGAGTTCGGCGAAGAACGAGGGCGTGGAAGCGTTCACAGCCGGTATTGCCCTTGCGCCTTGGCCTGGTCGATGGCCTGGGCCTGCGCCAGCAGCCCCGGAAAGCGCGGGTCCTTGCGCAGCTTGTCCCAGAACGGCGACAGGCGCAGGTCGGCGGAGCTGATGCCGACCGGACCGGTGATGGCGTCGTGGAGGGCGGCGAACGCCGGGTCGCGCAGATCGCACAGCGCCAGCGCCTGCGCCAGGTTCTGCAGCTCGCTGGCGCGGTTGAACCGATCCTTGCCGGTCAGCTCGATGGCCAGGCGCGCCTCGCGTTCGGCCGCCTGGGCATCGCCCAGTCCGGCCTCGATCAGCGACAGGCTGGCGGCGATGTAGCCATTGTCGCCGAAGCGCTCGCGCAGGGCGCGCAGCTTCTGCCGGCCGTCCTTGAAGGTGGCCAGCGCGGCGCTCTCGTCGCCGGCCCAGCGCTGGTTCCAGGCGAGCTGCGGGTAGTACTGCGAAGTCAGGCCCTCGAGGGTGAAGTCCGGCGCGGACAGCGCGGCCTGGAAAACGGAGGCGACGCCGCTGAAGTCGTGCCGGTACTCGCGCAGCTGGGCCTGCGCCGTCAGGCTGTAGTAGTCGGCCAGCTGCAGCGGCATGGGGTCGAGCAGCCGGCCGGCGGCATCGAGATTGCCCTCGTACATGTAGCTGAGCGCTTCAAGGATGGCCGCGGAAGGATCGCCCGGCCGCAGGGACAAGGCCTTGTCGATCCAGGGCCGCGCCGCGGCGGGCTGACCCACCGCGATGAGCGTCTCGCCCAGGCCGGTGAGGTCCCTGAGATTCCCGGGATCGAGCTGCGCCAGCTGCCGCAGGCGCTCGATGGTCTGCTCGTAATGGCCGGAGCGGCGCTCGACGTAGGCCAGCGCGGAGAGCGCTTCCGCGTTGTTGGGCTGGCGCTTCAGGGCCTCGGCCAGCGCGGCACGGGCGCCGTCGAAGTCCAGCGTGCGATACAGGAATATGCCGCGGGCCAGCCAGGCTTCGGGCGATCCGGGCGCCAGCTGCATTGCCCGCTCGGCGCCCTGGCGCGCCGCTTCCAGGCGCGCCGCGCTGTGGTCGATGGCCTGGAAATAGATCAGGCCGTCGGAGGCCGAACCGTAAGCCCAGGCCTGCATGAAATTCGGATCGCGCTTCACCGCCTCGGCAAAATCGGCGGAGGCGGCCAGCAGCGGCTGCACGCCGAAGACGCGGCGATACTCGCTCAGGCCGCGCAGGTAGAAGTCGTAGGCTTCGGCGTTCTGCGTCGGCTTGCTCGCCAGTTGCGAGCGCTCCTCGCCGCTGAGCTGGGCCTTGAGCGCGTCGGCGATGGCGCTGGCCACCTCGCCCTCGACGCCGAAGATGTTGTCCAGCTTGCGGTCGTAGGTCTCGGCCCAGAGGTGTTCGTCGCTGCCGGCACGGATCAGCTGCACGTTGATGTGCACGGCGTCGCCGGCCTTCTGCACGCTGCCTTCGAGGATGTTGGCCACGCCGAGCTTGCTGGCGATGTCGGACAGGTTGCCCGGGTGGCTGGCGTACTGCTCGGTGGAAGTGCGCGACACCACTTTGAGCGCGCCGATCTTGGCCAGCCGCGTCAGGATTTCGTCCTGGATGCCCACGGCGAAATAGCCGTTGGCCTTGTCGTCGGAGAGGTTGTCGAACGGCAGCACGGCGATGGATTTGTCGCCCGCCGGCGCGGCCGCCGGGATGGCGGCGGCAGTCGCGGCCGGCGCGGCCGCAGGCGACCACAACAGCCGCGCCAGCAGCACCAGCACGGCCAGGCTGAGCACGCCGATGATCGCCCGGTTCAGGCGCTGGCCGGTGTGCGTGGCGATGGAGGCGCCTGGCGCGACCTCGTCGGTGCGCACGATGCCCTGCGGCGTCAGCTCGTAGATCCAGGCCAGCACCAGGGCTACGGGAAAGCCGGCGACGACGATCAGCACCAGGATGCGCTGGCCCAGGGCCGAAACGTCGAAAACCGGCAACACCTGGGTGACCACCTGCACCAGCAGCCAGCCCGCCACCGCGTACATGGCGCCGACCTTGTACACATTGCGGCGTTGCAGCTCGGCGAAGAATGAAGGGCGGGGCGCGCTCATGGGCCGGCTCCCGGCGGCGCGCTCAGCAGCTTCTGCACGCGCGGGTCGCCGCGGACCGGATCGAACAGCGGTTCGTAGCGCAGCTGCCCCAGGGTCAGGCCGGCCGGGACCTGCAGCAGGTGCGGCAGCGCGGCGATGGCCGCCTCGCGGTCGCCGACCTGCGCCTGCACGATGGCCAGGTTCACCTCCGCGTCGGCGCGGGCCACCGCGTCGTCCCGGTAGAACTCCACCGCCTGCGCCGCGGTATCGAGCGCGGCGCGCTTGTCGCCCAGGCCGGCGTAAGCGAGCGCCAGGTTCTCCAGCGAACGCGCCTCGTCGATGTGAATGGTGCTGCCGGGAGACGGCTTGATGCTGCGGACGACGCGGGAGAACGCGGCCCGGGCCTCGGCGTCATGGCCGCTTCGTTGCAGCGTGTCCCCCAGGATGTAGCCGATCCAGGTGGTGTGATCCAGCGGCAGGGGTCCGTCGCCGGGCGGCAGGGCGTCGCCGGCGAGGGCCGCCGCGCGATCCCAGTGCCGCTCCCACCTCAGCTGGAGCAGCGGCCCGTCGATGAAGAAGTCGGAGGCCGCATAGCGCTGCGGCAGCCGCGCCACCCACGGCGCCGCCGCGTCGAGCCTGCCGTCGAGCTGCTCGATGGTGGCCCGCGACGAGAATACGCTGGGGCTGTCGGGCTCGATCTCCGCGGCGCGCTCCAGCAGCGCCCGCGCTTCGTCGAAGCGGCGCAGGTAGGCGAACAGCTCGATGGCGTTGGACAGCAGGGTTTGCATGTTGCGCGGATCGAGCGCCACCGCGGCCCTGGCGTGGGCGACCGCGTCGTCCCAGCGGCCGAGCCGGCGTTCCAGCGCGGCCATGGCCCCCAGAACCTCGGCGTCATTCGGCAGGCGCTGCTGCGCCGCCTGGAAATCCTGCAGTGCGGCCGGGTAATCGCGCAGCACGCGGTAGCGGTAGAAGCCCCGCGCCAGCAAGGCCTCGCCCAGGCCGGGCTGCAGCTGCAGGGCGGTGTCGGTGGCCTGCTTGAGAAGGGCCGGGGTGACGTGGGCGGCGTCGACGCCGTTGAAATAGACGAAGCTGCCGGCGATGGCCAGGTGCGCGTGGGCCAGGGCAAAGCGCGGGTCGAGCCGCACCGCTTCTTCGTAGGCGTCGAGCACGCGCAGGCGGCTGGGCATGTCGTAGCTGCCGGTCTCGATCGCGCGGCCGCGGGCGTAGGCCGCGTAGGCCGCGGCATTGTCGGTGGGCCGCGCCGCCACCGCCTGCTGCTCGGCGCCGCTGAGGCGGGCGTTGAGCGCCTCGGCCACGGTCTGCGCCACCTCGCCCTCGACGCCGAACACGTCGTCGAGCCTGCGGTTATAGCTCTCGGCCCAGAGGTGCTCGTCGGTCGCGGCGCGGATCAGCTGCACGTTGACGTGCACGGCGTCGCCGACCTTCTGCACGCTGCCTTCGAGGATGTTGGCCACGCCCAGTTCGCGCGCGATCTGCGGCAGGTTGTCGGGGCTGCTGGCGTAGTGCTGGGTGGAAGTGCGCGACACCACCTTCAGCGCGCCGACCCTGGCCAGCCGGGTCAGGATCTCGTCCTGGATGCCGGAGGCGAAGTAGGCATTGGCCTTGTCGTCGGACAAGTTCTCGAACGGCAGCACGGCGATGGACTTGTCGCCGCTCGCCGCCGCCGGCGCGGGCTTCCACGGCGCCAGCTTGTCGGCCACCAGCAGCACCACCGCCAGCACCAGCACGGCGATGATCCAGCGGTCGAGCTTGCGGCCGGTCTGGCGCGTGATGGACTCGCCGGGGGGGATGCGGCTCTCCAGCTTCAACCCCTCGGGGGTCAGCTCGTAGAGCCAGGACAGGAGCAGGACGGCGGGAAAGCCCAGGGCGATGCCGATCACCACCACCCGCACCACCCCGTTGGGGATGTCGAAAAACGGGAAGACCTGGGTGGCGACCTGCACCAGCAGCCAGCCGGCAGCCGCATAGAAGGCGGCCACCCGCAAGACGTTGCGGCGCCGCAACTCCGAAATGAAAGCCTGCATCTCCGGTCCCTTTCCCGTGAGTCCTACTGTACCGGGGATTGGCGGTGCCGGTTCGGCTGGCAGGGCCAAATTTACGACACCCCGGCCGCAGCCGGCCCGGATCGTCGGACCCCCACGCGTCCCCGGCCGGCCCGGGCCTCGGCCCGCTCCGGCGACGGGGCCTGGCAGCCCCCGCGCCACCGGCCGCGGCCGGTTCAGGCCGGGATGAGAATCTTGCGCAGCAGCGGCAGGTTGGGGCCGCCGGCCCAGATGCGCAGCGCGTCCGGGCACTTGTCCGCCGGCTCGAAGCCGCTGGCGATGCGCCAGACATCGGCCATGATCCGCTCCAGGGCGCAGCGGTATTCGCGGAAGCGGATCTCCGGGTCGGCGTGCATCCGGGCCAGCGAGTCGAGGAAGTCCGCCGGGTGGACGTAGGGCGACAGGCGTTCCAGCACCTTGCCGGCGAGGACCGCGTCCTTGTCCCTCGGGCCCTCGTCGAGCATCATCGCCACCAGCCTGGGGTTGCCGCCGTTGCGGTCGGCGTTGCGCTTGCGCAGGACCGGGTCGGCGGTGAGGTAGGCGGCCGCGGCCAGCACCACGAACAGCTCGTCGTAGGAGTCGCCGCTGTAGTTCTGGTCGTCCGGCACCAGGCCCAGCAGCACCGTCTTGAACGTGGCCAGCAGGCCCGGAAATTCCTCGTCCCGCCGCGCGATGTCGCGCAGGGGCTTGTTGCTCGAATTGGACATCGGTTTGCTCCCTTCGGAATTGAACGTCTTACGAATCCCTTACTCCGTAGGGCTCCCTGGCCCGCCGGTGCGGGGGCGGCCGCCAACTGCTACGCTTGCTGCCCTTGGGCGGCGAATTTAGCCGGCGGGTCCTCAGGAATCCTTTGGCGGTTCTTAGGACTTGTCAGGATTTCTCATTCGGTTCTACGGGGTGGAGCGGCACCATGGATGCCTCGGGCGAGGCCAGCTACCGGTTCGGCCCTTTCCATGTCGACGGCGGAGCGCGCCTGCTGCTGCGCGAGAACCAGCCCGTGGCCCTGGCCCCTAAGGCGTTCGACCTGCTGTGCTACCTGTTGGCCCATCCGCATCGCCTGATCGGCAAGGACGAGCTGCTCAAGGCGGTGTGGCCGCGCGGCTTCGTCGAGGAAGGCAATCTCAGCCACAACATCTTCCTGCTGCGCCGGGCCCTGGGCGAGTCGCCGGAGGAGCACCGCTACATCGTCACCGTGCCGGGCCGCGGCTACAAGTTCGTCGGCCAGCTGCAGCCGCAGGCCGCCGCTCCCGCCGCTGCTTCCGCCACTGCGCCGGGACCGGATGCGCTGTCCCTCGCCCTCGGCGGCGGCCAGCCGGGGCAGGTCTATTCCATCACCGCCGGCGACTTCAACGGCGACGGCAAGCTCGACCTCGCCGTGGTCAACCAGCTCGACGGCACGGTGTCGGTGCTGCTCAACGCCACCGAACCCGGCGACCGGCTCAGCTTCGCCCCCGCGGTCAAGCTCGGTAACCCGGCCGTGCCCAGGGACCCGGAAGAAGGCCCTTCCTCCAGCTGAACCGCCTCAGGGTGGCGTCACCGCATTGCGAAAAATCCGCTAGTCAATTCGGACTAAGCCGGGGCTACCGGCGCGGCGTAGCGTAGCTGCACAGCTGCGTACCACGATTAGAAATAAGGAGGGGGTGCTCATGGCTCAGGGGAGTCGTGCGGTCCCGTTTCTGGTCCGCCACCGTCTGATCCTGCTCGCCGCGCTGTTGCCCGGCAGCCCGGTGCACGCCGGCTCGATGGACCTGGGCGCCGTGCATGCCGACTACAAGCTCACCGTGAACTACGGCGTGGCGATCCGCATGCAGAAGCCCGACAACAGCCTGATCAACGGGCCGATCGACGACTTCCAGATCAACCTCGGCGGCGTCGCCAACGGCACCGGCTTCACCCATACCGGCCTGCCCACCACGGTCAACGCCGACGACGCCGACCGCAATTTCAAGCAGTACAGCCTGATCAACAACCGCGTCAGCGGCCTGCTCGAGACGCAGTTCTCCCACGACAACTACGGCGTGGTGCTGAGCGGCGACGGCTTCTACGACCAGGTCTACCACCATCCCAACGACGCCGACTCGCCCGGCACCATCAACAAGGACGCGCCTTACAGCCGCTGGAGCGAGGGAGCGCGCTATTACGACGGCCAGCGCGTGCGCCTGCTCGACGCCTACGCCTATGCCACCTGGCCGCTCGGCGAGGGCCTGTCGCTGGACGTCCGCGCCGGCCAGCAGCTGGTGGCCTGGGGCGAGAGCCTGTTCTTCTCCGGCATGGCCATCTCGCAGTCCGCCGCCGATGCCACCAAGGCTTTCACGCCGGGCGTGGAGGTGAAGGAAATCCTGCTGCCCGGCAAGCAGGTCTCGGCCAGCCTGGCGATCGGCAACGCCTGGACCCTGATGGGCTACTACAAGCTCGGCTTCAAGAGGACCGAAATCTTCCCGGTCGGCGACTACTTCTCCTCAACCGACACGGTCGGTCCCGGCGGCGCCTTCGCTTACGGCGCGGTCAACCCGCTGGCGCTGAAGACCTGCCCGGGCCTGTTCGGCCCCGGCACCGATCCCTGCACCATCGGCCTGGGCCTGGGCGGCCCGGTGCTCAACGCGCCGGACGACATCCTCATTCCGCGCGGCGCCGACCGCAAGCCCAGCGACTTCGGCCAGTACGGCGTGGGCCTCAAGGTGCAGGTCACGCCCGGCACCAGCGTGGGCTTTCATTACCTGCGCTACACCGATCCCAATCCCTCGGTCGACTTCACCAGCGGCTATCCGCAGATCGCCACCGTGCTCGGCCAGCCCGTCACCACCCTGGTGCTGGGCGAACCCACCGCCAACTCCTACTTCCAGACCTGGTACGACGGCATCCACCTCTACAGCGGCACCTTTTCCACCGTGGTGGGGCCGTTCAACGTGGCGGGCGAGATCAACTATCGCCAGGGCCTGTCGATCCCGGTGCAGTCGCTGCAGCTCGGCACCGTCGATCCGGAATTCACCCGCGGCGAACTGGGCCAGGCCCTGGCCTCGGCGATCTACGCGGCCAACCCGCACCTGTGGTTCGACAATGTCTCGCTGGTCGGCGAGGTGGGCTATGTCCACGCCTACCACGTCGACCCGGTAAAGACCCGCCCCGGCATCATCGCCGTCGGCAACGGCGACTCGCTGTTTTACGACCGCAACTCCTGGGCCTTCCAGACGCTGGCCATCCCCGGCAGGAGCAACGTCTTCAACGGCTGGGACCTGAGCACGCCGGTGAGCCTGGGCATGATCGTCAAGGGCAATCCCTCGATGCTCGGCGCTTTCGGCGCCTTCGGCGGCGCGGGCGACCTGCGCCTGTCGCTGGGCGCCTCGCTGCAATACCTGCAGAACCTGCAGTTCAGCCTCAGCTACAGCTTCTTCTTCGGCAACCCGGAGCAGTACGTCGGCCAGAGCTTCATCAAGCAGAACCCCTTCGTCGACCGCGACTACCTGGCGTTCAGCGTGAAGTACACGCTTTAGCCGCGGCTTTACTCGCGCGCATCTGTCGAGCCGGAGTAGACCGGAATGCCGCCGATCCAGGTCTGCTTCACCGTGAGTGCATCGTCCGCCACCACCAGGTCGGCACGATAGCCGGGCGCGATGCGTCCATGCGTGGCTTCCAGGCCGAGGAAGGCAGCGGGGTAGGCGGAAGCCATGCGCACCGCCTCGCCCAGGGAGAGACCGAGCATCGTCATGCTGTTGCGCACTGCGCTGGCCATGTCGAGGCAGGAGCCGGCCAGCGTGCCGTCCGGCGTCAGGCAGGCACCGTCGCGGCACACGGCGGTCTGCTCGCCGAGGCGGAACCCGGGCGAGTCGCCGCCGACCGGCGGCATCGCGTCGGTGACCAGGATCATCCTGCCGGGCGCCTTGGCGCGGATCGCGGTGCGCAGGGTGGCGGGATGCACGTGATGGCCGTCGACGATCAGGCCGCACCAGGTCGCCGCATCGTCCAGCGCGGCGCCGACCGCGCCGGGCTCGCGGCTGGTGAGCGGCGTCATTGCGTTGAACAGGTGGGTGAAGCCGCGGATGCCGGCGTCGAGGCCGGCGCGCACCTGCGCGTAGCTGGCGGCGGTGTGGCCGGCGGCGACGATCACGCCGCGCGCCACCAGCTGGCGGATCAGGGCGGCCTCGACGCACTCCGGCGCCAGGGTCAGCAGGGTGCGGCCGCGCCTGAGCGAGCCGGCCACCGCCGCCCCATCGACGTCGATGGCGCGGATCTTCGCCGCGTCGTGCACGCCGCGGCGCTGGGTCGAGAGGAAGGGGCCTTCGAGGTGGATGCCGAGTATTCCCGGCACCTGCTGCTCGATCGCGGCGTCCACCGCCGCCACCGCGCTGCGCATCACCGCGAGGTCGTCGCTGATCAGGGTCGGCAGCAGGCCGGTGGTGCCGTAGCGGGCGTGGGCGGCGGCGATGCGGCGCACGCCCTCCGGGGTCGGCGTGTCGTTGAACAGCACGTCGCCGCCGCCGTTGACCTGGATGTCGATGAAGCCGGGCAGCAGCAGGGCGCCGTTGAGCTCGTGGCGTCGTGCCTTCGCCACGTTCGGATCGTTGTCGCGCACCACATCGAGGATGCGGCCGTCCTCGACCAGCACGGCAAAACCGGTCTCGGGCTCCGTGCCGGCCAGCACTCGGCCGTTGATGAAGGCCTGGATCGTCATGTCATCGACATTCCGGCGAAAGCCGGAATCCAGTGGGTGTAGCGCGGCATCGGTAGCTCTGGACCCCGGCTTTCGCCAGGGTGACGCTTGATGGGGAGTTCCATGCGCTTCATACCGTGCTCGTCACCTTGTTGAGGTGCGGCGGCGCATCCGGATTGCGCCCGCGCCGCACCGCCAGCGCATTCACCGCCTTGTAGAAGCTCGGCATCAGTGCCAGCGGCGCGCAGGCCGGGTGGCGCACCGGCGCCGCCGGCAGCACCCCCGGCACATCGGCCGGCAGGTCGGCGCCAGCGACCCAGACCGTGGCGCCGCGCGCATGGAATTCGCGCGCGGTCTCGAGCGTGCCGGGCAGGCTGTCGTCGGGCTGGGTCAGGAACAGCAGCGGGAAGCCGGGGCCGACCAGGGTCATCGGGCCGTGCTTCACTTCCGCCGCGCTGAAGCCCTCGGCGTGCAGGCCGCAGGTTTCCTTGAATTTGAGCGCCGCTTCCTGCGCGGCGGCCAGGCCGAAGCCGCGGCCGACCACGAACATGTTGCGTGTCCCGGCCAGGCCTTCGACCAGCGCCGACCAGTCGCGGTCCCAGCCTTCGCGCATCTGCTCCGGCACCGCCGCCAGGGCGTCGATCAGCGCCGGCTCGTCCTTCCAGCGCGAGGCCAGGTGCAGGATCGCCGAGAGCGAGCAGATGTAGCTCTTGGTCGCCGCGACGCTATGCTCGCCGCCGGCCAGCAGCGGGATCACGGTGTGGGCGGCCTCGGCCAGCGGCGACTCCTTGGCGTTGACCAGAGCCACCACGCGCGCGCCGGCGCGCCGCGCGGCCTTGGCGTGGTTGACGATGTCGGGGCTGCGGCCGGACTGGGAGATGGCCAGGTACAGCGCGCCGTCCAGCTTCTGCCGCGAGGCGTAGATCGAGCTGGTGGAGGGCGAGGCCGAGGCGGTGACCAGGCCGAGCTGGGTCTCGAACACGTACTTGGCGAAAGTCGCGGCGTGGTCCGAGCTGCCGCGCGCGCAGGTGACGATGAAGCGCGGCGGGTACTTGCGCAGGGTGCCGGCGAGGCGGTTGATCGCCTCGTCGTTGCGCGCCAGCTGGTGGGCGACGGCGTCGATCGCCTCGTGGGTCTCCCGGTGCATCAGGGTGGCCTCGGGCTTCAGGGGCGGCGACAGCGCCGCGGCGGCTGCGTTCATGAGTGGTCCCCGTTCGACGGTTCGCTGTGCAGTTCGGCGACGAAGTCGTAGGCGTCGCCGCGGTAATAGGAGGTGGTGAACTCCACCACGCGCCCGTCGGCCAGGAAGGCGCGGCGCTCGATGCGCAGGCCGGGGCTGCCGGCGGCGACGCCGAGCAGGCGCGCCTGCTCCTTGTCGAAGGCCACCGCGCGCAGGTGCTGCAGCGCGCGCACCGGGCGGCAGCCGAGGCGGTCGAAGGCCTCGTAGAGCGAGTGGGTGACCAGTTCCGGATCCGGCAGCAGGCTGCGCGGGATGACGCTGCGCTCGATCGCCAGCGGCTCGTCGCCGGCGAAGCGCAGGCGGTGCAGGCGCACCACCGCCGCGCCGGGCGAGAGATTGAGCGCCATCGCCTCCTCCGGGGTGACTTCGCCGGCGCCGCGCTCGAAGAACTCCGAGCGCGGATTGAGGCCGCGCGACCGCAGGTCGTCGCTGAAGCTGGTCAGGCGCGAAGTGGACTTGACGATGCGCCCGGCGACGAAGGTGCCGGCGCCGCGGCGCTGCGTCAGCTGGCCTTCCTCCACCAGCCCGGCCAGGGCCTTGCGCACGGTGACGCGGGACAGGCCGAGCCGTTCCGCCAGCTCGCGCTCCGACGGCAGCGGCTGGCCGATGCGCAGCCCGCCGCGCTCGATCAGGTGACGAATCGCCAGGCGCAGGTTCATATAGGCGAGGGCGCGCTCCGGCCGGTCCTGGCGCTCGAGCTCGCGATAAGCCTGCACGAATGGGTCGTTCATGGACAAAATAATACCACTTGGATACCAGTATTGCCAGTTCTGGCCAGCAGCGCGGGAATTTGTCTTTAAAATCGGGCGCATGTTAGTCTAGTGGTATTATTCTGGTCTTTGAGTTCGGCACGGAGCAGCCTGTGAGCGCGACGATCAAACCGGTGGATCCCTTCGACCTGGTCATCTTCGGCGGCACCGGTGACCTGGCCTTGCGCAAACTGTTGCCGGCCCTGTTCCGCCGCCATGCCGACACCCAGATCGGCCAGGGCACGCGCATCACCGCAGTGGCGCGCGAGCCGATGTCGGCCGAGGACTACCGCAACCAGGTGCGCGCGGCCTTCGTCAAATTCCTCGACAGCGAGTCGCGCCTGCCGGCGCTGGTCGAGAGCTTCCTGGCGATGCTCGACTACCGCCCGCTCGACGCGACCAAGGACGCCGGCTGGAAGGAGTTCGCCGAAGCCCTGCATGCGCGCGGCGAGCGGGTGCGCGTGTTCTATCTCGCCACCGCGCCGGACCTGTTCGAGCCGACCTGCGGCCGTCTTGCCGCGGCCGGGCTGAACCAGGGCGAATCGCGGGTGGTGATCGAAAAGCCCCTGGGGCGCGACCTCGCCTCCGCCACCGAGATCAACGACGCGGTCGGCCGCTCCTTCAGCGAAAGCCAGATCTTCCGCATCGACCATTACCTGGGCAAGGAAACGGTGCAGAACCTGACCGCGCTGCGCTTCGGCAACGCGCTGTTCGAGCCGCTGTGGAAGGCCGAGCATATCGATCACGTGCAGATCACCGTGGCCGAGACGGTGGGCCTGGAGACGCGCGGCCGCTACTACGACAGGTCCGGCGCGCTGCGCGACATGGTGCAGAACCACATCCTGCAGCTGCTGTGCATGGTGGCGATGGAAGTGCCGCTGACCCTGTCGCCGGACGCGATCCGCGACGAGAAGCTGAAAGTGCTGCGCTCGCTCAAGCCGATCAACGCCGCCAACGCCGCGGCCTCGACCGTGCGCGGCCAGTACCGCGCCGGCGTGGCCGAGTCGCGCGCCGTGCCGGGCTATGCCGAGGATCTCGGCGGCGGCGCGTCCAACACCGAGAGCTTCGTCGCCATCCGGGCCGAGATCGACACCTGGCGCTGGGCCGGCGTGCCGTTCTACCTGCGCACCGGCAAGCGCCTGGCGGAACGCGTGTCCGAGATCGTGGTCCATTTTCGTGCGGTGCCGCACTCCATTTTCCCGGGCACGGCCGGGCCGCTCGAGCCGAACCGGCTGGTGCTGCGCCTGCAGCCGGACGAGGGCGTGAAACTGTGGCTGATGATCAAGTACCCAGGACCCGGCGGCCTGCGCCTGCGCCATGTGCCGCTGGACATGAGCTTCGCCGAGGCCTTCGGCGTGCGCCAGCCGGACGCCTACGAGCGCCTGCTGATGGACGTGGTGCGCGGCAATCCCATGCTGTTCATGCGCCGCGACGAGGTCGAGGCGGCGTGGCAGTGGATCGATCCCATCATCGAGGCCTGGGAAAACTCCGGCGAGGCGCCGCGGCCGTACCCGGCCGGCAGCTGGGGGCCGAGCGCGGCGGTGTCCCTGATCGAGCGCGACGGCCGCACCTGGCACGACGACGATCTCTGAGGCGCCCGTGAACCCCAAGCCCCCGCTGCAGCCCGGCTATCCGGTCGAGTTCGACCTTCCGGATGCCGCCGGGCTGGCCGCGATGCTGGCCCGCGCCGTGGCGGCCGATCTGCACGAGGCGATCCGCCTGCGCGGCAGCGCGCTGCTGGCCGTGTCCGGCGGCAGCACGCCGAAGGCTTTCATGCGCGCGTTGTCGCAGGAGCGGCTGGAATGGGGCAAGGTCAGCGTGACCCTGGTCGACGAGCGCTGGGTGAAGCCGGACGACCCCCGCTCCAACGCCGCCCTGGTCGCCGCCAACCTGTTGCAGCACCACGCCGCCGCGGCGCGCTTCGTGCCGCTGTACGCGGATGCGCCGGACCCGGAAAGCGGCCTGGCCGAGGTGGAGGCGCGCATCGCCGCGCTGGCGCTGCCGTTCGACGCGCTGGTGCTCGGCATGGGCCTGGACGGCCATTGCGCCTCGCTGTTCCCCGGCGGCGACAACCTGCGGCGCGCGCTGCGCTACGATGCGCCCGAGCACGTGCTGCCGATGCGCGCCCCGGCGGCGCCGGAACCGCGCGTCACCCTGACCCTGCCGGTGCTGGTCAATACGCGCCGGCTGTACCTGCATATCGATGGGCTGGCCAAGCGCGAGGTCCTGCAGCTGGCGCTGGAGCCCGGCGGCGAATCGCTGCCGGTCGGCGCGGTGCTGCGGCGCGCGCCCGAGGCCGCCCATCTGTACTGGTGTCCTTGATGCCGTCCACAGCCGGATTCGCCGGTCCCCTCTCCCTTCCGGAGAAGGGCGGGGCGGCGGTTCGCCCGCGCGCGGAGAGAGTTCCATGAGCCTTCATCCCAAGCTCGCCGCCGTCACCGCACGGCTGGTGGAGCGCAGCCGTCCCACCCGCCAGGCCTACCTGGCCCGGATCGAGGCGGCGCGCCAGCCCGGCCCGTTCCGCAAGCGTCTCCACTGCGGCAACTTCGCCCACGGCTTCGCCGCCGCGCCGGAGCCCGACAAGACCCAGCTGCGCGCCGGCGCCTGGCCCAACCTGGGCATCGTCACCGCGTACAACGACATGCTGTCCGCGCATCAGCCGTACGAGCGCTATCCGGAATTCATCCGCGA
>DASRFD010000085.1:0-62548 GCA_035651715.1 Nevskia sp.
CCGCCAGCACGTGGACGATGGTCAGCAGGATCAGCATCACCGGGATCGGCGACAGGTCCAGGCCCGACACCGGTGGCAGGATGCGGCGCACCGGGCGCAGCAGCGGCTCGTTGAGGCTGAACAGCACGTTGGCGTTGGGATTGTTGACGCCGGGGCCGACCCAGGACAGCAGCGCCTGGGCGAAGATGCTCAGGGCGTAGAGCTTGGCGGTGAGGTTGACGATGATCAGCAGCGCCAGCTTCAGCCCCGTCGACGGGCTGGCGGCGATGAACACCTCGGGCAGCACCGCGTTGAGGAACCACACGTAAAAGCAGGCCGCCAGCAGCAGCACCAGCAGGCCGGCCAGGTCCAGGGTGCGCCAGCGCGGGATGAAGCGCGCCAGCGGGCCCACCACCGGCTGGGTGGCGCGCCAGATCAGCTGCGAGATCGGGTTGTAGAAATTGGCGCGGGCCAGCTGCAGCAGCACGCGCAGGATCAGCACCGCCAGCAGGATGTTGAAGATCGCGGGGATCAGGAAGACGACGGCGTTCATAGCTCGTTATGGGGTGGCGGCGGCCTGCCGGGCCAGTTCTTCGCCGCGCAGCCGCGCGCGGCTGTCGGCGGCGGCCAGGGCCTCGCGGAAGATGCGGCCCAGGCCCGCCTGTTCAAGATGGGCCAGCGCGGCCTCGGTGCTGCCGCCCTTGGACGTGACCTGGGCGCGCAGGGCCGCCACGTCCTCGCCGGTCTCCTTCGCCATGCGGGCGGCGCCGATGAAGGTGCTCAGCGCCAGCTGCGCCGCCACCGCCGGGTCCAGCCCCAGCGCCGCGCCGGCCTCGCGCAGCACCTCGGTGAGATGGAAGTAGTAGGCCGGGCCGCAGCCGGACAGCGCCGTCACCGCGTCGATCAGCTCCTCGCGCCCGACCCAGCAGGTGGCGCCGGCGCAGCCCAGCACGTACTCGGCCTGGCGGCGCGCCGCCGTCGGCAGTGCCGGGTCGGCGTACATGCCGCTGATGCCGGCGCCGAACAGGGCCGGGGTGTTGGGCATGGTGCGCACGATCGCCATGGTGCCCAGCCACTGCGCCAGGGTGGCGATCCGCACGCCGGCGGCGACCGAGACGATGGTGGCGCCGGGCTCCGGGCGCAGCCCGTGCAGGGCTTCGGCCATCAGCTGCGGCTTCACCGCCAGCACCACCACGCCGGCGCCGCGCACGGTGGCGGCATTGTCGGTCAGCACCTCGATGCCGAAGCGGCGCCGCAGGCGCTCGGCGCTTTCGGCGCTGCGCGTCGAGGCGCGCAGGCGCGCCGCCGGATGGCCGGCCGCGAGCAGGCCGCCGATCAGGCTGGCGGCCATGTTGCCGCCGCCGACGAAAGCGATGAGTTCGTGCATCTGGAGTGCGGACCGAACGGGAAAGGGGAGGGAACTGATAAATTACATCCCCCTATGATAAGTGACGCCGACTCCCGGCACGAACCCGTGCATCCCCCCCAATCCTCCGACGGCCCCGCCGACGGCGACGGCCGCGAGCGCCTGCTGCGCCAATACCGGGCCCGCATCGAGCAGGCGCGGGTCTACGACGTGGCGGTGGTCAGCGCGCTGGAAGAGGCGCCGAAGCTGTCGGCGCGCCTGCGCAACCGCGTGCTGCTCAAGCGCGAGGACCAGCAGAGCGTCTATTCCTTCAAGCTGCGTGGCGCCTACAACCGCATCGTGCGCCTGCCGGAGGCGCAGCGCGCCCGCGGCGTGATCTGCGCCTCCGCCGGCAACCATGCCCAGGGCGTGGCCCTGGCCGGCAAGCGCCTCGGCATCCCGGCCTGGATCGTGATGCCGCGCACCACCCCGGCGATCAAGGTCGAGGCGGTGCGCCTGCTCGGCGGCAAGGCGGTGCTGCACGGCGACGCCTTCGACGACGCGGCGGCCCATGCCGCGGCGCTGGCCGAGGAGAAGGGCCTGACCCTGATCCCGCCCTACGACGACCCCGAGGTGATCGCCGGGCAGGGCACGGTCGGCAAGGAAATCCTCGAGCAGGTCGGCGCCGGGCCGCTCGACGCGGTGTTCGTCCCGGCCGGCGGCGGCGGCCTGCTGGCCGGCGTGGCGGCCTGGATCAAGTCGCAGCGCCCGGCGGTGCAGGTGATCTGCGTCGAGCCGGAGGATTCGGACTGCATGGCCCAGGCGCTCGAAGCCGGGCGGCGGGTCAGGCTGGCCCAGGTCGGCCTGTTCGCCGACGGCGTGGCGGTGCGCCAGGCCGGCGCCGAGCCGTTCCGGGTGGCGCGCGAGACGGTGGACGCGGTGCTGCGCGTGAGTGTCGACGAGATCTGCGCCGCGATCCGCGACCTGTTCCAGGAGAACCGCAGCCTGCCCGAGCCGGCCGGGGCCCTGGCGCTGGCCGGCCTGAAGAAATGGGTCGGGCAGCGCGGCGGCGAAGGCCATACCTACGCCGCCATCATCTCCGGCGGCAATCTCAACTTCGACCGCCTGCGCTACATCGCCGAGCGCGCCGAGCTGGGCGACGGCCGCGAGACCCTGCTGGCGGTGACCATCCCGGAGAAGCCGGGCAGCTTCCGCCGCTTCCTCAAGGAGCTGGGGCGCCGGCCGATCACCGAGTTCAACTACCGCTACGCCGGCCCGGCGCAGGCCCATGTCTTCGCCGGCGTGCACTTCGCCGACGCCGAGGACCGCGACGCGGCGCTGCGCCGCCTGCGCGCGGATGGTTATCCGGTGCTGGACATGAGCGGCGACGACATGGCCAAGGAGCACGTGCGCTACATGGTCGGCGGCCGCGTGCCGGGCCTGGCCGACGAGCGCCTGTACCGCTTCGAATTCCCGGAGCGGCCCGGGGCGCTGCACGATTTCCTCGCCGCCATCGGCGGCCGCTGGAACATCTCGCTGTTCCACTACCGCAACCACGGCGCCGCCTACGGCCGGGTGCTGTGCGGCCTGCAGGTGCCCAAGGCCGAGCGCGCCGAGTGTCGCCGCGCGCTCGAGGCGCTGGGCTACGCCTACTCCGACGAGACCGAAAATCCGGCCTATGCCCTGTTCCTCGGCAGCACCTGAGGGGCGGTTCCGCTCTTAGGGGGTCCCGGGCGGCTTGTCGTGTGGTTAAAAATGCCTACGTCCGGGCCGCCGCCGCCGTAGCCGGCCGAAAATCATCAATCCTTCGAAACCCGGACCAGGGAAGCGATTCCGGACGATGAACTTGCTGGCCATCATGCAAGGAGACAGGCGGGCGCGGGCCGCGGCGGCGTTGCTGCTGCTCGGCATCGCCGGCTCGCTGCTGGCCGTCAGCCTGGCGCGCGAGAGCAGCAGCGACTGGTGGTCCGTGATCATGCTGGTCTGCGGCGCCGTGCTCGGCGTGCTGTTCCTGGGCCTGTTCAACGTGCTCGGCGACTCGGAGCAGCGGGCGCGGCAGCTGGCCCAGCAGATGACCGCCGCCCAGCAGGAGTCCGAGCGCCGCTTCCGCATGCTGGTGGAGGGGGTGGCCGAGTACGCCATCTTCATGCTCGACGTCGAAGGCCGCGTCGCATCCTGGAACGCCGGCGCGCAGCGCATCAAGGGCTACACCGCCGCCGAGGCGATGGGCCACCCGATGTCCATGTTCTACCCGCCGGAGGACGTGGCCGACGGCAAGCCCGAGATGGACCTGCGCATGGCCGCCGCCGAGGGCCGCCTCGAGGACGAAGGCTGGCGCCTGCGCAAGGACGGTTCGCGCTACTGGTCCAACGTGGTCATCACCGCCCTGCGCGACGAAAGCGGCACGCTGATCGGCTTCTCCAAGCTGTCGCGCGACCTGACCGAGCGCCGCGCCATGGAGCAGCAGCTGGCCCAGGCCAACCGCCTGCAGCAGGCGATCCTGGAATACGCGCCGTTCGCGATCATCTCCACCACGGCCGACGGCGTCGTCCGCAGCGTCAATCCCGCCGCCGCGCGCATGCTCGGCCGGCCGGCCGAGGAACTGCTCGGCGGCACCCGCTTCGCCAGCCTGTTCGAGCCGGCCGACGTGGCGGCGCGCGCCGCCGAGCTGAGCCACGAGGCCGGCGCGCGCGTGGCGCCGGGCTTCGAGGTCTTCGCGCACCATGCCCGCCAGGGCATCATCGACGAGCGCGAGTGGAACCTGATCTGCGGCGACGGCTCCTCGGTGCCGGCGCACGTGACCGTGACCGCGCTGCGCGACGGCAACGCCGCGCTCAGCGGCTTCCTCGCCATCGCCTACGACATCACCGAGCGCAAGCGCCGCGACGAGTACACCCGCCACATCGCCCACCACGACGCCGTCACCGGCCTGCCCAACCGCGTGCTGCTGCAGGACCGCCTGCAGCTGGCGATGAAGCGCAGCCGCCGCGACGGCAGCCTGGTCGGCGTGCTGATGATCGACCTCGACCACTTCAAGCGCATCAACGACTCGCTCGGCCACCACATCGGCGACCTGATGCTGTCGCGCATCTCCGAGCGCCTCGGCGGCTGCGTCCGCGCCAGCGACACGGTGGCGCGCATGGGCGGCGACGAGTTCGTGGTGATGCTGCCGGACATGGCCGACGCCGATGCCATCAAGCGCATCGCCGCGACCATCGTCGAGCGCGTGTCGGCGCCGATCGCCGCCGCCGGCCACGAGCTGCACGTCACCCCCAGCGTCGGCGTCAGCATCTTTCCCAGCGACGGGCAGGACGTGCACACCCTGCTGCGCCACGCCGACATGGCGATGTACCAGGCCAAGGCCGCCGGGCGCCGCTGCTACCGGGTGTTCAGCAACGCCATGGAGCGCGCCGCCGCGGAGAAGCTGGAGCTGGAGGCGGCGATGCGCCGCGCGCTGGAGCGCGGCGAGTTCATCGTCCACTACCAGCCGCAGGTCTGCCTCAACAGCGGTCATGTCGTCGGCGTGGAGGCGCTGCTGCGCTGGACCGACCCGCTGCGCGGCCCGATGTCGCCGAGCCACTTCATCCCGGTGGCGGAGGAGACCGGCCTGATCGTGCCGCTGGGCGAGTGGGTGCTGCGCACCGCCTGCCGCGACGCCGTGCGCCTGCAGCAGCTCACCGGGGTGCCGATGCACCTGTCGGTGAACCTGTCGCCGCGCCAGTTCCGCCAGACCAACCTGCACGGCATGATCGAGAAGGCCCTCGCCGACAGCGGCTTCGACCCGCGCTGCCTGGAGCTGGAGATCACCGAGGGCGTGCTGATGGACAGCAGCGACGAGACCGCCGAGCGCCTGCAGCGCCTGCGCGCGCTGGGCCTGGCCTTCGCCGTGGACGACTTCGGCACCGGCTACTCCTCGCTGTCCTACATCACCCGCTTCCCGATCGACACGCTCAAGATCGACCGCTCCTTCGTCAGCCGCCTGCCCGACAGCCCCGGCGACGCCGCGGTGGCGCAGACCATCATCGCGCTGGCCCGCAGCCTGCGCATCAAGGTGGTGGCGGAGGGCGTGGAAACCGAGCCGCAGCTGGATTTCCTGCGCGCGCGGCGCTGCGACATCGGCCAGGGCTTCCGCTTCGGCAAGGGCGGCACGGTGGAGGAGCTGATGGTGGAGAACTACCGCTACGGCAGCGTCGAGCCCTGGGACAACGGCCAGCCGTTCAAGGGGCCGCCGGATGCCGGTTTCCACCGGCTGCGGGTGGCGAACAGCTAGAAGCGGTCATCAGTTACCGGCAACCGACGATTTTTTCCCGTCACTCCAGTGACAGGATGTACGCCCAGTGCTCCGGCCGCAGCGGAATCACGCTCAGGCGCGAGCCGCGCTCCAGCAGGCGCAGGCCTTGCAGCTTCTTCTCGTGCTCGCGCAACTCGGTCAGGCTGATGACGCGCTTGAGCTTGCGCTCGAACTTCATGTCCACCAGCGACCAGCGCGGTTCCTCGCGCTTGCTGGCGGGGTCGTAGTGATGGTTCCGCGGGTCGAACTGGGTCGGGTCGGGATAGGCCTCGGCCGCCACCCGCATGATGCCGACGATGCCCGGCACCTCGCAGCTGGAGTGATAGAAGAAGGCCTGGTCGCCGAGCTTCATCTGGCGCATGAAGTTGCGCGCCTGGTAGTTGCGCACGCCATCCCAGGACTCGGTCTGCTTCGGCCGCTTCTGCAGGTCGTCGATGGAGAAGGCGTCGGGCTCGGACTTCATCAACCAGAACGCGCCGGCCTTCATTTCTGCCCCGCCGCCGGCACGTCGCCGCTGTCCGGCACCAGCATCACCGGGGTGTTGGGGTCGATGCCCTGGAAGTCGTGCAGGTACTCCAGCACCGATTGCTTGACGATGATGGCGAACGCCTGGTTGGTGGAGTGGGGCTGGCCGTAGCTGGGCGGCACGGCGCGGCCGGTGACGGTGATCATGGCGTGCCGGTACAGGCCGGTCTGCGGCGGCCCGCTGCGCCCCTGCAGCGAGTAGTTGAAGTGGTAATCGTCGCGCGTCAGGTTGCCGGCCAGGCCCTCGGTCAGGCCGCTCATCCAGCCCTGGCTGGTGGCGGCATCGAGGTCGGTGACGTCGTCCACCGTGACCCGCAGGGTCAGCCCGGGATCGCCGTCCACCGGCTGCAGCACGCGGGTCTGCTGCAGCACCCGCACCACCTCGTTGAAGACGGCGTTATTGACCTCGGGATGGGGCTGGCCGTTGACGCGGAAGTCGACCACCACCTTGACCTGGGTCGGCGGATTGCGGGGACGCAGCTCGCGGTAGTCGGCCTTGTCATGGCCGTTTTCGACGTAGGCCTTGGGTGTCACGCAACCGCCCAGGGCAAGCGCAAGAATACAGATGGCGACTCCGGGTCGACGTAGTTTCATGCGGGCTGATGGACCGTGGCGGCGGGCTGCCGCAGTGTGGCATGGGCCGCCGGCCTTGGCCAGCCAGGCGGCTTTGGCCCGATCCCGCCCGTGAAGCCCCGTCCGGTTCGCTTCGCTCATCGTTGCCATCCTTTGCAATCGGGTTGCCGGCGGTCATTCTGACCGGCCCGCCGCGGCCGGCGGGGTTGGGCCCGACCAGCGCGGGCATGAAACCTCGTCAGCGGAAGCGGCGCAGCCCCCGCTCGGTGACGACTGCGTCGAGCCTCACGTCCCAGGGCTCGGCCGGCACCTCGGCCACTTCCTGCGCCGCGTAGGCATGGCCCACCAGCAGCGGGCGCCGTCCGCGGCGCGGCGCGGCGAGCGTGCGGTCGTAGTAGCCGCCGCCGTTGCCGAGACGGCGGCCCCGCGCGTCGAAGCCGAGCAGCGGCAGCAGCACCAGGTCCAGCTCGCGGCCGCCGCGCAGCGGCCGGGCCCGCGCCACCTGCGGCAGGCCCAGCCCGCCGCGGCGCAGGCAGCTGCGCGCGTGCAGCGGGGCGAAGCGCATGCGTCCGCCGGCGCCGGTCACCGGCGCCCACAGCCGGTGGCCCCGACGCAGCAGCCGGGCGATCAGGGGGGCGGTCGACAGCTCCGAGCGCACCGACAGGTAGACCGCGATATCGCGCGCGCGGTTCACGGCGCGCCAGCGCAGCAGCTGCCGCGCGGCGGCGCGCGCGCAACGGCGGCGCTGCGGGTCGGGGATGGCGACGCGGAGGCGACGCAGCTGGCGGCGCAATTCGCTCTTGCGTGCCGCGACAGAGGATGGCGGGTCGGCGAAGGTGTTTCCCGCCCCGCCGATCGCTGCGTCACCGGATCCCCCCTCTCCCGGCGGGAGAGGGGCGGAGGCCGGCGGCTTTGCCGCCGTTTCGGTGTTAAAGGTGTCTCCCGCTCGTGCCGTCATCCGTCTTCGACCTTGAGACAGAGTCTCAAGTGGGCGCCGCGCCACGCATTTGGGCTTTCCGCTGCGAGGCGGACCTGCACTCCCTGCGCGGGTAAGGCTCCCTTTGCATTGCAATTAGGCTCAAGGGTACCTGACAGACCACGAACACAGCAGGAGACACCGGTGAAACGATACCACTAATAGGGGTGCCAGTAAAAAACTCAAGCGCTGCCGCGCGCTGCCGTTCGTCGTGTGAAAAGCCGCGAGCGGATTGGGGATTCTTCAATCCGTGGTGTTCAGCGTGTGGTCGATGTCCAGGCCCAGCTGGTGCACCTTGTCGATCGCCTCGGCGTCCGGCGGCGTGACGCCGCTGTGGCCCTTCAGCGCCAGCAGGTCGCGCGCCAGGTTGAGCGCGGTCATCACCGCGACGCGCTCGGCGCCGAGCGCCTTGCCGCGGCGGCGGATCGCGGTCATGCGCTCGTTGAGATAGTCGGCCGAGGCCACCAGCGCCTCGTGCTCCTCGGGCGGACAGGCCACGGTGTACTCGCGGCTCATGATGCGCACCGTCACCGTCAGCGGATCGTCCTTGCGCGCGCTCTCGACCATGAGCTTGCCCTCTTTCGGAGGCTGTTTCGGGGTTGCGGTCATTGCGCCTGGTCGCTTTCCAGGGTGCGGATGCGCTCGACCACACCTTCGATGCGCCGCTTCAGCTCGGCATTGAGGGCGAGCAGGCGGTCGCGCTCCTGCAGCGCGCGCTTGCGCTCCAGGCGCGCCTGGCGGTAGGCGGCGATCAGGCGCTGCACGCGTTCTTCGAGTTGCGCGAGTTCCTTGTGGAGCATGATCCTGCGGAAACGGTCCAGTCCCTGCGAAGTATAGCCTACGCCAAGCAAAACGCCCGGCCGCGGCCGGGCGTTTTGCGTGCTGCCGGAAGCGGCTGGCGCGGCGGCGCTTGCCGGCGCTCAGCGCCTGCCGCTTCGGCCTATTGCAGCGCCAGGTACAGCGCGCCGTCGCCGCGGCGGATGTAGAGCAGCAGGTCGCCTTCGCCGCTGGCGTACTTCTGCAACTCGGCCAGGCTGCTCACCGGGTGGCGGTTGATGCTCATGATGATGTCGCCCGGCGCCAGGCCCGACTGCGCCGCCGGCGAATCCTGCTCGATGTCCATCACCTGCACGCCCTTGGTGTCGGAGTCCTGCACCGGGCCGAAGGTGGCGCCCTTGAGCTTGGAGTTGAGGCCCTTGCCGCCGCCTTCGACGCTGTCCTTGTCCTTGCCGCTGGCGGCGATCTTGTCCTCGGCGTTCTTGCCGACCACCACGGTGACCTTCCTGGTCTCGCCGCCGCGCAGCACGGTCATGTCGACCTTGTCGCCGACCTTGAGCAGGCCGATCAGGTTGCGCAGCTCCGGCATGTCCTTGATGGTCTTGCCGTTGGCCTGGATCACCACGTCTTCGGCCTTGAGGCCGGCCTTGTCCGCCGGCGAGCCCGGCATCACCCGCGCCACCAGGGCGCCGTGGGGGTCCTTCAGGCCGAAGGCCTTGGCCAGCTCCGGGGTGACGTTCTGGCCGACGATGCCGATGCGGCCGCGGTCGACCTTGCCGGTGGCGATCAGCTGGGTCATCACCGACTTGGCCAGGTTCACCGGGATCGAGAAGCCGATGCCGATGCTGCCGCCGGAGCCGGACAGGATCTGGCTGTTGATGCCGACCAGTTCGCCCTTGAGGTTGATCAGCGCGCCGCCGGAATTGCCGGGGTTGATCGAGGCGTCGGTCTGGATGAAGTCCTGGTAGGCGCCGTCGTCGCCGCCGGCGTTGCGGCGGCCAAGGCCGCTGACGATGCCGGAGGTCACGGTCTGGCGCAGGTTGAACGGGCTGCCGATGGCGACGACGAAGTCGCCGACCTGCAGCGCGTCGGAGTCGCCCAGCGGCAGCGCGGTGAGGCCCTCGGCCTTGATCTGCAGCACCGCCAGGTCGGTCTGCGGGTCGGTGCCGATCAGCTTGGCGTCGACCAGGCGGTCGTCGTTGAGCCGCACCTTGATCTTGTCGGCCTGCGCCACGACGTGGTTGTTGGTGAGGATGTAGCCCTTGGCGGCGTCGACGATCACGCCCGAGCCGATGGCCTGCTCCTCGCGCTCCTGCGGCTGGTTCGGCACGTTGAAGAAGCGGCGGAAGAACGGGTCGTTGAGCAGCGGGTTCTGGATCTGCACCTTGGCGCTGACCGCGATGTTGACCACCGCCGGCAGCACCGTCTTGAGCATCGGCGCCAGCGAGGGCACCTGGCCGGGCGCGGCCGGCGCCAGCAGCGCCGGCGGGATGTCGGCCCGGACCGGCGACGGCGAGGTGGTGGTGAGGGTCAGGGTGGCGAAGGTCGCCAGGAGCGCGGCGCCGGCGGCAGCCGCGGCGGTTTTGACGAAGGACATACGGGCCATGTTGTTGGAAAAATCCTTATAGGAGGTTCGACCCCGCGCGGAGCGGTCGGACTCAGACCATGGGCCGCGCGGCAAGTTCGCGCCAGGACGGCCTGCGGCGCGGGATCGGGGCGATCTTACCCCTTATCCGGGCTAGCGGAGGCGGATCAGGGGGTTGAGGGCATAGCGGCCGGTCATGCTGGCGCTGGCCAGGACATGGCCGGCGATCGCCTGCTGCACCTGCGTCGCAGTGAATTCTCCGTCCACCGGGCAGCGCTCCAGGTCCAGCGCGTGCAGCTCGAAGCGGTAGTGGTGGGGCACGCTGTCGTTCCAGGGCGGGCAGGGGCCGTCCCAGCCGAAGTAGGGGCCGTCCATGTCCTTGTCGCCCTTGAACCAGGCGGTGTAATCGTTGATGCCCTGGCGGCTGCCGTCCGGCCCCGCCGGCTGGCGCTTGCCGCGCGGCGTGATGCCGGAGCTGCAGGCGCCCTCGCCGATGCGGCGCAGCCCGGCGGGGATGTCGACCATCACCCAGTGCACGAAGCTGCCGCGCGGCAGGCCGGGGCCCAGCACCACGCCCTCGGTATTGACGCCCTGCGGCTTGGGGCTGGGCGCGTCGCCGTCGATGCACAGCAGCGCCAGGCTGCGCGTGCCTTCGGGCACGTCGCGCCAGTGCAGCTCCGGGTTGAGGTTCTGCGACAGCCGCAGATGGCCGACCGGCGCCTTCACGGCAAAAGCGCAGCGGCCGGGGATGACGCCGCCGTCGCGGAAAGTCCTGCTTGCTAGTTTCATGGGGTGGCTGAAGTCGGGGAGGGGGCTGCCGATTCTAGCCTTACATCAGCCCGCCGGGCCGCTGCCAGGGCGCCGCCTCGCGGGCCGCCAGCCGCGCCAGCCCGCCCAGCAGCTGGTCGCGCAGGTTGCGGCGCAGGCGGTAGCGCAGGGCGTAGACGTCGCTGGTCCTGGCCTTCTCCAGCAGCCAGTCGTCGCTGGTGCGCAGCTCGTCCACCAGCTTCAGCTCCAGCGCCTGGCTGCCGTACCAGTGCTCGCCGGTGGCGACCTGGTCCAGCGGCAACTGCGGCCGGTTGGCGGCGACGAACGACTTGAACAGGCCGTGGGTCTGCTCCAGCTCCTCGCGGAACTTGGCGCGGCCGGCCTCGGTGTTCTCGCCGAACAGGGTCAGGGTGCGCTTGTACTCGCCGGCGGTGTGCAGCTCGAAGTCGATGTGCTTTTCGCGCAGCAGGCGGTTGAAGTTGGGCAGCTGCGCCACCACGCCGATCGAGCCGACGATGGCAAAGGGGGCGGCGAGGATGCGGTCGGCGACGCAGGCCATCAGGTAGCCGCCGCTGGCGGCGACCTTGTCGACCGCCGCGGTCAGGCGCAGGCCGCGCTCGCGGATGCGGCGCAGCTGCGACGCGGCCAGGCCATAGCCGTGCACCACCCCGCCGGCGCTTTCCAGCCGCAACAGCACCTCGTCCTCGGGCCGGGCCACCTGCAGCAGCGCGCTGATCTCCTCGCGCAGCGCCGCCACCCGGCTGGCCTCGAGGTCGCCGTGGAAATCCAGCACGAACAGGCGCGGGCGGCCCGTGCCCCCCTGTTTGAGGGCCTTGTCGCGGGCCTTGTCCTCGGCCTTGAGACGCTTGTGCTCGCGCTTGAGTTCACCGGCGCCGAGCAATTCGCGGTTCAGCGCCTCGGCCAGGCCGCGCAGCCGCAGATTGAGGCTCTTGACCTCCAGTTGCTCCCCGGAGTGGTGCCGGGCCGCGCGGACCAGCACCACCAGGGCCAGGCCGACGGCGATGAAGGCTGCGACCCAGGTCACGGTTTTGGCCAGGAACAGGCCGTAATCCAGCAGGAATTGATGCACGAACGGCTCCTTGGCCGGTTAATATCAGGGGCTTGCGGGCTTGAACGCGGCGCCGCCGCGATTCCAAAATGTCACGATCCTTGCGTATACTAATGCTGGCACGGGCGCGGCTGCTCGGCACTCCACAGGACGGGGACTCGCAAAAATGAATAAGTTTAAGCGTTCGGGGCTCATCGGCACCGGGTTGGTTCTCGCAGCGGCGCTGCCCGCGCACGCCGACGAGGTTTCGATGCGTCCGTACCTCAGCGAAAGCCTGATGTACACCTTCTCCGACAACGACCGTCACTCCGACAACGGCATCGGCGGCATGCTCGGCGGCGGCGTCCCCATCAACCGCCTGCTCAACCTGGAGCTGGACGGCGCCTACTCGCACTTCAACGCCAACGACGATGCCGGCAGCAATCCGTGGAAGCAGTACCTGGCCAAGCTCGACGGCCAGTTCTTCTTCTCGCGCGATCCGGCCTTCGCGCCGTACTTCGGCGTCGGCGGCGGCTATTCCAAGAACGTGCTGAAGAACGTCGGCCAGGACGCCGGCTTCTTCGCCGACGCCGGCGTCGGCGCGATCCACTACTTCAAGGTCTTCGACACCGACTTCGGCGTGCGCGGCGACGTGCGCTATCGCTGGACCGATGTGGACAAGGCGAAATTCCCCGGCACCAAGGTCGGCAGCAACTTCGGCGAGCCGGTGCTGAGCCTGGGCCTGATCATTCCGCTGGCGTTCGGCGGCACCGAGGAAGCGGCGCAGCAGCCGCTGCCGCCCCCCGTGCCGCAGCAGCCGACCAATAGCACGCCGCCGCCCGGCGCCGTCCACCGCTTCGAGGACGTGCACTTCGCGTTCGACAAGTTCAGCCTCACCGAGTACGCCAAGGCCAGCCTGGACAGCGACGTCACCACCATCAACCAGCTCAGCGCGACCTACCCGAGCCTGAAGGTGGACGTGGCCGGCCACACCGACTGGATCGGCACCGACGCCTACAACCAGGCCCTGTCCGAGCGCCGCGCCACCGCGGTCAAGGACTACCTGGTGCGCAAGGGCGTCGACGCCGGCCGCATCCGGACCTACGCCTATGGCGAGAGCCAGCCGGTGGCGCCGAACACCACCGCCGAGGGCCGCGCCCTGAACCGCCGCGCCGAGATCAGCACCAAGGGCGAATAAGGTTCGGTAGTCGTCACACCAACCCCCGCCGCGTCAGCGGCGGGGGTTTTTTATTGCCGGAGCCCGCCGGTCCGGATGCGGCAGGCCGGGCGGGCTAAGTTCCCGCGAAAGGCCTTTGCATCGCCGCCGCACGCTGCTGCCGCGCGGCGAGGGCCTCGGCGCTTTCCTCCGCCGGCAGCCAGCCGCGCAATTGCCGCAGCAGGATGCCGCCGAGCGCCTCGGTGTGGGCGGAGCTGTCGTTGAGCGCCGGGATGTAGCGCAGCGCGGTGCCACCTGCGGTGGTGAAGGTCTCGGCGTAGCGCAGCTGGATCTCTTCCAGCGTTTCCAGGCAGTCGGCGGCGAAGCCGGGGCAGATGACGTCGAGCCGGCGCACGCCGCGCCGCGCCAGGGCCTCGATGGTCGGCTCGGTGTACGGCTGCACCCACGGCAGCTTGCCGAAGCGGCTCTGGAAGGCGATGCCGTAGTCGTTTTCGCCGAGGCCGAGCGCTTCGGCCAGCAGGCGGCCGGTCTTCTGGCAGTGGCAATAGTAGGGATCGCCGGCCAGCACCGTGCGCTGCGGCAGGCCGTGGAAGGACAGCAGCAGGTGCTCGCCGCGCCCGTGCGCGTGCCAGTGCGTGCGCACGCTCTGCGCCAGCGCCGCGATATAGCCGGGGTCGTCGTGGTAGCTGCCGACGGTGCGCAGCTCCGGCATCCAGCGCCGCGTCTTCAGCGCGGCGAACAGCGCGTCGTACGCCGCCGCGGTGGTGGAGCAGGAGTACTGCGGGTAGAGCGGCAGCACGGCCAGGCGCCGCACCCCCTGGGCCTCCAGCTCCGCCAGCGCGGCGGGAATGGAAGGCTCGCCATAAGTCATGGCCAACGCCACCGGCACCGCGCGGCCGAGCTGCTCTGCAAGATGGCTCCGCAGCATGTCCGCCTGGCGCCGCGAGATGGCCAGCAGCGGCGAGCCTTCGGCGGTCCAGATCTTTTCGTAGGCATGCGCCAGCCGGCCGGGGCGGAACGGCAGGATGAAGCCGTACAGCAGCGGCAGCCACAGCAGCGGCGTCAGCTCCACCACCCGGCGGTCGGCGAGGAACTGCGCCAGGTAGCGGCGGATCGCCGCCGGCGTCGGCGCCGCCGGCGTGCCGAGGTTGATCAGCAGGACGCCGGCTTGCGCCGGCGTGCGGTGGGCAGGGGAGGTCGCGCTCATCGCCGCAGACTAGGGCCTGTTCACGCTGTTTTGATCGCTGCGAAGGGTCTGTTTTCGCACATTGCCACGTTGCTCCCTCCTTGTGTACATCCGGCACACCGCGCCGGCCGCGCCTTGCACTGCGCCAACAGACCCCTTCGCAGCGATCGAAATAGCGTGAACAGGCCCTAAGCCTTTGCCGCGGCGCCCGCCCGGCGGATTTGCCCGGCGCGCAGGCGGCGGAAGTAGTCCTTGTAGGCGCCCATCGCCCGCGACCCGAACAGCAGCATCAGCGGCAGGCTGACCATGTACATGAAGCCCATGCCGATGGTGCTGATCGAATCGAGCTGCACCGAGGTGCGGATGAAGCCGAAGCAGGCCGCGGCGGCGGCGAAGCACCACAGCCAGCGGTATACCGTCACCGCGCCGGCGCCGAACAGGTAGATGATGCCCTGCTCGCCGTAATAGCCGTAGGAGATCACCGTGGACAGGGCGAAGACCCAGACCACGATGGTCACCAGCCAGCGGCCGAAGCCCTCGTGCACCGAGTCGAACGACTTGGCCACCAGGGTGGCGCCGCGGTAGTCGGCGAACAGGCCGTGCTCGGCGACCTGGGGCGCGGCCGCGGCGGCCAGCGGCTGCCAGTCGATGCGCGGCCCGCCGGCGCCGTCATGGACCGTGCCGTAGACGCGCAGGCGCGTGCCGGCACGGTCGGCGACGACGAACACCGGCGCGTTCTCGGTCCAGGGCTTGCCGGCGTTGTCGGCCGGCGGCGCCTGGAGGTCCGGCTGCCACAGGCCGGGCTGCACCTGCACGAAGGACGGCGGCGTCTCCCAGCGCGCGGCCGGGGGGCGGTTCCAGACGCCGCTGCACAGCAGCACCAGGCCGGTGACGGTGCAGACGAACATGGTGTCGATGAAGGGCTCCAGGCCCGCCACCACCCCCTCGGTCACCGGCTCCGGCGTCTTCACCGCGGCATGCGCGATCGGCGCCGTGCCCAGGCCCGACTCGCTGGAGAACAGCGCGCGCTTCATGCCCCACAGGAAGGCGCTGCCCATCATGCCGCCGGTGAAGGCGCCGGCGGCCTCGGTCTTGGAAAAAGCGGAGACGAAGATGAGGCGCACCAGGGCTGGCAGCTCGTTGGCGTGGAGCAGGATCACGTAGAGCCCGCAAAGCACATAGACGCCGCACTTCAAGGGCACCAGGATGCCGGTGACGTTGCCGATGCGCTTGATGCCGCCGAGGATGGCGACGCCGGCCAGGGTGGCCAGGATCACGCCGGTGATCCAGGTCGGCACGCCGAAGTATTCGCGGGTGGTGTCGGCGGCGCTCCAGGTCTGGAACATGTTGCCGCCGGTCACTGCGAACAGCAGCAGGGCGAAGCAGAAGAACACGCCGACGAAGCGGGCGAAGCGCTCCATGCCGGGCAGTTTGCCCAGCGCGTTGCGCGCCACGAACATGGCGCCGCCATGCGGGTTGTCCTGCTCCGAGGTGTCGCGATAGAGCAGGGACAGCGTCACCTCGGTGGTCTTCAGCGCCATGCCGAGCAGGCCCACCACCCACATCCAGAACACCGCGCCGGGACCGCCGAAGTCCACCGCGATCGCCATGCCGGCGATCGCGCCCAGGCCGACGGTGCCGGACATCGCCGTGGTCAGCGCCTGGAAGTGGCTCAGCGCGCCGCTGCCGTGCCCGGTGTCGATGCCCTTGCCGGCCACCAGCGCCACGCCGTGGGTCAGCGAGCGGTACTGGCAGAAGCCGCTCCACAAGGTGAACAGCAGGCCGATGCCGAGCAGGGCCAGCAGCATCGGCACCGACAGCAGGGCGCCGTTGACGGCGTCGACCGCCGACCAGAAGCCAGTCATAAGTGGTAGGCCCGGATGGTTATCGGCTTGTTCGAACGGCCATGGCCATGGATGGCCGCGTTCTTGGACACGACGTCATGCCGCCAGCTCGCTGTTGTGGCGCGAGTAGAGGAAGAAGATCAGCAGGCCCGCCGCCGACCAGATGGCAAAGCCTTCCCAGGTCACCATCGGCAGGCCCGCCATGAGGAAGCCGCAGAAGCCCATGCCGAGCAGCGGCACCAGCGGCACCAGCGGCGTGCGGAACGGACGCTTCAGGTCCGGACGGGTCTTGCGCAGCACGATGACGCTGGCGCAGACCAGGAAGAACGCCGCGAGCGTGCCGAGATTGACCAGCTCCGCCACCTTGCCGATCGGAAACAGGCCGGCGATCAGGGCGATGACCACGCCCGCGCCGATGATCAGGGGAACCGGAGTCTGCGTTTTCGGGTTGATCTTCGACATCGGCTTGGGCAGCAGGCCGTCGCGCGCCATCGCCATGACGATGCGGGTCAGGCCGAAGTACAGCACCAGCATCACGGTGGTGATGCCGGCCAGCGCGCCGATCGAGATCAGCGCCTCGGCCCAGCCGATGCCCAGCTGCTTGAGGGCGTCGGCGATCGGGGCCTTGATGTCGATCTGGTCGTAGTGCACCACGCCGGTGAGGATGCCGGAGACGACGATGTACAGGATGGTGCAGATCACCAGCGAGGCGATGATGCCGATCGGCAGGTTGCGCTGCGGATTGATGGTTTCCTCGGCCGCGGTGGAAACCGCGTCGAAGCCGATGTAGGCGAAGAAGATCAGCGAACCGCCGGTGAGCACGCCGCTCCATCCGAAATGCGACTGGCCGCTGGCATCCACCGTCGCCGGCGGGACGAAGGGTGTCCAGTTGGCCGGGTGCACGTGCGGCGCGGCGACGACGATGAAGATCAGGACGGCGGAGAGCTTGATGAAGACCATGACGGTGTTGAAGCGCGCCGATTCGCTGACGCCGATCGACAGCAGCACCGACAGCAGCAGCACGATGATCATGGCCGGCACGTTGGCGATGCCCCCTTCGAACCAGGCGGTGGTGAATTCATGCGGCAGGTGGATGCCGACCAGCTCGAGGATCTTGCCGAAGTAGCCGGACCAGCCGATGGCCACGGTCGAGGTGGCGACGGCGTATTCCAGGATCAGGTCCCAGCCGATGATCCAGGCGATGAACTCGCCGATGCCGGAATAGGCGTAGCCGTAGGCGCTGCCGGCGCCGCCGATGGCGCCCGCCAGCTCGGCGTAGGACAGCGCGGCGAAGGCGCAGGCGGTGCCGGACAGGATGAAGGACAGCACGATCGCCGGACCGGCGTGCTGCGCGGCGACTACGCCGGTCAGCACGAAGATGCCGGTGCCGATGATGCAGCCGATGCCGAGCATGGTCAGGTCGAAGGCGCCCAGGGCGCGCTTCAGGCCCGTATCGGCATTGACGTCGATCGGCTTGGTACGGAACAAACTCATGATTTCCCCTCTGAATTCTGGATGGTTATGGCGGGCTCCCGGCCCGCTTGATGCCAGAAGTATGCCCGCCGCGGCCCGGCGCGCCTAGCTGGCCCGTCTCGGGGAGCCGGCGCGCGGCGATCGGGCGAAGGCCGGAGGACGTGCGGGCAGTGCGGACCCCGGCGCGGGCGGTGCCAATTCCCGCCGCCGCGAGCCTTGCGCACCCCCCATCCGCCGGATGCGCCTTGGCGCCGCGGGCGACGACCCTCAACCTTCAACGATCGCGGTCACTCCCATGCCGCCGGCGGTGCAGATCGAGATCAGGCCGCGGCCGCCGCCGTTTTCGGAGATGATCTTGGCCAGGGTGGCGAGGATGCGCCCGCCGGTGGCGGCGAAGGGGTGGCCCACCGCCAGGCTGCTGCCGTGGATGTTGAGGCGCGAGCGGTCGATCGCCCCCAGCGGCTTGTCCAGGCCCAGCCGGTCCTTGCAGAACTTCTTGTCCTCCCAGGCGCGCAAGGTGCACAGCACCTGCGCGGCGAAGGCCTCGTGGATCTCGTAGAAGTCGAAGTCCTGCAGCTTGAGGCCGTTGCGCTCCAGCATGCGCGGCACCGCGTAGGACGGCGCCATCAGCAGGCCTTCCCTGCGTTCGAAGAAATCCACCGCCGCCGTTTCGTAGCTGCTCAGGTAGGCCAGCGGCTTGAAGCCGCGCGCCTTGGCCCAGTCCTCCGAGGCCAGCAGCACCGCCGAGGCGCCGTCGGTCAGCGGCGTGCTGTTGCCGGCGGTGAGCGTGCCATTGACCTTGTCGAAGGCCGGCTTGAGCTTGGCCAGCTTCTCCAGGCTCGAGTCGGCGCGCAGGTTGTTGTCGCGGTCGAGGCCGGAGTAGGGCACGATCATGTCGGCGAAAAAGCCGTTGTCGTAGGCCTTGGCCGCCTTCTGGTGCGATTCCAGCGCCAGCTGGTCCTGCTCCTCGCGCGGGATCTTCCACTCCTTGGCCATCGCCTCGCAGTGCTGCCCCATCGACATCTTGGTGCGCGGCTCGCTGACTCCGGGGATCAGCGGCGCCAGGTCGCGGGGCCGGAACCGCGCGAGCGCCGCGAGGCGCTGGCCCGTCGTCTTGGCGCGGTTGGCCTCGAGCAGGATCCGGCGCAGGCCCTCGCTGACGCCGATCGGCGCGTCCGAGGCGGTGTCGACGCCGCCGGCGATGCCGCATTCGATCTGGCCCAGGGCGATCTTGCTGCCCACCGTGATCGCCGTCTCCAGGCTGGTGCCGCAGGCCTGCTGCAGGTCGTAGGCCGGAGTCTCCATCGCCAGGCCGGAGGACAGGGTGCTCTCGCGGCACAGGTTGAAGTCGCGCGAATGCTTGAGCACGGCGCCGGCGGCCACCTCGCCGAGGCGCTCGCCGTGCAGCTGGAACCTGTCGACCACGCCCTTCAGCGCCGCGGTCAGCATGTCCTGGTTGCTGCGCAGGGCGTAGGCGGTGTTCTGGCGGGCGAACGGGATTCGCGCGCCGCCGAGGATGGCGACTTTGCGGCCGTACGGCTTCATGGTTTCGGCTCCGGAGGCGTGGGGTTTTCGCCCGATTCTAGCGGGCGGGAGTAGACTGTGGCTCAGGCGCATCGGCTCGGGAGGAGGGGAACATGGCCTTCGTCGAATGGGAAATGCAGGGCGTCGAGTTCGCCAATTGCAATTGCCACACCGGTTGTCCCTGCCAATTCAACGCCTTGCCCGACAAAGGGCATTGCCGCGCCCACACCTTCGTGCAGATCGAGAAGGGCCGCTACGGCAAGGTGCCGCTGGACGGCCTGCGCTGGGGCATCCTGGCGTTCTGGCCGGGGCCGATCCACCTCGGCGGCGGCACCTTCATGACGGTGATCGAGGACCGCGCCGGTGCGGAGCAGCGCGCCGCCATCGAAGCCATCTCGCACGGCAGGGACACCGATCCGGGCAGCCTGGTGTGGCAGGTGTTCAGCACCACCGTCACCACCTACCTGCCGACGCTGTTCAAGCCCATCGAGCTCAGCGTCGACGTGTCCGGAGCCAATGCGCGGCTGCACGTCCCGGGCCTGATCGAGAGCAGCGCCGGCCCCATCCTCAACCCCGTCACCGGCGCGCCGCACCGGGTCACCGTCAACCTGCCCACCGGCTTCGAGTACGCCACGGCGGAGCTGGCGCGCGGCAGGGCCAACAGCAGCGGCCCGGTGCAGCTGGACTTCGTCGACAGCCATGCGCACCTGGCGCCGATCCACTGGAGCACCCACGGCGTCGTCCGCCACTAGCGGTCACGCCCTGCCGATGAGCCAGCCGACGGCGCTGGAGCTGGCGCTGCGGCGCGACCGCTGGTGGATCGCCGCCTCCCTCGCCCTCACGGTGCTGTTGTGCTGGGCCTGGATCGTGCCGATGGCGCGCGACATGTACGGCGCGATGGACGGCGCGGCGCAGTGGATGATGCGCGGCGGCAGCGGCTGGTCCTATGCGCTGCTGCTGTTCGCCATGTGGGCGGCGATGATGGCCGGCATGATGCTGCCCTCGGCGGCGCCGACGCTGCTGCTCTACGCCAACGTCGTGCGGCGCAGCGCGGCCGGCGACGATACCGCCGCCCACGTCCGCGCCTTCGCCGCCGGCTACCTGCTGGCCTGGGGCGGCTTCAGCCTGGCGGCGACCCTGGCGCAGCTGCTGCTGGCGCAGGCCCTGCTGCTGACGCCGATGATGCAGCTGCGCGGCGCCGCACCCGGCGCGGCGCTGCTGCTGGCGGCCGGGGCCTGGCAGCTCAGCGGCTGGAAGCGCGGCTGCCTGCAATCCTGCCGCGCCCCCGCGGCGTTCATCGCCGGCCACTGGCGGCCCGGGCGGCGCGGCGCCTTGCGCATGGGCCTGGCCCACGGCGGGTACTGCCTGGGCTGCTGCTGGGCGCTGATGCTGCTGCTGTTCGCCGGCGGCGTGATGAACCTGTGGTGGATCGCCGGCCTCACCGTGTTCGTGCTGCTGGAGAAGCTGGCGCCGGCCGGCGCCCAGGGCGGCCGGCTCAGCGGCGGCCTGCTGCTGTTGAGCGCAGCGGCGACCTTCGCGATGGGCGGATTGCCCTGACTGCTTTGCAAAACCCGCCCGGCTCGTGCTGATAATTGCGCCCCCTGGCAGCCCGATGGCGGAGCCCGATGCGCATCCTGGCGGCGAACCGCGGACTCCTTCGCCGGCTGGCGCTGGCCGCGCTGCTGGCGGCGGCGCCGCCACTGCGCGCAGAAGGCTGGGGCGGCGCGGTCGGCCTGAGCAGCGATTACGTCTATCGCGGCCTGACCCAGAGCGACAACCGGCCCGCCGGCCAGCTCGACCTGCACTACAACACCCCGTCCGGCTGGTTCGCCGGCCTGTGGGCCAGCAGCGTCCGGCGCAGTGCCTACGATTCCACCAGCGCCGAGTTCGATCCGTATCTCGGCTACCAGTGGCGGCTGGCCCAGGCCTGGAGCGCCCGGCTCGAAGCGGTGCACCACGACTACCCCTGGAACAACCCGGGTCGGCACTACAACTACGAGGAGCTGTCCGGCACCCTGGCTTACGCCGACCGGGTGTTCGCCACCGTGGCGTTTTCGCCCGACACCTCGGTCGAAACCCGCCGCGGCGGCCAGGTCAGCGGGCGCGCCGCACTGTCCTACGACCTGGCGCTGCACCAGCCGCTGCCGCAGGGCTTTTCCGCCGATGCCGGCCTGGGCTATTACGACCTGCGCTGGGCGGTGGACCAGGGCTATGTCTACTGGAACGCCGGCCTGGGCTGGGACCGCGGCCCCCTGCACCTGGAGCTGTCCTGGATCGATACCGACGACACCGCCCGCCGCCTGTTCCACGACGAGGTGGCGGTGCGCCGGCTGGTGGCCGGCGCGCTCTGGCGTTTCTGAGGCGGCCTGCAACCATTCCCGCGGATAGCGGCACTCACGCTGAGGGAATCCTTACTGCAGGAGCGGGATCGGTGTCATGCCAGTGATCGCGGTGAACCAGGCCCAGCCGGACCCACCCCGGGCGGACAACGCCCAGGAGCTGGCGCTGCTGCGGCAGGTGGCGCAACACGACCGCCAGGCCTTCGAGACCCTGTACGCCGCCTACTACCGCCGTCTCGGCCGGTTCCTGGCGCGGCTGACGCAGCGCCAGGACCTGATCGAGGAAGCGATCAACGACACGTTCTGGGTGGTGTGGCAGAAGGCCGGCGAATTCCGCGGCGGCTCGCTGGTTTCGACCTGGATCATGGGCATCGCCTACCGCTGCACCCTCAAGTCCTTCCGCCGCGGCGGCGCTCTGCCCACCGAGCCGCTGGCCGAGGAGTACGAGGACACCGGGACGCCGGAGCTGCAGGCCGAGCAGGAGCTGCGCGACTGGGTCGGCCAGGGCCTGCGCCACCTGCCGCCGGAACAGCGCACCACGCTGGAGCTGGCCTATTACCTCGGCCACTCCTGCGAGGAGATCGCCGCCATCATGGACTGCTCGGTCGGCACGGTGAAGGCCAGGATGTTCCACGCGCGGGTCAAGCTGCGCAACCTGCTGCCGGCGCTCGGCGGCACGAGGCAACGAGGTCAGGCATGAACCAGTCGGACGAAAGCTTTTCCCGCCACCGCCAGGCCTGGGAGCTGATTCCCTGGGTGGTCAACGGCCGCGCCTCCGCCGCGGAGCGCCGCGCCGTCGACGAGCACCTGGCCGACTGCGCCGACTGCCGCGAGGAGCTGGCGCTGCAGACGCGCCTGCATGCCGCCATGCGCAGCGAGGCGCCGGCCGCCGCGCCGGCCGACCCGCAGCCGGCGCTGCGTCGGCTGTGGCAGCGCATCGACGCCGCCGCGCCGGCGCCGCCGCGCCGCCGCACCGCCCCGCTGCCGCTGGCGCGCGGCCTGCTCGCCGCGGTGCTGATCGAGGCGGTCGGCATCGCCGCGCTCAGCGCCGCGCTGTGGTCGCGGGAGGCGGCGCGCGAGCACGCGCCGCTGTACCAGACCCTCAGCGCGCCGGCCGAAGGCGTGCCGCGCGCCAGCATCCGCGCGGTGCTGGCGCCGACCCTCAGCCTGGGCGAGCTCGAAGCGCTGCTCGGCCGCACCCGTCTGCAGATCGTCGGCGGGCCCGGCGACGGCGGCGTGTATTCGCTGGCGCCGCAGGCCGGCGCCAGCGGCGCAGCCGACGCGCTGGCGCAGCTGCGCTCGCATCCCGGCGTGCGGTTCGCCGAGCCGGTGAACGCGGCGCCCGGAGCGCCGTGAAACAGCGCGCCTGCGCGGCGCTGCTGGCCTGCTGGCTGGCGGGTTGCGCCGGGCTGCCCGGCAGCGGCGGCGACGCCGCGGCCGCCGCGCCGCGGATGCGCGACGGCGCGGCGCGGCTGATCGTGCTGACCGTGGCCAATCCGGCGCAGGCGGTGGCGCTGCACGCCGGTTCGAGCCTGCGCGGCTACGACGGCATGCCGCTGTACGCCGAGGGCGAGAGCGCGCGCGCCAACCTGGCGGCCCTGGAGCGCGACTATGGCCTGCGCGAAATCGCCGGCTGGCCGATCCAGCCGCTGCAGGTGCAGTGCGTGGTGCTGGAGATGGCCGAAGGCGGCTCGCGCGAAGACCTGCTGGCGCGCCTGGGCCGCGACCCGCGGGTCAGCCTGGCGCAGCCGCTGCAGAACTTCGGCACGCTGGGCGCCGGCTACAACGATCCGTACTTCGGCCTGCAGCGCGGCTTCGCCCAGATCGACGCGGCCGACGCCCAGCAGTGGTCGCGCGGCGACGGGGTACGCGTGGCGGTGATCGACACCGGCCTGGATACCGCGCATCCCGACCTGCAGGGCCGCATCCAGGCGCGGCGCAACTTCGTCGACGACGATGCGCGCCAGTTCGACGCCGACCGCCACGGCACCGAGGTGGCGGGCATCATCGCCGCCGACGCCAACAACCGCGAAGGCATCGTCGGCGTCGCCCCCGGCGTGCGCATACTCGCGCTGAAGGCCTGCTGGCAGCTGCAGCCGCTGGCCGACGGCGCGCAATGCAATTCCTTCACCCTGGCGCAGGCCCTGACCATCGCCATCGACTCCGGCGCGCGCGTCATCAATCTCAGTCTCGGCGGCCCGGCCGATCCGCTGCTGCGCCAGCTGGTGGAGTACGCCGGCAGGCGCGGCGTGGTGGTGGTCGGCGCGGTGCCGCCGGACGGCCGCACCGACGGCTTCCCGGTCGGCGTGCCCGGCGTCATCGCCGTCGACACCGCCGAACGGCCGGTGGCGGCGGGTGGCGCATTGCACGCGCCCGGCCGCCAGGTGCTGACCCTGACGCCGGGCGGCCACTACGACTTCGTCTCCGGCTCCTCGCTCGCGGCGGCGCACGTCAGCGGGGCGGTGGCGCTGCTGCTGGCGCTCGAGCCGCGGCTCGACGCGGCGGCGGTGCAGAACCTGCTGCTGCGCACCGGCAACGGCTCCATCAACGTGTGCGCCGCGGTCGCCGCGCTGCGTCCGGCCAGCGCCTGCGGCGCGGTGGCGCAGGCCGCGACGCCGGCGCCCTGAGGCGCGCGGCAACCTTTTCCAGCCGGCGCGGCACCTACGCAGGCAGGTGAGTTCCTGCCAACTTCGTAGGAGAGCCCGATGCGCCCATCCCCGACCTGGCCCGCCATGCTGGCGGCCGGCGTGCTGCTCGCCGCCTGCAACAGCAGCAACATGGGTACTACCCAGAACGGTTTCTCCGCCACCCGGCTGGTGTCCGACAAGGCCGCCATCGCCGCGGCCCACAACGACGCCAACCTGGTCAATGCCTGGGGCATCGCCTTCGAGCCGGCCGGGCCGGTCTGGGTGGCCAACAACGGCACCCAGACCTCCACGCTCTACGACGGCAGCGGCGCGGCGCAGACGCTGGTGGTGACGGTGGCCAGCGGCCTCAACGGCGATCCCGATCCCACCGGCATCGTCTTCAACGGCAGCGCCGACTTCGTGGTCAGCGGCGGCGGCCACTCCGGCGCGGCGCAGTTCATCTACGACGGCGAGGGCGGCACCGTTTCGGGCTGGTCGCCGGCGGTGGGCAACACCACCGTGATCGGCTACGACGACGGCGCCGGCGGCGCGGTGTACAAGGGCCTGGCCATCGCCAACACGCCGGGCGGCAACTTCCTCTATGCCGCCGACTTCCACAACGCCAAGGTCGACGTGTTCGACAAGGACTTCCACAAGGTGGCGATGCCCGGCGGCTTCACCGACCCGGCGCTGCCCGCCAATTACGCGCCGTTCGGCATCCAGGCGGTGGGCGGCAGCATCGTCGTCACCTTCGCCGAGCAGCAGCTGCCGGACAAGCACGACGAAGTGGACGGCGCCGGCCTGGGCGTGGTCGACATCTTCGACACCAGCGGCCACATGCTCGGCGGCCGCGAGTTCGTCGCTCCCGGCGGCGCGCTCAATGCGCCCTGGGGCGTGGCGCTGGCGCCCGCCGACTTCGGCGCGTTCAGCGGCGACCTGCTGATCGGCAATTTCGGCGACGGCAAGATCAACGCCTACGACCCGAACACCGGCGCGTTCAAGGGCACCCTGTCGTCGCCGGACGGGCAGCCGGTCGTGATCGACGGACTGTGGGGCATCGCCTTCGGCAACGACGCCGCCGGCCAGCCGCACAACACCCTGTTCTACGCCGCCGGCACTAACGGCGAGGCGGACGGCAGCTATGGCCGCATCGATACCCGCACCGTCACCACCGGCAGCGGTCCGTGCACCGGTTACGGCTGCTGAGCGCCGCGGCCGCATGACCCGCGGGGGCGTCGCCACGAGCCCCCGCCTTCAAACCGAGGTCCGCGAGCCTCTCGCCGAGGAGGGAAGGACATGCTGCGTCCCGTTTCAGCCTTGTTGGTGCTGTCGGTCCTCGCCGGCGGCGCGGCGGATGCCGCCGATGCGCCGCGCCCCGGAGACCAGACGGTGCGCCAGGTCTGCTCGGCCTGCCACCGCGCCGGCCTGTTCGGCGCGCCGCGCATCGGCAATGCCGAGGCCTGGTCGGCGCGGCTGCGCGCGGCCGGCTCGGTCGACGGCCTGCTGGCTTCGGCCGCCAACGGCAAGAACAGCATGCCGCCGCGCGGCGGCGTCGCCGAGCTGAGCGACGCGGAGCTGCGCGCGGCGATCGAATCCATGCTCGCCCAGAGCGGCGTGCGCTGACGGAGTCCACCCGATGATCCAACCTGCCTGCCGGCCGGCCCGCCTGCTGGCGCTGCTGGCCCTGTTGCTGCTCGGCCTGGCGCCGCAGGCGGCGCTGGCCGTGCCGAGCTTCGCCCGCCAGACCGGCCTGCCCTGCGCCACCTGCCACACCACGTCCTTCGGCCCCGGGCTGACGCCTGCCGGCCAGGACTTCAAGCTCAACGGCTATGTGATGAGCGACGGCCAGTCCGGCTTGCCGCCGCTCGCCGCCATGCTCATCTCCTCCTTCACCAACACCCGCTCCGGGCAGGACGGCGGCGCCGCGCCGCATTTCAGCCCCAACGACAACCCGGCGGTGGACCAGACCAGCCTGTTCTATGCCGGCCGCATTCTCGATCACCTCGGCGCGTTCGTCCAGGTGACCTACGATGGCATCGCCCAGCGCCTGGCCTGGGATAACTTCGACCTGCGCTATGCGGACAAGGCCCATATCGGCGGCACCGGCCTGGTGTGGGGGCTGTCGCTCAACAACAGTCCCACGGTGCAGGATTTATGGAACACCACGCCGGCCTGGAGCTACCCCTACGTCGCCTCGGGCCTCGCGCCGACCCCGGCCGCCGCGCCGGTGATCGAGGGCGCACTGGCGCAGACGGTGTACGGCCTGACGGCGTACAGCCTGATCGACGAGCACCTGTACCTGGAGGGCGGCGCCTACCGCAGCCTGCCCGACCGCGTCCTGAGCATGGTCGGCGCGGGCGCCGGCGCCGTCAGTCCGTTCCATGGGCTGGCCCCGTACTGGCGCGTGGCGCTCAAAGGGCAGCGCGGCGCCGGCTACGGCTCGATCGGCGTGTTCGGCATCGACCTGCACCAGTATCCGGGCGGCGACCGCAGCGCGGGCACCGACCACTACACCGACCTCGGCTTCGACGCCAGCTACGGCGCCGTGCGCGGCTCCCACGGCCTGCTGCTGCAGGCGACCCAGGTGCACGAGCTGCAGAAGCTGGACGCGTCCTTCGCGCTGGGCGGCGTCGGGCTGGCCGCCAACCAGCTCAACACCACGTGGCTCAACGCGCAATACACCTTCCGCCAGAGCTACGCCTTCAGCACCGCCTGGTTCCGCATCAGCGGCGGCAGCGATCCGGTGCTGTACGCGCCGGACGCGATCTCCGGCAGCGCCAGCGGCAGCCCCGACAGCCGCGGCTACATCCTGCAGGCCGAATACATCCCGTTCGGCAAGGCCACGTCGTTGCTGCGGCCCTATCTCAATGCGCGGCTGGGCCTGCAATACACCTGGTACACCGAGTTCAACGGCGGCGGCGCCGACTACGACGGCTCGGGCCGCAACGCGCACGACAACAACACGCTGTTCCTGTTCGCCTGGTTTGCGATCTAGAAGCCGGGCTGCCTGAAGGGGAACACGGCTTCGGAACGAGACCGTTCGATCTTTACTGGCCAGCCCCGGGTCCGCTCACAGCACGAACGGCACCAGCCACCAGCTGCGCCTGCGGTAGGCGGCCCACTCCGGGTAGCGCGACATGCTGGCCTCCTTCATGACCATGTTCACGGCGAACATGCAGCCCCAGAAGTAGGCCAGCACCAGCAGCGGCAGCCAGTGCCAGGCCAGCAGCGCGAAGCTGCCGTAGACCAGCATCTCGCCCAGGTAGTTGGGGTGGCGGATGTAGGTGAACAGGCCGTCGGTGATCAGGCCGCGGCGCGCGCGCAGTTGCACGTACTTCTGCGTGTCGGCGCCGAAGACGAAGGCGCAGCCGAGGATGCACAGCGAGATGCACAGGGTGAACCAGGCGTGCTCGGGCAGGGGATAGTGCGGGTTGGAGACGCCGGAGATCAGCACCCAGCCGATGGCCCAGTAAAAAGCCAGCCCCACCGCGCCGAAGACCGCGCTGCCGATGGTGCAGCGGCCCTGCCAGTTGGCGTCCGGGAACACCATGTCCTTGAGCAGCCACAGCAGGCCATAGGAGCCGTGCATCGCCAGGTAGATCCAGGCCGCGGTGGAGGTGGCCCAGGGCGTCTTGTCGGCGTAGTACCACATCAGGAAGGCGTAGAACGGAAAGCAGCCGGCCTTCTGCAGATTGATGACCCAGGCCAGCTTCAGCGGCCGCGGGCCGCCGCCAATGTCGAACAGGCACCAGTTGTTGAAGCGGCGCATCGCCGCGGCCCAGCGCGGAGCTACGGCGGGCGCCGTGGCGGTGGGGAGGCTGCTGCTGTTCATGGACGGCTCCGGCACGGACGGAACGGCCGATTCTTGCACCATCCACCTAACGGCGCCCCTGCCGGAGGGTAGGGCTTGCCCTTCAAGAAGCGTTGAAGAACAAGGAGTCTGGGCCCGGCCGATGAGCGGTATGGATCGCAGTTCCCGGTGGGTTTGAGTTCGCCGTAGCCTGAGAACATATTGAATACGGGCTTACTTTTCCCTCATCCCACGCAGGGCTTGGACAATGTCATCAATCAATATCCGCAGGTTCGGCCGTGAGCGGGGAGTCACCGCAACCGAATACGCTTTGATCATCGCTGTGGTCGCTCTCATCATGCTGCTTGGCGCCCAGGCCTTGGGTACCGGCTTGAGCAGCGTATTCAGCTCGATCGCAAACGCGCTCTAAGCGGGCGCCTTGGCGCCGCCGGCAAGAAAGGGTAGCCGCGCCATCAGGCGGCGGTATACGGCGTTGCCTTCGCTCGTACGAGCGTTCCCGTAGGCATGCCGGCGCCCCCCATCGGGCGCCGGGCCCGCCAGCCTCAACTGACTTCAAGCCGGAGCGGCCGTCCTGCCGCCGAGGCGGCAGTTGGCCCAAAAAAAGGCCGCGCCTGCCCTTGAACTTTGCCCGCGCGTACCCAAAAATTAGCAGCCTTCGTTGGAGAGTGCTAACAGCCCCGCAGAGGCTGCGTTTGCAACTCCGCGAAAATCACTGTGCAGTCAACCGCTTAGAGGAGTTTTACCCATGAAGCTACGTCCCCTGCACGATCGCGTGATCGTGAAGCGTCTGGAAGAAGAGAAGAAATCCGCGGGCGGCATCATCATTCCGGACCAGGCAGCGGAAAAGCCCCTGAAGGCTGAGGTGGTCGCGGTCGGTCCGGGCAAGATCACCGACGACGGCAAGCGCCAGGCCCCGGACATCAAGGCCGGCGACACCGTGCTGATCGGCAAGTATTCCGGCACCGAGGTCAAGGTCGACGGCGCGGACCTGGTGGTCCTGCGCGAAGACGACATCATGGCCGTCTTCACCAAGTGACTTTCACGCAGTGAAAGTCATCCCGGCGAAAGCCGGGATCCAGATCACAAAGATCAACAGAATATTAGAGGAACAGAATCATGGCAGCCAAAGAAGTGAAGTTTGCCGACGACGCGCGCAGCCGCATGGCCGCCGGCGTCAACGTCCTGGCGAACGCGGTGAAGGTCACCCTCGGCCCGAAAGGCCGCAACGTCATCCTCGACAAGTCCTTCGGCGCCCCGACCGTCACCAAGGACGGCGTCAGCGTGGCCAAGGAAATCGAGCTGAAGGACAAGTTCGAGAACATGGGCGCCCAGCTGGTCAAGGAAGTCGCGTCCAAGACCAGCGATGAAGCCGGCGACGGCACCACCACCGCCACCGTGCTGGCCCAGGCCATCCTCAACGAGGGCCTGAAGTCGGTCGCCGCCGGCGTCGACCCGATGGACATCAAGCGCGGCATCGACAAGGCCGTCGAGGCCGTCACCGCCGAGATCAAGAAGCTCAGCACCCCCTGCAAGGACCGCAAGGCCATCGCCCAGGTCGGCACCGTCTCCGCCAACGCCGATGAAGCCATCGGCGAGATCATCGCCAACGCCATGGACAAGGTCGGCAAGGAAGGCGTCATCACCGTCGAAGACGGTTCGGGCCTGGAGAACGAGCTCGACGTGGTCGAGGGCATGCAGTTCGACCGCGGCTACCTGTCGCCGTACTTCATCAACAACGCGCAGAGCCAGCAGGTCGAGCTGGAAAACCCGCTGATCCTGATCAACGAGAAGAAGATCTCCAACATCCGCGAGCTGCTGCCGGTGCTGGAAGGCGTGGCCAAGCAGGGCCGCCCGCTGCTGATCATCTCCGAGGACGTGGAAGGCGAGGCGCTGGCCACCCTGGTGGTCAACAACCTGCGCGGCATCCTCAAGGTCGCGGCCGTCAAGGCCCCGGGCTTCGGCGACCGCCGCAAGGAAATGCTCAAGGACATCGCCATTCTCACCGGCGGCCAGGTCATCGCCGAGGAAATCGGCCTGTCCCTGGAGAAGGCCAGCGTGTCCGACCTGGGCACCGCCAAGCGCGTCCAGATCACCAAGGAAAACACCACCATCATCGATGGCGCCGGTTCGGCCAAGGACATCGAGGCCCGCGTCAAGGAAATCCGCCAGCAGCGCGACGACGCCACCAGCGACTATGACCGCGAGAAGCTGGACGAGCGCATCGCCAAGCTCGCCGGCGGCGTGGCCGTGATCAAGGTCGGTGCCGCCACCGAAGTGGCGATGAAGGAAAAGAAGGCCCGCGTCGAAGACGCCCTCCACGCCACCCGCGCGGCGGTCGAGGAAGGCATCGTCCCGGGCGGCGGCGTCGCCCTGGTGCGCGCGGCCAAGGTGCTGGAGAAGCTCAAGGGCGCCAACGACGACCAGACCGTCGGCATCCGGATCCTGCACCGCGCCATCCAGGAGCCGCTGCGCCAGATCGTGAAGAACGCCGGCGAAGAGGCCTCCGTGGTGCTGAGCAGGGTTGCCGAGGGCACCGGCAACTTCGGCTACAACGCCGCCAACGGCACCTACGGCGACCTGCTCGAGCTGGGCATCATCGACCCGGCCAAGGTGACCCGCCTGGCGCTGCAGAACTCGGCCTCCGTGGCCGGCCTGCTGCTGACCACCGAGGCGATGGTCGCCGAGCTGCCGAAGAAGGATGAGCCGGCGATGCCGGCCGGCGGCGGCATGGGCGGCATGGGCGGCGACTTCTAAGCCACCGCTACGCCAGCAGTACCGCGTATCACAGGGCCCCGGAGACGGGGCCCTGTTTTTTTTGCGGCGGATTGCCGCTCCTGCCTTGCCGGTGCAATCGGGGGCCGCGACAATCCCGACAAGGCCCGCACCCATAAAAACCGAGGAGAACACCGTGATCGGCTACGTCACCCTGGGCAGCAACGACATCCCGCGCGCCGCGGCGTTCTACGACGCCCTGCTCGACACGCTCGGCGCCAGGCGCATCATGGATTTCGGCGACTTCATCGTCTGGGGCACCAGCCTGCAGCGGCCCGGCCTGTCGGTGACCAAGCCCTACGACGGCAACCGGGCCACGGTCGGCAACGGCGTGATGGTGGCGCTGGTAATGGACAGCAAGGACAAGGTCGACGCGCTCTACCGCAAGGCGCTCGAGCTCGGCGGCAGCTGCGAGGGCAAGCCCGGCGCGCGCAGCGACAATTTCTACGCCGCCTACTTTCGCGACCTCGACGGCCACAAGCTCAACGCGTATTACATGGGCGGATGATCGGCCTCAGCCACACGGTTCTGGGCGACGCGCGGCGCTGCTGCCCGCGCTGCCGCACCGCGTACAAGGACCTGCTGCCCGACATCCGGGTGGCCAACGGCTCGGTCGTCGGCGCCTTCCTGGTGGCGGCGGCGCCGGAGCTGATCGGCTGGTCGGCGGTGGGCCTGGGCTGGATCGCCGGCGGACTGCCCGGCGTGGCGATCGGCGTCGGCGTGTTCGTGCCGCTGGTGTGGCTGGCGCTGCGCTGGGAGCGCAAGCTCACCGTCTATTCGTGCTTCTCCTGCGGCCGCCGCTGGCGCTTCGACGAACTGGCGCCGCTGTAGCGGTCATTCGGCGGCTTTTGCGGGCCGGCCTTAAGGCCGGCCGCAGCCCCGGCTCAGCCGAACCGCGCGGCACGGTACGGCGCCAGGTCCAGGCTCGGTTCCCGCCCGGTCAATAGCTCGCTCACCAGTTGCGCGGTGATGGCCGACAGGCTCACGCCGAGCATGCCGTGGCCGGTCGCCAGGGTCAGGTTGGCCAGTCCCGGCGCGCGGCCGATCACCGGCAGGTCGTCCCAGGTCATCGGCCGCCAGCCGTACCACTGCTCCTCCACCGCCGGGCCTTCCGGCTCCTCCAGGTATTCCGCCGCGCCGCGCTTGAGCGCCTCCAGGCGCAGCGGGTTGAGCGTGCGGTCGTAGCCGGAAAACTCCATGGTGCTGCCGAGGCGGTAGCCGCTGCCCCAGGTGGTGACACAGACGCTGCGCTCCTTCAGCACCAGCGGCATGCGCGGCGCCCGCTGCGGCCGCGAATAGGTGATCGAGTAGCCCTTGCCCGGCTGCAGCGGCAGGCGCAGCCCCAGCTGCCTGGCCAGCTGCGGCGACCAGGCGCCCAGCGCCAGCACCACCTCGCCGCCCTGCAGCTCGGCCTGCGCGGTGGTCACGCCGGCAATGCTTCCGCCGTCGACGCGGAACCCCTGCACCGCGGTGTGCTCCACGATGCTGCCGCCGGCCGCGCGCACCACCCGGGCCAGCTCCGCCACGTAGCGGTCCGGCCGCAGGCGCGCATCGCCGCGATGCAGGTGGCCGCCGGCCATGCCGGGCCGCAGCGCCGGCTCCAGCGCCCGCACCGCCGCGCCGTCGAGCACCTCCACCGGCACCCCCAGCTCGCGCAGCAGCCCGGCCTCGTCCTGCGCCGCGTCGAGGGCCTGCGCCTCGCGCCAGACGTAGAGCATGCCGCTGTCGTCGTATTCGCAGTCCAGCCGCTCCTCGCGCACCAGCTGGCCCAGCAGCTCGCGCGAGCGCAGCAGCAGCCGGCTCTTCACCCGCGCGGTGGCGAGGAAGTCGCGCTCGTTGCACAGCCGGGCGAAGTTCAGCATCCAGGTCAGCAGCTCGCCGTCCAGGCTCGGCTTCACATAGAAGGGCGCGTCGCGCTTGAGCATCCACTTCAGCGCCTTGCCCACCGTGCCCGGCTTGTGCAGCGGCAGGTGGCTCGGCGTGATGGTGCCGCAGTTGCCGCGCGAGCTGCCGTGCCCGACCACGCCCTGGTCGAGCACCGTGACGCTGCGCCCGGCGCGCAGCAGGAACAGGGCGCAGCTCAGGCCGATGACGCCGCCGCCGAGGATGAGGACGTCGCGCTTGGAGGATTGCATGCGCGTATTGTCGCACCGTGCCCCGCTTGTTTTCGCACGCGGGGTTGCGGGCTCCAGTCCACGACGGAGATCCAGGCGCCAAGCCGCCGGGTGCCCTGAATTTGGTGGTCCGTGGATCGACGAGTATGATCAAAATTCGGGGGCCATGAACCAATGCCGAAACAGTACGCGGCGGAGCCGGCGGAGTTAGCCGTGGAGGGGAGCTCATCACCGGAACAAGCTGGCGGTGCGGGAGCGGCGCGCTGGTTGAGGAGAGCCAGGGGACGGCTCTCCTCCTGTCCGCGCCAGGTCGTGATCGTCAATCCCCACGGGCTGGGCGATGCCGTCATCACGCTGCCCCTGGCCGGACGCATCAGGCGCCGCTGGCCGCAGACCCGCATTCATTTCGCCGGAAAACCCGAGCTGCAGGGATTGGTCGACGCCTGCGAGTTCTTTGACGGGTTCATCGACAGCCGGACCATTGCGCAGGATCCCCGCCTGCTGACGGAGCTGGGGACCGACATTTTCCTCAATCCCTTCCCGGACGACGATCTCGCCCGTGCGGCCTTTGCGGCGCGGGTACCGGTGCGTGTCGGCAACCTGCTGCGGCGGACCGCCCTCTACTGCAACCGCTTCGTCGCCTACAACAGCACTCTGGGCGCGCATGTGCTCAGCTTCTACCTGCACCACCTGAAGCCCCTGGGCCTGGGCACGGAATGGCCGGTCTCCGATCACGTCGCCTTGTATGGGCTCACCCGGGTCGAACCATTGCAGCCGGGCTGGCGCGGCTTGATCGACCCGGCGCGTTTCAACCTCGTTCTGCACCCGAAGTCGGGAGGTTCGGGGCGGGAGTGGCCGGTGCGGTCCTATCTCGACCTCGCCAAGGCCCTGGCGCGGGACGGCCGCTTCCGCCTGATCGTCAGCGGCAGCGCGCAGGAGCGCCAAGCCGTCCTGAAGGAATGTCCGGAACTGGTTTCGGGCGAATACGCGGCGGATCAGATGGGCAAGCTGGGCCTGAGCGAGTTCCTCAGCCTGCTCCAGGCCGCCGACGGCGTCCTGGCCAGCAGCACCGGACCGGTCCACGTGGCGGCCGCGCTGGGGCGGCACGCCCTGGGCATCTATGGCGCCGGCCGGGGGCTGTCCCCGGTGGCGTGGGCGCCGGTCGGTTTGCGTGCGCGAACCGTGCGTGCCGAAGGCGCGTGCAAGCCAGGAGTAGGGCACTGCCCCAGGATCAAGGGGCCACCCTGTCCATGCGTGATGCGGATCGATGCCGACCAGGTGTTGCAGGAGCTGGTCCTGCCGGCCTTGCAGGATGTCCCCGACGGCAGGGCAATCCGCCCCGGGAGCCGTCCGTCCGGCAACCAGCCCCGGGACTGCGGTGGCAGCTTCTAGATCGCCGCTCCGATCCCGCCTTGCAGCTCGTAGGGGCGCAGCGGGCCGGTGCCGCGCCGGAACGCCGGCATGACCAGGCGCTCGATGACCTCCGCGGGTTTCAGCGCGCGGGTGCAATGACATGGTGGCCCGGTTTTCTTGGGGCACTGCAGCGAGCCGGGTCTGCACCGGCCGGGCGAGCACAGGGTCCGGGCCAGGGGGCCGATCGGCCTCCATGAAGTCGGGTCCAGGGTGGGGCCCGTGGCATAAATGCCCAGGGCATGCCGCCCGAGCGCGGCGGCAATGTGGAGGGGGCCGGTCCCGCTGGCCAGCAGGCCGTCGGCAACCTGGATGAATGCCATCAATTCCCCCAGCGACAGCCTGCCCATCACGTCCGTGGTCAATCCGCTGCTTAGAAGCTCCGGGCAATCCCGCTCGACCACCTGGCGCTCCTTCTCCGATCCGGTGACGAATAATTTGAAGTCATTCGTCCCGACCAGCTCCCGCGCCAGTTCCAGGTAGTACTCCAGCGGCCACTCCCGTCCGGAACCGCCCGATTTCGGATGCAGGATCAGGTTGAAGCGGCGCGGATCGAGCTGCTGCTTCAGTTGTTCCGGTGGAGCGCCGACACGCGTCAGGCCGAACAGCAGGCGGGGGTCGGACGGCAGGGGATCGACCGGCACGCCGATCGCCCTCACGTGCCGCAGGGCAAAGCCCAGCATGTGCGCGTAGCCGGTGTTGCCATAGGCCACGAAACGATTATGGAACGCCGCCGACCGGCGGCGGAACAGATTGCCCACCCGCACCGGCACCCGCGCGGCAAATGCCGCGCGGGCCAGGTCCTCGTTGGAAAATGGATTGAGGAAAACATCCGTGCCCATTCTTTTGAGGATGGCCGGGTCGGCGAGGATCGCGTTGCTGTCGATGACGCCGTCGAAGAACTCGCAGGCCTGCGGCAGTGCCAGGTGCTGGGCGGCGAAATACAGCCTGACCCCCGGCCAGTGGCGCCTGATCGCGCCGCCCAGCGGCAAGGTCATGATCACGTCGCCAACCGCCCAGGGGTTGGCGAGTATCACAGTGCGTGGTGCCTTCACTCGCGGTTGCCTCGCAGGTGCGTCAGTCAGGGCTCTCAATCGCGGCCGGGCAAAGTGCCGGGCCGCCGCCGTGGTGTCTCCATCCTCGCATTGTCGCATCCCGCGCCAGAACTTTCGGCGGGCGGCGCGGCTCGAAAGCACAAGCGGAGGCGCTGGCATGCCGGCGTTTCCGGCGCGACAATATCGCCCTCGGTTCAGCTTCCGGTACGCGTTCGCGCGCGGCCGGCTCCCAGGAAGTTTTCCCATGCAGCGGCACCCCCCACCGCACGGCCCCGGCTTGGTCCTGTTCGCCCTCGCCGTGGGCGGCTTCGCCATCGGCATCACCGAATTCGCCACCATGAGCCTGCTGCCGTACTTCGCGGCCGGGCTGGATATCGACGCGCCCACCGCCGGACACGTCATCAGCGCCTACGCGCTGGGCGTGGTGATCGGCGCGCCGCTGATCGCGGTGGTCGGTGCGCGGCTGGCCCGCCGCACCATGCTGGTGCTGCTGATGGGCGGCTTCGCCGCCGCCAACGGCCTCAGCGCCCTGGCGCCCAGCTATGGCTGGATGCTGCTGTTCCGCTTCCTCAGCGGACTGCCGCACGGCGCCTACTTCGGCTACGCCGCGCTCGTCGCCACCTCTCTGGTGCCGCCCGAGCGCCGCACCCAGGCGGTCGGCCGCATCTTCCTCGGCCTGACCTTCGCCACCGTGGTCGGCGTGCCGCTGGCCAACTGGCTCGGCCAGGCCCTGGGCTGGCGCTGGAGCTTCGTGCTGGTGGCCGCCTCCGGCGTCACCACCGCGCTGCTGATCTGGCGCTACGCGCCGGCCTGCCCGGCCGATCCGCGCGCCAGTCCGCTGCGCGAACTCGGCGCGCTGCGCCGCGGCCAGGTCTGGCTGACCCTGCTCACCGGCGCCATCGGCTTCGGCGGCCTGTTCGCGGTCTACACCTATCTCGCCGACCTGCTGCTGCGGGTCACCCACACCGAGCCGCACGTGGTGCCGCTGGTGCTGAGCGTGATGGGCCTGGGGATGACGCTGGGCAACCTGCTGGTGCCGCGCCTGGCCGACCGCGCGCTGATGCCGACCGCTGCCGGCCTGCTGCTGTGGAGCGCCCTGGTGCTGGCGCTGTATCCGCTCACCGCCCGCCACCTGTGGCTGCTGATGGCCGACGTCTTCGCCGTCGGCGTCGGCGGCGCCCTCGGCACCGTGTTGCAGACCCGCCTGATGGACGTCGCCGCCGACGCCCAGGGCCTGGCCGCGGCGTTGAACCATTCGGCGTTCAACACCGCCAACGCCCTGGGGCCTTACCTGGGCGGCCTGGCCATCGCCGCCGGCTACGGCTGGAGCTCGCCCGGCTGGGTCGGCAGCCTGCTGGCCGCCAGCGGCCTGGCGCTGTGCCTCGGGTCGATGTGGCTGGAACGCCAGCGCGCCGCCGCCGCGGTGCAGTCGTTCGGCTCCTGATCGCCGGCGGGGCAGCTGGCGCAGGGCGTTAAACTGGGGCTTCCATGGATGCCCTGACCGAACTCGGCGCGCTGGCCGCGCCGCGCACCGCGGCGCTGCTGCCCCGCCTGTTCCGCGCCAGCCCCTTTGCCGCCGCCGTGCTGCAGCGCCAGCGCGACTGGGCGGAGGCCGCGCTGCGCGCCGGCGAGTTCGAGCGGGCGCCGGAGCAGGGCGCCGCCGCGCGGCTGGCCGCGCTGCTCGGCGCGGCGCCGGACGAGCCGGCCCTGCTGTCCGGCCTGCGCGTTTTCCGCAACCGCGAGCTGGCGCGCATCGCGCTGCGCGACATCGCCGGCTGGGCGGGCCTGGACGAGACTCTCGGCGCCCTGTCGGACCTGGCCGACGCCTGCTGCGAGGCGGCGCTGCGCTTCGCCGAGGGGACCCTGCGGGCACGCCACGGCACGCCGCGCGACGAGGCGGGCGCGGAGTGCCGTCCCATCGTGCTGGGCATGGGCAAGCTCGGCGGGCGCGAGTTGAATTTCTCCTCCGACATCGACCTGATCTTCGGCTTCACCGCCAACGGCGACACCGACGGCCCGCGCGGCCTGAGCAACAACGAGTTCTTCGCCAAGCTGGCGCAGGAGACCGGGCGGCTGCTGTCGGCGCGCACCGAGGACGGCTTCGTGTTCCGCGTCGACACCATGCTGCGGCCGTTCGGCAGTGTCGGCGCGCCGGCGGTGTCGATGGGGGCGATGGAGCTGTACTACCAGGAGCATGGCCGCGAGTGGGAGCGCTACGCCATGATCAAGGCCCGTCCGGTCGCGGGGGACCTGAGCGCCGGCCGCGCCCTGCTCGACAGCCTGCAGCCCTTCGTCTATCGCCGCTACCTCGACTTCGGCGCGCTCGGCGCGCTGCGCGAGCTGAAGTCGCTGATCGACCAGGACGCGCACAAGCGCGGCGCCGAGGACAACCTCAAGCTCGGCCCCGGCGGCATCCGCGAGCTGGAGTTCATCGTGCAGCTGTTCCAGCTGATCCGCGGCGGCCAGGATGCGCGCCTGCGCGACAGCCGCCTGCGCCCGGTGCTGCGCTACCTGGGCGAGGCCGGGCACCTGCCGCCGCAGACCGTCGCGGCGCTGGAACAGGCCTACGTCTTCCTGCGCCGCTGCGAGAACGCGGTGCAGTTCTACGCCGACGAGCAGACCCACCGCCTGCCGCAGGCCCGGGAGGCGCGCGAGGCGCTGTGCGCGGCGCTGGGCCTGCCGAGCTGGGCGGAACTCGCGGCCGAGCTGGAGGCCGTGCGCGGCCGCGTGCGGGCCGAGTTCGAGCGGCTGTTCGCGCAGCCGGTGTCGGCCAGCGCCCGCGCCCCGGCCGAGGTCGCCGAGGGCATCTGGGAAGCGGAGCCGGCGGAGCTCGAAGCCGGCTTGCGCCGGCTCGGCTTCGCGCAGCGGCCGCAGGAGGTCGCGGCGGCGGTCCTCGAGCTGCGCCAGTCGCGGCTGACGCGCGCGCTCAAGGACGCTGCCCTGCAGCGCCTGCAGGCGGTGCTCGGCGCACTGGCCCACGAGGCCGTGGCCCAGCCCGATCCGGAAACGGCGGTCACGCGCACCCTGCGCGTGCTGCTCGCCATCGCCGGACGCGGCACCTACCTGGCGCTGCTGGCGGAGAGCCCCGCCGCGCGGCGCCAGCTGCTCAAGCTGGCCGGCGCCAGCCCCTGGATCGCTGCGCTGCTGGCGCAGACCCCGGCCCTGCTCGACACCCTGCTCGATTCGCGCCTGGCCAACGAGGCGCCGGGCAGGGACGCGCTGCGCGAGGAGCTGGCGCGGCAGGCCGCGGGCGTGCCGGCAGCCGACATGGAAATGGTCATGCACCTGCTGCGCCGCTACCGCCAGGAGATGACCCTGCGCATCGCCGCGGCCGACCTGTCCGGCGCGCTGCCGCTGGTGCAGGTCAGCGACCGCCTGACCTGGCTGGCCGAGGCCATCGTCGCCCAGACCCTGGACTACGCCCGCGAGCAGCTGCGCCCCCAGCTCGGCGCGCCGCCGGGCGGCGGCGACGACCTGGCGCTAATCGCCTACGGCAAGTTCGGCAGCATCGAGCTGGGCTACGGCTCCGATCTCGACCTGGTGTTCGTCTACCAGGCGCAGGACCCCGACGCGCCGACCGCCGGCGGCAGCCGCAGCGTCGCCACGGCCGAGTATTTCGTGCGCCTGGCGCAGCGCGTGGTGCAGCTGCTGTCGGCGCAGACCGTCGCCGGCCGCGCCTACGAGATCGACCTGGAGCTGCGTCCCAGCGGCAACTCCGGCCTGGTCGTCACCGCGCTGCCGGGCTTCGCCCGCTACCAGCGCGAGAGCGCCTGGACCTGGGAGCACCAGGCCCTGCTGCGCGCCCGCACCGTCGCCGGCGGCACCGCGCTGTGCGGCGCCATCGGGCAGCTGCGCCGCGAGGTGCTGATGCGCCCGCGCGACCCGGCGCGCCTGCGCACCGAGGTGGTGGAGATGCGCGCCCGCATGCGCGCCAACCTGGAGAAGCGCGAGCTGTCGCGCTGGGACGTCAAGCAGGGCGGTGGCGGCCTCATCGACGCCGAGTTCATCACCCAGTATCTGTGCCTGCGCCATGCCGCGCGCCACCCCGGCGTGGTCGAGTACACCGACAACTGGCGCCAGCTCGAGGCCCTGGCCGCCGCCGGCCTGGTCGAGCCGGCGCAGCGCGACGCCCTGCTGGCAGCCGAGCGCGCCTACCGCGGCTGGCTGCACCGCCGCGCATTGCAGACCCAGGACGCTTTGGCCGATGATGCCGACCTCAAGGAGCACCGCGCCGCGGTCGCGGCGCTGTGGCAACACTTCATGCTGGGAGAGCAATCTTGATCGTCGTCACGGGTGCCGCCGGTTTCATCGGCTCCAATCTGGTCATGGGCCTGAACGCCCGCGGCGTTACCGACATCATCGCGGTGGATGACCTGCAGGACGGGACCAAGTTCAAGAACCTCGCCGAGGCCGAAATCGCCGATTACATGGACAAGGACGAATTCCTGGCCAGGGTCGAGAACGGCGGCCTGCCGAAGATCGAGGCGGTGTTCCACCAGGGCGCCTGCTCCGCCACCACCGAGTGGAACGGCCGCTTCATGATGGACGTGAACTACCGCTACACCAAGACCCTGCTGCACTGGTGCATCGGCAAGCGCGTGCCGTTTCTCTACGCCTCCTCGGCTTCCGTCTACGGCATGGGCAAGCAGGGCTTCCGCGAGGACCGCGCCTGCGAGCGGCCGCTGAACATGTACGCCTACTCCAAGTTCCTGATGGACCAGTACGTGCGCCGCCTCGGCTACGACGCCCCGGCGCCCAGGCGCAAGGCCAAGGCCCCGGCCAGGCGCGGCGCGGCGCGGCCGCAGGTGGTGGGCCTGCGCTACTTCAACGTCTACGGCCCGCGCGAGCAGCACAAGGGCGGCATGGCCAGCACCGCGTTCCACTTCAACAACCAGATCGAGCAGGACGGCGAGTGCCGCCTGTTCGAAGGCAGCGACGGCTACGGCCCCGGCGAGCAGCGCCGCGACTTCATCCATGTCGACGACGCCGTGGCGATGAACCTGTGGTTCTGGGACCATCCCGGCAAGTCCGGCATCTACAACTGCGGCACCGGCCGCGCCCAGCCGTTCAACGACATCGCCCGGGCGGTTGTCGCCTGGCACGGCAAGGGCAGGATCAAGTACGTGCCGTTCCCGGAAAACCTGGTCGGCCGCTACCAGTCCTACACCGAGGCCGATCACGCCAAGCTGCGCGCCGCCGGCTACGACCGCGAATTCCTCACGGTGGAGCAGGGCGTGAAAAGCTATCTCGACTGGCTGCACCAGGGCTAGGGGATGCGGCGCGTCCTGGCAGGCCGGCCTTCAGGCCGACAGTGTCGTCCCTGGCGGATCAAGTCCGGGCCGGACTCCGCGGGGCGGCCTGCGGGACGCGCGCGGCGGGCCTGATGAGCGAGCAGCCCGGCATTGTCGACCGCGCTCCAGCCGAGCGCACGCCGCTGCCGCTGCTGCCGCCGGAGCGCGCGGTGCGCAAGCTGCTGCTGCGCCAGCTCAAGCAGGCCGAGGGCGCCGGCCAGCGCCTGGCGGTGGGCGAGGACCCGGAAGCCCTGCACGACTTCCGCGTCGCGCTGCGGCGCTTCCGCGCCATCGAGCGCGCCTACCGGTCGTGCCTGGGCGAGGCCCTGCCGAAGAAGCTGCGCAAGCGCCTGCAGGAGCTGGTGCGCAGCACCGGCCCGGCGCGCGACAGCGAAGTGCAGCTGGAATGGCTGCGCCAGCAGGGCGCGGCGCTACGCCCCAACCAGCGCCCGGGCTACCACTGGCTGCGGCGCCGGATCGAGGACCGCCAGCGCCGCGCCTACGCCGCGATCCGCGGCGCCGTGCCGATGCAGTTCGTCGCGCTCGGCACCCTGCTGCGCGGCGCCCTGGCGATGCCGGCGGAGTCCAGCCCGCGCAGCTTTGCCGCCGCCGCGGCGGAGCAGCTGCGGCCGCTGGCGGCGGAGCTGTCCGCCAGCTTCGCCGCGCTCGCCGATGACGCCGAGATGACCCATGTCCATGCCGCGCGGCTGCTGATCAAGCGCGCCCGCTACGTGCTGGAACCGGTGGCGCCGGCGCTGCAGCGGGGCAAGGAGCTGTCGCATGAGCTGGCCGGCCTGCAGGAGCTGCTCGGCGCCATGCACGACGCCGAAGTGCTGGGCCTGAGCCTGGCCGATGCCGCCGCCGAGGCCGGCGCGGCGCGCTACCGCGCCCTCGTGGCCGGGGCCCTGGGCGAGGCGGCCGGGGATTCCATGCCCCTGCCGCGGCAGCGCGGCGACGAACGCGCCGGGCTCACCGCCCTGGCGCAGCAGGTGCAGGCGCAGATGCGGTCCGGCCGCGCCGCGCTGCTGGCCAGGATCCGCGGCGGTGAAGTCGCGCTGTTGCTGCAGCGCCTTGACCAGGCTGCCGCGACGCTGGCCGCCCTGCAGCCCGCCGTGGCCGCCGTTGCGGCCTTGGCGCCGCGATGAGCGGCGACATCCTGGTCGTCGGCCCGTCCTGGGTCGGCGACATGGTGATGGCGCAGGCCCTGTTCATGCGCCTGCGCCAGCGCCATCCCGGCGCCGCGATCGACGTGCTCGCTCCCGGCTGGTCGCTGCCGATCCTGGCGCGCATGCCGGAGGTGCGCGCCGGCATCGAGCTGCCGCTCAAGCACGGCGAGTTCGGCTGGCGCGCGCGGCGCCGCATCGGCCGTGCGCTGCGGGGCGGGCGCTATGCCCAGGCCATCGTCCTGCCCAATTCCTGGAAGTCGGCACTGGTGCCGTTCTTCGCCGGCATCCCGCGGCGCACCGGCTACCGCCGCGAGGCGCGCTACCTGCTGCTCAACGACCTGCGCCGGCTCGACAAGGCGATCCTGCCGACCACCGTGCAGCAATACCTGGCGCTGGGCGAGGCGGAGGCGCCGTCGGGCCCGCCGCCGATCCCGCAGCCGCGGCTGCGCGCCGATCCGGCGCGCGTCGAGGTATTGCGGCGCGAGCTGGGCCTGGACGCCGACCGCCCCGCCGTGGCCCTGATGCCCGGCGCCGAATACGGTCCGGCCAAGCGCTGGCCGTACTATCCGGAACTCGCCGGCCGCCTTGCCGCGGACGGCAAGCAGGTGTGGGTGTTCGGCTCGGCCAAGGAAAAGGCTCTGGGCGCGGACATCGCGCGCGACCGGCCGCACATTCATGATCTCTGCGGCCGCACCCAGCTCGCCGACGTGGTCGACCTGCTCGGCGGCGCGCAGGCCGCCGTCAGCAACGATTCCGGCCTGATGCACGTGGCCAGCGCCGTCGGCACGCCGCTGGTCGCGCTCTACGGCAGCTCCTCGCCGAAGATGACGCCGCCCCTGTCGGCCGCGGCCACGGTGCTGTATCTCGGGCTGGAATGCAGCCCCTGCTTCCAGCGCGAATGCCCCCTGGGCCATTTCAACTGCCTGCGCCAGATCGGCGTGGAGCAGGTGCTCGCGGCGCTGGCTCTTTAGGCCGCCTTCGCCGCCGGGCTGTGGCGGCGTGTGTCAGAGCGCCGCGTCCTCCAGCACGAAGACCGGGCCGCCGGCCAGCGGGATGGTCACCGGCAGGGTGATGGTTCCGGGCAACGCCTAGGGCAGCACCCGCCGCAGGAAATCCACCGCTTCCGCGTGCGCCGCTTCCGCCGCCTCCGGCGCATACGCGGCGCGGTCCTCGCAGCAGAAGCCGTGAGCGGCGCCGGGGTAGACGCTCAGCACGTAGCGCTTCTGCAGCTCGCCCAGGCGCTGCGCCAGCCGCGCATGCTCGGCCGGCGGGATGCTGGTGTCGGCGCCGCCATAGATCAGCAGCAGCGGCGCCGCCAGCGCAGCGGCCTCGGCGATCGGCGGCGTGCGGCCGAGGCGGTCCTTGTCGCCCTCCGGGTGGATGGCGCTGCCGTAGTGGGACACCACCGCGCGCAGCTTCCCCGGATGGCGGCAGCCGGCGAGGAAGGCCAGGCGCCCGCCCATGCAGTAGCCCTGCGCGGCGAGCCGCGCGCGATCCACTTCCGGTTGCCGCCCCAGCCAGTCCAGGCTGGCGCCGATCTCGTCCATCAGCCGCGCGTCGTCGAGGCTGCGCAACATGGCGATGGCCTGGTCCATGCTGGCGTAGGAGAACTGCTGGCCGTGGTAGAGATCCGGCGCGAGCGCGTGGAAGCCGGCGGCGGCGAGGCGGTCGCAGACGCGGCGGATATGCATGGTCAGGCCATAGGCCTCCATCAGCACGACGACGCCGGGCGCCCGTGGCGCCGAGGCTTGCGCGTAGTAGCCCGACAGTGCGTCGTCGATCCGGATCAGGGCTTGGTCGGTCATCGGAAGTGCCTGTTTTCGATATAAAAATTGGATGGGTGCGGCCGCCGCGGGCGAATCCGGCGGCGGCAGCGGCGGGATTTGGAACCGGGTCCGGCGCGCCCGGTTCCCCTATAATGTGGCCGGCCGCCTCCGTGCGGCCTTTATTTTCAGCTTTTCGAGGATACAGCGATGACGACGATGGCCGACCGCGACGGCTTCATCTGGTACGACGGCGAACTGGTGCCCTGGCGTGATGCCTCCACCCATGTCCTGACCTACTCGCTGCACTACGGCGTCGGCGTCTTCGAGGGTGTCCGCGCCTACGCCACGCCCAAGGGCACGGCCGTGTTCCGGCTCGAGGAGCACACCAAGCGCCTGTTCAACTCGGCCAAGATCCTGGGCATGAAGATCCCGTTCTCGCCCGAGCAGGTCAACCAGGCGACGCTGGAAGTGCTGCGCGCCAACAAGCTCAAGGAAGCCTATATCCGCCCGATGGTGTTCTACGGCGCCGAGGGCATGGGCCTGCGCGCCGACAACCTCAAGGTGCACGTGATCATCGCCGCCTGGACCTGGGGGGCCTACCTCGGCGCCGACAACGTCGAGCGCGGCATCCGCGTCAAGACCAGCTCCTATTCGCGCCACCACGTCAACGCCGCGCTGTGCCGCGCCAAGGCCAACGCCAACTACCTCAACTCGATGCTGGCGCTGAACGAGGCCCTGCGCGACGGCTACGACGAGGCGGTGATGCTCGACCCGCACGGCTACATCGCCGAAGGCTCGGCCGAGAACATCTTCCTGGTCCAGGACGGCGTGCTGCACACCCCGGACGTCACCTCGGCGCTGGACGGCATCACCCGCCGCACCGTGATGCAGCTGGCGCAGGACTTCGGCCTCAAGGTGGTCGAGCGCCGCCTCACCCGCGACGAGCTGTACATTTCCGACGAAGCCTTCTTCACCGGCACCGCCGCCGAAGTGATGCCGATCCGCGAGGCCGACAACCGCTGCATCGGCGGCGGCAAGCGCGGCCCCATCACCGAGAAGCTGCAGAAGGCCTACGCCGCCCAGGTCAAGGGCGAGCGCGCCGAGTATCCGGAGTGGCTGAGCCTGGTCAACGAGCCGGCCGTCGCCCAGAAGAAGACCGCCGCGGCGTAAATCGCGTTCTCCCCCTCTCCCGCTTGCGGGAGAGGGGCGGGGAGAGGGCCGTCGACACGGCCGTACCGACAAGAACATCCGCATGATCGCCGCGATTCCGGAATTCGAGAAGGCCCGCGTGCTGGTGGCGGGCGACGTGATGCTCGACCGCTACTGGCAGGGCCCCACCTCGCGCATCTCGCCGGAGGCGCCGGTGCCGGTGGTCCGCATCCAGAAGGACGAGACCCGTCCCGGCGGCGCCGCCAACGTCGCCCTGAACATCGCCGCACTCGGCGGCCACGCCCACCTGCTCGGCGTGGTCGGCCGCGACGACACCGCGCACCGGCTGAGCCAGGCCCTGGTCGAGAAGCGGGTGCAGCCGGACTTCGTCGAAGCCGGCGGCCATCCCACCATTACCAAGCTGCGCGTGCTGTCGCGCAACCAGCAGCTGATCCGCCTGGACTTCGAGGAGTCGCTGTCCCAGGTCGGCGCCTTCGACCGCTCCGCCTATCAGCTGCGCTTCAAGATCGCCCTGGCCGACGCCCAGGTGGTGATCCTGTCCGACTACGGCAAGGGCACGCTGTGCGACGCCGCCGAACTGGTGGCCGCGGCGCGCGCCGCCGGCAAGCCGGTGCTGGTCGACCCCAAGGGCAGCGACTGGCGGCCCTACCGCAACGCCACCTTGATCACGCCGAACCTGTCCGAGCTGGAGGCCGTGGTCGGCCCCTGTCCGGACGAGGCCGCCATCGTCGCCAAGGGCACCAGGCTGCGCGACGAGCTGGGCCTGGGCGCCCTGCTGGTGACGCGCAGCGAGCAGGGCATGACCCTGCTGGTGCCGGGCCACGAGCCGCTGCACCTGCCGACCGAGGCGCGCGAGGTCTACGACGTCACCGGCGCCGGCGACACCGTCATCGCCACGTTCGGCGCGGCGCTTGCCGCCGGCCACGACTTCGCCCACGCCGCGCGCGTCGCCAACCTCGCCGCCGGCATCGTCGTCGGCAAGCTCGGCACCGCCACGGTCAGCACCGCCGAGCTGGCGCGCGCCGCGCGCCGCGCCCACGAGGACGACAGCGCCATTCTCGGCGAGGATGAGCTGGTCGAGCGCGTCGCCGCCGCCCGCGCCCAGGGCCAGGTGGTGGTGATGACCAACGGCTGCTTCGACCTGCTGCACGTCGGCCATGTGCGCTACCTCGAGGCGGCGCGCAAGCTCGGCGACGTGCTGATCGTCGCCGTCAACGATGACGACTCGGTCCGGCGCCTGAAGGGTCCGGCGCGGCCGCTGAACAAGGTGGCGGACCGCATGCGCATGCTCACCGCGCTGAAGTGCGTGGACTGGGCGGTGTCGTTCGCCGAGGACACGCCGCGGCGCCTGATCGCGCGGGTGCTGCCCGACCTGCTGGTCAAGGGCGGCGATTACCGGCCGGAGCAGGTCGCCGGCTACGAGGAAGTGACCGCCAACGGCGGCCAGGTGGTGATCCTCGACTTCTACGCCGGGTATTCCACCACCCGCATCATCGAGCGCGCCCGCTCCTGAAAAGTCCCTGCCGCGGCAGGGGTTTTTGAAGTCCGTCACACATCGCCGTGTAAAGTTAGGCGTGGCGTGACGCCAAACGCATTCCGAATCCGTTTTTCTCCCTAGAGTCGTATACACCGGAAACGCCAGCCCCAGGATGGGACCGGCCCCGGTGGAGAGGAAGCCAGGGAGAGCGGTGGGATGACGATGAAGAAGACTTTGCGGGAGGCGGCCATCGGCGCCGCGACCATGGCCCTGCTGCTGTACGCCGCGATCACCGCGGCCAGGTCCATGGCGGACACGTTGCGGGCGCCGGCCGTTTCCGCCTGCGTCGCCGCCTGCCCGGGCGGCCTGCAGCTGGCGCAGAACCGCGACTAGCGGATTGCTGACGCCCGTCTCATTCTTTTCGGGGAAAGCGCGGCGTGCCGGCCTGGTGCTCGATGCGCGCCGCCTTCACCACGCAGGACACCATCTGGTAGAAACCGGCCAGCATCAGCAGCTCGATCAGCTGCGCCCGGTCGTACACCGCCGACAGCTCGCCCCATAGCGCGTCGTCCACGTCGCGCTCGCGCGCCAGGGCGTCGCAGAGGCGGATCAGCAGCCGTTCGCCGGCGCTCCAGCCCGCCGCTTCCGCGTCGCCGCCAGCGGTCGCCGCCACCTGCTGCGGCGTGAACCCGGCCTTGGCGCCGTAGGCGGCGACATGCACGCCCCACTCGTACTCGGCGCCGCACTGGGCGCAGGTGCGCAGGATCACCAGCTCGCGCTCGCGCAGGGAGACGCTGCCGCGGTCGAGCAGGCCGCCGGCGACCATCCGCGACAATACCCGCGGGTTGTGCGCCACGGTGCGGAAGATGTTCAGCGGCGGCAGGCCGCGCATGACGCGGTCGAAATCCTGCTGCATGGATTCGGGATAGGGCGGATCGACCAGGGGAATGCGCGCGCTCACGGGAATCCTCGCTCGGCTATGCTACGATAATCGAAGCATAGTGCTTCTGAATCCGTAGCGCAAGAATGGCCGCCCGCAAGACTTCCGCCAAGCCGTCCTCCCGGCCGGGCCTGCCCGCCCCCGGAGCGGCCGTGCGCGGCTCCTCCAGCGGCCGCCCGGTGATGGCCCTGCTCGACCTGCTGGGGCGGCGCTGGACCCTGCGCGTGTTGTGGGAGCTGCGCGACGGGCCGCTGGTGTTCCGCGAATTGCAGGCGCGCTGCGGCGTCTCGCCCTCGGTGCTGAACACGCGCCTGGCCGAGCTGCGCCAGGCCTTGCTGGTCGAGGCCGGCGGCGAAGGCTACCGCCTGAGCGCGCTGGGCCTGGAGCTGCAGGAGCTGTTCGGCCCGGTCAACCGCTGGGCCGAGGCCTGGGCGCGCGCCAGGCGCGGGTGATGTGCCCCCGGGCGGCGCGGCGGCCTCAGCGCCGGCCGCCGCGGTACAGCGTGCCGCGCAGCCGGTCGGCGATCGGATAGGTGATGTTGAAGTTGTAGTGCGCCATCAGCTCGTGGTCGTGGTGCAGGGTGTGGTGGCGGCGCAGCCGCGCCACGCCGGGCAGGCGCGCGACCCACGAGTCCGGCGCCGTGTGATACGAGAAATGCAGCAGCTCGTAGTTGAGGAAGTAGCCGACCGAGGTCAGCGCGAACAGCCAGCCGACGTTCGGCGTGGTCAGCAGCGCCAGCGGGATGCCGACCGGCACCGCGAAGCAGCCGAAGAAGAACAGCAGCAGCACCGGCGGAAACAGCACCGCCTTGAAATCCCGGGTGCCTTCGAACTCCATCCGCTCCGGCGTGAAGAAGCGGTGGTGCTGCCGCGTGTGCCGCTCGAACACCAGCCCCAGGCCCTTGCGCGGATGATGCATCGGCCCGCGATGCCCGGCGTGCTCGACCAGGTTGGCGAACAGGAAAGTCACCGGCACCGTCAGCCATTCCCACCAGTGCACCGCGTGCAGCCGGCCGACGCACCACGCCATCACCGCCAGGCAGGTGCCGGTGGTGAACGTGAAGTGCAGCAGGCCGCTGTAGCGAGCGCCGATGTGCTCGCGGCGGTAGTGCCGGCGGAACTCGTCGATCTGGGCGTCGCTCATGGCCCTATCTTAGGCCGCTCCGTCATGCCCGCGGAAGCGGGAAGCCAATGCCGTTTCAAGGACGCTGGCACTCCGTTGCGCACCGCTTGGTCGCCCGGAGCGTAGCGAAGGACCTGGTGCCGTCACCGCGTCGGTTCACCAGGCCGGCGGTCTGCCCGGCCGTGTTTCAGCCGCGGACGGCCTTTACTGCCCCGCCGTCCACCGTTTGATCCAGGCCTCCACAGTCTCGTGCCACTGCAGGCTGTTCTGCGGCTTCTGCACCCAGTGGTTCTCGTCGGGGAAGGTCAGGAACTGGCTGGGGATGCCGCGGCGCTGCAGCGCGGTGAAGGCGGCGATGCCCTGCTCCAGCGGGATGCGATAGTCCTCGGCGCTGTGCACCACCAGCATCGGCACGCGCCAGTCGGCGACGTGGTTGATGGGGTTGAAGCGCTCGTAGTTGTCCGGCTTCTGCCACTGTGTGCCCTGGTTCTCCCACTCGTCGAACCACAGCTCCTCGGTGGAGTAGGCCATCATGCGGTTGTCGAACACGCCGTCGTGCGCCACCAGGCACTTCCACGGCTGGTTCCAGTTGCCGGCGATCCAGTTGACCATGTAGCCGCCGTAGCTGGCGCCGAGCGCGCAGGCGCGGTCGGCGTCGAGGAAGGAGTACTTCGCCAGTGCCGCGGCCCAGCCCTTCTGCAGGTCCTCCAGCGGGCGGTCGCCCCAGTGGCCGGAGATCGCGTCGGTGAAGGCCTGGCCGTAGCCGGTGGAGCCGTGGAAGTCGATCGTCACCACGGCGAAGCCGGCGCCGGCGTAGGTCTGGGGATTCCAGCGGTAATGGAAGTCGTTGAGCCAGGAACCCTGCGGGCCGCCGTGGATGAGGAAGGCGACGGGATATTTCCGGCCGGGCTGGTAGTTGGCCGGCTTGACCACGTAGCCCTGCACGGTGTCGCCGTTCCAGCCCTTGAACTGGAAGAATTCCCAGTCGCCGAAGGCCACGTCCTTGAGCTTGTCGGCGTTGAACGCGGTGAGGCGCGCGGCCTTGCCGCCGCTCTCCAGGCGGAACAGGTCGGCCGGCGCGGTGAGGGTGTCGCGGGCGAAGACGAGGGTGTCGCCGGCGCGGCTGTAGGCGCTGATGTTGCCGTCGCCGGCCAGCAGCGTGGCCTTGCCGCTGGCGATGCCCACCTGGAACAGGCCGCGGATGCCGTGGTCCTCGGCCAGCACGTAGAGCGAGCGGCCGTCCTCGGACAGGGTCATGTTCGCCGCGGAGCGGTCCCAGTCCGGATCGAGCTCGCGCTTTTTGCCGCTGGCCAGGTCCAGTTCCATGATGCCGAAGCGGTCGGCTTCGAAGGTCGGGCGCTTCATCGCCAGGTAGTAGAGCTTGCTGCCGTCCTTCGACGGCACCGGCCAGGCGTCCCACGCCGGGTTGTCGGCGGTGAGGTTGCGCGGCGCGGCGCTGCCGTCGACCGGCACGCTGTAGATGTCGAAATTGGTGGACCAGGGCTCGCTGCGGCCGGCGATGCGCACGCCGAAGTAAATCGTCTTGCCGTCGGGGGCGAAGGCGTATTCGGTTTCGTCGCCGAAGGGTTTGGACGGGATGTCGCCGTCGATGCCCCGCGTCAGCCAGCGCGGCGTGCCGGCGCTGCCGTCGGCGTTGAGCGGCGCCAGGAACAGCTGCGAGCGGCGGCCGTCGGCCCAGGTGTCCCAGTGGCGGATGAACAGCCGGTCGAACAGCTTGCCGCTGGCCTTGCCCGCGGCGGTGTCGTCGAGCCGCTTCTTGGTGCAGGCGAGGTCGGCGCAGTCGGCGAACACGTCGATCGACAGCGCCAGGCTCCGGCCGTCGGGGGCGATGAGGAAGTTGTTGACGTCCAGCGGCAGGTCGGTGACCTGGCGCGCCTCGCCCAGGCCGGCGTCGAGCCGCCACACCTGGGTGCTGCCGGAGCGCGCGGACAGAAAATACAGGGTCTTGCCGTCCGGCGACCAGCGCGGCGTGTCGGAATTGCTGCCGCGGGCGCTGAGGCGCTGCGGCTGCGCATCCTTCTCGTGCAGCGACAGGCGCCACAGGCTGCGCAGGCCCTTGTTCGCGGCGAAGTCGGTCTCGCGCACGGTGAAGGCCACGCTCCTGCCGTCGGGGGATACCTGCGGGTCGGAGACCCGGTCCAGCATCACCAGATCCCTGGCGGTGAACGGGCGCTTGGCCGTGGTGTCGGCGGAAGTGGTCATGGGCAGTAGCGGCGAAAGGGAAAGGATGGACGCGGCAAAAAGCCGGGGCAGGGTCATGCGGGTCTCCAAAGGGTGAGCGAGCGGTGCCTGGCCGCCGCGAATGGGTTCATGGTAAGGCCTGAGCTCGACCGGCGGCTACGCCGCCGGCCTTTGTCCTTCCCCGGGGAGAGAGGAGAGAGGGCGGGGAGCCGCCCGCGCAGCGGCTATACTCGGGCCATACGACAGGGGCGGGCCCGCGCCGGGGGCGCCGGGCACCGCCGCCTCAACAACTCTGGAGAGACCCTTTGTCCGCTAGCCCAGCCACCGGCGCGACGCCGCGTTCCGAATTGACCGTCCGCGGCCTGATCCTCGGCGCCGTCATCACTTTCGTCTTCACCGCCGCCAATGTCTTCTTCGGCCTCAAGGCCGGCCTCACCTTCACCTCCTCGATTCCGGCGGCGGTCATCTCGATGGCGGTGCTGCGCTACTTCCGCAATGTCACGGTGCAGGAGAACAACGTGGTGCAGACCGTCGCCTCGGCGGCCGGCACCCTGTCCTCCATCATCTTCGTGTTGCCCGGCCTGGTGATGGTCGGCTGGTGGAGCGGCTTTCCCTACTGGGTCTCGTTCTGGATCTGCGCCCTCGGCGGCATTCTCGGCGTGATGTATTCGATCCCGCTGCGCCGCGCCCTGGTCACCAACTCCGACCTGCCTTACCCGGAAGGCGTGGCCTGCGCCGAGGTGCTCAAGGTCGGGGTCGGCGCGGAAGGCGAGGGCGCAGAGAAGGCGGCCGAGGCCGGCAGGGCCGGCCTGCTCACTCTGGTCGTCGGCTCGGTCGCCTCGGCGGTGTTTTACCTGATCGCGCAGACCCAGATCTTCGCCCAGGATTTCGTCGACTACTTCCGCATCCGCGGCACCAACGCCGTGACCGGCTACGACTTCGGCCTGTCGATGGCGCTGTTCGGCGTCGGCCACCTGGTCGGCCTGTCGGTCGGCATCGCCATGCTGGTCGGCTCGCTCATCACCTGGGGCTGGCTGATGCCGCAGCTCAGCCTGGTCCACCCGGCGACCGTCGCCGCGGCGGACGTGGCCGCCGACGTCTGGCGCCACCAGGCGCGCTTCGTCGGCGCCGGCACCATCGGCATCGCCTCGGTGTGGACCCTGATCAAGCTGGTCAAGCCGGTGCTGAGCGGCCTGGCCTCGGCCATGGCCGCCTCGCGCGTGCGCAAGGCCGGGCAGGGCGCCAGCCTGCCGCGCACCGAGCAGGACATTCCCATCGGCTGGGTCGGGCTGATCACCCTGGCCTGCCTCGGGCCGATCGCCTGGCTGCTGGGCCAGTTCGCCGAGGCCGGCGGCATCGGCGAGCACGCCTGGAGCCTCGCCCTGGGCGGCGTGGTGTTCGTGGTGGTGATGAGCTTCCTGGTGTCGGCGGTGTGCGGCTACATGGCCGGCCTGATCGGCTCCTCCAACAGCCCGCTGTCCGGCATCGGCATCCTGGCGGTGATCGGCGCCTCGCTGCTGCTGGTGTTCTGGGTCAAGCCCCTGCTGGGCGGCAACGCCGGCCCGGCGCTGGTGGCCTTCGCCCTGTTCGTCACCGCGGTGGTGTTCGCCGTGGCCACCATCGCCAACAATAACCTGCAGGATCTCAAGACCGGCCAGCTGGTCGACGCCACGCCGTGGAAGCAGCAGGTGGCCCTGATCATCGGCGTCATCGCCGGCGCGCTGGTGATTCCGCCGGTGCTGGACCTGCTGAACAAGGCTTACGGCTTCGCCGGCGTGCCCGGCGCCGATCCGAAGAACGCGCTGGCTGCGCCGCAGGCCGCGCTGATCTCGTCGCTGGCCAAGGGCGTGATCGAAGGCCAGCTCGACTGGAGCCTGATCCTCTGGGGCATCGGCATCGGCGTCGGCGTGATCGCGCTCGACGCGGTGCTGGCGGCCACTTCGAAGCTGCGCTGCCCGCCGCTGGCGGTGGGCCTGGGCATGTACCTGCCCCTGGTCGTGACCCTGATGATCGTGGTCGGCTCGGTCGTCGGCTGGGCCTACGACCGTCGCGCCAGTCGCAAGCCCGACGCCGAGAGCGCCAAGCAGCTCGGCGTGCTGCTCGCCTCCGGCCTGATCGTCGGTGAAAGCCTGGTCGGCGTGATCGTGGCCGGCGTCGTGGCGTTCTCGCCGCACGGCAACACTGCGCCGCTGGCCCTGGTCAGCGACGAGTTCGCCAACGGCATCGGCCAGTGGATCGGCGCCGGCGCCTTCGCCATCGTCATCGCCGTGCTGTACCGCTGGCTCGAGGGGCTGGCGGCGCGTTCGCGCGGCCTCGTCCCTTAACCGGCGCGGGAACGGCGGCGCCTCAGCAGGGCCAGCGGCAGCAGCAGCAGCAGCTGCGCGGCGCTGCCGCCGCCTCCGCCGCCACCCTCGCCGCCGGAGGAGGAGCCCACCGGGACGGTCGTCGGGCTGCCGGCGTCGCGGCCGTTGAAGACGCGCGCGCCGGTGTTGTCCGGATCCAGCCACTTGGCCAGCGAGCCGCCGGTGCCGGCGGCGGCCCAGGCCGCGTCGAGGCGGCCGTAGACGTCCGGCCCGGAGGCGCCGCAGGCGCTGTTGCCGCCGGACAGCACGCCGACGATGCGGTGGTTCTGGTCCCACAGCCCGGAGCCGGAGGAGCCGTCCTCGGTGATGCCCTGCGCCCAGTTCACCTGCCAGGCCTGGATCGTCTGGTGCGCCGTGCACACGCCCAGCAGCGAGCTGGTGCAGAGGTCGGCCGACACCGGGCTCGCCGCCGCGGTGTAGGTGCTGATCTTCTTGATGTCGCCCTGCGGATGGTGGATGCCCACGCCCGAGCTCGGTGCGTTGCCGCTGGCGTCGATGCCGGCGTAGTGCACGTTGAAGGCGGACGGGATCGGGCCCAGGGTCAGCAGGTTGAAGTCCGAGCCGGCGTCGGTCGCGTCGAAGGTGGCGCCGCTCTGGTTCTGCGCCAGGCTGCCGCTGGTGCCGTCGCAGCTGCTGGCCTGGAAGTTCCAGTACACCACCATCGACGAGGCCGGCGTGGCCGAATCCCAGCCCACCCGGCAGTGGTGGGCGGTGAGGAAGTAAGGCGTGTTGTCGCCGCGGGCGTTGTTGACCAGGTCGCCGGAGCAGATGATTTCGCCGACCCCGCTCTGTGCCGTGTAGACCGCGGCCGAACGGATCTCGTTGCCCCAGTCGGCGCCGGCGGGGCAGGCCACATTGACCTCGCAGGAAGCGGCGGAGGTGGAGGTCAGCCCGGCCCGGGCCGCCTCGGCGAAGGTCTGGAAGCCGTGGAACACCGCCCCCAGCGCCAGCCTTGCCTGCGCGCGCTCGGCGTCGTCCACGCGCAGCTCGATCACCGCTTCGGACCCCTCCACCACGGCGGTCCAGAGCATGCCCTCGGGGGTCTGGTCGGCGCTGGTATAGGGACCCTGGACCAGCCGTCCCTGGGCATCGTAGAGGTACAGCGCGCCGCTGGGCGGCAGCTGGAAGCGGTCGAAGCGGAAGTTGAGCAGCTTGGCCCCGGCCGAGCCGATCCGCACGCGCCAGGACCAGGTGCGGGCGTCGAGGCGGTCCCAGCGGCCGTCGGCCAGCTGCAGCGGCAGATCCACCGCGGCGGCGAAGCGCGGCGGCTCGCCGCGCCGGCGCAGCGCCTGCTGGCGCTGCAGCGCGTGCGCGGCCTGCGCCCCGGCCACCGCGAAGTGCGGCACCGCCGGCAGGGAGTCCAGGTCCGGCCGCAGCCGCGGCGCCGCCGGTGCGGCGCTGCAGAGCACGGCGGCGGCCAGCAGGCCGGTCAACGACAGCAGATGCACGATCCTGTTCATGAGCCCCCCTGCGTCACGCCGGCCGGACCGGCGTGCCGAGTGTAGCCCAGGCGGTCCCGCGCCTCCCTTACGTTCCCGTCCGCGCCTGTCAGGGCTTGGGCAGGGCGGCCGGCGGCGCCACCGGCAGGGTGTCGGGGATGGTGGTTTCGCCCGGCGACAGCGGCGGCGAAGGGGTGGCGGCGGCCTGCACCAGCCGGTCGATCTCGGCCAGGTCGTTCTCGCTCAGCCGGCCGGCGTCCTGCTTCAGCGCCAGCAGGCTGTTGAGGTAGGCGTAGCGCGACTGGAAATAGCTCTTTTGCGCCGCGGCCAGCAGCTGGCGCGCGGTGAGCACGTCGATCTCGGTGCGGGTGCCGACGCGCAGGCCCACCTGGGTGGCCTCCAGGCTGGTCTGGTTGGAGATCACCGCCTGCTTGTTGGCCTTGACGCTGGCGATGCCGCTGACCACGCCCTCGTAGTCGTTGCGCGTGTTCTGGTCCACCGTGCGGCGCTGCAGCTCGTACTGCGCCAGCGTCTGCTGGTAGGTGGCCGAGGCCTGGCGCACCTGCGAGGTGGTCAGCCCGCCCTGGAAGATGTTCCAGGTCAGGGTCAGGCCGACGGCGTCGGTGAGGTTGTCGCTGTTGCGCGTCTGGGTCTGGCGGTTGAGCTGGCCGCCGGCCGACAGCGTCGGCAGGTACTGGCCGCGGTAGATCGAGACCTGCTTGCGCGCCACTTCGGCGGCGTAGAAGGCGCTCATCAGGTCCGGGTTGTCGGTGCCGGCGGCCTTGCTCCAGTCCTCGGCCGAGGCGGGGTTGGGCGAGACCAGCGGGATGTCTTCCTGCATGTCGGCGATGGCGTCGACCGGCTGGCCGACGATGGTGGCGAGGGCGCGCTTGGCGTTGTCCAGAGCCGTGCGGTCGGCGATCACCAGCGCGGTGCTGGTGTCGTAGGAGGCCTGGGCATTGCGCACGTCGGTGATGGCGGCCAGGCCGACGTCGAACTTCTTCTGCGCCTGCTCCAGCTGCTGCTTGAACGAGGCCTGGGCGTCGAGGTCGGCGCGCAAGGTGTCCTGGGCGCTGAGCACGGCGAAGTAGGCCGCGGCGGTGCGGGTGATCAGCTGCTGCTCGGCCGAGCGGTACGTCGCCTCGGCCTCGGCCACCTGCTTGTCGGACTGCGCCACGGTCTGGAACTGGGACCAGTCGAAGATCGTTTGCGACAGGCTCAGCGAGTAGGACTTGCTGGTGAACCACTGCGGCTTGATGTCGACCGAGCCGGTGCCGACGGAGGTGCCCTGGTCCAGGAACAGCGTGTGCTCGCGTTCGCGCTGCCAGCCGGCATTGCCGCTCAGCTGCGGCAGCAGCGCCGACCAGGCCTGCGGCCGCGCCTCGATGCTGGCGTCGCGCTGGTGCAGCGCCGCCTGGAACGTCTGGTCCTGCTGCTGCGCCTGGTGGTAGGCGTCGAGCAGGCCGTTGGCCCCGGCCATGGCCGGAACGGAAAAGGACAAAGCCCCCACGATGAGACGGCGCATGCGCACTCCTGAATATACGTCCCTGGTACAAGCCCCGGGCATCGCTGACCGGACTGTTTCAAAGCAGCGTTGTAGACCCGCGACCCCTCAATAACGCGGAATCGAGGGATCGACCGCCTGCGACCAGGCGTCGATCCCCCCGCTTAGATGCGCCACCTGGGCAAAACCGTTGCGTTCGAGTACGCGGCCGGCCATTTCGCTGCGCACGCCGTGGTGGCACATGGCCACGACCGGCTGCGCCGGGTCCAGTTCGCCCAGGCGGGCCGGCAGCTCGTTGAGGGGGATGTGCACGGCGCCCTCGATGCGGGCGATGTCCAGCTCCTCGGCCTGGCGGACGTCGAGCAGGGTGACCTCTTTGCGGTCGAGCAGGGGCTTCAGTTCCTGCGGGCTGAGATTGCGCATGAGCGGGCTTCAAGGCCGGTTTCTTACGGCCCGGAAGCCTAGCACAGGGCCCGGTAAACCTGGGTAAAGTGACGGCCCTGCCGGCCGCGTCAGCGCAGGGCTGCTGATCGATTCCACGCCCCGCGCCGCTCGCCCTCGCAGGGCACCTGGGTGGCGCGGGGTCGACCGGAGCCTAGGGTGCCGTCGGATAGACCAGGCCGGCCAGTTCGCTGCGGCTGCACACCCCCAGCTTGCGGTAGATGCGGTAGAGGTGGTTGGCCACGGTCGATGGCGCGATGCCGATGCGCCGCGCCGCCTGCTTGAAGCTCAGGCCGTGCGCCACGGCATAGACGATCTCGCGCTCGCGCTGGGTCAGCCGGTCCAGCGCGCCGGCCGGCCAGATGAAGACGTAGTTGAAGTCCGACAGCGGCTCGCAGCGGATGCACAGGCCGTTGATCACCGAGGTCTCGCCCTTGTCCGGCAGCGGGAACGGCAGGGTGTACGGCGTGCGGCCGGGGAAGTATTTTTCCAGCATCTCCAGGAAGCGCGGCTGCGCCTCGTGGAACATGCCTTCGCGGTCGATCGCCGCCGCCGCGCTCTCGGCCGGCCGGTCGGTGGGCGTGCGCATCAGGTGCAGGAAAAAGGCGTGCGAGGCGGCGTTGAACAGGTGGAAGGTGGCGCGCTGCTGGCGCTGCCGGTCCTCCTCCGAGAACACCTGCCGGCGATCCTTGCGGTACAGCGTCAGCAGCGAGTACAGGCCGCTGCGCGGGTCCAGGTGCAGGGTGCTGAGGATGCGGCTGATGTCGTAGCGCTTGAAGCACTGCTCGTAGATGTCCGAGCGGAAGAACTTGGCGTCCGGCATCACGCTGCGCATGTCCACCGGCGCGCCCAGGTTGGCCAGGATGCGCGGCACCAGCGGGTTGATGTCGTGGGTGCGCTCCAGCGCGCGGGGGAAGTCCGCCGGCAGGCCGACCACCGCCACCGTGTGGAACTGCCAGCGCGGCAGCGAGCCGCTGCCCCACAGCGCACCGTCGTAAGCGATCACCGATTTCAGCTCGCCCAGCGCCCATTCGCGGAAGCTCTCCGGCGGCACGCTCAGCGCCGAACGGTAGAGCCGGCCGATGTAGCGGTCCACCGCGTCGGCGGGGTTGCCCAGCTTCAATTCCTGCATGCCTCTCCTCTTCGATCCGCGCCGGGCGGTGGTTCCTCTGTGCCGGTCCCGGACCGGTGGAAACTTCGCGCCGCTGCGCCTCTTGCCGCGTAACTTCCGCACTGCTCCCGCCGCGCCGGGCTGGTAAAAACAACCACTTCCGGCGTCTGCGGCGGGCTGGATTTACTATCGCCCCCCGCATCATTCCCCAGCATACTGCGCGGCGCAACTTCACAGGCGCAAATACCCAGGAACAGCCGTGGTCATCAAGCCCATCGCACAGTGGCTCGACGAGTACTCGGTCAGCCACCTCAACCCGGTCAACAAGGCCCTGCACTGGATCTGCATTCCGCCGATCGTGCTGACCGTGTTCGGCCTGCTGCGCGCGCTGCCGCTGGGCAACGACGCCGTCAACGCCGCCTCGGTCGGCGTGGCGCTGATGCTGGCCTACTACCTGCTGCTGTCCTGGCGCCTGGCGCTGGGCGCGGTGCTGGTGCTGGCCGCGCTCTACGCGCTGGCCGACCTGTCGTTCCACCAGCTCGGCCGCCTGCACCTGGCGGCGATGGGCGGCATCTTCGTGCTGGCCTGGATCGGCCAGTTCATCGGCCACCGCGTCGAAGGCGCCAAGCCTTCGTTCTTCAAGGACCTGCAGTTCCTGCTGATCGGGCCGCTGTGGCTGCTGGCTTTCGTCTACCGCCGCCTCAACCTGCGGATCGAACCGGCCCGGCCCGCGCACGCCTGAAACCGGCGTCGGCGGCTACTGCCGCCGCGGCCGACGGTTGAACCGGAAGGGGCGCATGATGTCTCATAGGCGCTCATCGCCCCCCGGAGATCACCCTCGATGAATCACAACAAGGTCCTTGCGGCCGCCGCCGGCCTGGCCGTAGCCTGTGCCGCCCTGTTCGCGGCCCTGCCGCAGGCCAGTGCGCAGGATGGCAATCCGCCGCCCGCGCAGATCGGCGAGCAACCCAACGAGGCGCCGCAGAATCCGCCGCCGGCGAACGGCGCCGCCCAGCCGGCCCAGCCGGGCGAGGTCGGGCCCGAGACCTACTCCCAGGACGAAACCCTGGACGCCGCCAAGAAGTTTTTCGGCGGCACCACCGAAGGCCTGGCCAAGGCGATCGAGAAGGCGTTTTCCGAAAACGGCCGGCCCAATGCCTACATCGTCGGCTCGGAAGGCTCCGGCGCCGTGGTGGTGGGCCTGCGCTACGGCGAGGGCACGCTCTACTACAAGGGCGGCGGCTCGATGAAGGTCTACTGGCAGGGTCCCTCGGTGGGCTGGGACTTCGGCGGCAATGCCTCCAAGGTCTTCACCCTGGTCTACAACCTGCACTGGACCCGCGACCTGTTCCAGCGCTTCCCCGGCGTCGACGGCAGCCTGTACCTGGTGGCCGGCGTCGGCCTCAACTACCAGCGCGCCAATGGCATCACCCTGGCGCCGATCCGCACCGGCGTGGGCCTGCGCGCGGGCGCCAATGTCGGCTATCTGAGCTACACCGAAAAGAAGACCTGGATCCCGTTCTGAGTCCGCAAAGCCGATAGCGGTCTCGCGCAAAAGCCGCAACGGACGCACCGGGCAGGCCTTCGCGGCTTCGCCTTGCGTCCGGCGGCGTTGCGCGGGGCGCTTTCCGTTCAGATCTCCGCCAAAGCCGCCTTGCAGCGATGCAGCAGCTCGTCGATATCGGCCGGGTCATGGTAGATGCCGAAGCCCAGGCGCAGGCGGTCCTCGCGGTGGTCGACGATCACGTCGTGCGCCTGCAGCCGGCTGTAGCACGCGGCGGCGCGCGGATGGCGGAAGCACAGGAAATTGCCGCGCGGCTGGCCGGCCGCCGGCAGCAGGCGCGCCGGAGACAGCGCGTCGAGCCTGCTGTGGCTCAGGCCCTGGAGGAAGCGCTCCTGCAGGGCCGCGACGTGCGCGTGGATCAGCGCCGGCGTCAGCCGGTGCGCGTCGAGCCAGTCCATCACCGCGTTGAAGCGGTACAGGCCGGTGGGATCGAAGGTGGCGCCCATGAAACGCAGGCCCCCGGCGGCATAGGGAATCTCCGCCGCGCCCTGGCTGAGCGCGCCGAAGCCGGCGAACCAGCCGGTGTCGACCGGCCGCTCGCCGTAGCCCGGCGGACAGTGCATGAACACCGCGCCTTCGCCGGCCATGGCGTACTTGTAGCCGCCGGCGAGGTAGAAGGCGCGCGCCGCCACCGCCGACAGGTCGGTGGGCAGGGCCATGAAGCCGTGGTAGCCGTCGATCACCACCAGGGTCTGCGCGTCGCGCACCGCCGCGACCAGGGCGGCCAGGTCGCGCACCACGAAGCCGCTGTTGTAGAAGCACTGGCTGAAGTACACCAGGTCATGACCGCCGCGCGCCGCGGCGTCGGCGAAGCGCGCGGCGAAGGTTTCGCAGGGTTCGACCGCGACCTGCTCCAGCTGCGCCAGCCCGGCCTGCTCCAGGCGCCGCAGCTGGCGCGAGAAGCTGTGGAATTCGCCGTCGGTGCCGAGCACCCGCGCCGGCCGCCGCCCGACGCAGGACAGCAGGCGCAGCAACAGCTCGTGGGTGCTGCCGGCGAAGCAGACGCTGTCGGCCGCCGGCAGGCCCAGGCGCCTGGCGACGTGGGCCTGTGCGCGCGGCAGGATCTCGCCGAACACCAGGTCCCATTTGCCGTCGATCAGCTCGGCGGCGTCGAGCCAGGCCTGCTGCTGCGCCTCGAAGCTCACGTCGGGCCAGGGGTGGTGGCTGTGCGCCGCGGCGTGCAGCCAGGACCCGGCGCCGAGGAAGCGCGAAAAGTGATGCTTGTAGGAGGTGCTCATGGCGGCAGGCCCTACGGATGGACGCGGATGGCGACAATTTATACGCTCCGCAGACAGCGGGTGAACACAAGGAGAATCGCACGATGAACTGGACGGTATTGGCCAGGACCGCGGGGCTGCTGGTCTGCTCCAACCTGTTCATGACCTTCGCCTGGTATGCCCACCTGAAGAACCTCAAGGACAAGCCCTGGCTGCTCGCCGCCTTCGCTTCCTGGGGCATCGCCCTGTTCGAGTACCTGCTGCAGGTGCCGGCCAACCGCATCGGCTACACCAGCCTGTCGCTGGGGCAGCTGAAGATCCTGCAGGAGGTGATCACCCTGGCGGTGTTCGCGCCGTTCGCGCTGTTCTACATGGGCCAGCCGCTGAAGCTCGACTACCTGTGGGCCGCCTTTTGCATGATGGGCGCGGTGTACTTCATCTTCCGCTGATCCGGCATGAGCGTCCCCGCCGCCCACACCATCCGCCTTGCCACCGCCGCCGACGCCGCGGCGGTCGCCGCGATCTACGCGCCCTACGTGCGCGACACCGCCATCTCCTTCGAGACCGAGCCCCCCGACCCGGCCGAGATGGCGCGGCGCATCGGCAGCGTCGGCGAGCGCTATCCCTGGCTGGTCGCCGCCGACGCGGCCGGCCTGCTCGGCTATGTCTACGCCGGCGAGCACCGCGTCCGCGCCGCCTACCGCTGGGACGCCGACGTCGCCGTCTACCTCGACCCGCGCGCCCACCGCCGCGGTATCGGCAGCACGCTGTACCGCCGGCTGTTCGCCCTGCTGCGGGCCCAGGGCTATGTCAACGCCTATGCCGGCATCGCCCTGCCCAACGCGGCCAGCGTCGGCCTGCATCAGGCGCTGGGCTTCCAGCCGGTCGGGGTGTACCGCGAGGTCGGCTACAAGCACGGCGCCTGGCACGACGTCGGCTGGTGGGGCCTGCGGCTGCAGCCGGCGCCGGCGCGGCCGGCCGAGCCGGTGCCGCTGCCGGGGCTGGACCGCGCCGTCATCGCCCGGGCGATGGCCGCGGCCTGAACCGATGAGCGCCTGGCAGCAGCACGAGCTCGTCACCACCACCCGCGGCCGCGGCTTCCACGAGCTGACCGCGCAGGTGGCGCAGCTGGTGCAGGGCAGCGGCCTGCGCACCGGGCTGTGCCACCTGTTCCTGCGTCATACCAGCGCCTCGCTGTGCATCACCGAGAACGCCGATCCGGAGGTGCTGCGCGACCTGGAACGCTTCGCCCAGCGCCTGGCGCCGGATGGCGATGCGCTGTTCCGGCACGACGCCGAGGGTCCGGACGACATGCCGGCGCACGTGCGCAACCTCTTCGCCGGATACCAGCTGAGCGTGCCGATCCGCGCCGGCCGCCTGGCGCTCGGCACCTGGCAGGGCATCTTCCTGTGGGAGCACCGCGCGGCCGGGCATCGCCGCGAGGTGGTGATCACCCTGGCCGGCTCATCCTGAGGGGGTGAGGCTGCCGTCCCCGGCGCCCCGGCGTGGCGGACGCTCCGGCCCTGGACGCCGGGCCGGGGGGACAGGATCAAAACAGCCGCCGCCAGCGCAGCAGCAGCAGGGTGCCGGCGGCGACGAAGGCCATCAGCAGGCAGACTTTCCAGAAGCCCTCCGGGTCCTGCAGCCAGGGCAGGCCGGCCACGTTCATGCCGAACATGCCGGTGATCAGGGTGATCGGCAGCATCACCGCGGTGACGATGGACAGCAGGTAAAGGTTGCGGTTGGTGGCCTCGTTGAGCCGGCCGGCGATCTCTTCCTGCAGCAGCCGGGCGCGTTCCTGCACCAGCTCGAGGTCCTGGGCCACGGCATCGAGCCGCTCGATGGCCATGCGCAGCTGCGCCACGTCGCCTTCGCACCAGCCGGGCAGGCGCGCGCGGGCATGGATCAGGGCCTGGCGGTTGGCGCCGACCAGGCGCCGCAGGCGCGCCAGGATGCGCCGCACCCGGCCCAGCTCCTTGCCCTCGTCGGCGACGCGGCCCTGCAGGATGCGGTCCTCGACCTCCTCCACCGTCTCGTTGAGGTCGTTCACCGCGCTGCCGAAGGTCTCGGCCATGTGCTGCACCAGATGGGACAGCCACTGCAGGGTCGAGGCGATCACCTCGCCGCCGCGCAGCTCGCGGCGCAGGCGGTCGGAGGACTGCAGCGGGTGGCGGCGGCCGCTGACGATCAGCTTTTCGCCGATATACAGGCGCAGCACGCCGAAGCCTTCGGGATCGGCCTCGAAGTCGTGGTGCAGGTCGCCGAGCACGCCGACCAGGCCCTGGCCCAGCGGCTCCAGGCGGATGCGCGGATCGGAGTCCAGCAGCAGCTCGCGCGCTTCCTCGGGGATCTGCCCGCACTGCGCGATCCAGCGGTCGGCGCGGCTGTCGACGAAGTTGAAGTGCAGCCACAGGCCGTGGCGGCCCGGGTCGGGGAAGGTGTCGGGTGCGGCGTCCACGTTCCACTGCACGTCCTGCGCCGGGCCGTCCGCCCGCAGGCGGAAGCCGCAGATCATGCCGCCGGTATCAGCGATCTCGAACATGCCCATCCGTATTTCCCTCGGCGCGGCGGCGGCC
>DASRFD010000086.1:0-13146 GCA_035651715.1 Nevskia sp.
CCCGCCGTGGCCAGCTTGGCCATCTGGCTCTCGAGTTCGCTCACCCGGCGCTCCAGCCGCTCGGGATAGGTCTCGTCCAGCCCTTCCAGGGCTTCGAAAAACTGTTTGAGCTTGCTCCAGAACCCAGCGGCGCTGGGCTGGAAGTTCGAAATGGATTTCGTCATCGGGGGCACCTCACCGGTTTGTCCAGCCTGGCTCGTTTATTACTATATAATTTATATAGTATATGTACTATACACATGATATAGTTACTGCGCAAGTCCACCTGGAACTACTCGCCATGAAAGCTTTTCTCCTCGACCGTTATGGAAAAAAGGACAACGTGCGGATCGCAGACGTCCCCGATCCGGCCCTGAAGGACAATGATGTATTGGTCCGCATCCACGCCGCCGGCGTGAACCCGCTCGATTCCAAGATCAGGGACGGCGAATTCAAGCTCCTGCTGAAATACCGGCTGCCGCTCATCCTGGGGCATGACCTGGCCGGGTCGTGGTCCGGGTCGGCTCCCGCGTCCGTCACTTCAAGCCCGGCGACGAGGTGTACGCGCGGCCCTCCGACTATCAGATCGGCGCCTTCGCGGAATACCTCGCCGTGAAGGAGTCCGACCTGGCCATCAAGCCCCGGACGCTGACAATGGAGGAGGCGGCATCCATTCCCCTGGTCGCCCTTACCGCCTGGCAGGCGCTGGTCGAGCGCGCCGGGCTGAGGAAGGGACAGAAGGTGCTTATTCACGCCGGCGCCGGCGGCGTCGGGACCATTGCCATCCAGCTGGCGAAGCACCTGGGCGCCAGCGTCGCAACGACGACCAGCTCCGCGAACGTCGAACTGATGAAGCGCCTGGGCGCCGACGTCGTCATCGACTACAAGAAGGATGACTTCGCAGCCCTCCTGAGCGGCTATGACCTGGTTCTGAACAGCCTGGACGCCACGACGCTCGACAAGTCGGTGCGGGTGCTCAAGCCGGGCGGCCTCCTCATCTCGATCTCCGGCCCGCCGGATCCCGTCTTTGCAAAACGACTCGGGTCCGCGTTACTGGGCGTGGTGATGCGCCTGTTGAGCCGCCGCATCCGCGTCGCGGCGAAGAAGCACGGAGTGAGCTACTCGTTCCTTTTCATGAGAGCCAGCGGCAGCCAGTTGCGCGAGATCACTTCCCTGATCGAGTCCGGCGTCATCCGCCCGGTCGTGGACCGCGTCTTTCCCTTCGAAAAGACCGCCGAAGCGATGGCTTACGTCGAAACCGGGCGCGCCAGAGGCAAGGTGGTCGTGGCGCTGCCACAGGCTGGCGACTGATGCGGCGCCGGCCAGGCTACGGCCTCGCCTCGACAAGCCCGCTGGCGCAAGACGATGCGCCATGAAACACCCTTCCGCGAGTCTTCGCACCGCTCTCGCTCTATTGCATCAAGCTTCGGGAGCGTCTCCACTTTAGCCCCACCGCAGAAGCTCACCCGCGCTGCGCAAAGCAGGATTGAACGAGTTCCGGGACGTTTGTAACGACTCCGATTCGCAGGTCGCGAAAGAGCTGTCGCAGTACATCCCCACGCCATCCGGGAGACCACGGCGCAAAGCCGCCAACGAGATAGCCGCCGGCTGGCTGACTTATGATTTCAAAAGGATTTAGGTGGTCGGGGCGACAGGATTCGAACCTGCGACCTCTTGCTCCCGAAGCAAGCGCTCTACCAAGCTGAGCTACGCCCCGCTAGCCTGTTTCAGCTCATCCGCTGGATGGTGAAACGGGCCAAGTCCTGCAGCGCCTGCTTATAGGGAGAATCGGGAATTCCGCCCAGCGCCGCTACCGCTGAATCACTATAGCGCTCAGCGAGGGCGCGAGTGTACGGGATTGCGCCGGCCGCTTCAACGGCTTGCAGCACTTCGCCGAGTTTTTCCGCCTCGCCCTGGACGATGGCGTCGCGGATCAGCGCACCCTGCTCGGCGGTACCTTTGCGCATGGTGTAGATCAGCGGCAGGGTCGGCTTGCCCTCGGCCAGGTCGATGCCGAGGTTCTTGCCGCTCACTTCCGGGTCGGCGGTGTAGTCCAGCAGGTCGTCGACCAGCTGGTAGGCCATGCCCATGGCGTGGCCGTAGGCCGCCATCTGCGCCTGTTGCTGCGGGCTGGCGTCGGCGGCGATGGCGCCGATCTCGGCGGCCGCCTGGAACAGCCGCGAGGTCTTCAGCTCGATCACCCGCAGGTAGCGTTCCTCGGTCACCTCGGGGTCGTTGCAGTTCATCAGCTGCAGCACCTCGCCCTCGGAAATGGCGTTGGTGGCGTCGGCCATGACGCGCATCACGGCCATGCGATCGGCCTTGACCATCAGCTGAAAGCTGCGCGAATAGAGGAAGTCGCCCGACAGCACGGCGCCGGAGTTGCCCCACACGGCGTTGGCGGTCTTGCGGCCGCGCCGGCGGTCGGAGTGGTCGACCACGTCGTCGTGCAGCAGGGTGGCGGTGTGGATGAACTCGATCACCACGGCCAGCAGGCAGGCCAGCTCGCCGGGGGCGCCGAGGGCGCGGCCGGCCAGCAGCACGGTGGCCGGGCGCAGGCGCTTGCCGCCGGCATTGATGATGTAGCCGCTGATCTCGTTGATCAGCGCGACCTCGGAGGACAGGCTCGAGCGGATCAGGGCGTCGACGCGGCCCATGTCGCCGCCGATCGGGGCTAGGACGGATTTCAGATCCATTCGGTTTTTGTTCGGAACCAGCCTTGCAGGCGCAAGCATTTGATTTGTGGGTGAATCCTTCGGGGGGCCACCGGGCTACCGCCCGGGTGGAATGCGCCGGCGGCAGCCGCAGGGGCTGGCTGGTCCGCTCGGGGCACCGTAAACCCTTGAATTATAACTTGGAGGCCGCCCCGCCGTCGCCCAGCAGGCGGAGCAAGCCCTGCCATACCCGCTGCGCCGGAATCTCGCGCATGCAACGGTAAGGCTGCGCCGCGCCCAGGCAGCTCGGCCGGTTGTAGCAAGGGTGGCAGGGCAGGCCGGCGCCGCCGTCGATCAGGAGCGCGTCCGGCGGCGCCACCAGCGGCGCCAGCATGCCGCCGTTGAGCATCAGGCAAGGCGTGCCGATGGCCTGAGCGGCGTGGATGCCGAAACTGTCGAGGCCGACGAAGGCGGCGACGCCGCAAAGGCGGTCGAACAGCTCGTCCAGGCTGCCGGTGGCCAGCTGGACCTGCGCCCCGAGCAGCCCGTCGAAGGCCGCCGCCAGCCGCTCGCGCTCCAGCGGCGCGCCGAAGATCAGCACCGGCCGGCCCTGCGCCCGGATCAACGCCACCAGGGCGCGCCACTGCTCCATCGGCCACTGCTTGCAGGCGACGCCGGCCAGGGGATGCAGGCCGATGGCCGTGGCGCCGGGCGCGTGGGTGTAAGGCCGCCGCTGTGCGTCGTAAAGCCGGCTGCGCGCCCTGCCTCTGCCGCCGAGCGCGTCGGCAACGCGCTGGACCGCGCCGTAGATGCCCAGCTCCTGCGGCGGCACCGGCACCGGATGGCTGACCAGGCCAGACAGGGCAACGCGGTCGAGCTGGCGGCGCGGATGCTGCACCGGCCAGATCGGGCTGCAATTGCCGCGCGGCGCGATGGCCCAGCCCAGGCCGATCTCGCGGAAATCGCCGCAGAGGTTGACGACACGGTCGAAACGCAGCCGCCGCAGCGCCAGGGTCCGCGCCGCCAGGTCCGTCGCGGCGGCGAAGCCGAAATCCTTGGCCGTGCCCATCGGGAACTCGGCGGTATGGACCTGGACCACGTGGGGGTTGTGGCGGAACAGGTCGGCGAAGCGCGGCCGCGCTAGCACGTGCAGCTCGATACCCTGCCCGCCGAGCGCCTCGACCAGCCCGGTGCCGATCACGGCATCGCCATAGTTGCGGCACTGGAGCAGCAGCAGGCGCCGCGGCGGCTCGGCGGGTTCGAGTGGGCTCATCGGCGGCAGTCTAGGGGCGCAGCGGCGGGCGAATCAATGGCAAAATCAAGGGCATTGCCGGGGCCGCGCGCCCTTTGACCGGGAAGCCGCCGATGCAGCGCCAACAGATCGCCGACCTGATCGTCGCCAGGGTGGAAGCCAGCCTGGACGATTGCGCCGCGGCGTACCGCGCCTCGCAGCCGCGGATCGGTCACTTCTGCGTCGACGACCTGCTGCCGCCGGAGCTGGCGGCGCGCATGTACGCCGCGTTCCCGCAGGGCGGCAACATGCGGCTGCGCAAGGACATCCGCGAGTTCAAGTACGTCGCGGCGCAGATGAACCACTACGACCCGATCCTGGAGGAAGCGGTCTACGCCTTCCAGGACCGGCGCGTCGTCGCGCTGGTCTCGCGCATCTGCGGCATCCCCCACCTCTGCCCCGACGAGCATCTCTACGTCGGCGGCATTTCGATGATGGGCCACCGCCACTTCCTCAACCCGCACCTGGACAACTCCCACGACAAGGACCGCCGGCTGTGGCGGGTGCTGAACCTGCTCTACTACGTCACGCCCGATTGGCCCCTGGACCAGGGCGGCAACCTGGAGCTGTGGCCGGAAGGGCCGCGCGGCAAGCCGATGGTGTTGCACAGCCGCTTCAACCGACTGGTGGTGATGGCCACGCACGACGCCTCCTGGCACTCGGTGAGCCCGATCACGCTGGAGGGCCGGCCCCGCTGCTGCGTTTCCAATTACTACTTCTCCGACGCGCCGCTGAAAACCGGCGAGAGCTTCCACGTCACTTCCTTCCGCGGCCGGCCGGAGCAGCGGCTGCGCGACCTGTTCCTGCGCGGCGACGCCGGGTTGCGGATGGCGGTGCGCAAGGTGTTCAAGCGCGGCATCGTCGAAAACACCCACGTCTACAAGAAATAAACTCCGCTCGCACCCCCCGGCAGGGCTCAGCGGCGCCGGCCGTGCCCGAGCAGCGGCAAGCCGAACTTGCGCGCATAGCGGTAGAGGCTGCGCAGGTGGTACTTCGCGGCGCGGCTGCGCAGGCCCTTGCTGGCGCGCGCGTGCGCATGGACCAGGCGCACCGCGGGAATCGCCTTGACCTTCCAGCCGGCGCCCCACATGCGGCGGCACAGGTCGGTGTCCTCGACATAGAGGAAATAACCTTCGTCGAAGCCGCCGAGCTGCGCCATGGCTTCGCGCCGCGCGACGAAGCCGCCGCCGATCACCCAGTCGGCCTCGAAGGCGCCGCCGTTCCAGGCTTCGAGCATCAAGTGTTCGTCGTGCAGGCGCCGGAGCAGGCGCCAGCGCCCCAGCGCGCTGCGCCGCAGCAGCACGGTCAGCACCGAATAGAAGCGGCGGGCGGAATACTGCTGGCTGCCGTCGGGGTTGAGCAGATTCAGGCCGAGCAGCCCCAGCTGCGGATCGCGCTCGAACTCGGCCAGGGCCAGCGCGATGTTGTTTTCGGCAAAACGCGTGTCCGGGTTCAGCACCAGGTAGTAGCGGCAGTCGCCGGCATGGGCGAAGCCGAGGTTGACGCCGTAGGCATAGCCGCCGTTGCGCGGCGACTGCACGAAGCGGACCCCGGCGAGCGCCTGCTGCAGCCGCGGCCCGGAGCCGTCCGGCGAAGCGTTGTCGACCACCACCACCCGGTCGGGCGCGACGATGCCCTGCTCCAGCAGCGCGGCGACACAGCCGTAGGTGTCGTCGAAGCTGTTGTAGTTGAGGATCACCGCGCACAGGTCCGGCGGCGGGCTGGCGGCGGCGTTCATGTGGCGTTGTGGCTGGCGAAGCGGCGCCGGCGCGCCGCCTCGGTCGCGGCGCGGTACAGCGGCCGCCCGAGCAGGGACAGGCCCAGGCTGAACCAGGGGCGCGGCGCCAGCGGGGCGGTGCCGATGGCGCGCAGGAACCAGCGCCGGCCCTCGGCGCGCGAGCCGTGCAGGAAGGCCTTATGGCCGATCACGGCCTGGTACATGGCGAGGTCACGCGGGTGGCCGGCCCATTTGGCGCCGTGCCGCTCCAGCACCATGCCGAGGGTGCGGACATAGCCGGCATGGTCGGACACCAGGCTGCCGGGGGTGCGGTGGTAGACCTGCTGCACTTCGTTGAGCAGGCCGACCTTGCACGATTCGCTCATGCGCAGCGCCAGCTCCCAGTCCTCGAAGGTGCTCATGGCGGTGTCGAACAGGCCGGCGCGTTCCAGGCTGTCGCGCCGCGCCAGCCAGCAATTGGTCGGCGGCAGCCGGTGCAGGATGCGCGCGCCGAAGTCGGCAAAGCGGCCGAGGCCGGCGACCGGCTGGAACGAGAACACCGCGTCCTCGGGACAGCGCAGGCAGCAGACGATCAGGCCGTAGTCCTGGCCGAGATGCTGCGCCGCCTCGTACATGGCGCGGAGGTGCCCGGGCAGCCATTCGTCGTCGCTGTCCTGGAACGCCACCCAGCGGCCTTGCGCCGCGCGCACGCCGTGATTGCGCGCGGCGCTGACGCCGCCGTTGCGCGGCAGCGGCAGGTAGCGGACGCGCGGATCGGCCACGGCGCCGACCAGCGCGGCGGTGCCGTCGCTGGAGCCGTCGTCAACGACGATCAGCTCGAAGTTGCGCCAGGTCTGGGCCAGGATGCTGGCGATGGCGCGCGGCAAGGTGCCGGCGCGATTGTAGGTCGGCAGCACCACGCTGATCAGCTCCTCGCCGGGCGCGGCCTCGCGGCTGGCTTCCACGCGCTCCCCCTTCAGGTCGGGCGCAGCAGGTTCCGGCGGCCCGGCAGGCGCAGCCGCACGCGCGTGGCCAGCACGAACAGCAGCATCGACAGCGAGGAAAAGGCGAATACGTTGATCAGGTCGCCGCGCATGATGAAGAACTGATAGCCGCCCCAGAACGGCAACAGCAGGCCGGTCATGTCGGCGACGCTGCGGTCGCGCCGCAGGTAGGCCGCCTCGGCGCGGGCGCTGCCGTAGCCATACCATCCCATGATGGCGAGCACGCCGATCCAGCTGAAGGCGACGTAGGCCTCCATCCACAGCGGCACCGACAGGTTGTAGAAGGCATAGCCCAGCGGAAAGTTGACGTCGACGCTGGTACCGCCCGACTTGCCCGGCCACAGGCTGCGCGGCACCCAGAACAGCACCGCGCTGAGCAGATTATGGCCCCACATGATGCCGAAGCGCTCGACATAGACGACCGAGTTGATGGTCTGCTGGAACACGTCGTAGTCGCCCTTGTATAGCATCGGCTCAACGACGTTGTTCGGCACCACCAGGGTGTCCAGGCCCTCCTCGAAGGTCGCCGCGTTGCGGAACGCGTCCATGTAAGGGAACACCACGATGGCGCTGAGCGTCAGGGCCAGAATCCAGGCCGGCGCCAGCCAGCGCCGCCAGGGGATCAGGGCGAACAGCGGCGTCAGCACCACCGCGCTGAGCCAGGCGCGATTCAGCGTGCCGGGAAAGTTGGCGATGCTGTTCAGGGCCCCCATCGCCATCATCCAGAACACCATCGAGCGCTTGCTGCCGCGGTCCATGGAGCGCCACTGGCTCAGGCTGTAATAGGCGGCCAGCACGAAACCGACGAAGGGCGGCGAGCGCACCAGGAAGATCGCGATCAGCTTCTGCATCTTCACCATCTGGCCGGTGGTGAACTCGAACATGCCGCGGGTACCGACCAGCACGCTCAGGCTGCCGATCATCAGCACGCCAATGGAGAACAGGAAGGGCGCGGCGATGCACACCGCGTAGATCATGGGCTTGGACAGCACGAACTCGAGCCGTTGCGGGCGCGGCTGCAGCGGCCTGCGGCGCGCCAGCACCCGCCCGATCTCGTAAGACAGGACCGCCACCACGATCAGCACCGTGGCCCTGGTCGCCTGGTCCGGCCGGTGCACGGGAATCCACGGGAAGTGGCGCGTGGCCAGCTCGGCCGAGGCGGCCATGCCGACCCAGACGTAGACGAAGATGAAGAAGGTGATGGCGGTGAAGCGCGGCTCGCCCCGGGCCGCCAGCAGCGCCAGGCGCACCGCGGCGTATTCGGTGATGAGGGTTGCGATGACGCGGCCGAGGTCCCAGGGATACACCGGATACACCGAGGGCAGCGGCGCCAGCACCCATACCGGCAGCACGATGCCCAGCACGACGTACACCACCACCAGCACCAGCGAACTGCGGCGCTGGTCGCTGCCGCCGCCGAACACCCCGCCCTGCCCCAATGCTGCCTGCTCGATCATGCCTGTCCTGTCTGCCCGGGTCCCTTCGCCGCCCCGCCGGATACGGCGAGGGTAGCACGTGGGCCTCAGGCTGCGTGCCTGCCCTTGTTCTTGAGCCGTTGATTGGCGCGGATCAGCCGCCACGCCGCCTTGCCGCCGAAAGCCCCGGCCAGGGCCAGGGCCCAGTGATAGGGCCGGCGCGGATCCAGGCGCAGCGCCTTCAGGCTGCTGGCCCGGCCCACGCCATCCCGGCCCAGTTCGAACGCCGCCCGGGCGTGCTGGTAATAGTAGTGGGCATGGGCCCGCGGGTCCTGCGCCAGGCTGGCGCCGTGCTTGGCCAGGACGTGGTCGATGTCGGCAAAGCGATAGTCGGCGCGCAGCGAAATGCCCTCTGGCGTCTCGTAGGACAGGGCCACCGCCTCGCTCACCGCGGCGATGCGGTAGCGCTGGCTCAGGCGCAGGCAGAATTCGAAGTCGCTGCGCGCCTTCAGCCGCGTGTCGAAGCCGCCCAGCTCCTCGTAGACCGCGCGGCGCACGATCAGGCTCTGCAGGTAGGCGCAGAAACCGGCGACGAAGCGCCGCCGGTCCACTTCCCCCCGCCCCGCCGCGGGCTCCGCCAGCGGCCAGACGATGCGCTCGATCGGCCCGCCGACGTAGCGCAGCAGGGTGCCGCCGATCAGGGCGAAGTCCGGACCCAGGGCGGCCGCATAGTCCATCTGCAGGCGCAGGCGGTCGGGCAGCCATTCGTCGTCGCTGTCCTGGAAGGCCAGCCATTCGCCGCGCGCCCGGGCGATGCCGCGCATGCGCGCGCCGGCGTCGCCGAGATTGCGCTCCGGCGGCAGGAACACGATGCGTGGATCGTCGTAGCCGCGCATCAGCTCCGCCGTGCCATCCTTCGAGCCGTCGTCGACCACGATCAGCTCGAAATCGCGGAACGACTGGCCCAGCACGCTGGCGACGGCGCGTGGCAGCAGGTGGGCGCGGTTGTAGGTGGGCAGGATCACGCTCACCTGGGGGCTGGCGGCGGGGATGGCGCTCATGGCTTCACCAGGCCTGCTTGTAGCGCCGCACGCGCTCGGTCAGGCGCCGCGTGAAATCGGCGCCGAGGTAGCTCAGGCCCAGCGCGGCCCAGGCCATGGCACGCGTCGGGTCCAGGCGCACCGAGCGCCACAGCTCGGCGCGACCCGCCGGGGCCGGCGTGTACAGGCTCTCGGCGCGGCCGACGATGTACCAGTGCGCGGCCTGCACCTTGCGGTGCCGCGCCCAGGTGGCCCCGTGCTTGTCCATGATGAAGCGCATGTCGGAGGCGCGGGCCAGCTCGGCGCGCATCATGCCGCCGCCGCGGTGCTGCACGAACAGCGGCAGGTCGACGTGGACGCGCCGCGTCACCTGGTCCAGGCGCAGGCCCAGCTCCCAGTCGTCCCAGGAGCGCATGCGTTCGTCGAACAGGCCGGAACGCTCCAGTACCGAGCGGCGCAGCAGCCAGTTCGGCGTGGCGACCAGGCTCCAGTCCGGCGCCGTCTCGCCCAGGCCCTTGCTGTAGTCCATGTTGCGGAAGTAGCGCTCGCCGCCCGCGTAAAACGCGCTGCTGCCTTCGAGCACGATGTAGCCGCCGACGCACCAGCCCACCTCCGGCCCGGCGGCCCGCAGCGCGGCGACCTGCTTCTCCAGCTTCTGCGCCAGCCAGTAGTCGTCGTCGTCCTGGAAGGCGAGGAATTCGCCCCTGGCGATGCCGATGCCGGCGTTGCGGGCCGCGGCCGCGCCCCTGTTCTGCTCGCGGTGGATGACGCGCAGGCGCGGGTCGGCAATGCCGGCGAGCAGCTCGCGGGTCTGGTCGGTCGAGGCGTCGTTGACCACGATCAGCTCGAAGTCGCGGAAAGTCTGCGCCAGCACGCTGTCGATCGAGCGCGCCAGCAGGGCGGCGCGGTTGCGCGTGGGAATGATCACGCTCACCGTGGGCGCGCGCGCGGCTGTGGACGGTCGGACTTCGGTCATCGGCTCAGGAAAGGACAGGCCCCGGCCTTCCGGCGCGGCGGCGGTTCTGCGGCCGCTCCTGTCGTGGCGCGGGTGGCCTTGCCCTAGAATGGCATGGCCTCCGCCCGGGCGCTACACCGGGCCGGAGCATTCATTACATAATCACGGGACACAGCTTTCACCTTGCCTCAAGTCAGCATCATCCTGCCCACCTACAACCGCCTGCGCAGCCTGCCGCGCGCGGTGCAGTCGGTGCTGGGCCAGACCTGCCGCGACTTCGAGCTGATCGTGGTCGACGACGGCTCCAGCGACGGCAGCGCCGCCTGGCTGGAGGGTCTCAAGGAACCGCGCCTGCGCCTGCTCCGCCTCGGCGGCCGTTCCGGCGCGGCCCGCGCGCGCAATGCCGGCATCCGCGCGGCGCAGGCGCCGCTGATCGCCTTCCAGGACAGCGACGACGAATGGCTGCCGCGCAAGCTGGAGCTGCAGCTGGGCCTGCTGCAGGCCAGCCCGGCCGAGGTCGGCTGGGTCGGCGGCGGCTACCGCGCCGACGCCGGCGTAGTCAGCTCGGCGGCGCTGGTCCGCGGCAGCGGCTACGACGGCGAGCTGCTGGTCGGCGCCCCCTTCGTCACGCCGACCTGGCTGGTGCGCCGGGAGGTCCTGCTCGACGCCGGCCTGTTCGACGAAACCCTGCCCTGCCTGGAGGACTGGGACCTGATCTTCAAGCTGGCCGACCGCTGCCGCTTCCGCGCCGTGGCGGAGGTCGTACTGGTCCGCCACGGCTCGGAGGACAGCCTTTACGCGGATGTCGACAAGCGCCGCCGCGGCCTGGAGGTGATCCTGGAGCGCCACCGCAGGCGCTGGCAGGCCGAGCCGGCCCGCTATGGCCGCTGGCACGCCGAGTTGGCGCGCCTGCACGGCCTCGGCGGCACCCCGGCGCTGAGCCGGCAATGGCTGCGCCGCGGCTTGGCGCTGCATCCCTGGCAGCCGCGCGCGGCGGCGCTCTATGCCGCCTCCCTGTGCGGCCGCCGGGTACTGCAGCGTTTCAGCCGCACGCGGCTGGCGGTGGCGGTGTGAACGTGTAGGCTTGATCGCAATGAAACTGACCATCGTCGTTCCCAGCTTCAACCAGGGCAAATACCTGCCACGCACCCTGGATTCGATCTTCCAGCAGAGCCTGCCGCCGTTCCAGGTGGTGGTGGCGGATGGGGCATCCACCGACGAGACGGTGGAAGTGCTGAAGGAATACGGCAGGCGCTACCCCCAGCTGGAATGGCTGTCCGAGCCGGACCGGGGCCCCGCCGACGCCGTGAACAAGGGCCTGGCGCGGGTCAAGGGCGACTGGATCGGCATCTTCAGTTCCGACGACCTGTACCATCCCGGAGCCTTCGACACGGTGGCGCGGACCGCCGCCGCCAACCCCGACTCCGAGTTCCTCTACGGCGACATCACCGTCATCGACGGCCAGGACCGCTACCTGGGCCGCAGCAGGCTGCCGGAATTCAGCTGGGAGTCCTTCTTCGGTCTCGCCGCCTGCATCCCGCAGGGCTCGGTATTCTTCAGCGCGCGGCTGGCCCGCGAGGTCGGCGGGTGGAATCCCCGTTACTACGGCTGCGATCTCGACTACTGGCTGCGCATGGTGTTCCGCACCCGCGCGGTGAAGGTGCCGGCGCTGCTCTCCGGCTGGCGCGTCTACCCCGAGCAGCGCACCCGGCCGGACCGCTATGCCAAGATCTGGAACGATTACTGGCGCATGATCGAGGAGTCGCCCGACATCCGGGCGGCGCCGGCGAAGGTGCAGCGCCTGGCCCGCGCCAGTGGCCACGTGCTGGCGCTGAGCTACCACCCCACCGGCAGGCTGTGGGCCCTGCGCGGCCATGCCCTTGCCGCCCTGGCCGGCCATCCCACCTGGTGGCGCTACCAGGATCGCGGCCGCTGGCTGCGCCTGTTCCCGGGCTACGATACGGCCCGCACCCTGTACCGCAAGGTATTCCCGCGCCCGGCGCAGACCCAACCCGGCATCCAGGCATGAGCGCCACCCGTCCCTACCCGTTGCGCCAGCGCATCCGCGACCGCGTCGCCGCCAGCCCCTTGCTGTGGCGCAGCTACCGCCGCGCCCGCAGCCATCTGCTGGGCGAGGGGCCGACGCCGGGACCGGTGCAGGAGGTGTTGAAGGCCTTCGGCCAGGACTGCGCCGCGGTGCGCTTCGTCCAGGTCGGCTCCAACGATGCCGCGCACGGCGACCCGATCATGGACCACGTCCTCAGCCGCGGCTGGAGCGGCTTGCTGGTCGAGCCGGTGCCCTACGTGTTCGAACGCCTCCGGCGCCGCCACGGCCGCAACCCGCGGCTGCGGATGGCCTGCACCGCGATCGGCCAGCAGGAAGGGATGCGGCCGTTTTACTGCCTGGAACCGCTCGACCGCCCGCCTTCGCCCTACTACGACCAGATGGGCTCGTTCTCGCGCGAGCACATCGTCAAGCACGAGCGCTTCCATCCGGGCCTGTCCGCGCACATCCGCGAGATCCAGGTCCCGTGCAAGACCCTTACCGGCCTGCTGCGCGAACAGAACGTCGGCGAGTTCGAGCTGCTGCACATCGATACCGAGGGCGCCGACTTCGAAGTGCTGAAAAGCCTGGACTTCGGGCAGTACCGGCCGGGCCTGATCCTGTTCGAGCACGGCCACCTGCCGCGGCTACAACGCGAGGAATGCGCGGCCTTCCTCGAAGCGCACGGCTACCGGCTGCTGTACGAAGGACGCGACTGCATGGCCCTGCACCACTCGGTGCGCGAACGCTGGCCCAAAGCGGCGGCGATGTTCGACGCGTATTCGCCGGAGCCTTGAGGCGCTCCTCCAGAGTACTCATACCCGTGGGGCGTCACTTGCGCGCCAGGCGAGGGAGTTGGCGTGCATGCGGCCGCTCATGGACCGCTGCCGTGATGAAGAGGCGTGAAGCAGGCGACGTTACCCCTTGTTGAGTAGCGTTTGAATTAGAGTCCCTGGGTGGATGATATCGCTTTGGCAGCCAGCTGCCGGGCATAGCCGGCGGGCGTCAGCCCGCCGAGGGCTTTCTTGGGTCTTGCCTCGTTGTAGT
>DASRFD010000087.1:0-3205 GCA_035651715.1 Nevskia sp.
CGGCGGCCAGAACAGCAGCCGCGCCGAGCCGCCGGCCGCCGGCCGATCCCCAGGCGCGGCAGGCGGCGACCCAGATCGATCCGGCCGAGCGGCGCCGCCAGAAGGGGGAGCTCCTTCCTGAGGCAAAGCCGCCGGTCGACCGCGTCGCGGAGGAGAAGCCACGGGTCGACCAGGCCGCGCAGACGGCGAGACAGGTGATCGAGCAACCGCCAGTGCCGCAGCCGGGCGGCGTCATTGCCGGCCTGCCGGCCGGCCGCGCTGGAGCACCCGGCCCGGCACCGGCGGCTGCAGGAGCAACTGGCCCGGCCGTCGCGGGAGCGGAGGGCGCGGCGCCGGCCGGCACTGCCCCAGGTGCCGCCGAGGCTGTGCCGGAGGGTACAGGCGCTGGCAAGGGCCCCGCCGCACCTGGAGGGGCGAAGGCCGCCGGCGTCGCGCCGGCGGCGAGCGAGGCACAACGGGCCGCCAACCTGGCCGACCAGGCGTTCTCCATCGCCGCTTCGCTGCCAATGCCTGAGCTCCCACCCCAGGTGACGCCACCCGAGCCAGTGACACCGGTCGATGCCAAGGGCATGCCCCTCCCGGGCAATCCAGAGGCGGATGCTCAGGTGATCGGCCTGGCAGCGCAGGCCCAGGTGCTGCGGTCGCAGGGCCAGAACCTGCGCGAGCGGGCTGCCGAGGCACGGAGCAACGCGGAGATCCTGCGCGGGAACCTGGCCCTCGTCCGGCGCGGGGTCGCGCAGTCGGAACAAGGCGTGCAGACGGCCGAAGGACACCTTGCCTTTCGTCGCGATCTGGCGATGAAGGCGGAGCAGGCGCTGCAGGCGTCGGAGCAGAAGGCGGAGACGGTCGCGCAGCAGGCGCCCGAGGGGGTCGAGAAAGCTGCTGAAGGCAAGCAGCAGACGGGGCCTATGGCCGGTGACGCCCGGCAGCTGGCGGCTGAGAACAGCGCCAATACGCCCGACGACGACGAAGCGGCCGAGAACGCCCGCGAGCAGGGCGACAAGCTCAACCGCGTGAGCTCTGATACCGGCACCGTCGACGACGCAGTGACCCAGGCGCAGAACGCGGCTGGCACGCTCGTCCAGGATGCCGCTCATGCCAAGCAGGTCAATACGCAGACACGCGGGCGGCTGGACGGCGTGCACCAGACGCTCGAGCAGACCGGGGAGCGCCTGGGCGAGATGCAGGGCCAGAACGCGCAGGCACAGGCGCAGGTGGAAACCCTGGAGGACCAGCCCGACGCGTTTGCCGCGCAGGCCGAGCAGCTCGATGCCGAGGGGCAGGCACTGATCCAGTCGTCGATGGAGATCGAGGCGCGGCTCCAGCAGATACAGCAGGACTACGCTGCGGGGATGAAGAGCGTACCCGGCGTCGAGCTGCCGCCCGAGGGCGGCGGCGCGCCGGGCGCCGAGCTCTTCGTGCAGCGGGCCGTAGCCGAGGCGGCGCCGCCGTCGACCATCAACCTTGCCGAGGGCCTGCCATCGTGGCTGACGGGCGAGCCCGAGCAGACAGCCCAGCAGCGGCGAGAGGCGCAGGACCGCGAGGAGCAGCGCCGCCAGGCAGCGATCCAGGAGATCTACGACCGGGCTGGCGGCGACTTCTCGCGGCTCAGCGCGGCCGACAAGATCGATATTGCCCTGCAGCAGACGGGGCGCAACCTCTTCGGTGGCATCAGCAACATCTCGTGGCCGGGCTGGGGCGGCATTGCCCGCGGCGCCGGCCACCTCGCCGCCGGCCTGATCGACCCGCGCGGCCCGATGATGGGCGTGGTCAGCGGACTCAACATGATCGTCAATGGCGTGGCGAGCTTCGTTCGCGCACCTTCGTGGGGCGGTTTGCTCAAGATGGCGGCCGACATTGCCACCGGCCTCACCATCATCCTGGGCTCGATCACCGCCTTGGCCGGCGTGATCATCGCCATCATGACCGCGATCACCATTCTCTCGTTCGGCACCGCGGCGCCGGTTACTGGCCCCATCATTGCCTTCTGCGCGACGGTGATGTCCACCGTTGGTGGCTGGACGATCGCTGTCGGCGAGGTGGCGCTCCTGCTGCAGGAGCTGGTCTTCCTCAAGAACCTGTATGAAGCCGCGACGGCGCAGACGGCCGAGGAGCTCCAGCGCCAATCCGACAACATGACCGCCGATGCACGCGCCGCGGGCAACGTGGTGCTGCAGATGGGGATGGCCAAGCTGGCGCAGGTCGGTGGGCGCAATCTCCAGAGTGCTGTGGCTAGAGAGGGCGGCGGGGTGGCCTTTGCCCGCACGCTCGGCAGCGAAGGCCTTCCGGCTCAGATCCGCAGCGGCATCCGCGAAGCGGGCGGCGTGCGGGCCTACGCGGGCGAGGCACTTGCCGGCGCGCGCGGTGCCGTTGCCGAAGCGGGAGGCGTGGGGCGGTACGCGCTGGGCGCCGGTGGCCGGTTCGTCACCGGCGCCGGCCGCACGATTAGGAGCACCGTGCGTGAGCTAACCGGGGAGGCGCCGGCCGGACTTTCGGCCAGGCAAGGATTCTCGCGCGAGTTTCTGGTTGGAGAAGGCCGCCCGCCTGGAGGCGCAGCGCTGGCCGCTGAGCCTCGCGCTCCGGTGGTAGCAGAGGCACCGCGCGTTGCCGAGCCGGCGCCGCCTCCACGACCGGCCGAAGCCGCGCCGCCACCACCCGAGCGCCTGCAGGGTGGAGCACCCGTCGATCCTGCCGAGTCGCAACTCCTCCAGGGCACGCGCGCCAAGAGTGGGGCGCAGCTCAGCCCGCAGGAGGTCAGGAGTGAGCTAGGTGTCGCCCAGCGCGCACGCGGCCGGCCAATCCACGAGGGTCCCTACGTCGAGGAGGTGACGCTTCCCAACGGCCACAACTGGCGGCGCACGGAGGAGGGCGTGTGGTGCCGCTTTTCGCCCGGGCCGCCCGACTGCTTCGGCCTGGGGCCCAGTGGCCCGGCGCCTGTCGCCGAGCCAGCACCGCCGGCTGCTCCCAAGCCCGCGCCACCAGGCCAGCAGGCCACCCCGACGACGGTAACGACCGAGCCGCCCACGGCGCCGCGCCCGGCCGAGCCTGACCTACCGCCGGCGGCCGCGCAGCGTGCGGCGCCGCGCCCGGCCGAGCGCTTTACCGTTTCGAGTCAGGCAGAGGTTCAGCGCCTGCGCGCGAATCCACCGCAGCGACCAGCCAATCTCGACGTCGAGGGGCAGCAGCTCTGGGAGGACTACTTCCG
>DASRFD010000088.1:0-3113 GCA_035651715.1 Nevskia sp.
GGTCCTCGGCGCGGCCCAGGCGCAGGAAGGCGTAGACGCCGGAGAGGATGATGGCGACGATCAGGAACAGTGTGATCGAGCGCTCGCGCACAGCGAGGGCGGAGAGATTGAAGCGGTTCATGTCAGTTGCTCGCGATGCGCGCGTCCGCTACACGCACACGCTGGCCTTCGTGCAGGAAGTGGCCGCCGAGGGCGACGATGGCGTCGCCGGGGCCGACGCCGCCGCTGACGATCGCCTGTTCGCCGTCGAGCCGGACAAAATCGACCGGCCGGTACGAAACCGACGAAGCCTTGCGGTCGAACAGCCACACGCCTGGCCCCTTGCCCTCGTCGTCGATGGCGCCGAGCGGAACCGCCAATCCGGCTGCGGTCTGCGCTCCGTCGAGATAGACGGTGACGGTGGCGCCGAGCGGCGCCTTGGCCGCGGCGCCTTCCAGCACGTAGCGCGCCTCGAAGGTGCGGGTCAGCGGATCGGCGGCGTCGGACAGCTGCCGCAGGTGCGCCGGATGGCGCGCCGCCGCGTCGCTGCTGCCGCCGTAGAGGCTGGCCTGCGCGGCCGAATCCAGTGCCGGCCGCAGGGTTTCCGGCAGGTTGACCGCCGCTTCGCGCGCGCCGGCGCGCGCCACCCGCACCACGATCTGGCCGGCGGCGACGAACTGCCCCGGCTCGGCCAGGGTCTCGACCACGGTGCCGTCGGCATCCGCCGCCAGCGTGGAATACCCGCCTTCGTCCTCGGCCACCTTGAGCTGTGCCTCGGCGGCCGACAGCAAGGCTTGCGCGCTGTCCGCCTGCGCCTTGACCTGGTCGTAGGCCGATTGCGATACCGCGCCGGACGCCACCAGGCCGCGATAACGCGCCTCGTCGGCGGCCGCCTGCCGCTGCCGCGCCCGCGCCGCTTCGACAGTTCCGGCCTGGCTGGTGATGGCGTGCGCATAGTCGGTCCGGTCCAGGCGCAGCAGCGGCTGGCCTTGCCGCACCGGCTGGCCGGCATCGACCAGGCGTTCGATCACCTTGCCGGAGACGCGGAAGCCCAGGTTGCTTTGCACCCGCGCCGACACCACGCCGGTGAAAGCCCTCGGTCCCGCGCCGGCGGGCTGAACCTGGGCGATTTCGACCATTGGGTCGGTGGTCCTGGGGTCGGCCGCGGCGTTTGAGGGGCTGCAGCCGCTGAGGCTCATTGCCGCCGCCCAGAGGCCGCCTGACACTGCCATGGTTTTGAATGGAAACATCGTGACTCTCCCGAAGAATTCGTTGAATGCTTACCAGCCGCCGCCCAAAGCCCTGAAGGCACCCACCGCCGCCCGACCCGAGTCGGCCTGCGTTTGCGCCAGCTGGTCCTGGGCGACGAGCAACTGGCGGTCGGCGTCGAGCACATCGGTCAGTGCGATCACGCCGCCCTGGTAGGCTTCCTGCGAGGAATCCCGCGCCCGCGTCAGGGCGGCGACTTCGTTGTGCAGCTCCTGCTGATGCGTCTCGAGCTGCACCAGCGCGGTGAAGGCGTTTTCCACGTCCTCGGCGGCGTGCAACACCGATTGCCGGTAGCGGGCCAGCGCCTCAGCCTTCGCCCCTTTGGCCTGCGCCACCTCGGCGCTGACCTTGCCGAAGTCGAACACCCGCCAGCGCAAGCCCGCGGCGGCCCCGGGCTGGAAGGTGGCGGCCTTGAACAGGTCGCCCGGGTGCGAGGCCTCATAGCCGAGCAGCCCCGACAGGGACAGGTGCGGATAGTATTCGGCCACTGCCTGGCCGACGCGGGCATTGGAGGCTGCCAGGCGGCGCTCCGCCGCGATCACGTCCGGGCGGCGGCGCAGCACTTCGACCGGCTGGTCGCCGGCGGGGATGCCGGGCACGGCGGGGATGTCCTGCGACGTCTGCAGTTCGGCGGCGGCAGTCCCCGGCTGCTGGCCCAGCAGCACGTCCAGACGGTTCATCTGCGCTTCCAGGTCGATGCGCAGCGGCTGCAGCGAAGCACGGGCCTGCGACAACAGCGCTTCGGCCTGCGCCACCTCGCGCACCGCCGCGAGCCCGTGCCCGAAGCGCTGGTTGACCAGATCGAGCAGATGCGCGTCGGTGGCCACCTGCCGTTCGGCCACCGCGATGCGCACCTGATCGCCGCGTATCCTCAGGTAGGCGTCGGCGGTATCCGCTGTAACCGAGATGCGCGTGCCGGCCTGCTCGGCGACTGCAGCGTCCGCCTCAGCCGAAGCTGCCTCGCTGCCGCGGCGCAGCCCGCCGAACAAGTCCAGTTCCCAGCTCGCGCCCAGGCCCACGCCGTAGTCCGATTGATTGCGGTTGTAGCCGGGCAGGTGCGAGGCGGCCTGGCCGATCGGGCTTTCCAGGGATTGATGGATTCGCGTGGCCTGGCCATTCAGGTCGGCGCTCGGCAATAGCTGCGCGCCGGCCTCGCTCGCCGCGCCGCGGGCCTGCTGCACCCGCGCCAGGGCGGCGGCGAGATCGAGGTTTTGCGCCTGCGCCCGCTGCACCAGGCGGGACAGCAGGGGATCGTTGAAGCCCTGCCACCAGGCATCCAGTTCCGGAGCGGGGGCGCTGCGGGCCTGCACCGCGGCGGCGCTGTGGAAGTCGTTGAGCTGTGTTTCGGGTTTGCGATAGTCCGGGCCGACCGCGCAGCCCGACAGGCCGAGCCAAAGCAGGCCGGCTGTCGCTGAGGCGATTGTGAAGGATCGCCGCCTCCGTCCCGCCCTGTCCTGGATCTGCATGATGCGGGTTCGCCTCTTACATGTTTATCATCATATATGTTATGATGTCGATCATCATTTAAGATGTCAAGCCGAGGAAGTGCAGGAGGGCCAGCAATGAAAGTCACGCGTGAACAGGCGGAGCTCAATCGCCAGCGCACCGTCGAAGCGGCGGCGCGGCTGTTCCGGGAGCGGGGTTTCGACGGCGTGGGCATCGCGCAGCTGATGGAGGAAGTGGGGCTCACCCATGGCGGCTTCTACGGCCAGTTTTCCTCCAAGGAAGACCTGATGGTGGAGGCCTGTGCCAAAGCGCTCCAGCAATCGCATCAGCGTTGGCGCGAGATAAGGGACCGGACGCCGGACCAGGCGCTGGCCGGGATCGCCTCGCTCTACACGTCACCGGGCCATCGCGACGATCCC
>DASRFD010000089.1:0-108770 GCA_035651715.1 Nevskia sp.
TTCCCGCTGACCATCGAAATGCTGCTGGAAGAATACGACCAGCATCTGGACGGCAAGCGCCGCCTCAGCGAAATCCTGGCCGGTTTCGCCGACCTGGAGCAGGCCGCCGACGCCGCGCTGGCCGAAGCCGAGCTGGCCGCCGCCGAAAGCGATGCCGAGGTGGACGAGGACGAAGACGAAGAGGAAGCCGCCGGCGAAGACGAAGAAGCCGGCCCGAGCGGCCCCGATCCGGAAGAAGTGAAGCGCCGCATGGAACTGCTGCGCGACTACTACGGCAAGTTCCAGAAGGCCTCGGTCAAGGCCACCGACATCAACGACAAGAAGGTCACCAAGCTGCGCGACCAGATGGCCGAGGAGTTCCTGAAGCTGAAGCTTCCCTCCGCCCTGATCGACAGCTTCGTGCGCCGCCTGCGCGAAGTGGTGGGCGACATCCGCCATCACGAGCGCGTGCTGATGGACGTGTTCGTCAAGCACGTGAAGATGCCCAAGGCCGAATTCCTCAAGGCCTTCCCCAGCAACGAGGGCAACCTCGGCTGGGCCGAAGAGCTCGGCCGCAAGCGCCAGAAGTGGTCGCCGAACATCAAGCATTACCGCGAACAGATCGACGCCGAACAGCAGAAGCTGCAGGACATCGAGAAGAAACTGTTCCTGCCGCTGACCGACATCAAGGAAATCAACCGCAGCATGTCGGTGGGCGAGGCCAAGGCACGCCGCGCCAAGAAGGAAATGGTGGAGGCCAACCTGCGCCTGGTGATCTCGATCGCCAAGAAGTACACCAACCGCGGCCTGCAGTTCCTCGATCTCATCCAGGAAGGCAACATCGGCCTGATGAAGGCGGTGGACAAGTTCGAATACCGCCGCGGCTACAAGTTCTCGACCTACGCCACCTGGTGGATCCGCCAGGCCATCACCCGCTCGATCGCTGACCAGGCGCGCACCATCCGCATCCCGGTGCACATGATCGAGACCATCAACAAGCTCAACCGCATCAGCCGCCAGATGCTGCAGGAGATGGGCCGCGAGCCGACGCCGGAAGAGCTGGCGGTGAAGATGGAGATGCCCGAGGACAAGGTGCGCAAGGTCCTCAAGATCGCCAAGGAACCGATCTCGATGGAGACGCCGATCGGCGACGACGAGGATTCGCACCTCGGCGATTTCATCGAGGACGGCGCCGCCGTCTCGCCGCTGGAGTCGGCCACCAGCCAGTCGCTGGCCGAGGCCACCCACCAGATCCTCGCCAGCCTGACGCCGCGCGAGGCCAAGGTGCTGCGCATGCGCTTCGGCATCGACATGAACACCGACCACACCCTCGAGGAAGTCGGCAAGCAGTTCGACGTCACGCGCGAGCGCATCCGCCAGATCGAGGCCAAGGCGCTGCGCAAGCTGCGCCATCCGAGCCGCGCCAACTACCTGCGCTCGTTCCTCGACGAGTAAGCCGTCGCTTCAACCAAAAGGCCCCGCAACGCGGGGCCTTTTGGTTTGCGTCGCGGCAGGTTTCAGTGGGTGCTGTCGGGCGCCGCCACGAAGTGGCAGGCGGCATAGTGCTCGGGGCCGGTGCGGCGCAGGTTCGGCGCCGAGCGCACGCAGGCGGATTCGACCAGCGGGCAGCGGGTGCTGAAGACGCAGCCCATCGGCGGATGCGCCGGATCCGGCTGGCCGCCGCCCTTCCGGCCCCGGGCTTTCCTGGCCTCCCCGGCGGCGACCTGGGCGCCCGGCACGGCGGCGAGCAGGGCGCGGGTGTAGGGGTGGCGCGGCAGCGCGAACAGCTCCTCGCTGGCCGCCTGCTCCATCACCTTGCCCAGGTACATCACCACCACGCGGTCGCAGAGGTAGCGCACGATCGCCAGGTCGTGGGCGATGAAGATCAGGGTCAGGCCGTACTCGCGGCGCAGCTCGGCCAAAAGATTGACGATCTGCGCCCGCACCGACACGTCCAGCGCCGAGACCGCCTCGTCGCAGATCAGCACCTTGGGCTGCACGATCAGCGCGCGGGCGATGCCGATGCGCTGCGCCTGGCCGCCGGAGAACTCGTGCGGGTAGCGCTCGGCGGCGTCGGCCGACAGGCCGACGCGCTCGAGCATCCGCGCCACCAGCTGCGGATGCTGCGCGGCGGGGATTTCCGGGCACAGCTCGCGCAGCGGCTCGGCCACGATCTGGCCGACCGTCATCTTGGGATTGAGGCTGGCCAGCGGGTCCTGGAACACCATCTGGATCTCGCGCCGCAGCGGCCGCCAGTCCTTCTTCGACAGCGCGGTCAGCTCCTGGCCGGCATAGCGGATCGAGCCGGAGTCGGCCTGCTGCAGCCCCACCAGGGTGCGCGCCAGGGTCGACTTGCCGCAGCCGGATTCGCCGACGATGCCCAGGGTCTCGCCCGGCCGCAGGTCCAGGTGCAGGTCGTCGACCGCGTTGATCGGACCGCTGCGCCGCCACGGCAGCAGGCCGCGCTGGCGGAACCGCACGCTGAGATGACGCACCGAGAGGATGGGAGACTGCGGCTGGGGCAGGGACGACATGCCGCTATTTTGCCAGAAGGCCCGCGCGGCAACGGCGCAAAGACGGTCTCATCACCACGAGGCGAAGGCGCAAAGACGCGCAGGAACCGCCAACTTGCCTTCGAAAAGAAAGTCTTTGCGGCGGTTCTTCGCGTGGGTTGACGTGCAGCCGCCGCTATTCCGCCCGGCGCCGCCGCGCCTGGTCCAGCGCCGCGCAAACCTGCTCGACGCCGTCGAGCAGGCGCGGCGTGGCGCGCGCCAGCAGGTTGGCGTCGACCGGATACAGGTTGCCGTCGCGCGCGGCCGGCGCGCCGGCGAGGCGCTTCCAGTAGTCGTGGATGGCCTCGCCGTTTTCCTCGCCGCCGAATAGCACCGCTTCCGGGCGCGCCGCCAGCATCGCCTCGGCGCTGACCGGCGCCGCCAGGGTCGGCAGGCCGGCGAAGACGTTGATGCCGCCGCACAGCGCGATCGCCTCGCTGATCGGGCTGTCGCGGTTGACGCTGTAGGCCGGCGCGGTCTCGATCTGGTACACCGCGCGGATCGGCGCGGCGCCGCGCCAGCGCTCGCGCAGTCCTTCCAGCCGGCTGCGGTAACCGCGCGCCGCCGCCTGCGCCTGCGTGCGCAGGCCGAGCAGCGCGCCGGTGCGCTCCAGCGCCGCGGCCACGTCCTCCAGGCCGCGCACCCGCAGCGGCTCGACGCGCAGGCCCAGGGCGCGCAGGCGCGCCACCGTCTCCGGCGGCGTGCCGCCGTCCCAGGCCAGCACCAGGTCGGGCTTGAGCCCCAGCACCGCCTCGAGATTGACGGTGGTGGCGTCGCTGACCTGCGGCAGCCTGCGCACCTGCGGCGGATAGTCGCTGTAGGCGGAGACGCCGACCAGGCGGTCGCAGCCGCCGACGGCGCAGGCCAGCTCGGTCAGGTGCGGCGCCAGGCTCACCACGCGCTGCGGCGCCGCGTCCCCCGCCGCCGCGCCGCAGAGGAGCGCGCCGCACAGCGCGGCGAGCACGGCGCGGCGCCTCATGCGATCCAGACGCCGGCGGTGAGCAGGGCGGTCAGGGCCAGCAAGATCAGCAGCGCGCGCAGCTGCATGCGCAGCACCTCGGCCAGCGCCGCGTCGAGCGAGGACGCGACCACCGGGCCGCCGCCGTCCTCCCAGTCCAGCGCCGCGCTGGCCACGGTGGCGAGCACCGTCCAGGTCTGGCGCTGCCAGTCGGCGGCCACGCCCTCGCGCAGGTGGTGCCAGTCGGCGAGGGCGTCGTCCATGCTGCCGGCCAGGGCGTAGAGCAGCGCGGTGAGGCGCGCCGGGATCCAGGCCAGCGCCGAGTGGATCTGGTTGGCCAGCCGGGCGGCCGGCGTGTCCACTTCCTCCACCAGGTTGGGCAGGCGGCTGGCGAGGCGGTACAGCACGGCGCCGGCAGGGCCGGCGGCGAGGAACCACCACAGCATGCCGAACAGGCGCTCGTGCGACTGGATGAACAACGCGCCGAGCAGGCTGCGGTGGTCGGCATCGGGCGCCGGCCCCATCTGCAGGCTGGCGCTGAGCCGCGTCACCGTGGCCGAGTCGCCGGCCGAGCGCGCGCTGCGCAGGCGCTGCACGTCGTCGGCGAGATCGCGCGGGCCCAGGCACAGGAACAGCACCAGGGCCTGGTAGGGCAGGCGCAGCAGCTCGTCGTGGAGCTGGCGCTGGATCAGATACACCAGCGCCGCCGGCACCAGCGCGAACAGCGGCGGCAGCAGCGTCGAGCGCCAGAAGGCGGGCAGCGGCAGCGCCTTCTGCAGCGCCGGCCAGATGCCGCCGCGGGTCGCCGCATCGCGGTGCGGCGAGAACAGCCGCTCCGCCACCAGCGCCAGCAGCATCGCCAGCAGCTTCATGCCGCCAGCCCGGCGCGGTAGCGCGCCCAGTCGAAGCACGGGCCCGGATCGGTCTTGCGCGCCGGCGCGATGTCGCTGTGGCCGGTGATGCGCGCCGGGCCGATGCGCGCGTAGCGCGCCAGGATCGCGCGCGTCGCCGCGGTCAGCGCCGCGTACTGCGCGTCGGTGAAAGCCTGCGTGTCGCAGCCTTCCAGCTCGATGCCGATGGAGAAGTCGTTGCAGCGCGTGCGGCCCTCGTAGAACGACTCGCCGGCGTGCCAGGCGCGGCGGTCGAACGGCACGTACTGGGTGATGGCGCCGTCGCGGAAGATGCACAGGTGGGCCGAGACCCGGCGCGTGTGGATGGTGGCGAAATAGGGGTGGGCGTCCGGGTCGAGCCGGTTGAGGAACAGGTCGCTGATCCAGGGGCCGCCGAACTGGTCCGGCGGCAGCGAGATGGCGTGGATCACCAGCAGCGAGATGTCGGCCGGGTCGGGGCGCTCGTCGTGATTGGGCGAGGGCAGCTGGCGGGCGGCGGCGAGCCGGTGGCCGGCATCCACCGACAGTTGCGGAACGCCGGCGGGGGCCGTGCGGTCAGATGGCAGCCCTTTCACGGCGCCAGGCATCTAAACTCGGGACTTGTGATTGATCATTCTGACACCGCGTTGCGTCCGGGACGGCGCTGTTTTGGCGTATTGCAGCGTCCCTCGCTCCTGATGCGCTTAGAGTACACGGCGTCGCTCGTTCCTTGCACTACGCGAAAACAGGCGCCATCGCGGCGTCCCATGATCAATAACAAGCCCTGAACAAGAACGGAGTATCCATGCGCTTCATTGTCCCATTCGCCGCGGCTTTTTGCCTGGCGGCCTGCGCCACCCAGTCCTCCGCCACCGGCGGCACGGCTTCCGCGGCCGCCCCGGCCCCTGCCTCCGGCGCGGCGGACCTGCCGGACATCGATATTCCCTACAGCCGCTTCACCCTGGCCAACGGCCTGACCGTGATCGTGCACGAGGACCACAAGACCCCGGTGGTGGCGCTCAACGTCTGGTATCACGTCGGTTCCAAGAACGAGCCGGCCGGGCGTCACGGCTTCGCCCACCTGTTCGAGCACCTGATGTTCGAGGGCTCGCTGCATTTCGACAAGGACTATTTCCAGGCGCTGGAGCCGGCCGGCGCCACCGACATGAACGGCACCACCAACGTCGACCGCACCAACTACTTCGAGACGGTGCCGACCTCGGCGCTGGACCGCGCGCTGTGGCTGGAGTCCGACCGCATGGGCTACATGGCCCAGTCCATCACCCAGGCCAAGCTCGACCAGCAGCGTGGCGTGGTCGAGAACGAGAAGCGGCAGGACGAGAACAAGCCCTACGGCAAGGTCGAGGACATCATCGCCGCGCAGAGCTATCCGCCGGGTCACCCCTATTCCTGGACCACCATCGGCAGCGAGGAGGACCTCGACGCCGCCACCCTGGCCGACGTGAAGAAGTGGTTCGCCACCTACTACGGCCCCAACAACGCCGTGCTGGCGATCGCCGGCGACGTCGACACCGCCGCGGTGAAGCAGAAGGTCGAGCACTACTTCGGCGGCCTGCCGCCGGGGCCGCCGGTGCAGCACCTGCGCAACTGGCCGGCGCCGCTGCAGGGCGACAAGCGCCTGAGCATCGTCGACCAGGTGCCGCTGCCGCGCCTGTACCTGGTGTGGAACGTGCCCGGCGACGGCGAGCGCGACAACGTGCTGCTCTCGGCCCTGGCCCAGGTGCTCGGCGGCGGCAAGGACAGCCGCCTGTTCCAGCGCCTGGTCTACCGCGACCAGAGCGCCACCTCGATCGAGGCCGGCGTCGACAGCAACGAGGTCGGCAGCCAGTTCCAGATCGTGGCGACGCTCAAGGCCGATACCGATCCGGCCGCCGCCGAGCGGGCGATCCGCGAGGAGCTGCAGCGCCTGGACGGCGAGGGGCCGACCGCGGCCGAACTGGAGCGGGTGCGCAGCACCACGTACGCCGGCATGGTGCAGGGCCTCGACAAGGTCGGCGGCTTCGGCGGCAAGGCCGGGCTGCTCGCCGCCAACCAGACCTTCCACGACGATCCGGCGCATTACCGCATCGAGATCGGCTACGAGCGCGAGGCCACCCCGGCCGACGTCGCCGCCGCCGGCCGGCGCTGGCTCGGCCAGGGCAGCTTCACCCTCGAGGTCGAGCCGCAGCAGGACCTGCGCGCCGCCGCCGGCAACGGCGCCGACCGCAGCCACCTGCCGGCGCTGGCGCAGACGCCGCCGCTGAAGCTGCCGCCGTTCCAGCACGATGCGCTGTCCAACGGCCTCAAGCTGCTGCTGGTGGAGCGCCACGGCGTGCCGGCGGTGAGCATGAACCTGATCTTCAACGCCGGCCGCGCCGCCGACGCCGGCGGCCGCTCCGGCACCGCCGCGCTGGCCCTGGACATGCTCGACGAGGGCGCCGGCAAGCGCAGCTCGCTGGAGATCGCGCAGCGCCAGGCCGAGCTCGGCGCCAGCATCGCCAGCGCCAACTTCCGCGACGTCTCGATGGTCGGCCTGACCGCGATCACGCCCAAGCTGTCCGACTCGCTGGAGTTGTACGCCAGCCTGGTCAGCGAGCCGACCTTCCCCGAAGCCGAGCTGGCGCGGGTCAAGCAGCGCCTGCTGGCAGCGATCACGCAGGAGAAGTCCGAGCCGTTCGGCATGGCGCGGCGCGTGCTGTCGCGGCTGCTGTTCGGCGAAGGGCATCCGTACGCCTACGCCGGCCTGGGGCTGGAGAGCGACGTCAAGGCGATCAGCCGCGACGACCTGGAGAGCTTCCGGCGCCGCTGGCTGCGGCCGGACAACGCCACCCTGGTGGTGGTGGGCGACACCACCATGGCGCAGATCAAGCCGCTGCTGGAGCAGCGCCTGGGGGGCTGGCATGCGCCGGCCGCGCCGCTGCCGGTGAAGGACATCGCGCCGCCGCCGCCGCAGGCGGCGCCGCGCGTGTTCCTCATCGACAAGCCCGGCGCGGCGCAGTCGCTGGTGCTGGCCGCCAACCTGGCGCCGCCGGCGGCCGACCCGGACCAGGAGGCGATGCACACGGTCAACACCGCGCTCGGCGGCATGTTCGGTTCGCGCCTCAACCGCAACCTGCGCGAGGACAAGCACTGGAGCTACGGCGCCAGCTCGAACCTGCTCGAGGCGCGCGACCCGCAGGTGTACCTGGCCCACGCCAACGTCGAGGAAGCCCGCACCGCCGACTCGATGCGCGAAATGCGCAAGGAGCTGACCGGGATCCTGGGACCGCGGCCGCTCAGCGCGGCCGAGATCGACGCCGCCAAGCAGGCCCAGGTGCGTGCCCTGCCGGGCAACTTCGAAAGCGTCGGCGAGGTGGCGGGCGCGGTGGGCCACCTGATCGAGTTCGGCCTGCCGGACGACTACTGGAACACCTATGTGCCGAAGGTCGAGGCGCTGGACGCGGCGCAGCTGAAGACGGCGGCGGCCAAGCTGATCAAGCCGGAGCAGCTGACCTGGATCGTGGTCGGCGACCTGGCCAAGGTCGAAGCGCCGGTGCGCGCCCTGAACTTCGGCGAAGTGCACGTGCTCGACACGGACGGCAAGCTGATCCGCTGAGGGCCCACGCAAAAGCGCCCGGCATGGCCGGGCGCTTTTTCATCCGTGGTTCAGCGGCTGCGGCCGCTGCGGGCCGCCCGGGCTACCCGGTTTACTCGTTGCGGCCGCCGGTCTCGCCCAGCGGGCGGCTGAAGGTGAACTGGGCCGGCTCCACCACCAGGCGCTTGGCCGGGCCGGAAACGTCGCCGGAAATCGCCTCGAACGGCAGGCCGACGATGAACACCGCCGTGCCCAGCAGGGTGCCGGCGAAGCTCAGCGGCCGCAGCAGCAGGATGTCCGCGGCGATGGCGCCGGAGGACGGGGTGTTGTCGTTCTCGCTGCTGAAGCTGGCGTCGTTGCTCCCGGCAGCGCCGGCGGCGGTCGACAGCAGCAGCAGGGTGGCGGCGGCGAGGCTCAAAGCCGAGGCTTTCTTGGACATGGCGGCGCGGACCTTCAGTTTTCCCCAGAATGCCGAGCCTAGGCGCGGGGTATAGTCCTGTCAACTTCCGCATCACTTGAGACATGTTCGGTATCGTCCTGTACCAGCCGGAAATTCCCCCCAATACCGGCAACATCATCCGGCTCTGCGCCAATACCGGGGCGCGCCTGCACCTGGTGCGGCCGCTGGGGTTCTCGCTGGATGACGCCCAGCTGCGCCGCGCCGGCCTGGATTACCACGAATACGCCGAACTGCGCGTCTACGACAGCCTCGAGCAGATCCGCGCCGAGCGGCCGCAGGCGCGCTGGCTGGCGCTGAGCACCCGCGGCCGGGTCCGCTACGACGCCGTGCGCTACAGCGCGGACGACCTGCTGCTGTTCGGGCCGGAGACACGCGGCCTGCCGGACGCGGTGCTGGAGGCGCTGCCGGAGCAGCAGCGGCTATACCTGCCGCAGCAGTCGGGCGTGCGCAGCCTCAATCTTTCCAACGCGGTGGCGGTGACCGCCTACGAGGCCTGGCGGCAGCTCGGTTTTGCCGGCAGCGCATCGCGGTAGGCCCTTCCGGCCGGCGCCTTGGCGCCCTCGAAGTTCCCTAGGAGTGGGCGCCCGGCGGAAGCGCCGTCGCCCGCCAGGCCTGCGCGAAGCTGCGGGCCCGCCGCAGTTCGCCGAACATCGCCGCCCATTCGTGGAAGGCGATGCGGAACGGGTTGTAGGTGTGGATGTTCCTGGTCAGGCCGTAGACCACCGGCTCGCGTTCCGGCTCGAAGCTGCCGAACAGCCGGTCCCAGATGATCAGGATGCCGCCATAGTTGCGATCGAGGTAGCGCGGGTTGGAGCCGTGGTGCACGCGGTGGTGCGAGGGCGTGTTCAGCACCCACTCCAGCGGGCCCAGGCTGCGCACCGCCTCGGTGTGGATGAAGAACTGGTAGATCAGGCTGATCGACATCTGCAGCACCACCGCGGCCGGATGGAAGCCGAGCAGGGGCAGCGGCAGCCAGAACCAGTAGCCGGTGACCGCCTCGGTCCAGGGCTGGCGCAGCGCCACGGCGAGGTTGAAGCGCTGGCTGGAGTGATGGTTGACGTGGGTGCACCAGAGCAGGCGCACGCGGTGGTGGCAGCGGTGGAACCAGTAGTAGCAGAAGTCGTCGCCGAGCAGCAGCAGCGCCCAGCTCCACCAGGCGTCCATCGGGATGGTGAAGACGCGGTAGCGGTAGACCAGGGCGAACAGCCACAGCCAGAACAGCTTCAGCGGCGCCGCGACGATGACGTTGCCCAGCCCCATCGCCAGGCAGGCCAGGGTGTCCTTCTGCTCGTAGATTTCCCGCTGGCGGTGCCAGGCCCACAGCATTTCCGCGAGCAGCGAGACCACGAACACCGGGATGAAGTAAAGGATGATGTCGTCCACGCGACGACCGCCTATCCCGCTTCGGCCCGCAGCGGCCGGTCGGCCAGCCGCTTCAGCGCTTCCACCGGCGTCACCTGCCCGGCGATGACGGCGCCGGCCATCTCCAGCAGCGGCAGCTCCACTTCATGCTGCTGCGCCAGGCGCAGCACTTCCGGCGCGGCGCGCACGCCTTCGACCACGCCCTCGATGGCGGCATAGGCCTCGTCGGGCTTCTTGCCCTGGCCGAGCAGCAGGCCGTAGCGGCGGTTGCGCGACTGGTTGTCGGTGCAGGTCAGCACCAGGTCGCCGAGGCCGGCCAGGCCCATCAGGGTCTCGGACTGCGCCCCGATGGCGGCGCCGAGGCGGCGGATCTCGTTGAGGCCGCGGGTGATCATGGCGGCGCGGGTGTTGGCGCCCAGGCCCAGGCCGTCGGCGATGCCCACCGCGATGGCCAGCACGTTCTTGGCGGCGCCGCCGATCTCCACGCCGATGACGTCGGCCGAGGTGTAGGCGCGGAAGCCGTCGCCGTGGAAGGCCTCGGCCAGGCGCACCGCGAAGGCGTTGTCGACCGAGGCCACCGTCACCGCCGTGGGCAGGCCCAGGCCCAGCTCGCGGGCGAAGGTCGGGCCGGAGACGATGGCCACCGGGTGGTCCGGGCCCAGCACGTCGCCGATGACCTCGTGCGCCAGCCGCCCGCTGCCCGGCTCCAGGCCCTTGCAGGCGCAGCCGATGCCCTGGCCGGCGCGCAGCAGCGGCTGGAGCCGCTCGCAGGTCTCGCGCAGGGCCGGGCTGGGGGTGGAGATCAGCAGGTCGCCGCTGGCCTGCACCGCCCCGACCAGGTTGGCAGTCGCGGTGAGCCCGGCCGGGAAGTGGCAGCCGCGCAGGTAGCGCACGTTCTCGCGCGACTCCTGCATGGTGGCCATCGCCGTGGCGTCGCGCCCCCACAGGTAGGCGCTGGCGCCGCGCCGCGTCAGCTGGATGGCCAGCGCCGTGCCGAAGGCGCCCGCGCCCAGGACCGTGATCGGCGCCTCGCCGGTCATACGGTTCCCTCGCGCCGGCCGGGACCCGGGGCGACTTCGCGGCGCCGTCCGCGCCCACGCCCGGTATCGTGATCGGCGCGCGAGCTCAAGGGCTTACTGCACCGTGGAGGGCGCGGCGGCTGCGGCGTTCTGCTCGCGGCTGCGCGCCAGGTGCTCGACGTACAGCGCCTCGAAGTTGATCGGCTGCAGCAGGATCGGCGGGAAGCCGCTGCGCTGGATCAGGTCGGCCACCGCCTCGCGCGCGAAGGGGAAGATCACGCCCGGGCAGTAGCCGGCCACCACCGCCTGGATCTCGGCCTCGGCGAAGCCGCTGATGTCGAAGATGCCGCCCTGGTGGATCTCCACCAGGAACGCCACTTCCTCGCCCAGCTTGGCGGTGACGGTGATGCTCAGCATCACCTGGTGGGCGCTGCCGCCCAGCGGCATGGCGGCGGTGCCCACCTGCACGTCGACCTGCGGGGTCCACTGCCGGGTGAACACCTGCGGCGCCTGCGGCACTTCGACCGAGGCGTCCTTGAGGTAGATGCGCTGCAGCAGCACCTGGCGGGCGGGCGGGGTTGGGGCTTGTTCTGACATGAGACCGGTTGAAGGGAAGAAGGAGGCTGATTCTGCCGCAAAGCCGCGGCGTTTGCCGCAGTTCCGGTCCCGGCGGCTGCCTGGGGAACCTAGGAATCCCGCAGCAGGGGGTCCAGCTGGCCGGCGCGCTCGAGCGCGGCCAGGTCGTCGTAGCCGCCGACATGGTGCTCGCCGACGAAGATCTGCGGCACGGTGCGGCGGCCGCCGGCGCGCTGCTGCATCTCGCTGCGGCGGCCGCATTCCACGTCCACCAGCACTTCCTCGTACGGCACGCCCTTGCGGCTGAGCAGGCGCTTGGCCATGACGCAGTACGGGCAGATCAGGGAGGAGTAGACCAGGACGCGCTTCACCGCCGGCCCCCTTGCGGAACCGCCGCCGCTGCGCAGTCGGATGACGAATGGTCCATCGCCATAATTCTTTCACGAATCGGGCCAATTGGAAGCCCCGTCCGGCGTCGTCCGGCAGACTTTCGCGGCATGCCCTTGTAACCGGCCCGCGCCGGGGCCGGCGGCTACTTGGCGGTGACCGGCAGGTTGCTGCCGAGCCAGCCGTTGATGCCGCCGCGCAGGGGGTAGACCTCGGTGAAGCCGAGCTTGCGCAGCTTCACCGCGGCTTCGCCGGCCACGCTGCCCAGGGCGCAGTACAGCAGCACCGGCTTGGACTTGTCCTTGCCCAGTTCGCCGGCGCGCTCTTCCAGCTTGGCCAGCGGCAGGTTGACCGCGTTCATCAGGTGGCTCTTCTTGAATTCGCCGGCCGGGCGCAGATCGACCACCAGGGCGTCGCGGTCGTTGATCAGGCGCACCGCGTCGAGCGGCGCCAGCCGCGTGCCGCCGCTGATCGCGCCGTGCACCTCGTTGGCGATGAACAACAGCAGCAGGACGCCGAAGGCGGCGAACAGCCAGGCGTGGTGCTGGACAAACTCGAGTAGCTGCGGCATTGGGCTTAAACCGGGGGATTCTTCAATTATCATTATCGCACCCGCCGCATGATCCCGAAAAGCCGAAAAGTCCTCCTCTGCCTGGCCGGCATGCTGCTGGCGGGCCTGGCCGTGGGCGACGAACGCTACCAGCAGAGCGCCGAGGAGCTGGCCAAGGTGCGCAGCCGCATCGAGGCCGTGTCCAAGAGCATCGAGCACGACAAGGTCGAGCAGGACCAGCTGCGCGGCGCGGTGGAGGCGGCCGAGCGCAAGGTCGACGAAGCCACCGGCGAGGCCCGCCGCATCGCCGCCCAGGTCGAGCTGCAGGAGGCGCGGGCGCGCCAGGCCCAGGCCGAGCAGGCCGCGGCGGAGCGCAGGCTGGCCGAGCAGAAGGACGCGCTGGCGCGCCAGCTGCGCGCCGGCTACGTCATGGGCCGCGGCGGCAAGGCCGAGCTGCTGCTCAGCCAGGAGGACCCGGACCGGGTCGACCGCATGCTGGTCTACTACGACAGCCTCAACCGCGCCCGCGCCGCCGCCATCGACGCGATCAATGCCCAGATCAAGCAGGTGGCGGCGCTGGCCAGGCAGTACCAGGCCCAGCTCGACGCCCTGCACAAGCTGCAGTCCAGCCACCGGCAGGCCCTGGCGGCGCTGGAGCAGACCCGCTCCGAGCGCGCCGAGGCGATGACCAAGGTGTCGCAGCGCATCGCCGGCGAGGCGCAGGAGCTGAAGGGCCTGCAGGCCAGCGAAAAGCAGCTGAAGGACCTGCTGGAACAGCTGCGCCAGGCCCTGGCCGACGTGCCGGTGGAGCCCGAAGGCGGCCACAAGTCGTTCCCGGAGATGCGCGGCCACATGGACTGGCCGCTGCGCGGCGACCTGCTGGCCCGCTACGGCGACGCCAAGGCCGGCGGCCGCCTGGTGTGGAAGGGCTGGTGGATCTCCGCCCCGGAGGGCGCCCCGGTCAGGGCCAGCGCCCGCGGCCGCATCGCCTACGTCGGCTGGCTCACCAGCTATGGCCTGATCGTGGTGCTGCAGCACGAGAAGGGCTTTTTCACCCTCTACGGCCACAACAGCGCCGTCACCCGCAGCGCCGGCGAATGGGTCGGCCCCGGCGACGTCATCGCCAAGGCCGGCAATACCGGCGGCTACGAGCAGACCGGGCTGTATTTCGAGGTGCGCAAGGGCACCGAGCCGATGGATCCCAAGGACTGGCTCGGTAAATAAGGGTTACGGGCCGTCCGGCGGCGCCGGCCTGCCGCCGGTCCGGGGGCCGAACCAGGGGCCGTTCCGGGCGGTCTTAGCTGCGCCGCTGTGCTATCTTCCCCCCAGTCGTTTCCACCCTGTGTTGGCCATGTCCTCCTCTTCCCGCGTCATCCTGGCCCTGGCGGCCGGAGCCGTCCTCGGCGCCAGCGTCACCCTCACCCATGCCGTGCTGGCCGAGCGCCAGGCCGCGGCGGCCACCGGCCTGCCGCTCGACGACCTGCGCAGCTTCGTGCAGATCCTCGACAAGGTGAAGGCCGAGTACGTCGAGCCGGTGGACGACAAGACCCTGCTGCAGAACGCCCTGCGCGGCATGCTGTCGGGCCTGGATCCGCATTCGGCGTACCTGGACAAGTCCGAGTTCAAGGACATGAACGTCGTCACCACCGGCAAGTTCGGCGGCCTCGGCATCGAGGTGCAGCTGCAGGGCGGGCTGGTGCGCGTGGTTTCGCCGATCGATGACACGCCCGCGGCCAAGGCCGGCATCAAGCCGGGCGACCTGATCGTCAAGATCGACGACGCCCCGGTGCAGGGCATGACCATCAACGACGCGGTCACCAAGATGCGCGGCGAGCCGGGCACCAAGGTCAAGCTGATCGTGGTGCGCGACAACACGCCGCAGCCGTTGACCTTCGACCTCAAGCGCGACGTGATCAAGGTGTCCAGCGTGCGCGGCCGCATGCTCGAGCCGGGCTACGCCTACGTGCGCATCTCGCAGTTCCAGATCGACACCGGCAAGAATTTCGACGAGACCCTGGCCAAGCTGAAGAAGCAGTCCGGCGGCGAGCTCAAGGGCCTGGTGCTGGACCTGCGCAACAATCCCGGCGGCGTGCTCAACGCCGCGGTCGACGTGTCCGACGCCCTGCTCGAAAAAGGCCCGATCGTCAGCATCCGCGGCCGCGATCCCGGCAACAACCACGAATTCGACGCCACTCGCGGCGACGACCTCGATGGCCGTCCGCTGGTGGTGCTGGTCAACGGCGGCTCGGCCTCGGCGGCCGAGATCGTCGCCGGCGCCCTGCAGGACCAGCACCGCGCCATCCTGGTCGGCAGCAAGACCTTCGGCAAGGGCTCGGTGCAGACCATCGTGCCGCTGCAGAACGACGATGCCATCAAGCTCACCACCGCCCGCTACTACACGCCGAGCGGCCGCTCGATCCAGGCCGAGGGCATCGTCCCCGACGTGGCGCTGCAGCCGGTCAAGGTCAGCAAGCTCGACGGCGTCGACGGCGACGGCTTCATCAAGGAAGCCGACCTGAAGGGCCGCCTCGACAATCCCAACGCCAAGAAGTCCACGGACAAGGACAAGGACAAGCAGACCGACGCCAAGCCCGATGCCGGCGGCGACAGCAGCTCGGCGCAGCCGGGCACGGCGAAGGACGGCGACAACCTGCAGCTGAGCGACTACGAGCTGTTCGAGGCCCTGAACCTGCTCAAGGGGCTGTCGATCGCCCGCGCCAACGCTGACGCCTCGGTCAACGTGGCCAGCCACTGAGAAGCGGCCGCCCGGGATCCCGGGTTCGCCTCGATAAAAACGCCGGCTCCGCCGGCGTTTTTTGTTGCGGGAGGCATTCGTGCCACGGCCTTCGGGCCGGGGCTCTCTCGCCGTCGCGGAGCGGGCCCGGGGCGGCTCGCCGGACGCGGGCGCCGGCTCAGGCCGTGGCGCGCCCGCGCAGCCGGCCGAGGAAACCCATCACGCGGCTGGCCACCGACAGCTCCTCCGGCTGCTTGATGTTCTCGACCACGTGGCGGTCGCGCAGCCTGGGCGAGGCGCGCAGCACGCGGTGATGGCGCAGGGCCGAGGCGATGTTCATGCCCAGCGGCCCGGGCCGCACCGGCTTGGGCAGCAGGCGGTAGATCTGGCCCTGGTTGATCAGGTTGATCAGCACGCCGGTGTCCTGGAACGGCGTCATGACGATGGTCACCACTTCCGGATGCTGCGCCTTCAGCAGCTTCAGCGCGGTGGCGAGGCTCTCGCGCTGCACCACCAGCTCGGACACGATCACGCCCACCGTATAGCGCTCGAGGTGGTCGAAAGCCTGCTCCAGGCTGCGCGCCCAGTACACCGGCTGGCTGGGGCCGACGATCTGCTCCACGCTGTGGAACACTTCGGCGTCGTCGTCGATGACCAGGATGCCGTCGGCCAGGACCGGCGAGGGCGGCACCATCTCGGCGGCGGTGACGGCGCGCGCCGCGGTGACCGGGGTGGGCTCCGCCGCCGGCGCGGCGAACAGCGCCGCGGCGATCTGCGCCGCCTGGTCCACCGTGGTGCGCAGCTCGGCCGCGTCCCAGGGCTTGTTGACGTAGCGGAAGATCTCGCCTTCGTTGACCGAGGCGACGATGGCATCCAGCTCGGAATAGCCGGTGAGCAGGATGCGCATGGTGTTGGGGCTGCGCTCCTTGACCTCGCGCAGCAGGTCGGCGCCGCGCATCGCCGGCATCTTCTGGTCGCTGACGATGACGTCGACGCGGCTGCGCCCGACGATGGCCAGGGCCTCGTGCGCGTCGGTGGTGGTCTGCAGCGCGTACTGGCCGCGGAACAGCATGGCCAGCGAGCGCAGGATGCGCTCCTCGTCGTCGACCAGCAGCAGGGAAGGCTTTTGCGGATTCATCGGTGTTCCTTCATGCCGCCTGCGCGCTCGGCGCCGCGGCGGAACCGGCGGCGGCCGGCAGGCTGATCACGAACCTGGTGCCCTTGCCGGGCACCGAGGCGACCTGGATGGTGCCGCCGTGGGCCTGGATGATCTGGTAGCTGATCGACAGGCCCAGGCCGGTGCCCTGGCCGACCGGCTTGGTGGTGAAGAAGGGATCGAAGATCTTCTGCAGATGCTCCGCCGCGATGCCCTTGCCGTTGTCCTGGATGCTGATCCGCACCCAGTCGCCGTCGGCCTCGGTCTTGAGCAGCAGCTTGCCCTGGGCGTGCTCGATGGCCTGCGCCGCGTTGCTCATCATGTTGAGCAGCACCTGGTTGATCTGCGAGGGCGAGCAGGCCACCGGCGGCAACTCGCCGTAGCGCTTGATCACCTCGACCCGTGCCTTGAGCACGTTGTTGGCGATGACCAGCGTCTGGTCGATGCAGTCGTTGAGGTTGACCTCCGCCACCTTGGCCGCGTCGAGGCGGCTGAAGTTGCGCAGGTTGATGACCAGTTCCTTGATCGTGTCGACGCCGAACAGGGTGTCGCCGAACAGCGCCTCGGTGTCCTCCAGCAGCTTGCTGTCCTGCAGGTCGTGCGCCTCGGAGCTGAGCTTGAACAACAGCTGGCTCAGGCCCTGCTCGTCGGTGTTCTCGTCGGTCAGCATGCGGGTCAGGCGGTCGTACTCGGCGAGCATCTCGCGCACCTGGCCGAACACGCCCTGCACCATCTCGACGTTGTTGCGCACGTAGCCGAGCGGCGTATTGATCTCGTGTGCCACGCCGGCCACCATCTGGCCGAGCGAGGCCATCTTTTCGGACTGCACCAGCGCCGCCTGTGAGGACTTGAGCTGGCCATACGCCTCGGCCAGCTGGGCGGCGTTCTGCGCCACCTTCGCCTGCATCGCGCCGAGCAGGTCGATCACCACGCCGACGCCGAGGTAGCGCCCCTGGCGCGTCACCACGAAGTCCTCGCTGATCGGCGTGCCGATGTTGGCGGCGACGTACTGGGCGGCGTCTTCCAGCGGCAGGCCCTCCTCGACCAGCAGCGGCTTGCGGTTCATCACCTCGGTGACGGGACGGCTGCCGTACAGCTCGCGGCCGAAGCGCAGCATGAAGATGTCGGTGAGCTGGTTGCGGCTGATGGTGCCCACCGGCTGGCCGCGATCCACCACCGGCAGGCACAGCAGTCCGGCGTACTCCGGCCGGCGGATCAGGTCGGCCACTTCGGCGATGGTGGTGGCCGGGGCGATGCCTCCGACCGAGCGGCACAGCCGGGCGATGCTCGCGCCGGGTGGCGCTGCAACAGGCTCGGCCTGGGCCGTGGGCTGGGGAGCTGCGGGACTCATGACGGCGGGCACGTTAACCGGCTGTCATGAATCCTTCATTGCAGACGGGTGACGTGGCCGCCGGCGCACCCAATCGGCCGTCCGCGTCCATTGCACAAGTAGCCGCGGGCAAGCGATTTGCGGAGTCGTCCGGCGTGCTGCCCGCCGCACGCTTCTGGCTTCCGCGCTCAACTCTTCGGCGCATCCGCCTGCGCGTCCGGGTGCGCCTTGATGAACGCCTCGTGCCCGCGGCAGCGCTCAGTGATGGCCTGCAGGCGCGGCCAGTCGCGCAGGGCGCCGAAGCGCTCCGCGGCGTACATCTGCGGCACCAGGCAGCAGTCGGCGTAGGTCGGCGTCTGGCCGAAGCAGTAGGGGTGGGCCGGGCGTTGCGCCAGCTCCTCTTCCAGTGCGGCCAGGCCGCTGCCGATCCAGTGGCGCAGCCAGGCGGTGCGCGCGTCCTCGGCCAGGCCCAGCTCCTCGCTCAGGTAGCGCAGCACGCGGGTGTTCTGCAGCGGCTGGATCTCGCAGGCGATGGCCTGGCAGAAAGCCCACATGCGTGCGGCCTCGCGCGCATCCTGGGGCACCAGCGCCGGCTGCGGCAGCTGCGCCTCCAGGTAGTGGAAGATGGCCAGCGACTGGCCCAGCGCAAAGTCGCCGTCGACCAGCAGCGGCACCAGCTCGTGCGGGTTGAGGGCGTGGAACTCCGGCTTGTGCTGCTCGCCGCCGTCGCGCACCAGGTGCACCGGTACCGTCTCGTATTCGACCAGCTTGAGGTTGAGCGCGATGCGGACGCGGTAGCTGCTGGACGAGCGCCAGTAGTTGTAGAGCTTGAACATGTGCGCTCCGTTCAGGGCGCGCCGACTTGCTGGTCGATGGCGCCGAAGATCGAGCGGCCTGCGGCGTCGAACATCTCGATGCGCACGCGGTCGCCGCGCTTGAGGAACGGCGTCTGCGGCTTGCCCTGCTGCAGGGTCTCGACGGTGCGCGCCTCGGCCAGGCAGGAATAGCCGACGCCGCCGTCCTCGACCCGCTGGCCGGGGCCGCCGTCGGCGCCGCGGTTGGAGACGGTGCCGCTGCCGATGATGGCGCCGGGGCCGAGCGCGCGGGTCCGGGCGGCGTGGGCGACCAGGGTGGGGAAGTCGAAGGTCATGTCGACGCCGGCGTCGGGATGGCCCAGCTCGCGGCCGTTGATCCGCGACTCCAGCGGGCGGTGCAGGCGGCCGCCGTCCCAGGCCGCGCCCAGCTCGTCGGGCGTCACCGCGCAGGGCGAAAAGGCGCTGCTCGGCTTGGATTGGAAAAAGCCGAAGCCCTTGGCCAGCTCGGCCGGGATCAGGCCGCGCAGCGAGACGTCGTTGACCAGCAGCAGCAGGCGGATCGCCGCGGCGGCCTGTGCCGGCGTGGCGCCGTAGGGCACGTCGCCGGTGATCACCGCCACCTCGGCTTCCAGATCGCAGCCCCAGCTTTCGTCGCCGAGCGGGATGTCCTGGGTCGGCGCCAGGAAGGTGTCGCTGCCGCCCTGGTACATCAGCGGGTCGGTCCAGAAGCTGGGCGGCATCTCGGCGCCGCGCGCCTTGCGCACCAGCTCGACATGGTTGACGTAGGCGCTGCCGTCGGCCCACTGGTAGGCGCGCGGCAGCGGCGCCAGGCAGTCCCCGGCCTTGAATTCCAGGGTGCCGGCGATCATGCCCTCGTCGAGCCGCGCGGCCAGGGCCTGCAGCTCGGGTGCGATGCTCTCCCAGTCGTCGAGCGCGGCCTGCAGGGTCTTCACGTGCGGCGCGGGCGCCGCGCGCGAAAGGTCGCGGCTCACCACGACCAGCCGGCCGTCACGCGTGCCGTCCTTGAGCGTTGCGAGTTTCATGCGGTTCCAATGCGGTGGGTTGCGGATAGTTTACGCCGCGGGCGCCGCCGCGCCCTTCACCCCGGCCAGCGGCAACGACAGCGTGATGCGCAGGCCGCCGTCGGCGGCGTTGCCGGCCCCCACTTCGCCGCCATGGGCGCGAGCGATGCGCTGCACGATGGCCAGGCCCAGGCCGTGGCCTTCGGCGCGGGCGCCGTTGGTGCCGCGGAAGAACGGCCGGAACAGCTTGCCGAGCTCGGCTTCGGGCACCCCCGGGCCGCGGTCGCGCACGCTCAGGCAGGCCTGGTCCCCGTCGCGGCGCAGGCTCACCAGGATTTCGCCGCCGCCGCCGAACTTGATGGCGTTGGACAGCAGGTTGTCCAGCGCCCGCGCCAGCAGCTGTGCGTTGCCGCTGGCTTCCAGCGGCTGCGGCGCCTCGAGCCGCAGTCGCGCACCGTGGGCGCCGGCTTCGAGTTCGGCCGCGCCGATGCACTCGGCGGCGAGCGCGGCGAGGTCGACCGGTTCGCGCGCCATGCCGGGCAGGTCGGCCTCCATGCGGGTCAGGGCCAGCAGTTCGCCGATCAGCAGGTCCAGGCGCGCGATTTCGTGCTCGGCGCGGTCGAAATGGCCGGCGGCGCCGCCGGCGCCTTCCTGCCGCGCCAGCTCCAGGATCAGCTGCAGCCGCGCCAGCGGCGAGCGCAGCTCGTGCGACACGTCCTGCAGCACCGCGCGCTCGTGCGCCACCAGCGCCTCGATGCGCCCGGCCATGTGGTTGAACTCGCGCGCCAGCAGCCCCAGCTCGTCCTGCGCCTGCAGGTAGCCGCCCTCGACCCGTGCCGTCAGGTCGCCCGCGGCCATGCGCTGCGCCGCCTGCTGCAGCGCCGCCGCGGGCCTGGCGATGCCGCGCGCCACCCACCAGCCGACCACCATGATCGCCAGCATCGACAGGACGATCTGCATCCACACCAGCAGATGCAGCCGCGCATAGGGCGGGCGCGGCCCGCGCAGCGCCACCATCTGCCGTGTCACGCCGTCGCTGCCCACCACCTTCTGCCCCACCAGCAGCACCTCCGGCACCGGCCGCAGCACGATGCTGTCGCTGTTCAGCAGCTGCGGCAGGTGGCGCTCCAGCGGCGGCAGCACCGGCCATTCGAGCAGGTCCTTGCCGTTCTCGTAGAGCCGCACCTGGAAGTGCTCCTCGCGCCGGGTCTGCTCGGCCCAGGCGACCAGGCCCTCGCGGCCGGCCTTGATATAGGCCTGGTCGGCGGCCTGGGCCAGCAGCGGCCAGTCGAGCTCGCCGCCGTAGGTGCGGCGCGCCAGGTCCTGCGTCAGCCAGACGCTGATCAGCATGGTGGCGACGTTGGCCAGGCAGAACCACAGCAGCAGGCGGCGATAGAGCGGGCTCAAGGCTTGCGGGTCCGGGATGCGGCGGAGAAAGGTGCCGACGCCGCCCGGCATTGCCCCCGGGGCGGACATCGCCATCCTAGCGTAGCGGAACCGCGGCGGTTCAGGCGGCGCGCTGCGCCACCAGCAGGTAGCCGGCGCCGCGCACCGCCTCGATCGCCGGGGCGCTGGCCGAGGCTTCCGACAGCTTGCGCCGCAGGCGGCTGACGTGGACGTCGACGCTGCGGTCGAAGCGCTCGATTTCGCGCCCCAGGGCGAGGCGGGTCAGGGTGGCCTTGCCCACCACCTCGCCGGCATGCTGCGCCAGGGTCAGCAGCAGGGCGAACTCGGCGCCGGTGAGGCGCAGTTCCTGGCCGTCGACCGCGGCGCGGCGCTCGGCCGGGTGCAGCTGCAGGTTGCCCAGGCTCAGCTCCTCCGCCGCCGGCAGCGACTGGCGCCGCAGCTGCGCGCGCACCCGCGCCAGCAGCTCGCGCGGCAGGCACGGCTTGGACAGGTAGTCGTCGGCGCCCAGCTCCAGGCCGACCACCCGGTCCACCGGCTCGCCGCGCGCCGACAGCATGATCACCGGCAGGCGGTGCTGCTGGCGCAGCTCGCGCAGGGTCTCCAGGCCGTCGCTGCCCGGCATCATCACGTCGAGGATCAGCAGCTCCGGGCGCAGCGCCGGGTCGCGCAGGCGCAGCAGGGCGGCCTCGCCGTCGTGCACCACGTCGACTTCGAAACCCTCGCGGCGCAGGTAGTCGGCCAGCAGCGCGCACAGCTCGCGGTCGTCGTCGGCGATGAGGATGCGGGACATGGTCTTAATGTCGGGCCGTGCCGCGCCGGCTGCAACTTCGGTGGCCTTGGGTTTACCCATCTTTACTTCGCATGGCGGCGGAGGCATCCATTCAGACCGGGCCGGGCGCCGCACAGTTCCGTGGTGCCCGCAACGCGGCTACTGGTGCTGCCAGCTGCGGTGGTAGTCGAGGAATTCCACCGCCGTCGCCGCCTCGTCGATCTCCAGCGCGTCGCGGGCGTCGATCATCACCGCGTATTCGTCGGTGCCCGGCTTGGTCTGCTGCAGCATGCGGCCGAGCGCCTTGGGATGGGGACCGTGGGTGAAGCCGCAAGGGTGCAGAGTGACCATGCCGGGGTGGATGTTGTCGCGCGAGAAGAAATCGCCGGCGTGGTAGAAGATCACCTCGTCGAAGTCGTCGTTGTTGTGAAAGAACGGCACCTTGATCGCGCCCGGGTCGGTCTCGAACGGGCGCGGCGTGAAGGTGCAGACGACGAAGCGGCCGGCGACGAAGGTGGTATGGGCCGAGGGCGGCAGGTGGAAGCGGTGGCTCATCAGCGGGCGGATATCGCGCACGTTGATGCGCACCGGGTGCAGCGAGCCGTGCCAGCCCACCGCGTCGAGCGGGTTGTAGGGATAGGTGACGGTGGAGATCTCGTCGCGGCGCTTGACCCGCACCGCCCAGTCGCGCTCCATCAGCGCGCCCTGCTGCTGCGCCTGGAAGGCGGCGTCGATGCGCGGCAGGTCGAGCATGGCCGGGTCGAACACGGCGTGCTCGCCGACCAGGCCCTTGTCCGGCAGCATGTAGCTGGAGTTGGTGGCCTCGATCAGCAGCAGCTGCAGCGGCGCCTCGCACTCGACGCGCCACATGGTGCTGCGCGGCAGCACGATGTAGTCGCCGGCCTCGATCGCCAGGTGGCCGTAGTCGCAGTACAGGTCGCCGCGGCCGCTGTGCACGAACAGCAGCTCGTCGCCGTCGGCGTTGCGCGCCAGATGGTCCATCGAGGACCTGCAGGTCCAGATGCGCATGCGCAACGAAGCGTTGTGCAGCAGCAGGTCGGCGTCCCAGGGCGAGTGGCCACGCGCCTTGAGCTTGACGCAGTCGAAGGCGCGCGGCCGCAGCGGCCCTTCCCACGACTTCCAGCCGGTCGGCGGCCGCGGGTGGTACATGTGCGTCGCCGGGCCGAAGAAGCCCTCCTTGCCCAGCTCGCGCTCGACCGTGCCGTCCGGCAGGTCGGCGTGGGCCTGGCGCGAGGCCAGGCCTTCGACGTGCGGGCGGTAGATCCACTTTTTCATGCCTTCTCCTCCGGCGGCTCGTTCCTGGAGCGCTGCCCGGCAGCTGCGCTTACCTGCGCTCAGCCGCATCCTACAACGACTACGCCGTCTCGGCCTTCAACACGCCGCGGCGGATCTGGTCTTCCTCGATGCTCTCGAACAGGGCCTTGAAGTTGCCCTCGCCGAAACCCTCGTTGCCCTTGCGCTGGATGATCTCGAAGAAGATCGGTCCGATCACGGTGGAGGTGAAGATCTGCAGCAGGATGCCGTCCTGCACGCTGCCGTCGATCAGCAGGCGCAGCTGCTTCAGGCGCGCCACGCTCTCGTGGTGGCCCGGCACCCGGCTGTCGATCTTCTCGTAGTAGGTTTCCGGCGTGTCCATGAACACCACGCCGCGGGCGCGCAGCGCCTCCACCGTGGCGTAGATGTCGTCGGTGGCCAGGGCCAGGTGCTGGATGCCTTCGCCGCGGTAGTCGCGGATGAATTCGGCGATCTGGCTCTTGTCGTCGGCGCTCTCGTTGATCGGGATGCGGATCTTGCCGCAGGGGCTGGTCAGGGCGCGCGAGAACAGGCCGGTCTGCTTGCCCTCGATGTCGAAGTAGCGGATCTCGCGGAAATTGGCGATGCGCTCGTAGAAGCCCGCCCACAGGTTCATGTTGCCCTGCTCGACGTTGTGGGTCAGGTGGTCCAGGGTCTTCAGGCCGACGCCCAGCGGGTTCTGCTCCGCGCCCTTCACCGGCACGAAGTCGACGTCGTAGATGGTGTGGGGGCCGTAGCGGTCGATGAAATACAGCACGCTGTTGCCGATGCCGTACACCGCCGGCAGGTTCAGCTCCATGAAGCCGGGCTTGGTGTCGAACGGCACCGCGCCCTGCGCCACGGCATAGGCATGGGCCTTGGCCGCGTCCTCGACGCGCCAGCCCATGGCGCAGGCCGAGGGGCCGTGGGCCTGGGCGAACTGGGCGAAGTGGGTGTAGGGCGTGCCGTTGACCAGGAAGTTGATGTCGCCCTGGCGGAACAGGGTCACGTCCTTGCTGCGGTGGCGCGCCACGGCGGTGAAGCCGAGCAGCCCGAACAGCTGGTGCAGCTGCTCGATGCCGGCTTGGTTGGGGGCGGTGAATTCGACGAACTCGAAGCCGTCGGTGCGCAGGGGATTGGCGGTCTTGCTGCTCATCGGTGAATCTCCAGGAAGCTCGGCATTATTACGACATCAAATCGTGTCGCTGGTTTGAAGGGCCGGACCGGGACGCCCGGCGGCCTCGGCCGGCAGGCTGCGGCGCCCTTCAGGCGGCCACGGGTTTCGGCGGGTAGAGCGGTGCGTGCAGGCCGAGGCGCTTGGCCTCCTGCACCAGGCCCATGATGTCGCGCCGGGTCAGCTCGTACAGCTCGCGCAGGTCTTCCAGCACGTAGTACAGCGGCTGCATGATGTCGATGCGGTAGGGCGTGCGCAGCGCGTCGACGATGTCGAAGCGGCGGCGCAGCGGCTTGTCGCTGTGGCAGGCGTACTCGGTCTCGCCGATCGACGACAGGATGCCGCCGCCGTAGATGCGCAGGGCGTCGCCCGGCTTCTGCAGCAGGCCGAACTCGACGGTGAACCAGTACATGCGTGCCAGGAACACGCGGTCCTCGCGGCTGGCGGCCAGGCCGAGCTTGCCGTAGGTGTGGGTGAACTCGGCGAAATACTTGTTGGTGAGCAGCGGCGTGTGGCCGAAGATCTCGTGGAAGATGTCCGGCTCCTGCAGGTAGTCCAGCTCCTCGCGGGTGCGGACGAAGGTCGCGGCCGGAAACTTGCGGTCGGCGAGCAGGGCGAAGAATTCGGAGAAAGGAATCAGCGCCGGCACATAGGCCACCTCCCAGCCGGTCTCGCGCTTCAGGCCCTGCGAGACTTCGGCCAGCTGCGGCACGCGGTCCTCCGGCAGACGCAGCAGCTCCATGCCCTGCATGAACTCGTCGCAAGCCTTGCCGCGGATCGCCTGTTTCTGGCGCGCGAACAGTTCCGCCCAGATGGCGTTCTCCTCGGCGCTGTACGCGATCCGGCCGGACGCATCCGGCAGGCGCGAGACATATTTGGTCTGCTTGCCCACGATCTCCTCCTGCGCGGCGGGTGCCGGGCCGCACCGCACCACTTTACCGGGTATCGGCCGCCCGAACCTTGCGAAATCGCCGTGCGGAGTTAAGATTCGCGCAGTTATTCGCTAATAAACGGCCATTTGCCGGGTGAAAAATGCGTGCAGAACTGGACCGTACCGACCTGCGCATGCTGCGCGAGCTGCAGCGCAACGGCCGCCTCCCGGTGGTGGACCTGGCGGAAAAGGTTTCACTCTCGCCCACCGCCTGCCAGCGGCGCCTGCGCCGGCTGGAGGACAGCGGCGTGATCGAGCGTTACACCGCGGTGCTGAGCCCGGCGGCGCTGGGCCAGCACATCCAGGCCTTCGTCCGCGTCAGCATCGAGCGCCAGTCCAAGGACGTGACCGAGGCCTTCGAGGCGGCGATCAAGCGCCAGCCGGAGGTGCGCGCCTGCTACGTCATGACCGGCGACCTCGACTTCCTGCTGCACGTGATGGTGCCCGACCTGCAGGCCTTCGCCGAGTTCTCGATGAAGGTGCTGATCGGCCTGCCGGGCGTGAAGGACGTGCGCTCCAGCCTGGTGCTGGAGGCGGTGAAGCAGGACGAGGGCATTCCGCTCAAATCCTGAGCGCCGCCCGGGATGCGCTGCCGTGCATCGCACGGGTGCGCGGAATGCCCCGGCGCATGGGCGGGTCCTTGGCGGGCGCTCAGGCCGACAGCTCGTACGCCCGCGCCAGCCACTCCCGCGTCTGCGCGTCGATGTCCGCCGCGCTGCTGACCGCAATGCGGTGCGTGATGCGGTCCTTCTTGGCAAAACCTCCGGTGTCGATCAGCCGCCCCTGGGCCTTGAGGCCGCCCAGGGCCAGGCCCAGGTCGAGGCGGGTGTTGGCGCCGGGCTTGAGCTGGGCCATGACGCGGCCGCGATAGACCGGCACGAAGGTCTTGCACGGACTCAGCTGCACGTCCCTGCCCAGCCCGAGGGCGCAGGCGGCCAGCTCCTCGTAGAGCGGGCGCAGGGCTGCCTTCGGGCCGGCGAAGAGGGCATCGACATAGCCCGGCGCGGCCCGCAGGTAGGCCTCGGCGCTGTAGACGTCCGCCCCCTGCACCGCGATTTCGGCGATCAGCCCGGCGTGCCCGGTGCCGAGCCGGTGCTCCTGCCGGAGCCAGGCCTGGATCGCCTTGGCGTCGGCCAGCCGCGCTCTCTTCGCCAGCGCGAGCCAGGCGTCGAGCGCGCGGCCGGTGGTGGCGGGCAGCTTGTCGACCATGGCCTGGGCGCGGGCCACGCCGGGGTGAACCTTGTACGCCGCCGCCTGGGCCATCGCTGCTCCTAGAAGTGCATGCCCCGGCTCATCATCACCCCGAACAGGGGCAGCAGCGGCAGCAGGTGCAGCTCGATCAGCACCCAGCGCCGCGCCCGCCTCACTTCCTCCGCCGGCACCGCATAGCCGGGCAGCTCGCGGTGGCGGCGCGCCCAGCGCAGGAACAGCACGGTGGGGATGATCGACATCAGGCCGATCAGCACGAACACGCCGATCTTGGCGTGGAACACCGGGTTGTGCGCGTAGTAGGCCCAGCCCTTGGCGCCCCACACGGCGCGCGACAGGCCGCTGGCCACCACGGCGATGGCGGACAGGCCCACCCCCAGGTCCAGCCGCGCGATCCAGCGCGAGCTCTGCTGCGCCACCGACGGCCGCAGCAGCAGGGCCTCCGCCGACATCAGCGAGGCCAGCAGGAGGATGGCGATGAAGTGCAGATAGGCCAGCGCCGCATCGAGCAGCATGAGCGCTACAGCCGTGCGAAGTGGTCCGCCGCCTCGATCAGGCGGTTGAGGGTGCCGGCCTCGGAGGCGGCGTGGCCGGCGTCGCCGATCACGCTGAGGGTCGCCTCCGGCCAGGCGCGGTGCAGGTCCCAGGCCGATTTCATCGGGCAGACCACGTCGTAGCGGCCCTGCACGATCACCCCCGGGATGTGGCGGATCTTCGGCACGTCCTCCAGCAGCTGGTTGGGGCTGCGGAAGAAGCCGCCGTTGATGAAGTAGTGGCACTCGATGCGGGCGAAGGCCTCGGCGAAATTCTCGCTGCTGTAGCGCGCCACCATGTCCTCGCTCTGCAGCAGCTTGCTGGTGGTGCCCTCCCAGATGCTCCAGGCGCGGGCCGCCTCGCGCCGCACCGCGGCGTTCTCGCTGGTCAGCCGGCGGTGGTAGGCCGCCACCAGGTCGCCGCGCTCGGACTGCGGAATCGGCTCCAGGTAGTGCTCCCAGGCGTCGGGGAAGATCCAGCTGGCGCCTTCCTGGTAGAACCAGTGGATCTCCTCCGGGCGCAGCAGGAAGATGCCGCGCAGCACCAGGGCGCGGGTGCGCTCGGGATGGCTCTCGGCGTAGGCCAGGGCCAGGGTGCTGCCCCAGGAGCCGCCGAACACCACCCACTGCTCGATGCCGAGGGTGCGGCGGATCTGCTCCATGTCGGCCACCAGGTCCCAGGTGGTGTTCTCGCGCAGTTCGGCGTAAGGCGTGCTGCGGCCGCAGCCGCGCTGGTCGAACAGCACGATGCGGTAACGCTTCGGATCGAAGAACTGGCGGTGCCAGGGTTCGCAGCCGCCGCCGGGCCCGCCATGGACGAACACCACCGCGCGGCCGTTGGGGTTGCCGCACTCCTCGACGTAGATTTCGTGCACGGCCGACACCTTCAGGCGGTGCGTGCGGTAGGGCTCGATCGGCGGGTACGGCTGGGCCATGGAAGCATCCGGTGCGGGGAAGCTCCAGCTTACCGGATTCGCCGCCGCGTCCGAGGAAAAATATCCCATTGAAGCGGCGGTGCCGCTGCGGCTAAGATCACACATGATTTCGGCGCAAGTCCGGGCACGCCGCCCGCGCTTCGCCGGGGGGCAAAGATTCCGACGATGACGAAGAAACTGTTGTGCCTTTACGCGCTGCTCGGCGCCGGGGCCGCTTTCGCCGACCCGCAGTCCGAGCCCCCGCCTCCGGCACAACAGCAGGCCCCCGCCGCCCCCAGCCTGCGCCTGGTCGACGACCTCCATAGCCAGCCGGCCGCGCCGGTCAGCGCCGCCACGGCGGCGGCGGTGCCGCCGGCGCCTGCCGCTCCCGCGGCCCTGCAGGCGGCCACCGCCCTGGTGCAGCCGGCCAACGTCACCGTCGGCCTGTCCGACGACCCGCAGTTCCCGCACCTGCCGATCCTCAAGCCGCAGGTGGAGTTCTGGACCAAGGTGTTCTCCGAGTACTCGGAAAACCAGAGCGTGGTCCACTCCATCGACGACGTGCGCAAGGTCTACGTCGTGCTGGACTTCAGCCAGCAGGCCGAAGTGCTCAACTCGGTGCAGCTGAGCCTGCTCAAGGGCCGCACCGAGGCCCGCGCCAAGCAGCAGATCGACGCCCTGCTCAAGCAGGTCGACGCGCTGAAGGACACGCCGGAGCAGATGGACGACGAGCAGCGGCGCATCTACCAGATGTACTCCGACAGCCGCGACCCGAACCGCTTCCGCGACGCCATCGGCACCTTCCGCGTGCAGCGCGGCCTCAAGGAGCGCACCGCCCACGCCCTGCAGGTGGCGGGCCGCTACCTGCCGCAGATGGAGCAGATCTTCGCCTCCTACGGCCTGCCGCTGAAGCTGACCCGGCTGCCGCTGGTGGAGTCCTCCTTCAACCTGCAGGCCTATTCCAAGGACGGCGCCGCCGGCCTGTGGCAGTTCATGCCGGCCTCGGCCCGCAGCTACATGCGCCTGGACGAGGTGGCCGACGACCGCCGCGATCCCTGGTTCTCCACCGACGCGGCGGCGCGGCACCTGCGCGACGATTACAACGCCCTGCAGAGCTGGCCGCTGGCGGTCACCGCCTACAACCACGGCCGCGGCGGCGTGGCCCGCGGCCTGGCCAAGGTCGGCGGCACCACCCTCACCGACCTGATCCAGCGCTACCAGGCCGACAGCTTCGGCTTCGCCTCGCGCAACTTCTACGCCGAGTTCCTCGCCGCCAGCGACGTGGAGCGCGACTGGCGCAAGCATTTCGGCGACCTGCAGCGCGACCCGCCGACGCAGTTCGAGACGGTGGAGACGCGCGACTACGTGCCCTACCAGACCCTGGAACGCCTGTCCGGCGCCGACGGCACCACCTTCCGCACGCTCAACCCGGCGTACAGCGACGAGGTGATGAACGGCCGGCTCTACGTGCCGCCCGGCCACCTGATCCGCGTGCCGGCCGGCTCGGCCGACCGCTTCAAGCTGGCCTATGCCTCGCTCGGCGCCGACCAGCGCTTCGAGCACCAGCGCCAGTTCTACACCCTGCACCGCCTGGCGCGCGGCGAGTCGATCGCCAGGCTGGCGCACCGCTACGGCGTCAGCCAGGCCTCGATCCTGGCCGCCAACGGCCTGGGCCGCGGCGCGCGCCTGCGCGCCGGCAGCACCCTCAAGATCCCGCCGCACGACGCCCCCACCACCGTGGTGGCCTCGGCCGAGACGCCGGAGGCCCACGTGGTGCGGGCCGCGGCGCACGGCGCCTCCGGCAAGTCCCGCCTGCGCGTGCACAAGGTGCGCTCGGGCCAGACCCTGGGCAGCATCGCCAAGCGCTACCAGACCTCGATCTCGGAGCTGCGCCAGCTCAACGGTCTGGGCAACAGCGACAGGCTGCGCGTCGGCAGCACCCTGAAGATCCCGGGGAATTGAACTGCGGTCTGTGCGCGATTGGCCGTCGGCAAAAGCGGCCGGCATCGACAACCGGCCACTGGCGACCAGCAACCGCCTTCAGTGGAAGTGCAGCAGCCCCAGCGCTCCCACCGCGATCAGGTAGATCGCCACGATGTAGTTGAGCAGGCGGGGCATCACCAGGATCAGGATGCCGGCGAGCAGCGCCAGCAGCGGCGCGATCATGACGTGGAACGTGACCATATTGCGGGGTCCTTCTTCTGAGCTTGCGGTGCCGCTTGGACTGCCGGCGGTGGCGGAAGTTTGCCCGCCCAGGCCGGGCGCCGCCGCGGCCACGCCGGCCGGCAGCGGCTGCACCTTGGCCACGTCGAGAATCTCGCGCGCCAGCCGCTCGTAGTCGCCGCCGAAGTGGTGGCCGCCCGGCAGCTTCACCACGCGCACCTTCTGCGGGTCGAGCTTGGGGCACAGCGTGTCGGTCTCGCCTTCGCCGTAGATGCACAGCATCGGGATGTCCTGCGGCTTTTCCATCTCCGGCGCGGTCGGCAGGCCCTGGTCCTGGTTGGCGTTGACCCAGTTGCCCATGTGGAACTCGAACAGGGCGTGCTCGGACAGGCCCATCACCGCGCCCAGCGCCACGTCCTGGCGCGTCTGCGCCGGCAGGCGGTTGATGATGAAGGGCATCACGTCGGCGCCCTGCGAGTAGCCGAGCAGCAGCACCCGCTTGCGCTTCAGCTTGGCCTGGTAGTAGCGGATGATGCGGTCGGTGTCGGCGGCGGCGGACTCGGGCGTGCGCGCGGTCCAGAAGTAGCGCAGCGAGTCGAGGCCGATCACCGGGATGCCCTTGGCCGACAGCGCGCCGGCCACCTCCTGGTCCAGGCCGGCCCAGCCGCCGTCGCCGCTGATCAGGATGGCGAAGGCGTCGGCCTGCGGCACGCCGGCCTTGGGCGGCACCTCGATCACCGGCAGGCCGCCGAGGTCGGCCGGCGCCGCGGGGGCGCTGGGCTTGAGCGAGGCGGCGAGCTTGTCGAAGGCGTCGAGGAAGGGCTGCGGCGCGGCGGCGCTCTGCGCCAGGGTCACGGCGGCGGCCTGGCCCAGGTTGCCGACGAAGGCCTTCGCCGCGCTCTCGCCCCCGGCGTCGGCGAAGACGGTCAGCGGCGTCGCCACCGCCTTCGCCGCCAGCACGTCGTAACCCTTGTTGTCGCGGTGCCTTTCGGTGGCCAGGGCATAGCCGGTGCACAGCGGCTTGCGCAGGCCCAGGTCCTGGCGGAAGCCGAGCAGCAGTGCGCCGCCGGTGGCGTCGGGCGGCCCCTCGGCCAGCTCGGCGTAGCCCAGGGCGCCGCCGGCGCCGAGGCCCACCACGATCGGCGGCAGGTAGTCCGGCAGCTTGTAATAGGCCTGCACGAAATGGCTGAGGTTCTCGAAGTCGCCGGCGATGTATTCGCAGTCGGTGCCGGGCTGCGCCTCCAGCATGCGGCGGAAGCGCGGCAGCGCCGTGCCGGCGACCATCGCGCCCTTCTGCGCCAGTGCCTGCGCCGTGGCGACCGCCCCGGCGCTCCAGCCGTCCTCGCCGGTGAGCAGCAGCACGAAGCTGGTCGGCGTGCCCTGCGGCTTGTAGACATCCACTTCGCTGAAGCGGCCGTGGACGATGCGCTCGGCATTGGCCGGCAGCGGCGCGGTGTCGACCGGCTCCGCTGCAGGCTCGGACTGCTGCGGCGGCGCGGCGGCGTGCCTGGCCGCAAGCGCTGGGCCGGTCGGCGCGAGCAGGAGGGACAGGATCAGAAGCGCCTCGCGCAAGCAGGCGCGGGCGCCGGGCACGGCCACGGCGAAAGCCCTGGCCTTGAACCGGCCGTTCCTTGCGTCTTTGCGCCGGTGCGGGAAACCGCCGTTGCTGCTGCCGTTCATTTCGATACCACCTCGCGCATGCCGCCCGCGATCAGGGCCGCGGTGTCCAGCAGCACGCGCGGCAGCACCAGGCCGCCGGGCGAGGCCAGGTAGCGCGGCCGCCACTGCGGGCCGAACTTGTCCTTGTACTTGCGTAGACCCTCGAAGTTGTAGAAGGTCTCGCCGTAGCGGTGCACGAGCCGCCCCAGCTTGTGCCAGAACGGCGCCAGCGGATGGCGCTCGAGCCCGGCCAGCGGAGCCATGCCGAGGTTGAACCAGCGGTAGCCTTCCTTCTTGCCCCACAGCATCAGCTCGATGAACAGGTAGTCCATCACGCCCTTGGGCGCTTCGCTGCCGTAGCGCATCAGGTCGATCGAGAACTCGTCGCGGGTGCGCGACAGCCACAGGTTGGTGAACGCCACGATGCCGCCGTTGCGCCAGACGCAGGCGCAGGGGAAGCGGCGCAGGTAGTCGGGTTCGAAACGGCCGACCGAGAAGCCTTTTTCCGCCGCCGACTTGTTGCGCAGCCACTGGTCGGACACCTCCCGCAGGCGCGGCATCTGCGCCTCCACCTCGGCCGGCGTCAGCACGCTGAAGCTGGCCCCCTCCTTGGCGCCGCGGCGGTACTCGTTGCGCAGGCTGCTGCGCCTGGAGCCTTCCAGCGAGAATTCCGGCAGCAGCACCCGCGCTTCCTCGCCCAGCTTGGCCAGCTCCAGGCCCAGGTCCAGGTACAGCGGCAGCTGCTCCGAGCTGACCTGGTAGAACACCGGCCAGCTGGAGTTGCGGTCGCACAGCTCGCGGAACTTCCAGCACAGCTCCTCGAAGCGCGCCGGGTTGCCGGCCGGGTCGCCGAGCGCCACCATCGAGCGTCCGGAGCGCTGGTACATGATGAAGGCGTCGCCGGCCTCGCTGAACAGCAGCTGCTTGTCGCCGAGCAGGGCGAGGTAGGAGAGGGTGTCCTGGCTGCTCATGGCGATGGCCGCCGCGCGGGTCATGGCCTCGGCGTCGGGCAGCGAGGGCTCCTCGCGGTGCGGGCTGAGCAGCTGCCACAGCACGAAGCCGGCGGCGAGCAGGATGGTGAGCAGGCCGGCGCGCATCACCCGCGGCGCGTCGTCGTCGAAGGCGAACTGCCACCACAGCTCGTGGGCGTACTGCACGTCGCGGTAGGACACCACCGACACCCACACCGCGGCGCCCACCACCAGCACCACGCCGGCGACCCAGGCGCGCGAGGAGCCCAGGTCCAGCATCGAGGCGCGGCGGTAGTAGCGCTCGCGCGTCAGCCACAGCCCCAGGCCGATGGCCGAGAGGACGATCGCCTCCTCGTAGTCCAGGCCCTTGAGCAGGGAGGCGGCGATGCCGCCGGCCAGCAGCACCATGGTCGTCCACCAGGCGCCGTCGAGGCGCTGGTACAGGCCGCGCGCCAGGATCAGCAGGCCCACGCCGATGGCGCTGCCGACCAGGTGCGAGGTTTCCAGCACCGGGTCCGGCACGATGCCGCGCAGCAGCTCCAGGCGGCTGTCGATCTCCGGCGTGGCGCCGGACAGCAGCAGGATCACGCCGGCGAGGAACACCGCGGTCGCCGCCAGGCGCGGCGCGAAGCGGTCGATCCAGGGCTGCAGGGCCAGGCCGAAGTCCCGCAGGTGCCGCAGCTGCTTCATCGCATCGCCTCGCGACCGGCGAACAGGCCGACGCCGAGCACCAGCGGGATGAAGTAATAGACGAAGCGGTACAGCAGCACCGCGCTGACCAGCTCGGGCGTGGCGCCGCCGGGGAGCAGCTCGATCAGCACCGTTTCGAACACGCCGACGCCGCCCGGCACGTTGCTGGCGACGCCCGACTGCAGCGCCAGCACGTACAGGCCGACGAAGCTGAAGAAGTGGATGCTGGTGCTGTCCGGCAGCAGCACGTAGAGCGAGGCGGCGGCGAAGCACAGGTCGATGCTGGCGACGACGATCTGCCCGGCGGTGATGTGGAACGGCGGCAGGCGGAACTCGCGGCCGAAGATGCGCAGCGAGCGCTTGACCCGCTGCGTCAGCGACAGGTAGCCGAGGATCACGGCGAAGATCAGCAGGCCGATCAGGCGCGCCTGGTGGCCATGGTCCAGGTGCAGGATCCGCGCCGCCTGGTGCGATTCCAGCAGCAGCGACGTGCCGAGCAGGGTGCCGATGCCGAGCACGAAGGTCACCGAGACCAGGCCGACCACGCCGGCGATCTCCAGGCCGCCGAGCCCTTCCTTGGAATAGCCGCGGTAGCGCACCGAGCCGCCCGAGATCCACGACAGCCCGGCGCTGTGGCCGATGGCGAAGGCGATGAACGAGGTCAGCGCCACCCGGCGCCACGGCAGGGGATGGCGCACGCCGCGCAGCGCCAGGTAGTCGTAGAAGGTCAGCATGGTGTAGCTGCAGGCGCTGAACAGCACGCAGGCCGCCACCCGCGACGCGGGTTCGGCCTTGAGGCTGGCGACGACGTCGGCCCAGTGCAGCTTGGCCAGGCTGTGGTGCAGCACCCAGACGGCGATGACGAACACCGCCAGGGTGATGGCGCCCAGCAGCAGGGATTTGTAGTCGCGAGCGGCTTTCATATCGACTCTAGAGAGAACCGACATTCTAGCCGGCTCGCGTGCCATTGTTTTGACAAGGAAATTTGCCGCCGGTTGCTCCCCCGGGAGTGGATAATATTGCCTCGGCCGCCGCAAAGCACGCCCGGGCCCGCTACACTGCCGGCGGAATGCGTGCAGTCATATGTCGAAGAAGCTGATCTCCAGCCGCCTCAAGGACCTCGAAAACGCCCAGGACTACGCCGCCTGGCGCGAAATCGCGCTCGACCTCGACAGCCTCGAGGGCGGCGACGCCTGGAAGCAGGACGAGATGAGCGACGACTACGACTACCTGCTGATCCGCGAGCGGCTGGCGCGGATGCGCGAACTGCGCCGTGCCGGCAACGTGCGCCGCCTGGTGCACGACCTCGCCGAGGGCCTGCACGGCAACCTCGGCAACACCGCCAATCCGCTGCTCTACCTGTATTGCCGCGTCGGCACCAAGAAGCTGATCGAGGAATACGTCGAGGAGGCGGCGCGCTGCCTCGACTACATCTGTGTCGGCGACTTTCCCGACTTCTCGGCCGCCGAGAAGGTGCTGTTCTTCAAGCGCACCGGCACCAGCTTCGGCCGCTCGGCCCTGTTGCTGTCGGGCGGCGCCACCCTGGGCATGTTCCACCTCGGCGTGATCAAGGCGCTGTTCGAGGCCGGCATCCTGCCGCGCGTGATCTCCGGCTCCTCCGCCGGCGCGATCATCGCCTCGATGGCCTGCACCCGCACCGACGAGGAGCTGCCGGAGATCTTCGACTCGGACAATCTCAACCTGCAGGCCTTCCAGGGCGTCGGCCTGCGCCAGGTCATCCAGAGCAAGTCGCTGATGGACCCGGCCCAGCTGCAGGACTGCCTGACCCGCAACATCCACGCCGGCAGCTTCCTCGAAGCCTTCGAGCGCACCCGCCGCATCCTCGGCGTCACCGTTTCGCCGGCCGAGCCCAACCAGCAGCCGCGCCTGCTCAACTACCTGACCGCGCCGAACGTGGTAGTGCGCAGCGCGGTGCTCGCCTCGTGCGCCGTGCCGGGAGTGTTCCCGCCGGTGATGCTGGAAGCCGAGGACTACAGCGGCGAGGTGGTGCCCTACATGCGCAGCAAGCGCTGGGTCGACGGCTCCATCGCCAACGACCTGCCGATGCTGCGCCTGGCGCGCCTGCACAACGTCAACCACTACATCGTCAGCCAGACCAATCCGCACGTGGTGCCGTTCATGCGCGAGCTGGAGCCGCGCAAGAAGGGGCTGATCGGCTTCGCCCGCGAGATCGCCACCGTCACCGGCCGCGACGCCCTCAAGGTGGCGCGCCAATACAGCCACAGCATCGCCGGCGGCCGCATCGTCGACGCGCTCAACGACATCCTGCAGCAGCGCTACAGCGGCGACGTCAGCATCTTCCCGCAGCAGAGCCCGGTGCAGCTGATGCGCATGTTTGCCAACCTCTCGGCCGCCGACCTGCGGCGCTACATCCGCGAAGGCGAGCGCGCCACCTGGCCCAAGCTGGAGCGCATCCGCATGCAGTCGCGCATCTCGCGCGCCTTCGAGGACTGCCTGGCCTGGCTCAAGGACGCCGGCCTGCGACGCAGCGTCAGCGGCACCGCGGCGGAAGCCGCGCCCGCCCGTCGGCGCGCCGCCGCCTCCTGAAAGCGCGGCTCCGGCCCCGCGATTCGCGCGCGACGCGCCTGCGCCGGCGTGCAACGGCGGCAATTCCTGGCCCCACCGCCAACCGCGCTTGACCGATGTTCTGCCGGGAACCACCGTGCATCGGAAAATGCCCCGGGATCAGCGCCAAGCGCTTGAACAAGCTGCCAATTCGGCGAGTTCATGATTTAAGCTCCGGCTTCACGTGGAATAACGGAGTTTGTACGGCCATGATGCCGAAGGCCCAGATGCTGAAAGAGCTGGTGCCGGTGACCGCCCGCGGCGAAGCCACCCGGCGCAAGTTGCTTGCCGCCGCCGAAGAGGAATTCGGCGGCAAGGGGTTCCATGCCGCCTCGGTGAGCTCGATCACGACCCGCGCCGGCGTCGGACAGGGGACGTTCTATCTGTACTTCCACAGCAAGGAAGAGATCTTCATCACCCTGGTGCGCGAAATCGGGCGCAAGCTGCGCAAGCAGATGCTCAGCGCCGCCGGCGACGCCGTCGACCGCATCGAGGCCGAGCGCTACAGCCTGCAGGGCTTCCTCGAGTTCACGCAGAAGCACCCGGGCCTGTACCGCATCGTGCAGGAAGCGCAGTTCGTCGACGAGGCGGTGTACCGCGAGTATTACGAGCGCCTGGCCAAGGGCTACAGCGAGGGCCTGAGCGAGGCGGTGCGGCGCGGCGAAATCGCCCCCGGCGACGCCGAGGCGCGCGCCTGGGCGCTGATGGGCATCGGCCACTTCCTCGGCATGCACTGGTGCCTGTGGCAGGGCAAGATGCCGGAGCGCCAGATCATCGACGACGTCATGAACATGGTCTCGCACGGGCTGTCCTCGGCGGCCTGAGCGGCTGCGGCGCCGGGCGCCGCCACATTTGGGTGATCGGAGGCCTTCGCCGGTAAAATCCGGCGAAGGCCTTTTGCATTGCAGGACCGCACCATGATCGTTTTCGTCACCGGCGCTTCCGCCGGGTTCGGCGCCGCCATCGCCCGCCGCTTCATCGCCGACGGCGCCCGCGTCGTCGCCACCGCCCGCCGCCTCGAGCGCCTCAAGGCGCTGCGCCAGGAGCTGGGCGAGCGCCTGCTGCCGGTCGAGCTGGACGTGCGCGACCGCGCGGCGGTCGAGCGCGCCGTCGCCGCCCTCCCGGCGGAGTTCGCCGCCGTCGACGTGCTGGTCAACAACGCCGGCCTGGCCCTGGGCCTGCAGCCGGCGCACAAGACCGAGATCGAGGACTGGGAGCGGATGGTCGACACCAACATCAAGGGCCTCATGTACTGCACCCGCGCCATCCTGCCCGGCATGGTGGAGCGCGACCGCGGCCATGTCGTCAACATCGGCTCGGTGGCCGGCGAGTGGCCCTATCCGGGCGGCAACGCCTATGGCGGCACCAAGGCCTTCGTGCGCCAGTTCAGCCTCAATCTCAAGGCCGACCTGCTCGGCACGCGGGTGCGGGTCAGCGAGATCGAGCCGGGCATGGCCGAAACCGAGTTCTCGCTGGTGCGTTTCCAGGGCGACGCCGAGAAGGCGCGGGCGGTCTACGCCGGCACCCAGCCGCTGTCGGCCGAGGACATCGCCGACACGGTGCACTGGATCGTCGGCCGGCCGGCCCACGTCAATATCAACACCGTGTCGCTGATGCCGGTGAGCCAGGCGTTCTCGCCGTTCGCGGTGAAGCGGGGCTGACGCCTGCCCGGGTGCCTTTGCCTGGCTCCGGGGCCGGGCCAGGGCGCACTTGCAATCGCGCCCGGCGCAGCCATCATGGTGGCGAGCCCGCATCACGAGGAGCGCCCCATGATCACCACCCGACTCGCCGGCCAGCGCGGCCATGCCGAGCGCGGCTGGCTCGACAGCTGGCACACCTTTTCCTTCGGCGACTTCCACGATCCGCACTGGATGGGCTTCGGGCCGCTGCGCGTCATCAACGAGGACCGCGTGGTGCCGGGGGCCGGGTTCCCGCCGCATTCGCACAGCGACATGGAGATCATCTCCTACGTGCTGGAGGGCGGCCTGCGCCACCGCGACTCCACCGGCGGCGGCTCGGTGATCAAGCCGGGCGAGGTGCAGCTGATGACGGCCGGCCGCGGCATTTCGCACAGTGAAATGAACGACTCCGCCACCGCGCCGGTGCATTTCCTGCAGATCTGGATCGTGCCCGACAAGCGCGGCGTGGCGCCGGGCTACCAGCAGAAGGCGCTGGATCCGGCCGCCCTGCGCAGCGGCTTCGCCAAGGTGGTGGCCCCGGAAGGGGAGGGCGCGCTGTTCCGCATCTACCAGGACGCGCGGCTGTTCGTGGCCTGGCCGGAGGCCGGGCAGGCGCTGCGCCAGCCGCTGGACCCCGGCCGCCGCTACTACCTGCACGTCGCCCGGGGCACCCTCCGCAGCGGCCGGCTGGAGTTGCAGGCGGGCGATGCCGCGATGCTGGAAAACGAATCGAATCTGGAGCTTACGGCGGATTCGGCGGCCGAGCTGCTGCTTTTCGACCTGCCCGGTCAATGAACGCGCGGCGGAGCGGCATTTTCGGCGGTGCAGCATCCGGGGGGCTCTGGTAGCATCCGCCGGCTATTTTCGCCCAGGTTTGCTTGAGTCAGGTCATGACCACCGTCACCGAAAATCTGCGGATCGCCTCGATCCGCGCCGTCTCGACCCCCGCCCAGGTGCAGGACGAGTTGCCGCTGTCCGAGGCCGCCGCGCAGACCACCACCATCGCCCGCCGCGAGATCCAGGACATCCTGCACGGCCGCGACGACCGCCTGCTGGTGATCGTCGGCCCCTGCTCGATCCACGATCCGCAGGCCGCGCTCGACTACGCCGCGCGGCTCAAGCCGCTGCGCGAGCAGCTCGGCAAGCAGCTGCAGCTGGTGATGCGCGTGTATTTCGAGAAGCCGCGCACCACGGTGGGCTGGAAGGGCCTGATCAACGATCCGGACCTGGACGATTCCTACGACATCGACCGCGGCCTGCGCCTGGCGCGCAAGCTGCTGCTGGACCTGAACGATCGGGGCGTGCCCGCCGGCGTCGAGTTCCTCGACATCCTCACGCCGCAGTACATCGCCGACCTGGTCGCCTGGGGCGCCATCGGCGCGCGCACCACCGAGTCCCAGTTGCACCGCGAGATGGCCAGCGGCCTGTCCTGCCCGGTCGGCTTCAAGAACGGCACCGACGGCAGCGTCAAGGTCGCGGTCGACGCCGTCATGTCGGCGCGCAACCCGCACCGTTTCCTGTCGATGATCCGCACCGGCGCCACCGCGATCTTCGAGACGCGCGGCAACGCCGACACGCACATCATCCTGCGCGGCGGCAGCACCGGCACCAACTACGACGCCAAGTCGGTGGAGGCGGCCTCGGCCGCCCTGGTCAAGGCCGGCATGCAGCCGCAGGTGATGATCGACTTCAGCCACGCCAACAGCCAGAAGCAGCACAAGCGCCAGCTGGCCGTGGCGCAGGACGTGGGCCACCAGATCGCCGGCGGCGACAGCCGCATCATCGGCGTGATGGTCGAGAGCCATCTGCTCGAGGGCCGCCAGGAAATCGGCCCGCGCGACCGCATGACCTACGGCCAGAGCGTCACCGACGCCTGCATCCATTGGGACGACACCGTGGAACTGCTGCGCGGCCTCGCCGCCAGCGTGGCGCAGCGCCAGGCGCGGCTGGCCAAGACGGCCTAACCGCGGCTGTCAGTGAAGCCTTCCTGCCGACCACCCGTCACCGGCAACGGCCTTACACCGGCATCGGCCGCCGCTCGGAGAAGGTGACCAGGCCGCGGATCAGCCGGTACAGGTGCCAGACGAACAGCGCCGCGAAGCCGATGCCGCCGAGAACGGCGAAGATGATGCTGGCCACCAGCACCCCGCAGACCACGGCCCATAGCAGGGTGAACCAGAAGGTGCGGATCAGCCAGCGGTAGTGGCTGCGCAGGAATTCGTTGCCGGATTCGCCGACCTTGATGTGGCACAGGATCACGCCGGCGATGCCGGCGAAACCGGTGACGAAGGTGGCGCAGAACAGCACGTAGGCGATGAGCAGGGTGTTGCGCTCGGCCTCGCTGACGCCGGCGGCGTCGACCACCATGTTGTCGTTCATGTGACCGCGGATTCCGAATGGCGGAAACCCAGTCTAACCGGGCCCCGCCGCCGCCAGAAGCCGCGCGGTTCCTGTTTTCATTCCCTGCACCGCGGCATGCCCGCCGCGCGCAGCGGCGCGGCCGCTCTACTTCCGCCTGGCCTTCCACTCCTTCAGCGCCGCCAGGGTGTTCTCCACGTGGTGGTCGGGCTTGAGATCGGTGTAGGTGTAGAGGATCGTGCCGTCCGGGGCGATCAGGTAGGAGGTGCGGTCGGCGTATTCGGGCTTGCGCGCGAGCACCGCGTCGTAGGCCTTGGTGATGGCCTGGTCCGGATCGGCGGCCACCGCGAACTTGCTGCGGCATTCGCTGACCGAGAACCTGTTCAAGGTGTCGATGTCGTCGTGGGAGACGCCGATGACCCGCGCGCCCAGCGCCTTGAACTGGTCGGTGGCCTCGGCGAACTCGTGCGCCTCGACGGTGCAGCCCGGGGTGAACGCCGCCGGGTAGAAATACAACACCACCGGCCCCTGCTTCAGCGCCTCGGCCAGCTGGAAGCTGAAGACCTTGCCCCCGAGCGAGGCCTGGGTGGTGAAGTCCGGCGCCTTCTGGCCGACGCTGAGGCTGGCCAGCGCCGGCAGGGCGAGGAACGCGCCGGCGAGCGCGGGGGCGAACCATGGTTTCATCGGCATGCTCCTGATGGGGAAGCCGCTCCGCGGGAGCGGGCAATGAGCGGATGTTAGTGCCTTTTTCCCGCCCGGGGGTTGCCTGCGGCCGGCCCGCTCCGGGCCTTGCGCCGACGGCCGGTGCCGCTGCGCCGACCGTTTGCGCCTGAACGGAGCTGCGCCGACCGGCGGCAAAGCCCGGCCGACCGCAAAGCTTGCCGTTTCCTTACAAAGCGCCGAAGCTGCTCCCAGATTGAGGAGGAGGCGTTGGACGGGAGCCTGCCATTGGTCCTGCAGGGATTGCCGGAGCGTTGCGTGTCGCGCGAGCCGACCACGGGCCGGCTGGTGCTGATTACGCGCGGCCAGAGCGGCTTCCGCTACATCGCCGGCAATCGCAGCCCCGAGGAATACAACCGCGCCATGGGCCTGAGCTACGAGCAGGTCGAGGCGATGGAATACGGCGCCCTGTTCGGCTACGACGCCGAACTGGCCGATCCCGAGAAGGTGCGCGAGGTGCGCCGCGAGCTGGGCCAGCCGGTGGGGCCGGTCGGCAGCGCCGCCCCGGCGCCGCCGCGTGCCGCCGCGCCGCCACCGCCGCCCCGGCCGGCGCTGCCGGAGAACATCGGCAACTTCGCTCCCTGGTTCGAGGAAGCGCTGGCGCAGAGCGGCGTCAGGCGCCGTTGACGGCGAAGTCGCTGAAGCCGCGGCTGGCCGGGTCGTAGACCGCGCCCCAGGCGCCGCTGCCGCCGTCGCAGACGACGATGGCGTATCGCTGCCATTCCTTGTTGGCCATCGGCTCGCGGAAGGCGTTGACGTAGATCAGCCGCCGCCCGTGCGCCAGGATGCCGAAATACTGCCGCACATAGGCCTTGGGGTCGCCCACCGGCATGCTGTCGCGCCAGGCGGCGGGCACCTGGGCCTGCAAGGCCGGCAGGTCCTGTTCCAGCTGCCGGATGTCCTCCGGCCCCGGCGTCCAGCTCGACTCGTGCCGCGGCGGATTGGGTCGCGAGCACTGCTCGGCCACGATCTCGCCCTGGTCCGGGCCGAGCACGGCGGAATACACACGGCTGGCGCAGCCGTTCAGCGCGACGCCGGCGAGCAGCGCCAGCAGCAGGCCGCCGGGGAACCTAGTCCGCCGCATGGTGGAATGCCTTGCGCCAGCACCAGGCGCCGCCCAGGGCCAGCGCCGCGCAGATCACCAGCACGCCGGTCGGCGGCGGGCTGTGGGCGGTGAGGCCGTAGAGCAGGGCCGCCACCACCCACGAGGCGGCCGCGGCGGCGGCGAAAAGCGTGCGGCGGTTGGCGCCGCGGATCTCGCTACGCAGCATCTCGACGCTCTCCGCGTTGAGGCCGTTCTGGCCGGGGCCGGCGGCGAGCACCTTGAGCGCGCGCTGCGCCAGCTCCGGCAGCGACTCGGCCAGCGCCGGCGCCTGGCTGCGCAGGCGCGCCAGCTGCGCGCTCGGGCCGATGCGGTTCCACATCCACTCTTCCATGATCGGCTTGGCGGTCTTCCACAGGTCCAGGTCCGGGTAGAGCTGGCGGCCCAGGCCCTCGATGGTCAGCAAGGTCTTCTGCAGCAGCACCAGCTGCGGCTGTACCTGGTAGTTGAAGCGGCGCGCGATCTGGAACAGGCGCAGCAGGAAGAAGCCGAAGGAGATGTCCTTGATCGGCTTGCCGAAGATCGGCTCGCACACGGTGCGGATGGCGGACTCGAAGTCCTCCACCCGGGTGCCCTTGGGAATCCAGCCGGACTCGACGTGCAGCTCCGCCACCTTCTTGTAGTCGCGGTTGAAGAAGGCCAGGAAGTTCTCGGCCAGGTAGCGCTGGTCGGCCTGGGTCAGGCTGCCGACGATGCCGAAGTCCACCGCCAGGTAGCTCGGCTTCTTCGGATCGCTCATGTCGACGAAGATGTTGCCGGGGTGCATGTCGGCGTGGAAGAAGTTGTCGCGGAACACCTGCTTGAAGAAGATTTCCACGCCGCGCTCGGCCAGCACCTGGAAGTTGGCACCTTGCTCCCGCAGGGTGCCGAGCTCGCGGATGCTGACGCCATGGATGCGCTCCAGCACCAGCACGTCGGGACGGGTGTAGTCCCAGAACACCAGCGGGTGGTAGATCAGCTCCGAGCCGAGCCAGTTGCGGCGCAGCTGGGCGCAGTTGGCGCCCTCGCGCATCAGGTCCAGCTCGTCGAAGATCACCTTCTCGTATTCGGCCACCACCGCGCGCGGGCGCAGGCGCTTGCCGGAGGGATGCCAGCGCTCGGCCAGCTCGGCCAGGGCGCGCAGCAGCGCGATGTCGCGCTCCACCAGCGCCTCGACGCCGGGGCGCAGCACCTTCACCACCACCTCGATGCCGGGGTCGTTCGGGCCCTGCGGCAGCAGGCGCGCGGCGTGCACCTGCGCCACCGAGGCCGCCGCCAGCGGCACCTCGTCGAACTCGGCGAAGACCTCGCCGACCGGCTTGCCGAGGGCTTTCTCGACGATGGCGCGGGCCTCGGCGCCGGGGAAGGGCGGCACCCGGTCCTGCAGCTTCGACAGCTCCTGCGCCACTTCCGGCGGCAGGATGTCCGGCCGGGTCGACAGCGCCTGGCCGAACTTGACGAACACCGGCCCCAGCTCCTCCAGCGCCAGGCGCAGGCGCTCGCCGCGCGGCAGCCTGTGCGGACGCGGCTTGCGGCCCATGAACTCGCCCAGGCCGTACTTGCGCACCACGCGCGAGATCTGCCACATGCGGGCGACGCGCAGCGGGTTCATGCGGCGCTCCCGGCGGGAGAGGCGGGAGGCGGCAGGCGGCAGGCGAAACAAGCCCGGCAGGCGCTCACGTGCTGGCCTCCGGGAGCTTCCCCTCCAGCAGCGCCAGCCGTGCTTCCAGGCGGTCGGCGCCTTCGCGCAATCGATCCACGCCTTCCATCCACTCCGCGATCTCGTGCGAGCGGGCCAGGTCGCCGGTCTCCTCGCTGAGGTATTCGGCGGTGTCCTGCCCCAGCCGCGTCGCGGCGTGGCGGCTCCAGCCGAAGAACTGGCGCAGGCCGCCGACCACGCGGTGCGCGGCGCCGTCGCCGAGCAGCTTGGCCGCCAGTTCCTCCGGGTCGAAGCCGACCCGGGCCAGCAGCGTGTTGAAGCGGCGCAGCAGCTCGGTGTCGCCTTCCACCTCCAGCCCGGCCGGCAGGCCCTCGGCGCCGCGCGCCGCGCGCAGCGCCAGTTGCAGCAGGCGCGGGCTGGGGGCGGAGGCGCGCACGTCCGGCTGGCCCTGCGCTTCGCCCAGCACGCGCACGCCGCCGGCATGCGGCTCGACCACGAAGGTCCAGCCGAGGTCGGCGACGTGCAGGGCGATGCTGCGGCCGGACAGGGCGGCGCACTCCTCCAGCGCGGAGCGCTCCAGCTGGAGATAGCGGTTGAGCGCGATTTCCAGGCCCGCGCAGGCCAGGGCCGGGGCGCTCACGGCGCGCCCCGCGCGCCGCTGGAGGGTGGCCGGCGCTCCGTTGCCGCCAACAGCAGCCAGGCTGCCGCGGACGGGGCAAAGGTTTTTACCGGCGACTGACGGCTGGCTGCCACTGGCCCCTGCTTCATTCGAGCCGGTACCCCCGATGCACCGCGACGATCCCCCCGGTGAGGTTGTAGACCTGTACGCGGGCGAGGCCGGCGTTCTCCATCATGCCTTTCAGCGTGGCCTGGTCCGGGTGCATGCGGATCGACTCGGCCAGGTAGCGGTAGCTGTCGGCGTCCTTGGCGACCAGGCGGCCCATCAGCGGCAGCAGGCGGAACGAGTACTCGTCGTAGGCCTTGGCCAGCCCGGCGTTGAGCGGCTTGGAGAATTCCAGCACCAGCAGGCGGCCGCCCGGCTTGAGGGCGCGGGTCATCGAGGCCAGCGCCGCATCCTTGTCGGTGACGTTGCGCAGGCCGAAGCCGATGGTGATGCAGTCGAAGGTGCCGTCGGCGAACGGCAGCTTCTCGGCGTTGGCCTGGGCCAGGGGCACGTCGAGCACGCCCTTGTCGGCCAGGCGGGCATGGCCCTCGGCCAGCATCGCGGCGTTGATGTCGGACAGCACCACCAGGCCCTGCGCCCCCACCTGGCGGCGGAACTCGCGCGACAGGTCGCCGGTGCCGCCGGCCACGTCCAGCACCTTCTCGCCGGCACGCACGCCGGCGAGGTCGATGACGAAGCGCTTCCACAGCCGGTGGATGCCGAACGACATCAGGTCGTTCATCAGGTCATAGCGGCCGGCCACCGAGGAAAAGACCTCGCGCACCCGCGCCTGCTTCTCGGCGACCGGCACCTTCTCGTAGCCGAAGTGGGTATAGCCCTCCTTCTTCGGGCCGGGGGCGCCTGGGTTGTCTTTGGACATGGTGGAAGCGGGGGCTGGACCTGATGTGATCCGCTATTATCTCCGAAGTCTTGCGCCCCGGTTGCCGCCGCGGTGCCGGCCGCCGGGATGGCGGAGCCGCCTTGGGGAGGTCCGCGCCGCTTTCGCAACGTCATGGTCTTGAATGGCGGCGCGGGCGGCCCCAATGAGGGCCGATCGCTGCGTGTCCGCCCGGCTGCGGTGCTGTCGCGGGCCCTTGGGCGCAGCCCACGAAGATAAGGGAACACCATGAACAGGGTTCAGGCAGTTCGGCGCTGGCTGGGAGTGGCGGCTTTGCTGGCGGCCGGCGCCGTCCGGGCTGCGGACGATCCGGGACGCTTCTCGGTGATCGAGGAGAACGACGGCGTCATCAGCCACAAGGACCGCTATTACACCCAGGGCCTGCAGACCTCCTACCTGTCGCCCGACCTCAGCGGCCGCCCGTTCTGGAACGGCTTGTTCGACGGCATCGGCGCGCTGCTGCCGATGTACCGGGACGCCGCCGGCGTGGCCCAGCGCCGCTATGAATACATCCCGGTGGCGCAGGTGCAGTTCACGCCGGAAAAGATCGACGTCTCCACCCCCGATCCCAGGGACCGGCCGTATGCCGCCTGGCTGTTCACCGGCCTGCACCTGCTGCAGGAGAACGACGGCCGCAGCCTCAACAATCTCGAGGCCCTGGCCGGCATCATCGGCCCCGCCGCCGGCGGGCGCGAGGTGCAGGACGGCTACCATCGCCTGGTCGGCTTCCACCAGGCGCAGGGCTGGAGCCACCAGATCGCCAACCGTCCCGGCCTGCAGTTCTCCTACGACTACAAGCGCCGCTTAGTCGCCGGCTTCGGCCCGCGCTACGCCTTCGACGTGATCCCCGAGGCCGGCGCCAGCCTGGGCTGGGCCTACCGCTACCTCGACGCCGGCGTGAGCTTCCGCTTCGGCGACGCGCTCGACGTGGACTACGGCCCCGAGCACATCCGCCCCTCGCTGTCCGGCACCGCCTTCAGCGACTATCGGCGGCTCAGCCCCGGCTGGTTCCACTGGTACCTGTTCGCCGGGGCGCAGGAACGCAGCATGTTCTACAACGTCTTCATCGACGCCGCCGACTCGGTGGCGGCGCAGGGCCTCGACCGGCGCGTGATGGTGGCGGATTTCTCCGGCGGCGCCAGCCTGTTCTTCGGCCACTGGCTGCGCGCCGACTTCGTGGCGATCCGGCGCGGCCGCGAGTTCGACGGCCAGAGCGGCGACGACAACTACGGCGGCGTCAACCTCACCTTCGATCCCTGAGGGCGGGGCCGCGCCGGCTCAGTCGTCGGCGAGGTCCTGGCCGGGAAACAGCTGCTCGGTAAATCCGAAATTCCGCAGGTCGCGGATGCGCGTCGGATAGAGGATGCCGTCGAGGTGGTCGCACTCGTGCTGCACCACCCGCGCGTGGAAGCCGCCGACCTCGCGCTCGATGCGCCGGCCCTGCGGGTCGAAGCCGGCGTAGCGCAGCCGCGCGTAACGCGGCACCAGGCCGCGCAGGCCCGGCACGCTGAGGCAGCCTTCCCAGCCTTCCTCCATCTCCTCGCCGAGCGGCGTCAGCACCGGATTGCACAGGATGGTGAACGGCACTTCCTCGGCGTCCGGGTAGCGCGGGTTGCGCTCCACGCCGAAGATCACCACCCGCAGCAGCACGCCGATCTGCGGCGCCGCCAGGCCGGCGCCGTTGAGGTGCGCCATGGTGTCCTGCATGTCGCGGATCAGTTCGGCCAGCTCCGGCGTGCCGAATTTCTGCACCGGCTGCGATTTCTGCAGCAGGCGCGGGTCGCCCATCTTGAGAACGTCTCGGATCATGCTCGCAGCCTCCGGGATGGTGCCTAGCCCTGGGGCGTGTACTTCTTCGGCAGCGCCGACAGCTTGGTCACGTCCGACTCGCGCGACATGCCGTGCTCGGCCAGGCGCTCCAGGTAGCGCGCCCACCAGGCCTGCTGGTTCTCGCCCAGCTCGCGCAGGATGTCCCAGGAATACAGGCCGGTGTCATGGCCGTCGTCGAAGCGCAGGCGCACCGCGTAGCGGCCGACCGGCTCGACCGCGGCGATGTTCACATTGCGCTTGCCGCCGACCAGCATCGGCTCGCCGCCGCCATGGCCGCGCACCTCGGCGGAAGGGGAATAGACGCGCAGATACTCGCAGGGCAGCTGGTAGCAGCTGCCGTCGGCATAGCCCACTTCCAGCAGGCGCGAGGCCTTGTGCAGCAGCAGGCGGGTGGGGACGGGGGCGTTCATGTCCGGGGCAGGGGCGGGAGGGCTAGAAGCATGCAGCACTCCCGCATCCTGTCAAGCCCGCGCCGGCCCGCGGTTGATGTGGGGCTTCTCCGTCCCGCCTCACAGGATGTAGCGGCTCAGGTCCTCGTTCCCGGCCAGCTTGTTCAGCTTGCTGTCGACGTAAGCGGCGTCTACGGTGAGCGTGGTGCCCGACTTGTCGGGCGCGTCGTAGGCCGCCTCCTCCATCAGCCGCTCCATCACCGTGTGCAGGCGACGCGCGCCGATGTTCTCGGTGGTCTCGTTGACCTGCCAGGCCATCTCGGCCAGGCGCTTGAGCCCGTCCTGGGTGAACTCCACGGTGACGCCCTCTGTGGCGAGCAGGGCCTTGTACTGCTCGGTCAGCGAGTGGGTCGGCTCGTTGAGGATGCGCACGAAGTCCTCGGTCTTCAGCGCGTCCAGCTCGACGCGGATCGGCAACCGGCCCTGCAGTTCGGGGATCAGGTCGCTCGGCTTGGCCATGTGGAAGGCGCCGCTGGCGATGAACAGGATGTGGTCGGTCTTGATCGCGCCGTACTTGGTGGAGATGGTGCAGCCCTCCACCAGCGGCAGCAGGTCGCGCTGCACGCCCTCGCGGGAGACATCGGCGCCGACGAATTCGCTGCGCTTGCACACCTTGTCCAGCTCGTCGATGAAGACGATGCCGTTGTCCTCGGCGTTCTTCAGCGCCTCGGCGCGGATCGCCTCCTCGTCGACCAGCTTGGCGGCTTCCTCGTCGACCAGCAGCTTCAGCGCCTCCTTGATCTTCAGCTTGCGCGTCTTCTGCTGGCCGGCGTTGAGGTTCTTGAACATGCCCTGCAGCTGGCTGGTCATCTCCTCCATGCCGGGCGGGCCGACGATCTGCATCTGCGGCGACACCGCCTGCACGCTGATCTCGATCTCGGTCTCGTCGAGCTTGCCCTCGCGCAGGCGCTTGCGGAACACCTGCCGCGCCGCGCTGTTCTCGGACTCGCGTTGCGCCGAGGCCTCGCCGAAGTCGCGCGGCGGCGGCAGCAGCGCGTTGAGCACGCGCTCCTCGGCGGCGGTCTCGGCCTTGGGCCGGACGCGGATCACCGCCTGCTCGCGGGTCTGCTTCACCGCGGCGTCGGCCAGCTCGCGCACGATCGAGTCGACGTCGCGGCCGACGTAGCCGACCTCGGTGAACTTGGTCGCCTCGACCTTGACGAAGGGCGCATTGGCCAGCTTGGCCAGGCGCCGCGCGATCTCGGTCTTGCCGACGCCGGTGGGGCCGATCATCAGGATGTTCTTCGGCGTGATTTCGCCGCGGATCGCCTCCGGCGTCTGCTGCCGGCGCCAGCGGTTGCGCAGCGCGATGGCCACGGCGCGCTTGGCGGCCTGCTGGCCGACGATGTGGCGGTCCAGCTCCTGCACGATCTCGCGCGGAGTCATGGTGGAAGCGCCGCCGGAGGTGGTGGACGGGGTCGTGGTGGTGTCGTTCATTCGTTCTCTCGATCGACGAGGCTGGAGTGGCGCCGCCGCCGCAGGCCGGCTTTCGGCCGGCGCGGGCGCCGCCCGCGGGCGCGGCCTACAGGGCGCGCGGCCTCACTTGGTCTCCAGCGTCTCGATGGTCAGGTTGTGGTTGGTGTAGATGCAGATGTCCGCGGCGATGTGCAGGGCCTTCTCCACGATCTCCTTGGCCGACAGCCCGGTGCTCTCCACCAGGGCCCTCGCGGCGGCCGCGGCGTAGGGGCCGCCCGAGCCGATCGCCATCACGCCGTGCGGCTCCGGCTCCATCACGTCGCCGGTGCCGGTGATCATCAGCGAGGTCTCCTTGTCCGCCACCAGCAGCAGCGCCTCGAGGCGGCGCAGGTAGCGGTCGGTGCGCCAGTCCTTGGCCATCTCCACCGCGGCGCGGGTCAGGTTGCCGGAGTGCTTCTCCAGCTTGCCCTCGAAGCGCTCGAACAGGGTGAAGGCGTCGGCGGTGCCGCCGGCGAAGCCGGCGATGACGCCGTTGTTGTAGAGCCGGCGCACCTTGCGCGCGTTGCCCTTGACCATGGTGTTGCCCATCGAGACCTGGCCATCGCCGCCGACGCAGACCTGGCCGTCGCGGCGGACCGTGAGGATGGTGGTGCCGTCGAACTGTTGCAAAGCGCTTCTCCGATTGTGTCCGCGCGGGCGCGGATTGGTGTGAAGCCGTAGATGTGGACAGTGTGCGCTGTTTCAAGTTTCGGCAACATCGCCGCGCGGCTGGCGGCCGCGCCGCTGGCCGGCCCCGCCGGATTGCACGGGTGCGGCGTGCGCCGCGGCACAAAATTGCCGTTGACAATTGAACAACGTCCATTTAAATTCAATTGAACATCGTTCATAACGACCGGGAGGTCTTGTATGGCGACGTTGTTCGCCCGCATCCGCGGGCTGGTGGTGGCCCAGGCCCATGAGGCCGTGGACCGTGTCGAGGATCCGCAGGCGATGTCGCACCAGCTGGTGCGCGAGCTGACCGTGGAACTGGCGGCGGCGAACCGCGGCCTGGTGGCGGCGCTGGGCGCCGAGCGCCAGCTGCAACGCAGCCGCGAGCGCATGGGGCAGGAGGCGGCGGACTGGGAACGCACCGCCGAGACGCTGCTGCGCAAGGGCGAGGAGGCGATGACGCGCGAGGCGCTGGAGCGCGCCGTGACCCTGCGCCAGGGCGCCGCGGCGCTGGCCCAGCCGCTGCAGCGCGCGGCCCGCACGGTGGAACGGCTGCGCGGCCAGGTCGGCCGCCTGCGCGCCGAGCTGGGGCGCGTGCGCCAGCGCGTGGCGGTGATCGACGTGCACCAGGCCGCGGCCCGCGCCCTGCGCAGCGCCGGCGCGGCCGACGACGCCTGCAGCCGCGCGCTGGACCGTGCGCAGGAGCTGGAGCGCCACGAGCGCAAGGCCGAGGTCGCGGACTGCGAGGCCGAGGCCGCCGGCGAGCTGCTCGACGAGCAGGACCGGCTGGAGCGCAGCGTCGCCCGCATCAACGCCGATGGCGCGGTCGACGAGGCCATGGCCGCGCTGCGCAGCAAGCTCGCGGCCCAGGCCGCCGCCGGCCCCGCCACCGGCCACCCCGGCAGCACGGAGAAAAGCTCATGAACCCGCAGATCCCGGAAGGCGCCGCGATGCGCCAGGACTCGCCGGCCTGGCTGTTTTTCGTCAAGGTCTCCTTCACCGCCGCTCTGGCCGGCATGGTGTTCGGCGTCGCGGTGATGCCGGTTGAAATCTGGATGCGCGGCTACATGATCCTCGGCACCCTGTTCCTGGTCGGCTCGACCTTCACCCTGGCCAAGACCATGCGCGACGAGTTCGAGAACGCCAAGCTGATCAACCAGATCGCCCAGGCGCGCGCCGAGAAGCTGCTGCAGGAATACGGCGTGAAGGAATGAACTGCGTCACAGTCCGGGCGCGCTGCGCTGGCGCCCGGCGACGCCGCGGTCCGTATCGATCATCAGGTCCGCACGAACCGATGCCGGAAGGATATGCCATGAATCCGTCTTACCCGCTGCAGGAAGGCGACATCGTCTTCATCGCCACCAAGGGCCTCCTGTTCCGCCGCGTGGCCCGCGCCACCGGCTCGAAAGCTTCCCACGTCGGCATCGCCTTCAGGGATGCGCGGCGCGGCTGGGTGGTGGCGGAAAGCGCCGTCCCGCGCTCGCGCTACAGCGCGCTGGAGCGTTTCGTGGCGCGGTCGGACCAGCGCTGGTTCGTGATCCGCCGGCTCGGCCGCGACCTCGCGCCGGAGGAGGTGCGGAAGCTGCGCGCCGCCTGCGACGCGCGCATGGGCCGGTGGTACCACACCGGTTTCAAGTACGACTCGTCGCGGATGTTCTGCTCCAAGTTTGTCCACGAGGTCTATCGCGAGGCGCTGGGCCTGGACATCGGCGCGGTCGAGACCTTCAGCGAGCTGCTGCACCGCAATCCGGAGGAGAAGCTCGGCTTCTGGAAATGGTGGTTCTTCGGCCGTATCCCGTGGAGCCGCCGCACCGTTACGCCGGCGAGCCAGCTGGTCAGCCCGCTGCTGCGCACGGTGGCGCAGTCGGGGCGTGGCGCGGCGAACGAGCGGGGCGGCCTGGCGGCCTGATCGAAGCGCGCGCAATGCCTCCCGCCGCGGGAGGGCTGCGCCGGGGCGAGGGTGGGCAGGCCGCGTCGAACTCCGCGGCCCGGGGCCGCCGCTACTCCTGTTTCAACCCCGCCACGAACACCCGCACGATCAAATCCGACAGTGGCCGCGCGTCCTTCAGCCCGCTCCAGTTGAGCTTGCCGGTCGAGGCGAGCACGCACAGGCCGTGCACGCTGCTCCACAACGCGGTGGCGGCGGCGCGCAGCTCCTTCGGGCTGGCGTCCGGCAGCAGCGGCTCGAGGTGCCCCTCGACGAATTCGAACAGCGCCTTCTGCTTCGCATCCAGCCCGGGATGGTTCCACTGCTCCGGCGGCAGGCGGTGCTCGAACATCAGGCGCCAGCTGAAGGAATGCTTCTGCGCGAAGGCGATGTAGCCGTAGGAGATGGCCTGCAGCCGGTCCAGCGGCGTCTTGCCCTTGGCGGCCTGGGTTTCCAGGTAGGCGTGCATGGCGTCGGCGGTGCGCAGCGAGACCTCGGCCAGCAGGTCGTCCTGGTTGCTGAACAGCAGGTAGAGATTGCCGACGGTGTAGCCCATGGCCTGGGCCACCTTGCGCATCGAGAAGCCGGCCAGTCCCTCGGCTGCGATCAGGCTGCTGGCGGCGTCCAGGGCCATCTGCCGCTGCTGCTCCCGGCTATGCTGGTTTCTGCGTCCCATGCGCCATTCTAGCGACGATTTGAACGTCGATCATTTCTGCCGGCTTACGGGCTCCCGGAACGCTCCGGCTCCCGCACGATCGCGTTCCAGCACACGTGCGTCAGCGTGTCGGTCAGCTTCTCCAGCTGCGCGCCGCGCAGCTTCGCGCCGTAGTGCATGGCGCAGTAGTTGACGCTCCAGGTCAGCACGTCGGCCAGCAGCGGCGTGGCGGCGGCATGGGCCCGCCCGGCGTGGTGCAGGTGGCGCACCGCCTCGCGGCTCTCGGCGCACAGCGCGTCCAGCACTTCGCGCCACAACTGCGCCACCTGCGCGTCGGTGCGGGCGGTTTCCACCACCGCGCCGATGATGACGTGGTGCTTCTGGTAGACGCCGAGGATGCCGCGCAGCGCGCGGCGCATGTCCTCGCGCCGCGCCAGCTCGGCGTGCTCGAACCACAGGCCGGCCGAGGCCACGATCTCGTCGCGCACGCGCTGCATCAGGCGCGTCACCAGCTCGCCCTTGTCGCGGAAGTGCAGGTAGAAGGTGGCGCGGGCCAGGCCGGCGGCGCCGGTGAGCTGCTCAATGCTGACGGTGGAGAAGCTGTGGCCCTGCTCCAGCAGCTGCTCCATCGCCAGCAGCAGGCGGTCCTCGATCCTGGGGCGTTCGGCGGAACGGCTGCGGCGTGCGGGCATGGGCCTGGCGGCGGTGGCGATGCGCCACTGTAGCGGTTCGCGCCGGCGCCGGTCGATGGCCGCGACATGGACGGACTGTCTACAAAAAATAGACACACTGTCTATTTAGTGGTACAAGTCCGCCAGCGGCCGCAGTCCCGGCGGCCGCGCTGGAGGAGCGCATGAGCAGCGTCAACCCCGTCCTCGACCGTTCCGGCTTCGGCCAGCCCGGCAACCCCTCCGGCGCCGCCGTCCCGCCCCGCGGCATCGCGCTGATCCCGCTGCGCGAGGCCATCGACGGGCCACTGTCGGTATCGCGCCAGCGCCGCACGCTCGCCCTCTATGCGGCGATGGTGGCGATCGGCCTGGTGCTGGCGTTCGGCGCCGCGCCCGCCGGGCAGGCCTTCGGCCTCGGCCTGCTGCTGCCGGGCGGCGGCTTCTCGCTGCACCTGGCCGGCGGCTGGGGGCCCGCCGCCGGTGCCGCGCTCGGCATCATGCTGAGCCTGCTGCTGTTCGGCGCGGGTCTGTTCGCCTGGTTCGGCAGCGGCAACATCCTGGCGCCGATCGTCGCCTGGCTCGGCCCGGCCGGCGTCGCCGCGGCGCTGGCGCCGGCGGCGCCGTGGAGCGGCGCGCCCTGGCTCACGCTCGGCGCCGTCGTCGCCACCGCGGCGCTGGTGCTGCGCGCCCGCGCCCGCGGGCGGCGCCAGGCGGTCGCCGACCGCGAGCGGCGCAATGCGCACCTGGCGCGCCTCGCCGCGCGGCCGGTGCCGGACCTGGCCGACGCGGTGCGCGACGGCGCCGGCGTGTCCGACGAGGCCTGCGGCTACCTGCGCCATATCCTCGACCGCGCGCTGCAGCCGGTGCCGCGCTTCGACGGCTTCGACGCCATCGACCAGTTCCAGACGGCCTCGATCCGCTACCAGTGCTGCAACTACGGCTACGCCCTGGCGGCCCTGCAGTACGAACACCTGCCGGCGTTCCGCGGCTACCTCAGCGAGGCGCAGCAGCGCCTGCACGCCAAGATGCTCGACCACCGCAACTGGAAGTACTGGGCGCTGGAGAACGCCTGGGGCAACCTCAGCCTGGACCCCAACCCGGTGCCGCGCGACAACATCATGTACTCGGGCTGGTTCGGCGCGATGCTGGCCGAGTACATCTCCAACACCGGCGACAGCCGCTACCACGACCAGCCGATGGTGCTGCGCCATCCCGACGGCCGCGAGTGGCGCTACACCTTCCCGCAGCTGGCCGAGGCGGTGTACCGCAATTTCAAGCGCAGCGACTTCACCCTGTTTCCCTGCGAGCCGAACTGGATCTACCCGCTGTGCAACAACTTCGGCTCGATCTGCGTGCGCATCCACGACCGCCTCTACGGCACGCACTGGTGGAGCGAGATCGAGGCCGACTACCGCCGCCATTTCGACAACGAGTTCACCACCCAGGACGGCCGCACCCTGGCGATCCGCTCCAGCCGCACCGGCCTGACCATCGCCGCCCTGACCTCGGTGATGGCCGACTGCGTCACCGCCTACTTCCTGCACGGCGTGCTGCCCGACGTGGCGCGCCGCGCCTGGGAGATCGCACGGCTGGACTTCATCAAGGTCGCCGATGGCAAGGTTGACCTCGTCACGCGCGGCTGGGATGCGATCGATACCGGCAACTACAAGCGCTCGATGATCACCACCTACGCCCAGGTCGGCGCCGCCGCCGGCGAGATGGGCGACCGCGAGGTGCTGGAGCTGCTGCGCCAGCGGGTGCGCGACGAGTATCCCGGCACCCTGGAGGACGGCGTGCGCGTGATTCCCGGCGTGTCCAACTTCGCCTACGCCAGCCTGCTCGGGCTGTTCGCGCAGGGCGCCGGCGTGCGCCGCGCCATGCACGTGCGCGGCGTGCCGGCGCGCACGCTGAACGGCCCCATGCTGACGGGCGCGTCCTACCCGGACGTGCTGGTGACGCGCGCCGTCAACGACGGCGGCGTGCTCGCCGGCACCGTGCGCCCGGGCCGCGCCGCGGCGGCGGGCGGTGTCCACGCCCTGGAGCTCGGGCAGCTGCATCCCGGCGGGAGGTACCGCTGCGAGGGGCTGCGCGAGACGGCTGTGACCGCCGACGCGCAGGGCCGCGCCACCGTGCACGTGCAGCTGGCGGGGCGGCAGGACTTCCGCGTCGCGCCGCTGCTTTGAGCCGCCATGGCCTGCTGCGCCTTCATCGCCTTCCTCATCGGCCAGTGCCTGGCCGCGTTCCAGTCCTGGCGCGGCCGGCTGGCGCGGCTGTTCGGGCTGAAGCCGCGTGAGGGCAAGCCGTTCCTGGCGCGGCGTTGGCGCAACGGCCTGGTGGCGGCGCTGGTGATCGAGCTGGGTCTTGCCGCCGGTGCCGCGATCGCGGCAGGGCTGGCGCCGGGCGGAAGCGGCTGGTCGGCGCTGTGCGGCGCCGGTGCGGCACTCGCCGGAAATTAACCCCGGCCGGAGGAGCCGCCGCGCTTCGCCCGCGGGTGCGCCTCGTCATACACCTTGGCCAGCCGCTTCCAGTCCAGCTGCGTGTAGATCTGCGTGGTGGCGAGATTGGCGTGGCCGAGCAGCTCCTGCACCGCGCGCAGGTCGCCGCTGGATTCGAGCAGGTGGGTGGCGAAGGAGTGGCGCAGCTTGTGCGGGTGCAGGTGCGCCGGCAGTCCGGCGGCGCGGGCCCAGGCGGCAAGGCGCAGCTGGATCGAGCGCTGCGACAGGCGCGCGCCGCCGCGGCCGACGAACAGTGCGGTCTCGCCCGGCGCGGCGATGGCGCCGCGCTCGGCCAGCCAGGCGTCGAGCGCGGCGCGGGCCTTGCCGCCCACCGGCACGTTGCGCTCCTTGCGGCCCTTGCCGAGCACGCGCAGCTCGTCGGGGAAGCCGCCGCCGGCCGGTACGTCCAGCGCGTGCAGTTCCGCCAGGCGCAGGCCGGCGGAGTAGAACAGCTCGATCATCGCCTGGTCGCGCACGCCGTTGCGGTCCTCCGGCTCGCTGTCCAGGGCGTTGCCGAGATCCTCGGCGGCGATCACCTTGGGCAGCAGGCGCTTGCCCTTGGGCGCGCGCACGCCGGCGGCGGGATTGTGCTCGACCAGGCCCAGCGCCAGGGCGTGGCGGAACATTCCGCGCAGGCTGGACAGGTAGCGGCGCAGGCTGGTCGGCTGCTTGCCGCCGCGGTGCAGGCGGGTGACGAAGCCGCGCACCGTGTGCACGTCGATGCGCTGCGGCTCGCCGATGCGGCACTCGGCGCAGTAGGCGAGGAAGGCGCGGCCGTCCCGCTCCGCGGCCTTGAGCGTGTGCGGCGAGGCGCGCTTCTCGACGCGCAGGTAGTCCAGGTAGCCGGACAGCAGGCGCTCCAGCGCGGAGGCGGGAGCGGCCTCGCTCATGTGAGCCGCGCGCGGATTGCGGCCGAGACCAGCTCGGCGGTGATCTCCAGGAACAGCTTGCCCTGGCGCGGCTGGAAGCGCTCGGGGTCGCGCGAGCCCAGGGCCAGCATGCCCAGGTTCTTGTCCTTTTCCAGCGGCACCACCGCCGCCGACAGCACCGGCTGCTCGGCCTTGGGGAACAGCAGCTTCGCCTTGTCCTCGGCGATCGGGCCGCATTCGATCAGGCGGGTGCGGATGAAGTTGTCGTAGGCGCGGGCGATGGCGCCGCCCGGCTCCACCGGCATGATGCCGTCGATGTCGTGGCGCTTGTAGGCGCCGCCGTTGAGGCCGACGAACACTTCGTCGATGCCGAAGTCCTCGCGCATCGAGCTGCGCAGGCCGACCACGATGTTGGCCAGAGAGGGCGCGCGGATCAGGGTGCGCGCCAGGCGCAGCACGTTCTCGGCGCGGTTTTCGTTCTCGCGGGCGGTGTCGATCAGCCGGTTGAGGCGCGCCTCCAGGCGCTGGTTCTTGCCGCGCAGCAGCTCGACCTGGCGCTCGATCAGCGACACCGCCGAGCCGGTGGAATGCGCCAGCTCCAGGGTTTCGAGCAGCTGCGGGTGGTCGGTCAGCAGCTGCGGATGGGCCTTGAGATAGGCCACCACCGCCGCCTCGCTGGGCGCCTCGCCGGCGGCGAGGTGGTCCGGCGCGTCCTGCACCTGTTCTTCGGATTCGCTTACTTCGGCCACTCCAGGCTCCCTTCGTATACTGTTTCCGCCGGACCGGTCATCCACACCGGCTGGCCTTCCCCCGCCCATTCCAGCTGCAGGGCGCCGCCGCGCACCTGGATCTCCGCCTGCTGGTCGAGCTTGCCCCACAGCCGCCCCACCACCATCGCGGCGCAGGCGCCGCTGCCGCAGGCCAGGGTCTCGCCGGCGCCGCGCTCGTAGACGCGCAGGCGGGCATGGCCGCGGTCGAGGAACTGGACGAAGCCGGCGTTGACCCGCTGCGGGAACGCCGGATGGTGCTGCAGCTCCTCGCCGATCCGCGCCACCGGCGCGCTGTCGACATCCGCCACTTCGAACACGGCGTGGGGGTTGCCCATGCTCGCCGCGCCGCAGGCCAGGGTGGTGCCGTCGGCCAGGGTGATGCGGTATTCCGGGCGGCGGCCGCCTTCGACGATCATCGGCACCTGCGCCGGCTCCAGCCGCGGCGCGCCCATGTTGACCCGCACCCGGCCGTCGTCGAGCAGGTGCAGTTCGAGCAGGGCGGTCGAGGTGCGCACGCGCAGGTCGCGCTTGTCGCTCATGCGGTGCTCGCGCACGTAGCGCGCCAGGCAGCGCGAGCCGTTGCCGCACTGGCCGACCTCGGAACCGTCGGCGTTGAAGATGCGGTAGCCGAAATCGATGTCCGGCGCGGGCGAGGGCTCGATCAGCAGCACCTGGTCGCAGCCGACGCCGAAACGGCGGTCGGTCAGGCGGCTGAGCAGGGCCGGGGAGGGCGCCCGCAGCAGCTCGCCCACGGGCGCGCGGGTAGCGTCGATGACCACGAAGTCGTTGCCGAGTCCGTGCATCTTGGCGAAGGGCAGGTTCATGGACGCCGATTATCGGTCCGATCGCCGCCGGTTTAAACAGATTTCTGCGCCTCGTCCGCCCCGCCGCCCGGGCCGGCGCCGGGCGCCGCGCGACCCCCGCATCGCGCCGTCAAGGCGACCGCCGCCGGCGTCCCGCTCCGCAATGATCTTGTGAATGCGAATATTTATCATTATGATCCGCGCCAGATAAACAGACGGGTCCGTGCCATGCCGCGCGCGGCGCAACAAACCATGGGGAAGGTCGTCGACCGCAGCAGCCCGCGGCTGGCCCGGCTGGGCCCCGTCGTCCTGTGCCTGGTCCTGGCCGCCTGCAGCGGCGGCGGCACCGATGCCGGCCAGGCGCAGGGCCTGTCGCCGGCGGCGCAGCTGGGCCAGAAGATCTTCTCCGACCAGGCGCTGTCGGCGTCCGGCAGGCAGTCCTGCGCCACCTGCCACGTCGCCCGGTTCGCCTTCGCCGGGGACAACACCGCCGCCGGACCCGACCATGGCCTGCCGGTGCCGCTGGGCGGTCCCGGCATGGACCAGCCCGGTTTCCGCAACACGCCATCGCTGATGTATGCCTCGTTCGTCCCGGCCTTCTTCTTCGACGGCGACGGCGCGCCCAACGGCGGCTTCTTCCGCGACGGCCGCGCCGCCACCCTGGAAGACCAGGCGGTGCTGCCCTTCATCACCGGCTTCGAGATGGCCAACGCCGACGCCGCGGCGGTGGTGGACAAGCTCAGGACCCGTCCCTACGCCGGCGACTTCACCGCGCTCTACGGCGCCGGCGTGCTGGACGACCCGGACACCGCGCTCAAGCGCATCGGCGCCGCGCTGGCGGCGTTCGAGCGCGAGGACCAGGCCTTCCATCCCTTTAGCAGCAGGTTCGACGACTGGCGCAGCGGCGGCGCCAGCCTCACCGCGCAGGAGTTGCGCGGCTTCGCCCTGTTCAACAACCCGGCCAAGGGCAATTGCGCCGCCTGTCATCCCAGCACCTCGGCCAACGGCGTGACGCCGGCGCTGTTCACCGACTTCAGCTACGACAACCTCGGCGTGCCGCGCAACGGCGAGATCCCGGCCAACGCCGACAGCGGCGCGCCTGCCTACACGCCGGCGGACAGCGACGACGGCTTGCATCGCTACTACGACCTGGGCGTGTGCGGCCCGTTCCGCGACGACGGCGGCCGCAACACCTCCGCCGTCTGCGGCCAGTTCAAGGTGCCGACCCTGCGCAACATCGCCGTCACCGCGCCGTATTTCCACAACGGCCGCTTCGCCACGCTCAAGGACGCGATCGGCTTCTACGTGCGCCGCGATACTAATCCCGGGCAGTGGTACCCCACCACCGCGGCCGGCGACTCGACCAAGTTCGACGACCTGCCGGCGCTGTACGGCGGCCAGTTCCTGGTCAACATCAACAGCGTCGGCAGCGACGCCGGCTACGTCGGCAACGTCAACACCGCCGAGATTCCGTACAACCGCAAGCTCGGCGGCACCGCCGCGCTGACGCCGGACGAGATCGACGACGTCATCGCCTTCCTCTGCACCCTCACCGACGGCTACGACCCGGCCCACCCGGCGGCCCAGGTCCTGCCGGCGCAATGCGCCGCCGCCGTCTCACCCTGATTCCCGAACAGAGCCACGCCCATGAAGAAGCCCTTCGCCCTCAGCCTGATTGCCGCCGCGCTGCTCGCCTCCGGTGCGGCCCGCGCCGCCGACGGCGGCGTCGACGCCGCCACCGCGCAGAAGCTGGAGCAGCAGATCGAGCTGATGCAGCAGCAGCTGGAAGCGATGAAGGCCCAGCTGCAGCAGCTCAGGCAGCAGAACGAGGCCCTGGCCGCGCAGCAACAGCAGCAGGCGGCGCAGGTGCAGCAGGTGGCCGCCGCCGGCGCCGAGTCCAGGCCGGCCGGCGGCATTTCGCCGGACCTGAGCCTGTGGGGCTACGGCGAGATCTATTACACCCATCCGTTGCACCAGCCGCAGGACACCACCGCCGACCTGGCCCGCGCCGTGTTCGGCATCGGCTACCACTTCGACGAGCGCACCGTATTCAACTCGGAGTTCGAGGTCGAGCACGCCGTCGCCTCCTCCGACGACCAGGGCGAGTTCGAAGTCGAGCAGTTCTACGTCGACCGCCAGCTGACCGACTGGGCCGCGGTCAAGGGCGGTCTGTTCCTGATGCCCTTCGGCCTGCTCAACGAGCACCACGAGCCGACCAACTTCTACGGCGTGCAGCGCAACTTCGTCGAGACCCTGGTCATTCCCAGCACCTGGCGCGAGGGCGGCTTCGCCTTCCACGGCGATACCCCGATCGGCCTGACCTGGGACACCGGACTCACCACCACCGTGAACCTGGGCAGCTGGAACCCGAACCCGGAGGATCCGCTCTACCGCACCGCGCTGCAGCTGGAGAACAACGGCGTCGCCCCGCTGCAGGCGACCCACCAGGAGCTGCAGTTCGCCAGCGCCCAGCACCTGGCCGAGTATGTCTCGCTGAACTACAAGGGCATCCCCGGCCTGCTCGCCGGCGCCGCCGTGTTCACCGGCGACTCCGACACCAGCGGTGTCGCCCATCCCTCGCGCGTCACCCTGTGGGAAGGCCACGCCCGCTGGACCCCCGGCCGGGCCGACCTGTCGGCGGTCTACGCCCGCGGCGGCATCACCGACACCGCCGAATACAACACCCTCAACGCCGGCGGCTCCAACCCGCTGCCGTCCAAGTTCTACGGCTGGTACCTGCAGGGCGCCTACAACGTCTGGCAGCACAACGGCTACAAGCTGGCCCCCTTCGCGCGTTGGGAGCGGTACAGTATGGGGGCGGGCTACGAGGGCATCGCCCCCGGCTTCAGCACGGTTCCGACCGGGCTGGCGGCGGACGGCAGGCCGTGGCCGCAGCCGTATGACCGCATCTGGACCTTCGGCGCGAACTTCTACCTCAATCCGCACGTCGTTCTCAAGGCGGACTACCAGACTTACCAGACCAACAGTGACTTCACCCGCTTCGATCTCGGCCTGGGGCTCGCTTACTGAGCGGCCGCAAAACTTCCTGAGTGACATTCTCACTATGATCCGGTTTGGCGGAACGCCGCGCCGGGCCGGGAGTTTTTGATGAACACCGCCGGCCGCCTGATGTTCCTGCCGGTCGCCGCGCTCACCGCCGCGGCGCCGGCGCAGGCCATGGTCTACATGAGCACCGAGGATGCGCAGAAGCTGATGTTCGGCGACACGGCACTGACGCCGGTGCCGGTGGTTCTCAGCCCCGGGCAGACCGCGGCGATCGAGAAGGACTCCGGCGTCAAGGTGTTCGCGGGGTCGCTGCGCGCCTGGAAGGCGGCGGACGGCGGCTGGTTCTTCGTCGACGCGGTCATCGGCAAGCACGACCTCATCACCTACGCCGTGGCGCTGGACCCTGCCGGCACGGTGCGCCGGGTCGAGATCCTGGAGTACCGCGAAGCCTACGGCGGCGACGTGCGCAACCCGCGCTGGCGCGCCCAGTTCAACGGCAAGCAGCACGGCGACGCGCTGAGCATCGGCGACGGCATCCAGAACATCAGCGGCGCCACCCTGTCCTGCACGCACGTCACCGACGGCATCCGCCGCCTGCTCGCCACCTATGCCATCGCGCTCGCCAAGCCCTGAGGCGCAGGAGGTCCGCCGCGCCCGGCCGCTGCTCGGCACGCTGGTGGAAATCCGCGCCGCCGCGCCGTGGCCGCAGGCGCGGCTGCACGCCGCCGTGGACGCGGCCTTCGCCGCGGTGGAGCGGGTGCAGCGGCTGATGAGCTTCCACGATGCGGCCAGCGAGCTGTCCACGCTGAACCGCGAAGCCGCGCTGCGCCCGGTGGCGGTCGACGACCAGCTGCACGAGGTGCTGGCGGCGGCGCTGGAGCTGTCGCGGCGCAGCCTGGGCGCTTTCGATGTCTGCGTCGCGCCGCGGCTGCAGGACTGGGGCTATCTGCCCCCGGCTGCCGGGCCGGCAGCCGCTCCCGCGGGCTGGAGCGAGGTGGAGCTGCTCGACGGGCGGCGCGTGCGCTTCCGCCGGCCGCTGCGCATCGACCTCGGCGGCATCGCCAAGGGCTATGCGGTGGACCGCGCCGTCGCCGCGCTGGGCGCGGCCGGCGTCGAGGCCGCGCTGGTCAACGCCGGCGGCGACCTGCGCGCCTTCGGCGCACGGCCCTGGAGCGTCGCCCTGCGCCATCCGTTGGCGCCGGCGCGCAGCGCGCACGGCCTGGAGCTGCGCGACGAGGCGCTGGCGACCTCGGCCGCCTATTTCTCGCGCCGCCGTTGCGGCACCGGGGAGGTCTCGGCGCTGCTCGACCCGCGCAGCGGCCGGCCCTGGCTCGGCGCCGCCAGCGTCAGCGTGCGCGCCGCCGACTGCCTGCACGCCGACGCGCTGACCAAGGTGGTGCTGTTCGCGCCGCCGCCGCTGGCCGGGCAGGTGCTGGCCCGCTACGGCGCGCAGGCCTATATCCAGCATCCGACGGAGGACGCCATGCCGGCGACCGCCGGCGTGTCGCAAGCCGTGCCGTGCTCAGCCTGATCCATCGCCGCTGCGCCTACGCCGCGCTGCTGCTGCTGTTCGGCAGCGGCCTGGCGCACTGGGTGCTGCACGACTGGTTCCAGCACCAGGGCGAGTTCGGCGCCGAGCCGCACCCGCTCGAACCCTGGATGCTCAAGCTGCACGGCGCCGCCGCCATGCTCGGCCTGGCGGTGCTGGGCAGCCTGGCCTCCGCCCATATCCACCGCTTCTGGCGCCTGCGCCGCAACCGCAGCGCCGGCGGTTTGTTCCTGCTCGCCGCCTTGCTGCTGGTGCTGAGCGGCTACGGTCTGTACTACGTCGGCGGCGAGCAGGCGCGGGCGCTGTGCCGGCAGGCGCACATCGTCATCGGCCTGCTGGCGCTGCCGGGCTTCCTCGTGCACCTGTGGCGCGGGCGGGCGCTGCGGCGGCATCCGCGGGCGGGCGGATTGCAGGCGTAAAATCCGCGGATGGAAAAAGTGACCCACCGCGGCGGCTGCCACTGCGGCGCCGTGCGCTTCGAGGTGCGCGCGCCGGCGCGTCTTACGGTGCAGCACTGCAACTGCTCGATGTGCAGCAAGACCGGCTACATGCACCTGATCGTGCCGGCCGCGGACTTCACCTTGCTGTCCGGCGCCGCGCAGCTGAACACCTATACCTTCAACACCGGCACGGCCAAGCACCTGTTCTGCACGGTGTGCGGCATCAAGTCGTTCTACGTGCCGCGCTCCAACCCGGACGGGTTCTCGGTCAACCTGCGCTGCCTCGACGAGGGCACCGTGGAGCAGGTGACGGTGGAGGATTTCGACGGGCGCGATTGGGAGGCGCACGGCGCCACGCTGGCGCACCTGAGCAAGGCCTGAGCTGCAGGCCGCCCGGCAGGGCGACGGCGCCGCCGGCCCGTGGCCGACCTACGACGGCGTCGCGCGGATGAAATCCAGCGTCACCTGGGCCAGTTCCTCGCCCTTGTCCTCCTGGATGAAATGTCCGGCCTTGCGGATCGTGGTGTGCGGCTGCCCCTGCGCGCCGGGCACCTGCCGCTGCATGAACTTGTCGGCGCCGCGGGTGATCGGGTCGCGGCTGCCGAAGGCGGTGAGGAACGGCTTGTGCCATTGGCCCAGCCGGTCCCAGGCGGCGCGGTTGGCCGGCACCGCCGGGTCGTCCTCGCGGTCCGGCACCAGGCGCGGGAAGGCGCGGGCGCCGGCCTTGTACTTCGAAGAGGGGAACGGCGCGTCGTAGGCGGCGATCACCTCCGGCGGCAGCTTCCCGGCGCAGCCGGAGTTGACGATGCGGCCGATCGGGAACCACGGCGAGTACATGGCGAAGGCGCGCCACAGCTTGAACGCGCCCGGCATCTTCTGCCGCGCCGTCGGCAGGAAGCCGTTGGACAACACCACGCGGGCGAAGCGCGGCTCCTGCTCCGCCGCCAGGCGCAGGCCGATCAGCGAGCCCCAGTCCTGGCAGACCAGGGTGATGCCGCGCAGGTCCAGCGCGGCGAGGAAGGCAGTCATCCAGTCGACGTGCTTCTGGTAGCTGTAGTCGGCCATCCGCGCCGGCTTGTCGGAGCGGCCGAAGCCGATCAGGTCCGGCGCCACCGCGCGCAGGCCGGCGGCGGCGAAGACCGGGATCATCTTGCGGTACAGGTAGCACCAGGACGGCTCGCCGTGCAGCATCAGCACCGGCGGCGCCTCGCGCGGCCCCTCGTCGAGGTAGTGCATGCGCAGGCCGTCGATCTCGACGTAGTGCGGCTCGAACGGAAATCCGGGCAGCCCGGCGAAGCGTTGGTCCGGCGTGCGCAATACCTTCATGCCATCCTCCCGTGGTCCTGAACCCAGGCGGAAAATCCGCCTGCGGCGCGGCTTTGACCGCATCCGCCCCCCATGCTACAAACCCGCCATCTCAAATAGTTGTGCCGGGGAGTTTCGTGCATGCGCATTCTGGCCGCGGACATCGGCTTCGGCTACACCAAGGCCACGGATGGCCGCCAGTATCAGGTCTTCAAGTCCATCGTCGGCGAGGCGAACCCGATCCAGTTCGCCGAGGCCCTGCTGCCCTCGCAGGCGGCGCAGCCGCGGCACTTCGCCATCGGCGGCGAGGAGGTGTTCATCGGCGAGCTGGCCGAAACCCAGTCGCGCGGCCGCGGCTTCACCCTCGACCATGCCCAGTTCATCGCCAAGTACGCCCGCAACCTGGCCCTGGCCGGCCTGACGCCCTATGCCGAGCACGGCGACCCGATCCGCCTGGTCACCGGCCTGCCGATCAGCTTCTTCCGCAAGTACAAGGACGCGCTGACCACCCTGCTGCAGCAGCGCCACACCGTCACCGTGGTGCAGGCCAACGGCACGCGCGAGGACAAGAGCGTCTACATCGAGAAGGTGCGGGTGGTGCCGCAGCCGTTCGGCTCGCTGTTCAACCTGATGCTGGACGGCAACGGCAAGGCGCTGAACCAGCGCTTCATCACCGAGAAGATCGGCGTCATCGACATCGGCTTCCGCACCACCGACTTCACCATCAGCGACAAGACCCGCTACTCCGAGCGCGGCAGCCTGTCCACCGATTCCGGCATGTCGGTGGCCTACAACGCCATCGCCAACCTGCTGCACGAGAAGAGCGGCACCCAGGTCGAGCTGTATCGCCTGTATGAGGCGGTGAGCCGCGGCGTGATCAAGATCAAGGGCCAGAAATACGACCTCACCGGCCTGGCCCAGCACGCCTACAGCCAGCTCGCCACCCGCATCGCCACCGAGGCCAACCGCCTGTGGGCCGACGACTGGGACCTCGACGCCATCGTCATCACCGGCGGCGGCGGCGCGATCCTGGCGCCGTTCCTGCAGCCGCAGATCGAGGGCGAGGTGCTGCCCATGCCCAGCGACCAGGATGCGCGTCTCAACAACGTCGCCGGCTATTGGAAATACGGCGTACACATCTTCGGCAACCAGGCCGCGGCAGCGGCCTGAGGGCCGCCGCGCCGAACCTCGGCCGACCCGTCATCGGCTGCGATAAACCGGCAAAACCCCAACTATTGATGGGGTAAAGGCGCTTTCCGCGTGACGCCGGCGCGGTAGCGCGTCAGGCCTTTTTTGCTTAAGCTCGGACGGTCGTTCAATAGCGGCGCAGGTTCTTGCGCCCGTTCGCCGGAGGAGTCCCACAGCCATGAACAGCGTCGTTTCCTATCTGCCGTCCGCCGCCCCGCAGCAGGGCGTCGAAGCCGAGATCCAGCGCGTGTTCGAGCGCCAGCGCGAGACCGCGCTGCGCCTGCGCAGCTCCACCAGGCAGGAGCGCAAGGCCAAGATCCAGAAGCTGCGCGACGCCGTGATCGCGCACAGCGAGGAATTCATCAAGGCCGGCTACGCCGACTTCAGGAAGCCGCCGGCGGAAGTGGAGCTGACCGAAATCCTGTCGGTGGTGTCGGAGGCCAACGACGCCCTGCGCAAGCTCGGCAAGTGGATGAAGCCGACCCGCGTCTGGCCGTCGCGCGCTACCGTGGGCCTGCGCGCCTGGGTGCAGTACGAGCCCAAGGGCCGCTGCCTGATCATCTCGCCGTGGAACTACCCGGTGAACCTCACCTTCGGCCCGCTGATCTCGGCGATCGCCGCCGGCAACACCGCCATCCTCAAGCCCTCGGAGATGACGCCGAACCTGTCGGCGGTGATGGTCAAGATCGTCCGGCAGCTGTTCGCCGAGGACGAGGTCGCCATCTTCGAAGGCGACGTCGCCGTCTCCACCGCGCTGCTGGCGCTGCCGTTCGACCACATCTTCTTCACCGGCGCGCCCTCCATCGGCAAGGTGGTGATGGCCGCCGCCGCCAAGCACCTGACCAGCGTCACCCTGGAGCTGGGCGGCAAGTCGCCGACCATCATCGACGCCAGCGCCAACCTGCAGCAGGCGGCGCGCAACATCATGTGGTCGAAGTACACCAACGACGGCCAGACCTGCATCGCGCCGGACCACATCTACGTCCACGCCTCGGTCAAGGACGAATTCGTGCGCCTCTGCCAGGAGACCCTGGCCAATGCCTACGGCGCCGACCCGGCCAAGCAGAAGGACAGCCCGTACCTGGCGCGCATCGTCAACCAGCGCCACACCGGCCGCATCAAGGCCCTGCTCGACGACGCCAGGGCGCGCGGCGCCCGCACCCTCACCGGCGGCGTGGTCAGCGAGCAGGACTGCTTCATCGCGCCGACCCTGCTCGACAACATCCCCGACGACGCCAAGATCATGCAGGAGGAGATCTTCGGCCCGCTGCTGCCGATCATCTCCTACGCCGACCTCGACGAGGTGATCCGCCGCATCAACGCCGATCCCAAGCCGCTGGCCCTGTACATCTGGAGCAAGACCGAGTCGAACATCCAGAAGGTGATGAAGCAGACCAGCTCCGGCGGCGCCTGCATCAACAACACCGTGGTGCAGTTCCTGCACGGCAACCTGCCGTTCGGCGGCGTCAACAACTCCGGCATCGGCAACGGCCACGGCCACTACGGCTTCAAGGCCTTCTCGCACGAGCGCGCCGTGGTGCGCACGCAGATCTCGGCGCTGTCGATGTTCTACCCGCCGTACACCGACTTCACCCGCAGGATCGCCAGGCTGCTGATCAAGATGGTCTGAGCCCGCCGCAGGTAAAAGCCGCGCCCGCCCCCGCAAGGCCGGCGCGGCTTTTTCACGCCCGGTGGCCGGCACCGGCTTGACTTTATGTAAGTAGAAACTTACCGTAAGCCATGGCTTACGATAAAGCGCTGAGCTGCCTGGCCGATCCGACCCGCCGCAGGGTGTTCGAGCGCCTGCGCGCGGGGCCGCGCCCGGTGGGGGCGATCGCCAAGGGCCTGCCGGTGAGCCGGCCCGCGGTGTCGCAGCACCTCAAGGTGCTGAAGGAGGCGGGGCTGGTGCGCGACCGGGCCGAGGGGACGCAGCGGGTCTACTCCATCGATCCCCACGGCCTCGGCGCGCTGCGCGCCTGGCTGGACCAGTTCTGGGATCAGGCGCTCGCCGCGTTCCAGCAGGAGATCGAGCGCGATCACGACAGGGGGCAACCGCGATGAGCAGCAGGACGATCCGCATTGCGCCGGTGCGCAAGAGCGTGGTGGTGCGGGCCGAGCCGGCGCGCGCCTTCGAGGTCTTCACCGCCGGCATCGACCGCTGGTGGCCGAAATCGCACGGCATCGGCAACGGGCCGGTGAAGCGCTCGGTGATCGAGCCGCGCGTCGGCGGCCGCTGGTACGCGGAATACGAGGACGGCAGCGAGGTCGGCAACGGCCACGTGCGGGTGTGGGAACCGCCGAGCCGCGCGGTGTTCAGCTGGGAGATCAGCGCGGAATGGAAGCCGGACAGCCGCGTCGCTTCCGAAGTCGAGGTGCGCTTCGTCGCCGAAGGCCCCGGCCTGACCCGCGTCGAAGTCGAGCATCGCGACTTCGAGCCGCTCGGCGAGCAGGGCGGCGAGAAGATGCGCAAGGACGTGGACGGCGGCTGGCCCGGCCTGCTGCAGCTGTTCGCGCAGTGCGTGGCGGAGGCCGCCGCGGCGTGAGCCCGACCCTGCTGCTGCGCATCGCCGCCGCGCTCGGCCTGCTGCTCGCCGCCGGCCACAGCCGCGGCGCGCCCTGGACGCCGGTCAGGGACGGCCCGGCGGCGATCCTGCTCGGCAGCATGCAATCGCTGCAAATGAATGTGATGGGCGCGCGCCACAGCTACTGGGATTTCTACCAGGGCTTCGGCCTGAGCATCAGCGCCTGCCTGTTCGCCATGGCACTGCTGCTGTGGCAGCTTGCGGCGCTGGCCAGGCAGGATGCGCGGCGCCTGCGGCCGCTGCTGTTGACCCTGGCCGCCGGCTATCTCGCCGTCGGCATTCTCGGCTGGTGCTACATCTTCGTGCTGCCGCTGGTGTTCGGCGCCGCGATCGCGCTCTGCATCCTCGCGGCGTGGTGGCAGGCCGGCCGCAGCCCCGGCGCGGCGTTGAGCGGGGCGTCGGCCTGATTCCGGCGAGGGGCTGAAGTACGCGCCGCGTTTCGCCGCCATCCGCGGCGCGGGCGCATCCCGCGGCCTGGAGGATGGCCTGGCTCACCGGGGCGGGGCCGCCCGCGTCTCAGCCCGCCGTGGCTTTGGCCTGGTCGTGGCAGTTGTCGCGGTGCCCGTCGGCGCAGCCGGCGCGCTCGAGCTGGATCGTGGCATGGACCACGCCGAAACGCTCGCTCAGGCGCTTCCGGATCGCGCCCAGCGCCGCGTCCTGGTCCACGCTCTCGCCGATCACCGCGTGCAGGGTCATCATCGGCCGCGAGTCGGTCAGCGACCAGGCGTGCAGGTGGTGCACGCCGCTGACGCCCGCCACCTCGGCGACGAGGTCGGCGGAGACTTCCTCGATCTCGATGCCCGGCGGCGCGCCTTCGAGCAGGATGTGGGCCGATTCGCGGGTGACGCGCCAGCCGCCGCGCAGGATCAGCAGCGCCACCACCGCCGACAGGATCGGATCGATCGGCATCCAGCCGCTGAGCATGATGATGCCGGCAGCGACCATGGCCGCGGCGGAAGCCAGCAGGTCGCCCAGCACGTGCAGCACGGCGCTGCGCATGTTGAGGTTGTCGCCGCCGTCGCGCAGCACCAGGAAGGCGGCGATGTTGGCGAGCAGGCCGATGCCGGCGACGACCAGCATGATCAGCCCCTGCACCGGCTCGGGCCGGAACAGGCGCACCGCGGCTTCGTAGAGGATCCAGGCGCTCAGCGCCAGCAGCACCAGGCCGTTGACGAAGGCGGCCAGCACCTCGTAGCGCTGGCGGCCGTAGGAATACTGCTCGTCGGCCGGCCGCTTGCCCACGCGCAGCGCGAACAGCGCCAGCACCAGCGAGGCGGAATCGGTCAGCATGTGGCCGGCGTCGGCGATCAGCGCCAGCGAGTGGGCGATGATGCCGCCCGCCACCTCCACCAGCATGAAGACGGCGATCAGCACCAGCGCGATGGTCAGGCGCCGCTCGTTGCCGCTGCCATGGGCGTGGCCGTGATGGCCGTGGCTGTGGCCATGTCCATGCGCGTGCCCGCGGTGGGCCCGGTGGCCGTGGTCATGCCCGCGGCCGTGGCGATCGTGATCATGGTCATGGTCGTGGCCATGATCGTGATCGTGATCGTGATCGTGGTCGTGATCGTGATCGTGGTCGTGGCCGGCGTGGCTGTGCGAGTGCTCGCTCATCGGCGTCTCAGTTCTCCCCGCCGATCCGTACCAGGGTGCGGCCCAGCACCTTGCTGCCGATCAGCTCGGCGCAGACCGCCGGCACTTCGTCCAGCGTGACGGTGCGGCGGGCGATCTGCGCCAGCTGCGCCGGCTTCCACTCGCCGGCCAGCTTTTGCCAGATCGCCTCGCGCCAGGGGCGCGGCACTTCCACCGAGTGGATGCCGAGCAGGCTGACGCCGCGCAGGATGAAGGGCATCACCGTGGTGTTGAGCTTGAAGTCCTGGGCCAGGCCGACGCTGCCGATGTTGCCCCAGGGCTTCACCGTGCGCGTCAGGTAGGCGAGGGTGTCGCCGCCGAGGTTGTCCACCGCGCCGCCCCAGCGCGCGGCTTCCATCGGCTTGCCGCCGAGGTCGAGGGTGTTGCGGTCGACGATCTCGTCGGCGCCGAGCATGCGCAGGTACTGCTCCGCTTCCGGCGTGCTCTTGCCGGTGATCGCCGCCACCTGGAAGCCGGCGCGCTTGAACAGGCTGATGGCGACGCTGCCGACGCCGCCGGTGGGGCCGGTGACGGCGATCGGGCCGTGCGCCGGCGCCTGGTGGTTCTCCAGCATGCGGCGCAGCGCCATCGCGGCGGTGAAGCCGGCGGTGCCCAGGGCCATCGCCTCGGACAGGCTCAGCCCCGGCGGCAGCGGCACCACCGACTCGGCCGGCACGCGCGCCAGCTCGGCCAGGCCGCCGTCGAGCAGCTCGCCGTGGTTGCAGCCGGTGACCAGCACCTTGTCGCCGGCCTTGTAGCGCGGATCGCTGCTGCTCTCCACCGTGCCGGACAGGTCGATGCCGGCGACGCGCGGCATGGCGCGCATGATGCGGCTCTTGCCGGTCACGGCCAGCGCATCCTTGTAGTTGAGGCAGGACCAGGCGACGCGGATCACCACCTCGCCCGGCGTCAGGTCCGCCAGCTGGAGCTGCTCGAAGCGGGCCTGGAAGGTTTTCTCGACCTGGTGCACGCGCAGGGCTTTGAACGTCGGCATGGGGATTTCCGGCACAATGGAAGCGGTTCGCTGTCCCTATTTTGCCCCATTTATCCCGCCTTCAAGCTTTCATGACCCAGTACGAACGCAACCCCCCGCTCACCGAGGCCGACGTGCTGCCCGATCCGCTGGCGCAGTTCCAGCGCTGGCTGGCCGACGCCGAGGCCGGCGGTCTGGTCGAACCCACCGCGATGGCCCTGGGCACGGTGGCGGCGGACGGCCGGCCGTCGGTGCGCATCGTGCTGTTCAAGGGCCTGCACGACGGCGGCTTCACCTTTTACACCAACTACGATTCGCGCAAGGGCGCCGAGCTGGCCGCACGGCCGCAGGCGGCGCTGACGTTCTGGTGGGACCGGCTGGAGCGGCAGGTGCGCATCGAGGGCCGGGTGGAGAAGGTGCCGCAGGAGCTGTCGGACCGCTATTTCCATGGCCGCCCGCGCGGCTCGCAGATCGGCGCGTACACCTCGCGCCAGAGCCGGGTCGGCACGCGCGCCGACCTCGACGCGCGCCTGGCCCAGACGGTGCAGCGCTTCGAGGGCCAGGACATCCCGCTGCCGGATTACTGGGGCGGCTATCGCGTGGTGCCCGACAGCATCGAATTCTGGCAGGGCCGCGCCAACCGCGTCCACGACCGCCTGCGCTACGTGCGCGAAGGAGCGGGCTGGCGCCTCGAGCGGCTGGAGCCGTGAGCGGTTGGGTCGAACGGCTCGGCTTGGAGCCGCACCCCGAGGGCGGCTATTTCCGCCGCATCTATACTAGCCCGCACGCCCATGCCACGCCGCAGGGCGGACGGCCGCTCTGCACTTCGATCTACTACCTGCTCACCGGCGCGCAGCCGGTCGGGCGGCTGCACCGCAACCGCAGCGACATCCTGCATTACTTCCTCGACGGCGGGTCGCTCGAATACCTGCTGCTCGGTGCGGACGGCGCGCTGCGGCGCGAGCGGCTGGACGCGCAGACGCGCTTCCTGCCGGTGCCGGGCGGCTGCTGGAAGGCCTCGCGCCTGCTCGACGGCGCCGGCCACGCGCTGATCGCCGAGGTGGTCACGCCGGGCTTCGACTACGCCGACCACCAGTTCGGCGCGGCCGCGGACCTGCAGCGGGAGCACCCGCAGCACCTGCAAGCCCTGGCGCCGTTCCTGCGTCCGTGACGGCCGGCGGCCGCACGCCGCCGTAGACTGCCCGCGGCCGGATCAATCCCAGCGGCCGCTGCTCCAGCGCGTGCGCGATCCAGCCGACGCAGCGCCCCAGGCAGAACAGCACGAAGGCGCCGCCCGCCGGCAGCCGCAAGTGGCGGCGCAGCGCCACCAGCGCGAAGTCCAGGGCCGGCGCTTCGCCCTGCAGGTCCAGCGCCGCCGCCAGCACGGCTTCGCGGCGGCCGTCGGCCGGCAGCCGGCCGAGAATCCAACGCGCGCGCGGATCGCCGTCGGGATACAGCGGATGGCCGAAGCCGGGGATGGCGCGGTGCTGCTCCAGCCGGCGCGCCAGCAGCGCGCGCGGTTCGGCGCCGGCGTCCAGCTCGTCCCACATCTGCTCGACCAGCGCCGTCATCTGCCCATGCCGCGGGCCGGACAGCGCGCCCAGGCCGCCGCGCACCGCCTCGCGCAGGCTGGCGCCGGTGGAAGCGATGACCCGCGCGGCGAAGCCCGAGGCATTCAGCTCATGGTCGGCGCAGAGCACCAGCGCGCCGCGCACCAGCGCTTCGCCGGCGGGTTGGAGCCTCCAGGCGCGGGCGCACTGGCGGTGGATCGGCATGGCCGACGGCGCAACGCCGAGCAGGCAGGCCGCCATCTCGCGCAGCAGTGCGGCGGGGTTGTCGTCGTTGGCGGCGGCGCCGAGGGCGAACAGCGCCTGCGCGCGCCGCAGCGGCATCCCGTCGCCGCCGGCCGCTGCGGCCGCGCGCCGCGGCGGCGGCCAGGATGGCGCGCGTTGCGCAAAAGGATCGTCCGGCGCGGCCCACAGCAGGCGCGCCACCTGTTCGAGGCCGGCGCCGTCGGCCAGCGCCGCCGCATCGACGCCGCGGAAATACAGGTGGCCGCGCTCGATCAGGCACAGGCCCGATTCGAGCAGGGGCGGCCCGAAGTCGAGCGCGCCGCTGGCCGCCTTGCCGGCACGCCGCCGCAGCGGCCGCTGCGCCAGCCGCTCCACCTCGCTGCGGCGATAACGATGGGTGCGATGGTCGGGGCCGGGCAGGGCGCGCAGCAGGCCGCGGCTGACGTAGCTGTACAAGGTCGGCCGCATCACGCCGAGCAGCGCGCAGGCCTCGCCGGCGGAGATCAAGGTGCTCATGCGCCGCAGTATTGGCCGACAGGTTGATCGGTTCAATCGAGATTGACCCCCCACCGGGCCGGTGCTGCAATCGCCGCGCATGCTTGCGACACGGCCGTGTCTTCACTTCAACCTGGAGACACTGAGGATGGACCACGTCGATTTCGGCCTCACCGCGGCCGACTATGGCCGGCATCGCGCCGGCTTCCCCGACGATTTCTTCGCCCGGGCTGCGGCGTCCTGGGCGGTGGGCCTGCCGGGCCAGTGCCTGCTCGACCTGGGCACCGGCACCGGCGCCCTGGCACGCGGGTTCGCCGCGCGCGGCTGCCGCGCCACCGGGCTGGATCCGGCGGCGCCGATGCTGGAGCAGGCGCGCGCGCTGAGCCGCGCGGAAGGGCTGGAGGTTGGCTACGTGCAGGCGCGGGCGGAGCAGACCGGCCTGCCCGACGCCGGCTTCGACGTCGTCGCCGCCGGCCAATGCTGGCACTGGTTCCAGCGGCCGCGCGCGGCGGCCGAGGCGATGCGCCTGCTGCGGCCGGGCGGCGCGCTGCTGATCGCGCACTTCGACTGGCTGCCGCGGCCCGGCTCGGTGGTGGAAGCGACCGAAGCGCTGATCCTCAAGCACAACCCGCGCTGGACGATGGGCGGCGGCTGCGGCATCCACTGGCGCTGGTTCGCCGACCTGGAAGGCGCCGGCTTCACCGGCCTGGAGTGCTTCAGCTTCGACCTCGACCAGCCCTACAGCCACGAGGCCTGGCGCGGCCGCATCCGCGCCAGCGCCGGCATCGCCGCCTCGCTGCCGCCACAGGCGGTGGCCGCGTTCGACGCCGAGCACGCGCAGCTGCTGGCCGCACGCTTCCCGCAGCCGTTGCTGCAGGCGCCGCACCGGGTGTTCGCGCTGCTCGGCCGCAAGCCAGGCTGAAAGCGGAGAGGGCGGCGCTGCCGCGAAGGGCGGCCGAACGCGCACGGCCGGATCCGCCGCCCGGTTCCCAGCTAGCGCAGGCTGATGACCGCCCAGCCCCGGCGCTGCGCCTCGGCGCGCAGGGTCGGATCGGGGTCCACCGCCACGGCGGTGTCGGCGAAGTTCAGCAGCGGCAGGTCGTTGTGCGAGTCGCTGTAGCAGGTGGAGCGGCGGTATTCGATGCGCATGCGCTCCAGCCAGTCGCGCAGGCGCAGCACCTTGCCCTCGCGGAAATTGGCGTGGCCGGTGATGCGGCCGGTGTAGCGGCCGTCGATCATTTCCGGATCGGTCGCCAGCAGGTGCGGCACGTCGAGCAGGGCGGCGATGGGCTCGGTGATGAAGCGGTTGGTGGCGGTGGTGATGATCAGGATGTCGCCGCGGCCGCGGTGCTGGTCCAGCAGCGCCCGCGCGCCGCGCGCGACGCAGGGCTCGATCTTGTCGCGCACGAAGCGCTCGCGCAGCGCGTACAGCTCCCGCGGCTCGCCGGCGGCCAGCGGCGCCAGCGAAAAGCTGGCGAAGGCGTCGATGTCCAGCGTGCCGGCCAGGTACTGGTCGTAAAAAACCTTGTTCTGGCGCTCGTAGGCCGCCCCGTCCACCTTGCCCTGCTCGACCAGGAACTGGCCCCACAGGTAGTCGCTGTCGCCGTCCAGCAGGGTGTGGTCAAGGTCGAAGATGGCCAGGTCGGTCACGATTCAGGAGTCCGGGGGAGGCGCCGCCGCGCCGGTTTGAACAGTCCGGGGCGGGCAGCCGCGGCGCTTGTCGGGACGACATTATTGCTGGCGCAAACGGCGCTGTGAAAGAATCCCCCCAACTTTTGAAATTTTACTGCAATAAACGTGATTGACGCGGATGGGTTTCGTCCCAACGTGGGCATCATCCTGGCCAGTGCGGCGTCCCAGGTGTTCTGGGCCAAGCGCATCCGCCAGGATGCCTGGCAGTTCCCGCAAGGCGGCATCCAGCGCAACGAGACGCCGGAGCAGGCGCTGTACCGCGAGCTGGAGGAGGAGCTGGGGCTGAAGCCGGAGCACGTCCAGCTGCTCGGCGTCACCGCCGACTGGCTGCGCTACCGCCTGCCCAGCCGCCTGATCCGGCGCGGCCGCCACCCGGTGTGCATCGGCCAGAAGCAGAAGTGGTTCCTGCTGCGCATGCAGTGCGAGGAATGCCTGGTCAATTTCAATGCCACCGCCCATCCGGAGTTCGACGGCTGGCGCTGGGTCGACTACTGGCAGCCGCTGCAGGAGGTGGTCGCGTTCAAGCGCGAGGTCTACCGCGGCGCCCTCAACCAGCTGGCGCCCCTGCTGGGCCTGCAGCCGCGCGAAACGCCCGCCCCGGCCGCCGCCGGCCCCGCCGGGCACTGATCCACCCCGGTGCGCCAGCCCCTGGCGCGCTCAGCTCCGATTCATAATTGACAATCATTATCATTCGCGATCAAATATGGCATCGCTGCTCTATCCGCGGGTGCCGTTCGCCATGTATGTCTGTGTCTGCCGCGCCGTTTCCGACAGCAAGATCCGCCAGGCCATGGAGCAGGGCGCCTGCACCGTGCGCGCGCTGAAGGACCAGCTCGGCGTGGGCAGCGTCTGCGGCCGCTGCGTGCCGGAAGCGCGCCACCTGCTGGCGCAGCACCGCAATAGCCAGCCGCTGCGCCTGGACCAGCTCGACTCGCTGACCGCGGCCGCCTGAGCGCCGCCCGCCGAACTCTTGCCCGGCGCGCGCCGAACGCGCAAGGTACGGTCCCTGTGCCCACCTCAACGGAGTCCGGTCCATGCGCGGTGATCCCAAGGTACTCGAGCATCTCAATCTGGCCCTGCGCAACGAGCTGACCTCGATCAACCAGTACTTCCTGCATTACCGCATGCTGCGCAACTGGGGCCTGGCGCGCCTGGCCAGGCACGAGTACGAGGAGTCGATCGACGAGATGAAGCACGCCGACCGGCTGATGGAGCGCATCCTGTTCCTCGAGGGCCTGCCCAACCTGCAGGACCTGGGCAAGCTCTACATCGGCGAGAACGTCACCGAAGTCCTGCAATGCGACCTGCGCCGCGAGCGCGAGGCGCACCCGATGTACAAGGAGGCCATCGCCTATTGCGAACAGGTGCAGGACTACGTCACCCGCGAACTGCTGGTGGACATCCAGGAGAGCGAGGAGGAGCACATCGACTGGATCGAGACCCAGCTCGGCCTGATCGAGAAGGTGGGGTTGCAGAACTACCAGCAGTCGCAGATGAAGCCGGAAGAAGGCTCCAGCTCGTAACTGCGGCCATGCCGCGGGGCCCTTCGGGCTCTCCGCGCTCTGGCGTGAGGCGCGGGCGCTTCCTCAAAACGGCTTGACCACGACCAGGATCACGATGGCGACCAGGAACAGCGCCGGCACCTCGTTGGCGAGGCGCCAGAAGCGGCCGCTGCGGCTGTTCTGCTTCGCCGCGAAGCGGCGCACGTTGGCCTTGAGCCAGCCCTGGTAGCCGGACAGCAGCAGCACCAGCGCTAGCTTGGCGTGCAGCCAGTGCGCCTGCAGGTACGCCGGCTCCAGCAGCAGCATCCAGACGCCGAAGCCCCAGGTGCCCAGCATGGCGATGGTGCCGATGCCGTACAGCTTGCGCTCCATCGTGGCGAAGCGCTGGTGGCCCTCCTCGTCGCGCACCTCGCAGTGGTAGACGAACAGGCGCGGCAGGTAGAACAGGCTGGCGAACCAGCTGACCACGAAGACGATGTGGAAGGCTTTGACCCAGAGCATGGCCGGCGGGATTCGTTACTGGAATTGCCACACAAGGTATCATTCCATCCCCTGAAAACCCAGGAACGCCTGTGAGCAGCAACGTCGTCGAGGTCGGAATCGTGGGCGGCACCGGCTACACCGGCGCCGAGCTGCTGCGCCTGCTGGCGCGGCACCCGCGTGCCAGGGTCAAGGTGCTGACTTCGCGGCAGGAAGCCGGCAAGCGCGCCGACGCGCTGTTCCCGCAGCTGCGCGGCCATTGCGAAGCGGTCTACAGCGAGCCCGACCCGGCCGCCCTGGCGCAGTGCCAGGCGGTGTTCTTCGCCACGCCGCACGGCACCGCCGCCGGCATGGCGCCGGCGCTGGTGGCCCAGGGCGTGAAGGTGATCGACCTGTCGGCCGATTTCCGGCTCAAGGATCCGGCGGTCTACAAGCAGTGGTACAAGCACGAGCACCCTTGCCCGGACCTGCTGGCCGAGGCGGTCTACGGGCTGCCGGAGCTGCACCGCCACGAGATCGCCAAGGCGCGCGTGGTCGGCAACCCCGGCTGCTATCCCACGGCGGTGACGCTGGGCCTGCTGCCGCTGCTGGAGGCCGGCGTGGTCGACCGCGGCAGCCTCATCGCCGACTGCAAGTCCGGCGTCAGCGGCGCCGGCCGCGAACTCAAGCTCGGCTCGATGTTCGTCGAGGCGTCCGACAATCTGAAGTCCTACGGCGTCGCCGGCCACCGCCATCTGCCGGAGATCGTGCAGGAGCTGACGGCGGTGGCGGGCGAGCCGGTCGGGCTGACCTTCATCCCGCACCTGATCCCGATGATCCGCGGCATGCAGGCGACCATTTACGCGCGGCTGACCGAGCCCGGGACCGACCTGCAGGCGCTGTTCGAAAGCCGCTACCGCGGCGAGCCCTTCGTCGACGTGCTGCCGGCCGGCAGCGAGCCGGAGACGCGCTCGGTGCGCGCCTCCAATACCTGCCGCGTCGCGGTGCACCGTCCCGGCGGCGGCGATACGGTGGTGGTGCTGTCGGTCATCGATAACCTGACCAAGGGCGCCGCCGGCCAGGCGGTGCAGTGCTTCAACCTGATGTTCGACTGCGACGAGCAGGCCGCGCTCGACCTGCCGCCGCTCGCGCCGTAGGCCGGGGCGTGAACAGCAAGCACAAGATCATCATCGCCCAGCACCGCCCCTGGCGGCGCTGGATCATCGTCGGCGGCGTCACCGCGGCGGTGCTGCTGGGCGGCTGGGGCCTGTACCGCTACACCCGCTCGCACACCGTCTCCGACTTCGAGCGCGCCCAGCTGGAGCGCGACCGCCTGCGCGAGGACAACCGCGACCTGTCGCAGAAGCTGCGCGCGGCCATCTCCGAGAACCAGCAGCTCAAGGACCAGGCCGCCTACCTGAACCGCTCGCAGCAGATCGACGACAGCGCCTGCACCACGGTCAAGCAGTCGCTGGCGACCCTGCAGGCCGAGTCGGCCGACCTGCGCGAGCAGCTCGCCTTCTACCGCGGCATCGTCTCGCCGGCGGAGTCGCAGGCCGGGGTGCGGGTGTTCGAGTTCAAGGTCTACGGGCCCAAGGACAAGCAGCTCCAGCCCGGCAACTACCGATACGATCTGGTGCTGATCCAGTCGGTGCGCCACGACAAGCGCGTCGACGGCGAACTGGCGATCAGCTTCGAAGGCTTCCGCGGCGGCGCCAAGCAAACCCTGAAATTGGCCGATCTGGCCACAGACGGCAACAGAAATCTGGTATTTTCCTTCAAGTATTTTGAAGAGTTCAGCGGTAGTTTCCGTTTCCCCGAAGGCTTCAGGCCCCTGCGCGCCACGGTGACCCTGCAGGGCGAGGGCGCTCCCCGGATCGACGACGACTACGACTGGAACAAGATCATGCAGGAGGCGCTCTCATGAAGGGGTTTTTGGGTTCCGGCAACAGCGGCAGCACGGGCGGCGGCGGCAAGGGGACGGCAGTGGACACTCTGATCGGGCGGCAAACGGAAGTTCTGGGCGACGTGCGCTTCTCCGGGGGCCTGCACGTGGACGGCAAGATCAAGGGCAGCGTCACCACCCTGGGCGCCGACAAGGCCGCCCATCTGTCGGTCAGCGAAAGCGGGTCTATTGAAGGCGACGTCCGCGTCCCCACCATGATGCTGAACGGCACCGTGATCGGGGATGTGCGCGCCAGCGAGAAGCTGTCGCTGGCGTCCAAGGCGCGGGTTACCGGCAACGTGCACTACAAGGTGCTGCAGATGGAGCCGGGTGCCATGATCAACGGCCAGCTGCTGTACGAAGGCGGCGAAATGGCGGCCTTGACCCATCACAAGCCGGGCGAGGCCAACAAGGCCGAGTCCACGGTGCTGGAGATGCAGGAAGGACGCCGCAAGGCGGGTTGAAGGGCTCGCGCATCGCGAGCGCCGCTCGCCGCGGGAACCGGACGCCCGGGCCGGCCGGGCCGGGCAATCCAGGGAAGCGGCAAGCGCGCCTGGGGGCGGAGCTGAACTGAGCAGGAGCAAGGTGTCATGGGCATGAGCGAAGCGGTGGTGACGGAACAGCCGGAAGTGCTGTTCACGGATTCGGCGGCGGCCAAGGTGCGCGAGCTGCTCGACGAGGAAAGCAATCCGGCGCTGAAACTGCGCGTGTTCGTCACCGGCGGCGGCTGTTCCGGTTTCAAGTACGGCTTCACCTTCGACGAGAACACCGAGGAAGGCGACCTGCAGGTGGAGAACGGCGGCGTCACGCTGCTGGTCGATCCGATGAGCCTGCAGTACCTCAGCGGCGCGGAGATCGACTACAAGGACGACGTCAACGGCGCCCAGTTCGTGATCCGCAATCCCAACGCGCAGACCACCTGCGGCTGCGGCAGCTCGTTCTCGGTCTGAAGCTTTTCTAAACCCGACCGCCTCGAGCGCATGAAAAAGCCCTCTCCTACCCGGTAGGAGAGGGCTTTTTCGTGGCTGCCCACTCTTCTTGCCGGCCCCGGACTTCAGGGCCGGTAGATCCCCCCCAGCACCGCTAGGCGCGAAGCGCCGGTCACGCCCGGCAGGTTGCCGGGCTGGCCGGCCAGGGTCCGCACCGCCAGCCAGGCGAAGGCGGTGGCCTCGATCCAGCCCGAGTCCAGCCCATAATCGTCGCTGGGATGCACGGTGCAGCGCGGCAGCAGTTCGGCCAGCCGGCGCATCAGGTAGGCGTTGCGCGCCCCGCCGCCGCAGACCAGCATGCGCCGGGTGGTCGGCGCGTAGCGCACCAGGTCGGCGGCGACGCTGCGCACGGTCAGCTCGGCCAGGGTCGCCTGCACGTCGGCCGGCGCCAGCCTGGACAGGCCCGGGAAGCGCTGCTGCAGCCAGCCCAGGTGGAAATAGCCGCGGCCGGTGCTCTTGGGCGGCGGCAGGGCGAAATAGGGATCGGCCAGCAACGCCGCCAGCAGCGCGTCGTCGCAGTAGCCCGAAGCGGCGAAGGCGCCGTCGGTGTCGTAGGGCTGGCCGAGGTGACGCTCGCTCCACTCGTCGAGCAGGCCGTTGGCGGGGCCGGTGTCGAAGCCGCGCACCTGCCCGGGGTCGGCGTTGGGCAGCAGGGTCAGGTTGCCGATGCCGCCCAGGTTGAGCGCGCAGCGCGGCTCGGCGTCGGTGGCGAACAGGGCGTGGTGGAAGGCCGGCACCAGCGGCGCGCCCTGGCCGCCGAGTGCCACGTCCTTGCGGCGGAAATCGCCCACCGTGGCGATGCCGCAGCGCGCCGCGATCAGGCTCGGGTCGCCCAGTTGCAGGGTCGCCCAGGGCTGGGCCGAGGTGTCGTGGAACACGGTCTGGCCGTGGCTGCCGATGACCGTGACCGCGCCGGTGGCGACGCCGGCGCGGTTGAGCAGGTTCAGCGCGGTGTCGGCGAAGCGCTCCGCCACCTCGACGTCGAGGGTAGCCAGCTCGCGCAGGCTCAGGGCCGCGTCGCTGCGCGCGACTTCGAGCAGCCGCGCGCGCAGCGCGGCGGGGTATTCGAGGCTGTGGCTGGCGTGCAGGCCGGCGAAACGCCCGTCCCGGAACTCGGCCAGGACGGCGTCGATGCCGTTCATGCTCGTGCCCGACATCAGGCCGAGAGCGAGCATGCCAGGCCCCCTTGCGGGCTTACGGCGTGGCGCTGGCCGCCGGCGTGCCGGCCTGGGCGACGTTGCCGTGGGTGTCGATATGGTCGAGCGCGGCCACCAGCGGGGCGGTGCTGGAGCGGAACTGCGCCATGGTCCTGGCATCCAGCGGCATGCTGCGCGGCAGGATCACCTTCTCCGGATTGACCGGCATGCCGTTGACGCGGAATTCGTAGTGCAGGTGCGGGCCGGTGGCCAGGCCGGTCATGCCGACGTAGGCGATGACCTGGCCCTGCGTCACCGGCATGCCGACGCGCAGGCCTTTCTGGAAGCGCGAGAGGTGGCCGTACACGGTCTCGTACTGGTTGCCGTGGCGCAGCACCACGACGTTGCCGTAGCCGCCCTTGCGGCCGACGAACTCGACGCGGCCGTTGCCCGAGGCGTGCACCGGCGTGCCCGTGGGCGCGGCGTAGTCGGTGCCCATGTGGGCGCGCATGCGGTTGAGGATGGGGTGCCAGCGGTGCAGGGTGAAGCCGGAGCTGATGCGGGTGAAATCCACCGGGGTGCGGATGAAGGCCTTGCGCAGCGACAGCCCCTGCGGCGTGTAGTAGGCCTTGGTGCCGTCGGCGGCGACATAGCGCACCGCGCGGTAGGTCCTGCCGTTGTTGGTGAACTCGGCGGCGAGGATGTCGCCGTCGCGCAGCTTCTTGCCGTCCTTGTAGATTTCCTCGTAGACCACCGAGAAGCGGTCGCCTTCCTGCAGGTCCTGGGCGAAGTCGATGTCGTAGCCGAACAGGTCGGCGAACTCCAGGATCATGCGGTCGTTGAGGCCGGACTTGCGGCCGTCCAGGAACAGCGAGTTCTCGATCACGCCGGTGGCTTCGTTCTTGCGGCGCTCGAGCTGGGCGGTGAGGGTGGTGCTCTCGAAGCCCTTGTCGCCGCGGCGCACGCTCAGGGTGCGCAGCTCGTCCATCGGGTAGATCAGCTCCTGCAGGTCGCCGTTGGTGATGCGCAGGCGCAGCTGGTCGCCGGCCTTGAGGCGCTTGAGCTGGGCGCAGTCGCCGCCGAGGCGGGTGATCTCCATCCAGTTTTCCGGCGACAGGTGGGCGTCGTCGAAGATGTTGGACAGGCTCTGGCCGGACTTCACCGCCACCGTGGTCCACTCCGACGGCGGCGGCACGGTCAGCGCTTCGCTGACCGCGCTGTTGATCTCGGAATCGAAGCGCGCCACCGGGAATTCCTGCGTGTCGGCGGCGACGGCGCGGGCGGTGCCGGCCGTTTCCTGGTCCAGCGCGCTGTCCTGATGGTAGTAAACGAAGGCGGCAGCCGAGGCGGCGAGGAATCCGCAGATCACAACGATACGACGGGCCGAAGAGCGGGCGCTCCCCTCGGCGGGGCTATAATTCGACATACGACTTCCGCAAATGAGCTAAAAGGACTGCGCCCGGAGGCTGCAGACTTGAACGGCCAGATGGTTCTGGTTGGTATCGTCGAATCGGCCGCGAATGGTGTAACAAGACCATAATTCCCCCCGGTTGGCAATCCCCCGCGGCGCAAAAAAATCACCTATTACGAGCCACTTGTTCAGCGAACTTCACCCATGACCCCCGGTTTTGAAGAAGTCCCCCCCGAGCTCTGGTCCGAGATCCAGCGCGGCACTGACGAGATCATCCCGCGCGACGAGCTGCGGTCCCGCCTCGCCGCCGCCGCGCAGAACGGCACCCGCCTGCGCATCAAAGCCGGGTTCGACCCCACCGCCAAGGACCTGCACCTGGGCCACACGCTTTTGTTAAACAAATTGCGTGCCTACCAGGAGGCCGGGCACGAGGCGATCTTCCTCATCGGGGATTTCACCGGCATGATCGGCGATCCCACCGGCAAGAACGAAACCCGCAAGCCGCTGACCCGCGAGCAGGTGCAGGAGAACGCCGAGACCTACAAGCAGCAGGTCTACAAGATCCTGGACCCGGCCAGGACCACCATCGCCTTCAACTCCCACTGGCTCGACCCGCTGGGCACCGAGGGCCTGCTGCGCCTGGCGGCGCAGCACACCGTGGCCCGCATGATGGAGCGCGACGACTTCTCCAAGCGCTACAAGGAGGGGCTGCCGATCGCCATCCACGAGTTCCTCTATCCGCTGCTGCAGGGCTACGACTCGGTGGCGCTGAAGGCCGACGTCGAGCTGGGCGGCACCGACCAGAAATTCAACCTCCTGGTGGGCCGCCACCTGCAGGGCGTCTACGGCCAGAAGCCGCAGTGCATCATGACCGTGCCGATCCTCGAGGGCCTGGACGGCGTCAACAAGATGAGCAAGTCGCTCAACAACTACATCGCCCTCAACGATCCGGCCGGCGAGATGTTCGGCAAGCTGATGTCGATCTCCGACACCCTGATGTGGCGCTACTACGACCTGCTCAGCTTCAAGCCGCTGGCTGCCATCGCCGCGCTGCGCCAGTCGGTGAAGGAGGGCGCCAATCCGCGCGACATCAAGATGGCCCTGGGGGTGGAGCTGGTGGACCGCTTCCATGGTGCCGGCGCCGGCGAGCAGGCCAGGGCGGCCTTCCTCGCCCAGTTCTCCAAGGGCGAGCTGCCGGAGAACATCCCCGAGGTCACCGTGGCGGTGCCGCCGGAGGGCATGGCGCTGGCGCGCGTGCTCAAGGAGGCGGGCCTGGTCGCCAGCAACGGCGAGGGCAACCGGATGATCGAGCAGAAGGCGGTGCGGGTGGATGCGCAGCGGGTGGAGGACCGCGGCCTGATGCTGCAGGCCGGCGCCAGCCACCTGCTCCAGGTCGGCTCGCGCCGCTACGCCCGAGTGGTGCTGAAAGCGCCCTGATCTCCACCGGCGGCAGGCCAGGGCCCCGGCGGGATCATTCCTGCCGGGGCTTTAATTTTTTGGCTGGCCCCTTGGAGGTGCCGCAGTGGCAGGACCCGCCGCTGGTCGGCCAAAGCCCCCAAACTGGTCAAAAAATCGCCAATGAGCGTATAGTCGTCGGCTCAGTCGCCCGGGGCGGCCGGTTTTCCCGCCCGGACGGCCCGGTTTTTTGCGCAAATCAGGGTTCCTGACCCTGCGTGAACAAGTTTTTTCAAACTTTTTTAAAGCCAAAAAAGCTCAACAAGAACAAAGGCTTTATGGGTCTTTTGGGGGGCTCCCCGAAAAAAGTTCATGAAACGGTGTTGACACCCTTTCTGACCCATCTATAATTCGCCTCCCTGCTGCACGGGACGCGACGAAAAAACGAGTCCTAACAGCCTGATCTTTAACAAAAAGCAAGTGATTTGTGTGGGTGCTCCCGGTGCGCGGCGAAAGCCAAAGCATTACGGAGTATCAACGTAAAGCCCAAGTTGTACATTGAGCGAGTGTTGATAACTCTTAGGCAGCGAAGACGCTTTTCCTTAAGCGTTGAGCTGCGATCCTTTTAAAGTTTTAAATTTAATTGGAGAGTTTGATCCTGGCTCAGATTGAACGCTGGCGGCATGCCTAACACATGCAAGTCGAACGAGGGTAGCAATACCCTAGTGGCGGACGGGTGAGGAATACGTAGGAATTTGCCCTTAAGTGGGGGATAGCCCGGGGAAACCCGGATTAATACCGCATGATCTCGAAAGAGCAAAGTGGGGGATCGCAAGACCTCACGCTTTTGGAGAAGCCTACGTCGGATTAGCTTGTTGGTGAGGTAATGGCTCACCAAGGCGACGATCCGTAACTGGTCTGAGAGGATGATCAGTCACACCGGAACTGAGACACGGTCCGGACTCCTACGGGAGGCAGCAGTGGGGAATATTGGACAATGGGCGAAAGCCTGATCCAGCAATGCCGCGTGTGTGAAGAAGGCCTTCGGGTTGTAAAGCACTTTAAGTTGGGAAGAAAAAACTCGCTCTAACACAGTGAGTCTTGACGGTACCGACAGAATAAGCACCGGCTAACTCTGTGCCAGCAGCCGCGGTAATACAGAGGGTGCAAGCGTTAATCGGATTTACTGGGCGTAAAGCGTGCGTAGGCGGTTTGTTAAGTCGGTTGTGAAAGCCCTGGGCTTAACCTGGGAATTGCAGTCGATACTGGCAGGCTAGAGAACGGTAGAGGGAGGCGGAACTCCAGGTGTAGCGGTGAAATGCGTAGATATCTGGAAGAACACCGATGGCGAAGGCAACCTCCTGGGCCTGTTCTGACGCTGAGGCACGAAAGCGTGGGTAGCAAACAGGATTAGATACCCTGGTAGTCCACGCTGTAAACGATGAGAACTTGACGTCGGGTTGCTTAGCAATTCGGTGTCGAAGCTAACGCGCTAAGTTCTCCGCCTGGGGAGTACGGCCGCAAGGTTGAAACTCAAAGGAATTGACGGGGGCCCGCACAAGCGGTGGAGTATGTGGTTTAATTCGATGCAACGCGAAGAACCTTACCTGGTCTTGACATGTCGAGAACCCTGCAGAGATGCGGGGGTGCCTTCGGGAACTCGAACACAGGTGCTGCATGGCTGTCGTCAGCTCGTGTCGTGAGATGTTGGGTTAAGTCCCGCAACGAGCGCAACCCTTGCCCTTAGTTGCCATCATTCAGTTGGGCACTCTAAGGGGACCGCCGGTGACAAACCGGAGGAAGGTGGGGATGACGTCAAGTCATCATGGCCCTTATGACCAGGGCTACACACGTACTACAATGGTCGGTACAGAGGGTTGCCAACCCGCGAGGGGGAGCTAATCCCAGAAAGCCGGTCGTAGTCCGGATTGGAGTCTGCAACTCGACTCCATGAAGTCGGAATCGCTAGTAATCGCGGATCAGCATTTGTCGCGGTGAATACGTTCCCGGGCCTTGTACACACCGCCCGTCACACCATGGGAGTTGGCTGCACCAGAAGCCGGTAGTCTAACCGCAAGGGGGACGCCGTCCACGGTGTGGTCAATGACTGGGGTGAAGTCGTAACAAGGTAGCCGTAGGGGAACCTGCGGCTGGATCACCTCCTTTCGAGACGCTTTCAATGCGCTCGGGAGCATCCAACACAAGTCACTTGCTTGAACGAGAGTCGCCGTATTCCGGTGCTCTGGCCGCGCGTTAGGGTCTGTAGCTCAGGTGGTTAGAGCGCACCCCTGATAAGGGTGAGGTCGGAAGTTCGAGTCTTCCCAGACCCACCATCAGGGTCGCTTCAAACGTCCGGTCGATAGACGAAATCCTGCGGGGCCATAGCTCAGTTGGGAGAGCGCCTGCTTTGCAAGCAGGAGGTCGTCGGTTCGATCCCGTCTGGCTCCACCAAATCACGGCGTGGTTCTGATGAGCGCTCTCTTCGCGAGAGCGTTGATCAGAACCTTTCTGGTTCTCTGTTCTTTAAAAATTCGGGTTGTAGTTAAACACTGTAAAGCACAAAGCGTTACAACTTCTAACTGATTTGTAATGTTCTCAATGCCCAAGGTGCTTAACGGCGTAAATGTCGTAGTAGTTATGGTTGTAAAACCGTAACCGCTGGTATTCGATCAATGTAGCGAGAGAATGCTTGAGGTTATATGGTCAAGCGACCAAGCGCATCTGGTGGATGCCTTGGCGGCAACAGGCGATGAAAGACGTAGTAGCCTGCGATAAGCCTCGGGGAGCTGGCAAACAAGCTTTGATCCGAGGATTTCTGAATGGGGCAACCCACGGCTTCGGCCGTATCCCGCAAGGGAAGCTAACGCGGAGAACTGAAACATCTAAGTACCCGCAGGAAAAGAAATCAACCGAGATTCCGCTAGTAGTGGCGAGCGAACGCGGAGTAGCCCTTAAGTCAATGAAACGTAGCAGAACGGTCTGGAAAGTCCGGCCATAGCGGGTGATAGCCCCGTATGCGAAACGCCAAATTGATGAAATCGAGTAAGGCGAGGCACGTGAAACCTTGTCTGAACATGGGGGGACCATCCTCCAAGGCTAAATACTCGTTGCCGACCGATAGTGAACCAGTACCGTGAGGGAAAGGCGAAAAGAACCCCTGTGAGGGGAGTGAAATAGAACCTGAAACCGGATGCGTACAAGCAGTCGGAGCCCGCAAGGGTGACGGCGTACCTTTTGTATAATGGGTCAGCGACTTACTAGTCTGTAGCGAGCCTAACCGTATAGGGAAGGCGTAGGGAAACCGAGTCTGAATAGGGCGATTAGTTGCAGGCTGTAGACCCGAAACCCGTCGATCTATCCATGTCCAGGGTGAAGAGTGGGTAACACCACTTGGAGGCCCGAACTCACGCCTGTTGAAAAAGTCGGAGATGAGGTGTGGATAGGAGTGAAAGGCTAATCAAGGCGGGTGATAGCTGGTTCTCCTCGAAAGCTATTGAGGTAGCGCCTCGCGTCTAACTCAGGGGGGTAGAGCACTGTTTAGGCTAGGGGGGACATAAGTCCTTACCAAACCTATGCAAACTCCGAATACCCTGAAGTTCAATCGCGGGAGACACACGGTGGGAGCTAAATTTCATCGTGAAGAGGGAAACAACCCAGACCGCCAGCTAAGGTCCCTAAATTACGGCTAAGTGGTAAACGATGTGGGAAGTCATAGACAGCCAGGATGTTGGCTTAGAAGCAGCCATCATTTAAAGAAAGCGTAATAGCTCACTGGTCGAGTCGGCCCGCGCGGAAGATGTAACGGGGCTAAGCCGTATACCGAAGCTGCGGATGCATAGCAATATGCGTGGTAGAGGAGCGTTCTGTAAGCCTGCGAAGGTGGATCGTAAGGTCTGCTGGAGGTATCAGAAGTGCGAATGCTGACATGAGTAACGACAATGCGGGTGAAAAACCCGCACGCCGTAAGCCCAAGGTTTCCTGCGCAACGATTTTCGGCGCAGGGTAAGTCGGATCCTAAGGCGAGGCCGAAAGGCGTAGTCGATGGCGAACAGGCTAATATTCCTGTACTTCCTTAGCTGCGATGGGATGACGGAGAAGGTTAGGTCAGCCACCTGTTGGATGGTGGTTCAAGCGTTTAGGCGTGCTCTCTAGGCAAATCCGGAGAGATTAGCTGAGGCGTGACGACGAGGCCCTCATGGGCCGAAGTGATTGATACCCAGCTTCCAAGAAAAGTCTCTAAGCTCCAGGCGAAAGGAATCCGTACCCCAAACCGACACAGGTGGGCGAGGAGAGTATCCTAAGGCGTTTGAGAGAACTCGGGAGAAGGAACTCGGCAAATTTGTACCGTAACTTCGGGATAAGGTACGCCCTCGGTAGGTGTTAAAGCCGATGAGGGCCGCAGTGAAGAGGGGGTTGCGACTGTTTATCAAAAACACAGCACTCTGCAAACACGAAAGTGGACGTATAGGGTGTGACTCCTGCCCGGTGCTGGAAGGTTAAGTGATGGGGTCAGCCGCAAGGCGAAGCTCTTGATCGAAGCCCCAGTAAACGGCGGCCGTAACTATAACGGTCCTAAGGTAGCGAAATTCCTTGTCGGGTAAGTTCCGACCTGCACGAATGGAGTAACGATAGCCCCACTGTCTCCTTCCGAGGCTCAGTGAAATTGAAATCGCTGTGACGATGCAGTGTTCCCGCGGCAAGACGGAAAGACCCCGTGAACCTTCACTACAACTTTACACTGGATTTTGAATTTGCTTGTGTAGGATAGGTGGGAGGCTTTGAAGCTAGGACGCTAGTTCTGGTGGAGCCAACCTTGAAATACCACCCTGATAAACTCGAAGTTCTAACCTCGTCCGGTATATCCCGGGCAGGGACATTGTATGGTGGGTAGTTTGACTGGGGCGGTCTCCTCCCAAAGAGTAACGGAGGAGTGCGAAGGTGACCTCAGCGCGGTCGGAAATCGCGCAATGAGTGCATAGGCATAAGGTCGCTTGACTGCAAGACAAACAGGTCGAGCAGGTACGAAAGTAGGTCTAAGTGATCCGGTGGTTCTGTATGGAAGGGCCATCGCTCAACGGATAAAAGGTACTCCGGGGATAACAGGCTGATACTGCCCAAGAGTCATATCGACGGCAGTGTTTGGCACCTCGATGTCGGCTCATCACATCCTGGGGCTGTAGCAGGTCCCAAGGGTCTGGCTGTTCGCCAGTTAAAGTGGTACGCGAGCTGGGTTCAGAACGTCGTGAGACAGTTCGGTCCCTATCTGCCGTGGGCGTTCGAGATTTGAGAGGAGTTGACCTTAGTACGAGAGGACCGGGTTGAACGTACCTCTGGTGTTCCGGTTGTCACGCCAGTGGCATCGCCGGGTAGCTATGTATGGACGGGATAACCGCTGAAAGCATCTAAGCGGGAAGCCCACCTCAAGATGAGATCTCGCGCAGATTAATCTGCCTTAAGAGCCCTTGTAGACGACAAGGTTGATAGGCACGGTGTGGAAGCGCAGTAATGCGTGGAGCTAACGTGTACTAATTGCTCGTGCGGCTTGACCATATAACGCTCAAGCATTTTCTGCTGTTAAGTAACTGAGGCATTGAGAAGTGCCCAAGGTGTTTGACTACAACCCAATTCGGAGTGGCGATTGCTGAAAGGCGTCGACATTCCAGACAGTTTGCCTGGCGGCCATAGCGAGTTGGAACCACCGGTTCCCATCCCGAACACCGAAGTGAAACGACTCAGCGCCGATGGTAGTGTAGCGATGACTATGTGAGAGTAGGACACTGCCAGGCTCTTAAACGGAACAACCCCCGGACGTAAGTCCGGGGGTTTTTTCGTTTTGCGCCGCATCCATCCCCGGCCTTGCCGCATCTGACTGTTGGCTTGTTCCAGAACCAGAAGGGGAGTACCGATGGTCCAGCTCAATCGCCGCCAGTTTTTCGCGCTTGCCGCGGGCGTCGCCGCCGCCGCGCGGGCCGATCTCCCCGCCGCCGCGCCGCCCGCCGGGGTCGGTGCCGCCGCCGCGGCGCTGTACCGCAGGTCCTTCGTTCTCGACGGCAACAGCTTCGCTTCGATCGGCGAGATCTGCTGCGACAGGGACACCCCGGAGGTGCTCAAGCTGATGCAGGGCTCCGGCATCAGCGCCATCAAGACCACGCTCGGCGCCTCGCACGGCAGCTTCGAGGAAACCGTGGCCGACGTGGCCGCCGCGCAGAACCTGGTGGACCGCTTCCCCGGCCGCTTCATCAAGGTCGCCCGCGTCGAGGATCTGGACCGCGCCCGGCACGAGGGCAAGCTCGCCCTGATCTTCTCGTTCGAGGCCGCCACCATGCTGGAGGACAAGCTCGACCGCATCGACCTGTTCCACAACGCCGGCGTGCGGGTGATGCAGCTCAGCTACAACCACAAGTCGCCGTTCGGCTACGGCTGCCTCGACGGCGACAGCGACGGCCTCACCGACCTCGGCCGCCAGGCGGTGGAGCGCATGAACAAGCTCGGCGTGGCGCTGGACCTGAGCCACTCCAACACCCGCACCACCGCCGACGGCATCGCCGCCTCCGCCAGGCCCCCGCTGATCACCCACGCCGGCTGCCGCGCCGTCTACGCCCATCCGCGCAACAAGGAAGACCGCGAGCTCAAGGCCCTGGCCGACAAGGGCGGGGTGATGGGCGTCTACATGTTGCCCTTCCTCACCGAGGACACGCGCCAGCCGATGCTGGCCGACTACATGCGGCACATGGTCCACGCCCTGCAGGTCTGCGGCGAGGACCACGTCGGCATCGGCACCGACGTGCCCTTCTTCGCCGTCGGCCCGGACGACCTCAAGGCGATGCAGAAGGACACCGCCGACCGGGTCGCCGCCGGCGTCGCCGCGCCGGGCGAGAACCGCCCGCCCTACATCCCCGACGCCAACACCCCGCGCAAGCTGGAGCTCATCGCCGACGCCCTGCTCAAGCACGGCTACGGCGCGCGCGTGACGGAGAAGGTGCTGGGGCTCAACTTCCGCCGTGCGTTCCAGGAGATCTGGGCCGTATAAGCATCCCCGGCGGAAGCGGGGTCACGGTCGGCCGGGCTTGGCGCTCGCTCTTTCAGGGCGACGCTTTTTCCCGGCCTGAAGCCCGGCCTGCGGGTCTGCCCGGACTACGGTCCCAGGCCGTACACCGTCACGCCATTGGCGGTCGGCACGTAGACCTTGCCGTTGGCCACCGTCGGCGTCATGAACTTGTTGCCCGGGCCCGCCGCGTCGCGGCCGCCCGCGGCCTGGCTGCTGTTGTACAACTCGTGCGCGAGGTTGGCCGCGTCATAGGCGTGCAGCACCGCGGTGCCGGCGTTCTCCACCGCCCAGACGATGCCGTTGCTGCTGCCGTCGGCGGAGATGCTCGGCGTCGTGCCGGGATAGCCGAAGCGGGTGGCGGTGACGTCGTTCGGCGCGGCGGGCAAGCGCGCCTGGTTCATGCGGAACGCGGCCAGGCTCGCGCCCACCGCGCCGTAATACACCGCGCCGTTGAACCAGGCCGGCATGCCGAATTCGCCGCCGGCCAGGCCGTTGGGCAGGTCCTGGTAGATGGCGTTCGCCGAGGCGGTGAACTTGCCCAGGTCGTCCCGGTCCACCAGGTAGATGTGGCGGTCCTTGCCGGCGCCCACCAGCAGGTGGCGCGTCGCGCCCGCGGCATCCCTCAGGTCCGGCAGCACCATGGCGCCGCCCGAGCCGAGGTCCTGGTCCGCGTTCGACTCCGCCGCGCTGTTCGACATCGAGAAGTAATCCGTCACCGCCAGCTGGCGGTTCGCCGTCGCGATCTTCACGAAGGAATTGCCGAAGTCGCGCTGCGCCGGAAAGCCGCTGCCGTCGAGCGCGGTGTCCAGCGTGCCGTTGCCGGTCAGCGCGTAGATGTTGTTCTGCGCGTCCGCCGCCGGCGCCGTGTTGGACGACCACAGCGCATTGCCCATGCCGTTCGGCGCCAGGTTCAGCACCGACACCGGCGCCAGGCTCGATGCGTCGTGCCCCATGATCCAGCCGCTGTAGCTGCCCGCGTCGCAGTGCGAGGACCAGCTGCTGTAGACCACGCCGTCGAGCAGCAGCAGGCCCATGCGCGCCTTGTGCAGCCGGGGGTCGAAGTGCAGCGTGCCGCCGCTGCCTTCCACGCCGGTGCCCGGATAGCTCGCCGCGATCGTCTGCGGACTGCCGCTGCGCTCCGCGCCGGTGCTCACGTCCAGCGCGTGCAGCCGCTGCACGTAGCTGCCGCCCGCCGTCCTGGACATCGCCACCATCCAGATCGTGCCGGCGGCGCGGTCGATCACCGGCGTCGCCGTGATGCCGATCTCCGGCACCACCTGGTTGCAGCCCTGGCCGTCACCGGGCGACTCGTTCGCGCCGAGCAGCGAGCGCTGCCACAGCACCGCGCCGCTGTTGGCGTCGAAGGCGTAGGCGGTGCCGTGCTCGCTGCCGACGAATACCACCTCGTGCGCGGCGCCGTTGACCTGCAGGTTCGCCAGCACCAGCGGCTGCGCATCGACCTTGCCGTCCACCGCCAGGGTGCGCAGCTTGCGGAAGCTCGCCGGGTTGACGTTCGCCGGGGTCAGCGCCGTTTCGCGCAGGTTCTGCCCGGTGCGCGCCACGTCGTTGTGATAGGTCGTCACATCCACGCCGGGGCCCGGCGGAGGCGAGCCCGACGAGCCGCCGCCTCCCGCGGGGGATGAAGAGGGAGAGGAACTGCCGCCGCCACCGCAGCCCGCGACCAGGCAGGCCGCCACCAACGCCACGCCGCAAATCCTTGCGCTCATGCACCCGTCCTCAGTGAAGGGTTCGATCATAGGGCAAGCCGGAGCTGGCGGAAAAAGCCAGCCGGCACAGGGATTTGACCATCACCTGTGGCGGCCGTCACAGCTGATGAACGGCGTTTATTTGATAGTAGGGCCACTGCAAGCGCAGTGTCCGCACCGCAAAGGAAGGCCGTCCATGTTGCTCCTCACGCCCGAAGAAGCCGCCGTGTTCGAACTGCTCGACCCGTCCAGCAGCCGCCGGCTGGTGCTTGGCCGCACCGGCCGCGCCTTCGTCTGGGATCCCACGCAAAGCACCCGCGAGGTGCCGTTCCAGGCGGCGCAGGCGCTGGTCAAGGCCGGCGTGGTCGGCCCCGGCGGCCGCATCGCGCCGGAACACCTGGCGCAGTGGGGCAAGCCGCCTTCCGCCCAGGGCCGCAAGGCCAAGCCGGCGCCCGCCGCCGGCGCCGAGCGCAAGCCCGCGCCGGCTCCGGTGCCGCCGCCCCGGACCCCGGCGTTCGAGCGGACGCTGCCGCTGGGCTACACCGTCGAAGCCCTGCGCGCGGTATAGCGCGGCGGCGGACTCCTAGCTCAGCGCCGCTGCGATTTCCCCGAGGCAGGCGGTGAGCGTGGGGTGCTTCACCTCGAAGCGGCGGATCGCGTCGGCCAGGTTGGCGCGCAGCGTGTGGCGCTGCGCCGCATCGCCGGCGGGATGAGTCTCGATCTGCGCCAGCAGCTGCTCGATGTGCTGCCGGGCCACCGGATCACCGCTTTGCAGGCGGTCCAGTTCGGCGCGCAACTGCTGCAGTGAGTCTTTCAGCTTGTCGCTGACCATCGGCTTCCTCCGGCGCTCAGCCCGTGCCTTCCGATCTTACCGCCACCCGGCCCGCGGCGGGGCCGTCCCGGGCGCCGTTCCACTCGCCTGCGGCACTTTGGCTAAGCTATCCCCTTCACGCCCAGCCCGGTGTTTGAACAGGCCTGAAGACCCGATGACCGCGCCCGACATGGAAGCCCTGTTGCGTCACGCGCGCGAGCAGGAGCGGCTGGAGCGGCTGCGCAGCGGCCACCAGGCCCTGGTCTACGCCGTCATCCTCAACGTCCTCAGCCTGCTGTTGTTCAAGGCCGGCATCGGCCTGTTGCTGCTGCTGGGCCTGGCCGCGGTGAGCTGCGGCATCGCCGGCACCATCCGCGTGGTCGCCGCGCTGGACTACTCCGCCACCGTCAAAAACGCCTGCGTGCTGGCGCAGGCCCTGCCGGTGCTCAGCATCCTGGCCCTGCTCTGGCTGGGGCGAGAGGCGGCCGAGCAATTGCGCGGCGCGGGCTTCGAGGTGGGCTGGCTCGGCGCGGCGAAGCGGGGGCCGCTGCCGCTGCCGGCGGCAGCGCCGGCCGAGCCTCCGCCGCCGGCGGGGCCGGTCATGCCGCGCATCAAGACGCCGGCCTTCATCGGCGCGCTGCTCAGCCAGCCGGGCCTGAGCGGCGAGCAGACGCCGGTGACGCAGCGCCTGCCGGGCGACCTGCTGGTGGCCTTCTCGATCGACGTCGGCACCAGCTTCATGTTCCTGACCCCGGCCGAGTGCGCGCGCCGCGGGCTGAAGAAGGACGAGCTGCTGCAGCTGGCGCGGCGCAACGCCGCCCGCGGCATCGCGACCCTGCAGATCAAGCGCAGCGGCGAGGTGTTCCAGCTCGCCGCCGGCGAGCAGGGCAAGGACCTGGAAGCCTGCAGCATCCTGTTCCCGGAATTCTGGAAACAGGTCGCGGCACGATTGAAGGATGCGCCGCTGGCCATCTTCCCCCATCGCAACGCGGTGTATTTCACCGCCGCCGGCTCCGCCACCGGCGCTGCGGCCCTGCAGGCGATCGTCGCCGGCAGCCAGTTCCGCCAGGCCCACGCCCTGTCCCGGTTGTTGTATGTCTTCCGCGAGGGGCAGTGGGCGGTGTTCGAACCCGGGCCCAAGCCCGGCGCGGCGCAGGGCAGCGGGCCCTCGTGGGCCGAGCAGACCATTCCGATGTAGGCGCGCCGGATCCACGTTCCGCGCCGGCAGGCGCGGCGCTCAGGTCCGCGGCTGTTCCGCAGCCTTTTCCTCCACCGGCACCGTCACCCAGCGGGCCAGCGCAAAGCAGGCCGCCATCGCCAGGTAGCCCGCGACCCAGGGCCAGGCCGGCGCGAGCCACAGCGCGGTGTCGCCGGGGGTCCAGCGGTAGGAGTGCAGCAGGCCCAGCGCCGACAGCGCCGCGGCCGCCAGGCACCACAGCGCCGCGCGCAGGAACTGCCGCTCGATCACGCACACGGTGGTCGCCGAGAGGATCATGGCGCTGGCGATGAAGCCCTGCTCCAGCCGCAGCGCGCCGTCGATCCACACGTCGGAGCGGGCGAAGCTGCCGAGCAGGTCCACCGAGAAGGGCGTCCCGCCCGGTACGCCCGCGCCGGCGGCATGGAGGCCGGCCTTGGCCATGAAGGCGCTCCAGCCGGCCAGGCCCGGCAGCAGGCCCATCACCGCCGCCGGCGCATGGGCGCGCGGCACCGCCTGGAACGCCTGCGCCGCGATGACGATGCCGATCCACAGCACGATCGCCATGCCCGCTTCCACCGGCACCGCCCAGGCGATCAGCGCCAGCGTGCCGCTGAAGCAGATCAGGCTCATGAACACTCCGTTGAGGATGGAGTAGCCGGCGCGGGCGCCCATCGCCTTCCAGCCGGGGTGGCCGATGTACAGGGTGGTGGGGAAGCAGGAGCCGAACAGCGCCGCGGCGACGCAACCCAGGCCGTTCACCGCCAGCGAGTCGCGGGTCGAATAGCGGTCGCCCGCCGCCTGCGCCGACTCGATGTTCTGCAGCGAGCCGATGACGTTGAACAGCCCCATCGGCAGGATCACCGGGAAATAGGTCAGCCAGTAGTCGCCGCGCAGCGCCGCGAACAGCTCGCCCAGCACCGGCACCGGCAGGTGCAGGGCCGCGCCCGCCGGCAGCGCGCCCACCGGCGCCAGGCCGCTGAGCCAGGCGAACGTCGTCCCCAGCGCCACCGCCACCAGCCCGCCCGGCAGGCCGAAGCGGAAGCGCACGCGGCCGAAGTACACCAGCAGGATGATCGCCAGCGTGCCCAGCCCGATGATGGGCCGCGCATAGGTGCGCAGCAGGAAGCCCAGCGCGATGAAGGTGAGGGCGATGCCGGCCAGGGTCGACAGCAGCGCCGCGCGCGGCGTGGCGCGGCGGATGCGCTCCGCCACCAGGCTGCCGAGCAGCTCGATCACGCCGGCGCCGAAGCAGGCCACCAGCCCGGCGTGCCAGGCCACCCGCGCCGGGTCCGCCGCGCCGGCAGCCTGCGCCGCCAGCTTGGCCGGCAGCATCACCAGGAAGACGTAGGCGAACAGCGACACGGTGTTGATGCCGTAGGGCAGGGCGCAGACGTCCGTGCGCCCTTCGCGCCTGGCCAGCTGCTGCGCCTGCCAGGCGTAAAACAGGTTGCCCAGGAGCAGCGAGACCGCCGCGCCCGGCAGCACTCGCCCGAACACCAGCTCCGGCGCAAAGCCCAGCACCCCCAGGCACAGCGCGCTCAGCACCAGCAGCTGGACCAGGTTGTCCAGCGCCAGGCCGAAGAAGCCGTCGATGTCCCCGCGCACCAACCAGCGCATAGATCTCCCCGCCCCACTCCCGATACACCCTCTCCCGCCGGCGGGAGAGGCCAGCCGCCGCGCGCCTCAGCCCCCGGCGCTATAGAAGTAATAGTCCGCCGTGTACGCCACCCGCCGCTCCTCCCCCGCGTGCGCCGAGTCGCAGCCGTCCGCCGGCGCCTTGCCGCCGCTGGTGTTCAGGCGCTGCACGCTGGCCACGTGCGACAGCACGCCGCTGCCGTAGTGGGCCTTGGCGTCGAGCAGCAGCCAGGGGATGGCGTTGCCGTCCGGGCTGTCGACACGCGCCTTCATTTCGCCCACCACGCGGCTGCCGTCCGCCAGCTCCCAGGTCGGGCCGCCGTAATGCCGGCCGATCGGCGAGCCGCGCTCGTCCAGCAGCTTCGCCTCCGGCGCCTTGAGCGCCCAGCCGAAGCGCTGCGCGTCGTCCTGCGCCGCGCGGCATTCATAGATCTGCACGCCGTTGCCCCGCAGCTTCAGCACCAGCACCTGGCCCGCCGGCACCGCCAGGGAGGGCGGCAGGGTCGAGCCGGAGGTGGGCGGCGGCGTGGCGCAGGCCGCCAGGGCGGCGGCGCAGCAGCTCAGGGCAAGGCGGGCGATGGGCTGGTTCATTGGCGTTCTCATGCGGTCCGGGCGGGCTGTCTGGCCCTAGACCAGGGCGCGAACCGTCCGGTTCCCGCCCCATTCTGGCGTCGTCCCGCGGTTTGCGGAAGTCCAGAATGGTTGCGGGCAACAGCGGAGGCGGAATCCATGAGCGGCGAAGAGCGGCGCGTCCAGTTCGACTTCGAGGTCGACTTCTGCAACGGCGGCGGCCTCCAGGGCCAGGGCTTCCGGCTCGACCTGCACGGCGCGGACATCGGTGACGCCGAACTGGCCGACGCCATCGTGCGCGACCTGCGCCTGCTGATGGTGGGCGCCGTGCGCATCCTCGACAAGCGCATCATCGCCGAGCCGCACAAGCGCGGCGCCGCGCCGGCGCGCGAGGCCGGCGGCCGCCTGCGTCGCCTGGTCGACCTCAGCCACACCATCGAGCACGGCATGATCACCTACAAGGGCCTGCCCGCGCCGCTGATCTGCGACCACCTCAGCCGCGAAGCCTCGCGCGCGCTCTACGCCCCCGGCACCGAATTCCAGATCGGCCGCATCGACATGGTGGCCAACACCGGCACCTACATCGACAGCCCCTACCACCGCCACGCCAACGGCGCCGACCTCTCCGGGCTCGCGCTCGACAACCTGGCCGAGCTGGACGCGGTGCTGGTGCGCGTCACCGGCATGGCCGGCCGCGCCGTCGGCCGCGAGGCCTTCCTGCCGTTCGACGTGTGCGGCAAGGCCGTGCTGGTTCACACGGGCTGGTCCACCCACTGGCGCACCGACCGGTATTTCGAAAACCATCCCTTCCTGACCGAGGACGCCGCGCAATGGCTGCGGGCGCAAGGCGCGCGCCTGGCCGGCATCGACTCCTACAACATCGACGACACCGCCGACGGCCGCCGTCCGGTGCACACCATCCTGCTCGGCGCCGGCATCCCCATCGTCGAACACCTGCGCGGCCTGGAGCAGCTGCCGGCCGACGGCTTCCGCTTCTCGGCGGTGCCGGTGAAGGTGAAGGGGATGGGCACGTTTCCGGTGAGGGCCTATGCCACCGTCCCGCTTCCGGGTCCGCTCGCGGGAGCGTATTGAGCGGAGGAGCGAGGCCGCAAGCGGCGCGGTTCCGCCACGAGACGCCTGCCGGCCCCGCGTGCCCGGCAGGGAAGCGGCGCAGTGACGTAACAGGCCGGGGACTCGCGTTTCCCTGCCCGGCTGTACCGGGCATACTCCCCGGCAGGGGCACGGACAGGGAGCCGCCATGAACACATCGCCAACCGCCGCCGCGCCGCCGCCGCGCCGGCTGCCCACAGCCCGCGGCTGGGACTGGCTGGCGCAAGGCTTCGCCCTGTTCGGGCGCGCCTCCGGCACGTGGATCCTGATCACGCTGATCTACATCGTCGGCGTGGTCCTGCTCATGCTCATCCCCGGCGCCTCGCTGCTGTATTCGTTGTTCAGCTACGTCTTCACCGGCGGCCTGATGCTCGGCTGCGCCAGCCTCGCCGCCGGCCAGGGCCTGCGGCTCGAGCATCTCTTCGCCGGCTTCAAGGCGCCGCACCTGGGCAACCTGGTGCTGCTCGGCGCGCTCTACATGGGGCTGACCTTCCTGCTGGTGTTCGTGATGCTGATCCTCTTCTTCGCCGTGTTCGGGCTGTCGTTTCACGATGTCCAGCAGGCGCAGCACCCGAGCCCCGAGCTGCTGCTGCGGTTCGCCCTGGTCCTGGTGCTGATGCTCGCCGTCATGATCCCGCTGATGATGGGCGTCTGGCTCGCGCCGGCGCTGATCGTGCTGAACGGCATCGGCCCGGTCCAGGCCTTCCGGCTCAGCTTCCGCGCCTGCTGGATCAACTTCCTGCCGCTGCTGTGGTACGGGCTGATCGCGCTGGTGCTGGCCTTCATCGCCGCGCTGCCGTTGTTCCTCGGCTTCCTGGTGCTGGTGCCGGTGCTGGCCGGCTCGGTCTTCAGCGCCTACCGCGACATCTTCCCGCAGCCGGTGCCCCAGGCGGCGGTGACGCCGCCGCCGCTGGCCTGAGCGACCCGCAAGCGGCGCGCCCCGTCCCGCCGCGTCCGCCGCCCGCCTCAGGCCGCCGCGGCGTGCGGCACATGCCGCTCGAGGAACTCGCTGATCGCCCGGTTGAACACATCGTTGCGGTCCCCGGCCACCATGTGGCCGGCGCCGGCCACGTCCACCCATTCGCAGCCCGGGATGGTGGCCTGCAGCTCCCGCGCCGACTCCACGCTGACGATGTCGCTCAGCGCGCCGCGCACCAGCAGGCTCGGCACGCGCACCTTGCGCGCCGCCGCGTCCAGGCGCCGGTGATATTCCTCCGGGTCCAGCCGGTAGCGCGGGTTGATGAACTTCGGGTCCCAGTGCCATTGCAGGCGCCCGTCCGGCCGCGTGCGCAGGTTCTTCATCAGCCCGGCGTAATCGCTCGGCCGCGGCCGGTGCGGGTTGTAGGCCGCCACCGCGTCCGCCACCTCGTCGAGATTGGCAAAGCCATCCGGCCGCGCGCTCATGAAGCTGTAGACGTTCTTCACCCCCGCCGGCTCCGGCCGCGGCACCACGTCCACCAGCACCAGCGCCGCCACCGTGCCGGGCGCGCTCTCGCCCGTCACCAGCAGCGAGGTGCCGCCGCCCAGCGAGGCGCCGATCAGCACCGGCGGCCGCTGCAGCGTGCCCATCACCGCACGCAGGTCCGCGGCGAAATCGTCGAGGCGATAGTCGCCCGCTTCCGACCAGCCGCTTTCGCCGTGTCCGCGCAGGTCCAGGCAGATCACGTGATAGCCGCCCCGCGCCAGCTCGCGCCCGGCGCGGCTCCAGGCATGCCGTGTCTGCCCGCCGCCATGCAGCAGGATCACCGGCTGCCGCGCAGCGTCGCCGCCGACATCGGCCGCGAGCTTCACGCCATCGGCGCCGCTATAGATCCGTTTCTGCATGGCCGTCCCCGCCTGCGGGCCAGGTGGCCAGGCTCAAGCCTGCGCCGCCGCCTTTTCCCGGTTCGCCTGGTGCTTGCGCTTGCTCGGCAGGATGCCCATCAGCTTGCAGATGATGCCCAGCATGATCTCGTCCGCGCCGCCGCCGATGGAGATCAGCCGCGTATCGCGGTACGCCCGCGCCACGTTGCTCTCCCACATGTAGCCCTGGCCGCCCCAGAACTGCAGGCAGGCGTCCGTCACCTCGCGGCCGACGCGGCCCACCTTCAGCTTCGCCATCGAGGCCAGCATGGTCGCGTCGCGGCCGGCCACGTATTCCTCCGTGGCCTGGTACACCAGCGCCTTCAGCGACTCCACCTCGGTCTTCAGCTCCGCCATGCGGAAGTGCACATACTGGTTGTCGATGATCGACTGGCCGAAAGCCTGCCGCTGCCGGGTGTATTCGATCGTCTCGTTGATCAGGTTGCTGAGCCCGTCGATGCCGCTGGCCGCGCCGAACAGCCGCTCCTCCTGGAACTGCAGCATCTGGTACATGAAGCCCATGCCCTCGCGCCCAATCAGGTTGCGCTGCGGCACCCGCACGTTGTCCAGGAAGATCATCGCCGTGTCCGAGGCGCGCATGCCCAGCTTGTCCAGCTTGGTCTTGCGGTCGATGCCCTTGGCGTCCATCGGCACCACGATCAGCGACTTGTTCTCGTGCACCTTGCCTTCGCCGGTGTTCACCAGCATGCAGGCCCAGTCGGACTGCGTGCCGTTGGTGATCCACATCTTCGAGCCGTTGATGACGTAGTCGCCGCCTTCCTTGCGCGCCGTGGTCTTGATGCTCGCCACGTCCGAGCCCGCCCCCGCCTCCGACACCGCGATCGACACCAGCATGTCGCCGGCGATCGCCGGCTTGAGGTATTCCTGCTTCAGCTCCTCCGAGCCGAACCGCGCCAGTGCCGGCGTCGCCATGTCCGTCTGCACGCCGATGCCCATCGGCACCGAGCCGCAGATGCAGTTGCCCAGCGCCTGCGCGAACACCACCTCGTAGGAGTAATCCAGGCCGAGGCCGCCGTAGGCCTCCGGCTTGGAGATGCCCAGCAGGCCGAGCTGCCCCATCTTCTTGATGATCTCGTGCGCCGGCCAGATGCCCGCCTTCTCCCACTCCGGCACGTGCGGGTTCAGCTCCTTCTCGACGAAGGTTTTGACCTGGCGGTAGATCTCTTTGTGTTCATGGGTAAGAAGCATTACCAAACTCCGGCAAGTGGGCGCGTCACGGAGTTATAAGGGAAGCGGGGAGGGTGGTCAAACGATGGCGCAGAAGCACGGCTTCCCTGCATGACCACTTCGGTAATGCTATTTACCGATGCGCCCCGGGGCTGCTCTCGTCATGCCCGCGGAGGCGGGCATCCAGTCCGGCTTTTCCCATCACCCCGGCCTAGACAGGAGCTGCGGGCACCGCGAGGTGCGTGGTTCACCCGCGCAAGAGCCCCGTAGGTAGGATGTGCTGAGCGCAGCGAAGCGCATCGTTCAGCGCGCCCAAGCTTGCCAGCTCCCGCCAAACCCCTAAGCCCCGGCCTGCCCCGGCGCTGGCAAGCCCAGCTTCGCGCAGATCGCCGCGAACCGCGGGTCGGCGCTGTAGGCGTTCACGAATGCCGCGTAGCGCAGCGTCGTCACGCCGGGGTCGTGCGAGGCCAGCCCATGCTCCAGCCACTCGAACACCTTGTCCGGTTCCTTGCGCTGCGCATATACCTGCGCGATCTGGAAGGCGCCGCTGTCCGGGTATTCCTCGATCAGCGCTTTCAGCGCCGCGTCCGCCTGCGCGCGCTGGCCGTTGGCGTTGTAGGCCAGCGCCAGCGCGTAGGTGCGCCAGAACTTGTCCGTCTCCTGCTGCGCCAGCTCCACCGCGCCGGCCGGCTGCCCGCGCAGCACCCGCACCGTGGCCAGCTCGCAATAACTCTGCGCCGCCTCCGGCTGCAGCTCGACCGCCTTGTGCAGCACCGCCTCGGCCTCGTCGTAGCGCCCCAGCGCGTCGAGCGTGCGCGCCAGGTATACATAGGCGGTGCTGTTCAGCGGGTCCAGCTGGGTCGCCCGCCGGCCATATTCCGCCCCTTCCTCCAGCCGGCCGAACGAGGCGCTCATGATGCCCATGGAGAGCGCGGTCTGCGAGTTCTGCGGCGACAGCTCCATGGCGCGGCGGTACTCCGCCGCCGCGGCCGGCAGGTCGAACACCGTCAGCTGCAGCACCCCGCCTTGCGCCTGGTGCGCCTCGCCCAGGTCCGGCTGCAAGGCTAGCGCCGTGGCCGCCGCCGCGCTGGCCTTGCCGAGCAGCTCCTTCTCCTCCGACCCCGGCACCGTGAACACCGCGTGCAGCCGTACCTGCGCCGCCGCCAGCCGCGCATAGGCCAGAGCGTACTTCGGGTCCAGCCGCACTGCCTCCTCGTAATAGCCGATCGCCTTGCGCTGGTCCGCCGCCGTGCGCCGCTGCTCGTAAAAGCCGCCCTGCAGCAGCGCCGTGTAGGCGTCCACGCTGTGGTTGGAGGGCTCGGCGGGCGAGGGCGCCTGCGCCGCCTGCGCGCCGCCGGCCTGCAGCGCCAGCTGCAGCTGGTGCGCCACCGCCCCGGCGATCTCGGACTGCACGGCGAAGATGTCCGTCAGCTCCCGGTCATAGCTCTGCGCCCACACGTTCGAGCCGTCCGCCGACTTCACCAGCTCCACCGCGATCCGCACTCGCTCGGAGGATTTGCGCACGCTGCCTTCCAGCAGGTACACCACCCCCAGCTTGCGCCCGATCGCCGTGCTGTCCTCGGTCTTGCCCTTGAACTGGAACGAGGAAGTCCGCCCGATCACCTTCAGGTCGTTCAGCCGCGAAAGGGAGGAGATCAGCTCCTCGGACAGGCCATCGGAGAAATACTCGTTGTCCGCGTCCCCGCTGGTATTGGCGAACGGCAGCACCGCGATCGAGCGGTCCGCCGCCGGCGCCGCGCCCTTGTGCGGGGTGAGCCTGTCCGCCAGCAGCAGCGCCACCGCCACGCCCAGGGTGGCGATGATCCAGCGGTCCAGCTTCTTGCCGGAGGTGTGCGAAATGGAGTCCGCGGGGTCGATCTCGCTTTCCCGCTTCAGCCCTCCGGGCGTCAGCTCATAAAACCAGGAAAACGCCAGCAGCAGCGGAAACCCGATCGCCGCGGCCGCCACGAACCAGCGCACCGCCCAGTCCGGAATGCCGAACACGGGAAACAGCTGCGCCATCCCCTGCGCCAGCGCCCACGCCGCCCCGGCATACAGCGCCCCCGCGCGGAGCACGTTGCGGCGTTTGAGTTCGTACAGGAAGGACCGCATGCGTACCCCAGGGTGGTGTGCGGATCACGGTGTAATCATAGACGATCCAGTCTTTACTGCCTTGGTCAGATAGTCCCGCGTCTCATCGTCCTCAACATAAACCACAACTCCACGCAGCGCGCGCGTGAGCAATATCCGGTACGACTGCCAGACACGATTTAGCAGGTCACTCCTGTGCGGACCATGCGGGTCATGTTCTTTGCGCGCAAGTCGAGTGACACCAAGGATTCCGGATTCAAAAACATGATCTGGTTGCGCAATCCAGCGATCAGAACGCCATACGAGGTCGAGCCCCCATAAGATGCCAATATAATCAAAGTCGAATCCGCGGACGGCGTAGGGGCACCCTACTTCGCACAGTGGGTCTCTTTCCATGGCGGAGCCGGGCGTGGCCTGCACGTAGAGTGTGTAGTCACTGCTTTCAGGCGGGACGAAATTCCAGGGGCGCGACCACACCCGAGGTGTACTTCCGTCGAGATACGGTATCTCGAAGTCTTGCAGGTGTGGCGGCAAGTGATGCGGGTCGAGCGCTGCCCGCGTCTTCCATTCCCGGCTGTAGCTGGACAGGATACGGGCGGTATAGCCAGACTTGAGTCTATCTCTCAGTGCGCCTTCCAGTGTCGCCGGCGTGCTGGCAATCTGAAACTGCATTCCCCTACGGCTGAAATAGGGACGGGGTTGCGGCTCCGCCGCAAGCGCCATATGGGTTGGAACGATTAGGTCACCGTAAGGAACTCGCCAGCGTGCCGCGTGCCGGCTGGCAATTTGCGGGTGAGTGTTGGAACGAATGATCTCGATCCAGTCCGTATATTCCTTTGAACCGGCGCATCTGAATTGCGCGCCCGAGAGATCCACCTCGTCAACGGAAGCGCTAAGCTCCTTGGCCCATGCCGTGATGTCTTCAACTGTCGTATTCTCGCGCTGCCGATACCCCTGGTCGCGATCCATGAAGAACACTGCGACACGGGACGCGCGAATGATGTGATAGGCCTGCGGCCCCAACGTAGGTGCGAATCCAAATTGTCCACGCCCGTCCTTGAGCTCCGGATTAATCAGGGCGTGGGCTTCATCAACCAGTGACACGAGATAGGCATCGTCCTCTGCTCCAGTCTGATAGGTTTGCAGCGCCTTCAATTGCTGCAGGTTCTCTCGCCAGTTGGAGGCGTCTATAAACAGGCTCTCACCATGCTTCTTTCTGAGCCTGCCAACGGTATGTGTCGAGACCGGGTGATACCCTGCCGCCTTCTTGATGATTCCCCCGGATCCTGCGGCCCGTGCCGCGGCCTGCACGAGGTGTATCCAGTTGCTGTTCTGGCTGGCCGATGTCGTTGTAATCACAATATCTCCGGCCTTCAGGGCTCCGTCGGTGACATGCGTTGCCCAGAGGCGCGCAGCAACGACGGACTTTCCCGACCCTGGCGGCCCGTGGACAATCACGACATGTTTTCGCTCCGTGCCGTCGCGCCCGTCGAGTACCTGCTGGACACGCTCGCGGCATAGCAGAAATGCCTTGTCTTGATTTTCGAGCAAGACGAAAGGCGAACTCGCCGGATCAAGAAACTGCTGCCCCATCTGTCTGACAAATCCCCTGTCTTGGCGATAGCGGCCCTGCTCGAAGCCGCGAGCGAACGCCTCCGAGGGTTCAGTGAGCAAGGAGCTTGCGAATGCAGGAAATCGGCTCTCAACATCTGACTTGCCAGTCGTGAAAATAGGGTAGTTGGCGGCCAGAAGATGATTGGGCGCAAGCATGTATTGATCCGCCATCCCGGTGCGGGTGAAGAACACGCAGCCGTTGACTGTGGCGTTACTGGCCAATACTTCTGAATGGAAGCGCCGGATGTATTCCGTGTAGCCGGCGACTTGGCGTGATGGGTGCAGGCGCGGAATTCCACCGCGAAGCATCAAGCCTTCCGCGGGGCCGGGAAGGTCGATTGTTGTTGTCCAGTGCTTGAGTTCCAGCACCAGCGCACTTGGTCGGCCACCTTTGCTGCCGAGAAGAACAAGATCACACCAAGAGGAAGCTGCTGGCAGCTGATATTCGAGTGCCGCATGCCCGCCGCCCCCAAAGAACACATGGAGAGGGTCAAGCGCCGGAGCGGAGAGGAGTTCTGCGACGGCGGGCAGTGAATTGCGCCAAGAATCGGCTTCTTCTTTTCCCAATCTACCTGTCACATCTTGTAGGTCAACAACCAATCCCTCCATGTCTGCTCGAACACGCTGCTTCAGGTCTGAAACTGTCAGTAGCACTTGCAATCTCCGATATCCGGATTCGAAACGACGGGCGTAGCTCGGCACACGGAAAAATTAGGAGCGTTTCGGGACTTATGCGGAGATCATTTGTTATTTGATCCTTGGATAGCAAGTAAGTGTTTTCAGCCCCTCATTGCGAACAACCGGTAACCCCGATTAAGAAACTGCCTGCCCCGGAACCTCCAGGAATCAGTCCTATATAGCTCCCGATTCCCCTGGGGGTAGTCCGCCAGTAGCTACGCTAAGCTCTCCACACCCACCACCACCCGCCCGCCCCATGCCCACCCTCCAGCAAAACCCCCCCTTCACCTGGTACGCCATCGCCTGCCTGCTTCTGTGCCTGAACCTGGTCTTTCTCTGGGTCTTCAGCGGCGCGGCGCGGTCGAAGAGCCGCACGGTGATCAATCCGGAAGACAGCGAGCGCTTCAAGGTGCCGCTGGCGGAGGCCGATCCCCCGGCGGTGGCGCGGGTGCTGCGGGCGCACCGCAATGCGGAGGCCTCGATTTATCCCTTCCTGATTCTCGGGCTGGTGTACGTGCTGGCCGGCGGCGGCTCGCGCACGGCGGCGGTCGTCTTCGGCATCTTCACCGCAGCGCGCTGGCTGCACTCCTGGGCCTACATCACGGGCAGGCAGCCGCTGCGCTCGATCTGCTTCGGCCTCGGCGGGGTGGCCTTGCTGGCGCTGATGGTGTGCGTGGTGCTGCTGCTCGTTCCGCACGGCGGGGGCCTGCCGGCGGAGCTGCCGGTCAAGGCGAGCTGAGCGGGTAAAACTCGGCCTTTACTCTCCGCGACCGCGAGGCGGCGACGGGGCGAGGGGATGCAGGGTCTGGGTTCGGACGCCTAGTACCACCACTTCAGCGTGACCTGCGGCACCGCGCCGCGGTCGTCGCTGGGGCCGCGGTCCACCTGGCTGCGCCAGTTGTGGTAGCTGATCACGGCCTGCATGCGGCCGCTGACGTGGGTGAGGGTGTCCAGGTTCAGCACCAGCTGCGGCACGAAGCGGAGCTGGCGGTGCTCGCCCGGCGCGTCGCGCTCCAGGGCCAGCGAGCCGCCCAGGGACCACAGGCGGTTGGTGGATTGCGGCAGGTCGAAGCCCTGCGGGTCGATGCGCAGGCGCTTGCCGCCGGTGGCGTCGTTGCGGCCGGTGTAGAGGTTGAGGTGGAAGTAGCCGAACTCCGGCAGCGCCACGTCCACGCCCAGGCCCTTGCCGATCTTCTTCAGGTCGTCGCCCAGGAACTGCGCGGTGAACAGGGCGTCGCCCACCGGCAGGAAGGCGAAGTCGGGGCCCCGCGCCCGGGTGCTGGACAGCGCTGGGCCCAGCCCGGCGTAAGCGTAAAGCTCGTGGCCGGCGGACCACGGATCGCGGGCCAGCAGCATGTTGTCGTGCATCCAGGCGGCGCTGCTGGACTGCACGCGCGGCACGCGGTGCGCGCTGGAGCCGGCGGCGTCCTGCAGGGCGCCGGCCAGGGCCGGCGCGGTGGCGGTGCCCAGCATCAGGCCATACAGCGCGCGGCGGAGGCTGTTGATCGGCCCCTGGCGACGCTTCTCGACGAACCCCTTCCCCATGTCCCGCCCCCCGCGACGACGCCCACACCTATGTCTGCGGATACTTTTGGCGAAACTTGAGAAGCAAAAATGCCCCAATGGGGTGGATGGGCGGATTTACCTGCCGAGCGGCTCGGGTTTCATTTGTCCGGCAGGGATTCCCGGGCGGCGGCCCCCTGCGCCACCTCCCCTCCCGCAAGGGAAGGAGAGGTGGTGGTTGGAAGAAGCCTTAAACCCGCAGGCAAAAAAAACGGCCCGGCCCTCGCGGCAGCCGGGCCGCAATCGGCGAATCGTTACTGTGTGCTGACGCAGGCCCGGTAGACGTTCACGGTGCCGAGCGCGCCCACCAGCGGGCTATCCGTCACCTGCACGGCGTCGAAGTCCTTGCTGGTCTTGAAGCCCAGGTACGAGGCCTGGGCGGTGCCGATCAGGCCGATCTGCAGCAGGTCCAGGCGCAGCGGCGCGGCGGCCGTGGCGGCGCCGGTTTCCTGCGGCACGCCCTTGAGGAAGGTGCTCACGGTCACGTTCTGCAGCAGGTCCAGGGTCAGCAGCTGCGCCGGGGTGGAGACCACGAAGCCCGCGGTGCGGCCCGCCGGGAAGGGCGAGTCGTTGCTCACGGTGATCGACTCGCTGTCGGACAGCAGCGCCACGGTGGTGTTGATGGTGGCGAAGCTGCTCGGGTCGACGTCGATCACGTTCTGCTGGTTGGTCACCGAGCAGTCCAGGCACAGCGCGCCGCCGGTGGCGCTGGTCACCGCGGCATGCGGCACCAGCAGGGCGCGGGTGGAGACGCCGGGGACGCCGCAGTCCTGGCCGCCCACGGTCAGCGTCAGCTGCTTGATGGTGGTGCCGGTGGGGCCGTTGCAGCCCAGCAGGTAGGTCCAGGCGCCGTTGGCGCCGGGCGCGGTGACCGAGACGCCGCCGCTGGGCGAGCTGGTCGGCTGCACGCCGGTCCAGGTGGTGGCGTTGCCGTCGCCGCCCGCCGCGGCGCAGGAGGTGGCGTTGCTGGCCCAGCTGAAGCTCACCGGCGTGGCGTTGCTCACGGCCGAGGGCGTGGCGGTGAAGGGCGCGGAGAAGGTCGGCCCGCCCGCGGTGTTGCCCACCGAGATGGTGGCGGTCTGCGCCGTGCTGCCGGCGCTGCCGTAGCAGATCAGGCCGTAGGTGTAGGTGCCGGGGTTGGCCGGCGCCGTCACGGCCACGCCGTTGGGGCTGGGCGAGATCGCCGGCTGGGTGCCGCTCCAGCCGTCGCTGCCGTTGCCGCCCACGGCGGCGCAGGAGTTGGCGCCGCTCACGGCCCAGCTGAAGTTGGAAGTGCCGCCGGCCGCGTTGAGGCTCGGGGTGATGGTGAAGGCCTTGGTGAACACCGGCACGCCGGTGGCGCTGCCGCTCACCGTCAGGGTGGCGGTGCCGCTGGCCGCCGCGGCGCTGCCGGCGCAGGTCAGGGTGTAGTTGTAGGCGCTCGGCGTGGCCGGCGCGGTGAGGGTCTTGCTGCCGTTGAGCGGCTGCGGGCCGCTCCAGCCGTCGCTGCCGCTGCCGCCGGAGGCGGTGCACACGGTCACGCCCATCGACGTCCAGCTCAGGATGAACTGGCCGCCCGGCTGCACCGTGGCGGGCACCGGCGGGTTCATCCGCACCGCGGCGATGTCGGTGCCGCCGCTGGAGGAGGAGCTGCTCGAGCTGCTGCCGCTGCTGGAAGAGCTGCTCGAAGAAGCCGTGCCGCCGGAACTGCTCGACGACGAGCTGGAGGACGACGAGCTGGAACTGCTGGAGGAAGAGCCGCTGCTGCCACCTGCTCCGCCGCCATTGCCGCCGCCGTTGTCGTCATTGTTGCAGCCGCTCAACAACGCGCCGGCGCCGAGCGCCGTGATGCACAACCCTGCTTTCAGCCAGTTCATTCCGAGTGCCGGATTCATCTGCCGCCTCCTAAGCTCGCCGATACCTTCAATAATTTGGTGTGTGATGCCGGCCGGGGGCCTTGGGCCCCCGGCCGTCCAGCTGCTTCAGTTCAACGTGCCGTCGGTGCACAGCTCATAGACGTGCATGGCGTCGCCCACGTCGGCCGAGAGCACGCCCGGGCTCAGCGACACGGTGGCGCGGTCGTAGGCCTTCTCGGTCTTCACGCCCAGCCACACCGCCGGCGAGGTCAGCACGCCCTGGTTCAGCAGGCCCAGCAGCAGGGTCTGGTTGAGGGTGTTCTGCTCCTGCTGCACGTTGTTGAGGTAGGTCGTCACGCTCACCGAGTTGAGCAGGCTCAGGTTGGCGGTGCCGTTGGGGAAGGACAGGCCGAACACGGCGTAGTGGCCCGCCGGCACGGTGCCCGGGATCAGCACGGATTCATCCACCGAGTCCAGCAGGCCGGTGATCAGGCCGGCGGTCAGCGTGAAGGTGGAGAAGGTGTTGAGGTCGCCGTCGATGACGTTGTTCGGCTCGGTCACGCTGTTGAGCAGCTTGGTGGCGCTGGTGCCGCCCAGGGTGTTGAGCAGAACGGTCAGCGGGCCGCCGACCAGGCCGTTGCTGCCCACCGCGGTGGTGACGTCGTTGTAGCCGCTGGCGCCGCGGGTGCAGACGAAGTGGCCGGTGACCGGCTTGCCGCCGTCGGTGATGCTGGTGCCGCCGGTGCCGTCGTTGGCCGGGCCGCCGGTGGCGCCGTTGCCGCCGGTGATGTCGCCGCCGTCGTTGCCGTTGGAGGTGCAGGCCGCGAGCAGCAGGCCGGCCGCCATCGCCGTGAGGGTCTTCAAAGCAGTGTTGGTACGCATGGTATTAGTCCCTGATGTAGGTGTGATGTGTGGTTCAGTTGAGGATGTGCAGCTCGACGCGGCGGTTGCGCTCGCGCCCTTCATCGGTCTTGTTGTCGGCGACGGGGTTTTCCTTGCCGTAGCCCTTGGTCTGGACGCGCGAGCCGTCGATGCCCTGCTCCAGCAGGTAGCCCTTGACCGAGTCGGCGCGGGCCTGCGACAGCTTCAGGTTGTAGGCG
>DASRFD010000090.1:0-43036 GCA_035651715.1 Nevskia sp.
CCATAACCGCCGACAGGGTCAGGAACTGGGCGTCGGCGTACTGGGCGATCAGCCGCGCCAGGGTGGTCTTGCCCACGCCGGGCGGGCCCCAGAACACCATCGAAGGGATGCGGCCGGACTCCAGGGCGACGCGCAGCGGCGCGCCGCCGGCGAGCAGGTGCTCCTGGCCGACCACCTCGTCGAGCGTGCGCGGACGCATGCGCTCGGCCAGGGGCTGGGAGACAGGGGTTGCGTCAGGCAGGACGTCGGCCATGAAACCTTTCTACCATGTCCCAAAAGCAAAAGCGCCTCGCGCAAGGGGCAAACCGCCGCCAGGAAAAGCTTTCGCGGTTCCTGCGCGGCCTTGGCGTCATTGCGCCAGGCCCGCTACCGTCAATCCAGCGACTTGGTGGTGATGCCGCCGTCGTTGACGATCTCCGCCCCCTTGGGGGGCGTGAACTGGAACTGCGCGGGATCGATCTTCGCGTTGGTGCGCACCTCGGTGAAGCTCACCTCCGAGTGTCCGCCGATCTGGTCGGCGAAGCGCATGCGCTGCGGCGCGCCGTCCTTGTCCAGCGCCAGCTCGATCGACTTGAAGTCGCTGTCCCTGGCCTTCGGCGTCAGGGTCACCAGGCGCATGTCGCCCTCGCTGCCGGAATCCTTCACCGTGAACGCGGTGCTCAGCGCGGTCTTCTGCGACAGCAGCTCGGCCGGGGTGCCGGCCAGCGCCGCCTTGGCCTCGCGCACCGTCACCTGGTTGAGGTCGGGATCGTAGGCCCACAGCTTGGCGCCGTCGCAGATGGTGGTCTGGGTATAGGGCTTCTCGTAGGCCCAGCGGAACTTGCCGGCGCCGCCCTTGGACGCGGGGCGTTCCAGCCAGAAATGGCCGCTGCTGCGGCCGCTGACCTGGCCCTTGTCGGTGGTCTGCACCTGCTCGAAGTGCGCCTCGAAGGTCTGCACGCCGTCGGTGAAGCGCTTCAGCGCGTCCTGGGCGGAGTCCGCGTGCGCGGCAAAGGCGAACAGCTGGCTCGCCCAGAGGGCGCCAAGGCCGCACAGAAAAACTCTCTTGTTCATTTTCATTGTTCCCAGCCTCGCACCAGGACGCTGACCGCCTGCTGAATTGAATTGCACCAACGCTTCTTGCTTTTCTTTGCGGTCTTGGCGGGCCTGCGCGGGACCAGCCGCTGCAGGCCCCGCTCCCCTTACTCGCGCCCGCCGCCCGGCACCAGGATCTCGCGGTTGCCGCCGGGTCCGCTGGGGCCGACGATGCCGGAGGCCTCCATCTGCTCGACCATGCGCGCGGCGCGGTTGTAGCCGATCGACAGGCGCCGCTGCACCCAGGACACGCTGGCCTTGCGTGTCTCCAGCACCACCGCCACGGCCTGGTCGTACATCGGGTCCTTCTCGGCGTCGCCGCCACCGCCGGCCTCCGCCACCTCCTTCGGGTCCGGCTCGCCCGCGGTGATCTCGGCGATGTAGTCCGGCTCGCCCACCTGCTTGAGGTAGGCCACCACCTTGTGCACCTCGTGGTCGTCGACGAAGGCGCCGTGCAGGCGGTTCATGCGCGAGGCGCCGATCGGGCGGTACAGCATGTCGCCGTAGCCGAGCAGGGTTTCGGCGCCCATCTCGTCGAGGATGGTGCGCGAGTCGATGCGCGAGGCCACCTGGAAGGCGACGCGCGACGGGATGTTGGCCTTGATCAGGCCGGTGATCACGTCCACGCTGGGCCGCTGCGTCGCCACGATCAGGTGGATGCCGGCGGCGCGCGCCTTCTGCGCCAGGCGGGCGATCAGCTCTTCGACCTTCTTGCCCACCACCATCATCATGTCGGCCAGCTCGTCGATGATGACGACGATGTGCGGCATGTTCTCCAGCAGCGGCGGCTCGATCGGGTTTTCCGCAAAGAGGTCGGGCTCGGCAGCGAGCGGATCGCGCAGGGGCTCGCCGGACCTGGCCGACTCCTCGATCTTGCGATTGAGGCCGGCGAGGTTGCGCACCCCCAGCGCCGACATCAGGCGGTAGCGGCGCTCCATTTCGGCCACGCACCAGCGCAGCGCATTGCCGGCGTCCTTCATGTCGGTGACCACCGGCGTCAGCAGGTGCGGGATGCCGTCGTAGACCGACAGCTCCAGCATCTTCGGATCGATCAGGATGAAACGCACCTGCTCGGCGGTGGACTTGTACAGCATCGACAGGATCATGGCGTTGATCGCCACCGACTTGCCGGCGCCCGTGGTGCCGGCTACCAGCAGGTGCGGCATCTTGGCCAGGTCCACCGCCACCGGGTTGCCGGCGATGTCCTTGCCCATGCCGATGGTCAGCGGCGACGCCGAGTCCTGGTACGAGGTGGACTCGAACACCTCGCGCAGCACCACCATCTCGCGCTTCTGGTTGGGGATCTCCAGGCCGATGACGCTCTTGCCTTCCACCACCTCGACCACGCGCACGCTGGCCACCGACAGCGCGCGCGCCAGGTCCTTGGACAGGTTGGTGACCTGCACGCCCTTGACGCCGGGCGCCGGCTGCAGCTCGAAGCGGGTGATGACCGGGCCGGGCATGGCGTCGACCACCTGCGCCTTGACGCCGAAGTCGGCCAGGTGACGCTCCAGCTCGCGCGACAGGCGCTCGATCTCCTCCGGGGTGTAGCGCTTGCCGCTCGGGCGCGCCATGTCGAGCAGCTCCAGCGGCGGCAGCGGGTTGGTGCCGTCGAAGGCCGGCACCTCGGGCTCGTCGGCCTTCAGGCTTTTCTTCGGCTTGGGCGCGGCCTTGGGCGGCGCCGCGCGGTCAGGGGCGATGCCGCTGGCTTCGGCCGGTTCCGGCACCAGCGAGGGCGCCACCGATACCGCGCGCTCCACCGGTTCGGGCCGGGTGGGCGCCGCCGGCTCGGGCCGGCGGTCCGGGCGGGTCTCGAGCCGGGCCGGCTCCGGCGCGGGCGCTTCGGCCACCGCCGGCGGCGGGGCGCCGAAGTCGAATTCCTCGTCTTCGGCCTTCAGCGTCGGCGCGCGGCGGCGGCGCGGCTTCTCGGCCGCGGTGTCGGCCGCGGCGGCGGCACTCTCCAGGCCCTCCGGCGCCACGCTGGCAGCCGGTTCGGCGCTGCGGGCGGCGGCGGCCAGGGCGCGCTTCTCGCGGGCGCGCTGGAACAGCGCCAGCACCCGCCCGCCAAGGGCGTCGAGCACCGTCATCCAGGAAAAGATCATCGCCAGCGGCAGGGCCGCGGCGAACAGGGTGAGGAACAGCAGGGTGGCGCCGACCTGGTTCAGCACGCCCTTGAAGGTACTGCTGAGCAGGGCCCCGGCCGCCCCGCCGCCACCCACCTCCGCGCCGCCGGGCTGCCAGGACGGCGCCGGCAGGTAAAACGTCGCCAGCGCGGTCAGGGACAGCAGCGCCACCACCCAGGCCGCCGCGCGCACGCCGGCCGGAAAATGGGAAGGGCCGTCGTGCCCGCGGAAAACGCGCACGCCCAGCCATAGCACCGACCAGGGCAACAGGTAGGCAACATAGCCGAAAGCCCCCAGCAGGTAGCCGGCCAGCCAGGCGCCCGCCATCCCGCCCAGGTTGCTGGGCGGCGCGCCGTTGCCGGAGGTGAACAGGCTGCGGTCGTTGGGGTGGAAGCTGACCAGGGCCACCAGCAGGAACAGGGCCACGCCGGTGCAGGCCAGGAAGGCCGCCTCGCGCGGCAGGCGCTCGATCCAGCCGCTTTCAGCCGGGGCGGCGGCCGCGCCCCCCACCGGAACGGCGGCACGGCTGCGCGGGCCGGCGGGCTTGCCGGCCGCAGGGTTCTGGGGCTTGCCCAGGGGCTTGGCGGCTTGCTTCTTGCTTTTGAAGAGTTCCAGCACCAGTTAAGCGCTCATTCAGGGGGTCGGGACTTCAATGTCACGTGGCCGCCAAAGCCGGGCGGCGGCGGCAAAAGTATAGCAGCCGCCCCCTGCCCTCCGGCCGCGGCCACCGCCCGTCCGCCTCGGCGGAACGGGGCTTGAAATCGCTGCATAAACCTTCATTCTTGAAGCGTGTCAAAGCTAAAGAGAGGATCGATTCGGAGCGAGCCATGAGTACGGAAATCCGTCACTTCGTGTTGACCGGCGGCGGCGAAATCCGCGAATTCTCGTCAGACGAGGCCGCGCTGATCGCGGCCGGCGCCAATCGTATTCCGGAGTTCGCCGAACGGCGCATGCGCTATCTCCAGGTCTCCTGGGACGACGAGTCCGCCAACGAACTGAAGATCCAGACCGCCGGGGCCGCCATCCGCTTCGACGCCGAGGGCCGCCTCACCGAGGCCACGCCGCCGGCCGAGGAGGAAAAGATCTCGCGCTTCGAACATGACACCTGCGTGCAGTGGGCCCTGCGCAAGTCGGCGGTCGCTCCCCTGACGTTTCACTGATCGATGGCGGAGGAGTTTCGCCTCCGCCATCTGGACTCCGCCTCGGCGCTTCCGGCCGAGGTCTGGAACCGCTTTTTCCCGGCCGACTACCCTTTCACCCGGCACGAGTTCCTGGCCGCGCTGGAGACGCACGGCTGCGCCACGGCCACAACCGGCTGGACGCCGTGCCACGCCGTGCTGGAGGACGCCTCGGGCGACCTCGCCGGGCTCGCCCCGTTGTACCTGAAGGCGCACTCCTACGGCGAGTTCGTCTTCGATTTCTCCTGGGCCGAGGCCAGCCAGCGGATCGGCCGCCGCTACTATCCCAAGCTGCTCAACGCCGTGCCCTTCACTCCCGCCACCGGGCCCCGCCTGGGCGCGCGCGACGAGTTGGCGCGTGGGGCCCTGGCCGCGGCGCTGCCGCAGGTGGCGCGCGGCAACAAGCTGTCCTCCGCCCATGCCCTGTTCCTGGCCCCGGATGACCTCCAGGCCCTGCGCGGCGCCGGCTGCCTCGAGCGCAACGACGTGCAGTTCCATTGGCGCAATCACGGCTACGAGGATTTCGCCGGCTTCGTCGCGCGCCTGTCCAGCGACAAGCGCAAGAAACTGCTGCGCGAGCGGCGCCGCGTGGCCGAGGCCGGGCTGCGTTTCGAGGTGCGATCCGGCGAGGAGCTGGACACCGCCGCCTGGGAACGGGTTTATGCGCTCTATGCCAACACTTACGGCGAGCGCGGCCAGGATCCCTATCTGAGCCTGGAATTTTTTCTCGACTACGGGCAGGCGGCGGGGACGCCGGTTAGACTGGTCCTGGCTTACGAAGGTCAGAGGCTGGTGGCCGTGGCGATCACCGTTCTGGGCGGAGACACGCTGTATGGGAGGCACTGGGGCGCGGCCGAGCGCTACCACTCCCTGCACTTTGAAACCTGCTATTACCAGGGCATCGACTGGTGCATCCGCCAGGGCCTCGCCTGCTTCGACGCCGGCGCCCAGGGCGAGCACAAGCTGGCGCGCGGCTTCGAGCCGGTGACCACCCATTCCGCCCACTGGCTGGCCGAGCCGCGCCTGCACCAGGCGGTGGCCAACGCCCTGGCGCGCGAGCGCGCCTGGGTCGAAGCCCGCGGCGAAGCCCTGGCCGAGCACAGCCCCTACCGCCGCGGCGACGGCGCGGCCGCGCTGCCGCTGGAACTGGACGCGGAGCATGGATAACCCGGTCCGCCTGCACTGGCTGGATCCGCGCGATCCCAACCAGCCGTTTCCGCCGGCGCACCGCGCCATGCGCGATCCCAACGGCCTGCTGGCGATCGGCGGCGACCTGTCGCTGACGCGGATGATCCGCGCCTATTCCTCCGGCATCTTCCCTTGGTACAACCCCAACGAGCCGATCCTGTGGTGGTGCCCGGACCCGCGCGCGGTGATGGACCCCGCCGATTTCCACGTCTCGCACTCCCTGGCCAAGCGGCTGCGCAAGGACGACTACGCGGTCAGCCTGGACAGCGCCTATACCGCGGTGCTGGAAGCCTGCTCCGGGCCGCGCCGCAGCGGCCACGGCACCTGGCTGGGCCCGGACATGAAGCGCGCCTACCAGGAGCTGCACCGGCACGGTTTCGCCCATTCGGTCGAGGTCTGGCAGGAGGGCCAGCTGGTCGGCGGCCTGTATGGCGTGGCGCTGGGGCGCGCCTTCTTCGGCGAATCCATGTTCAGCGCCATGCCGGATGCCTCCAAGCTGGCCCTGTATTACCTGAGCCAGCAGCTGCGGGCCTGGTCCTACAGCCTGATCGACTGCCAGGTCAGCTCCGGCCACCTCAAGACCCTGGGCGCGGTGGAGATTCCGCGCGACCGCTTCCTGCTGCGCCTGCGCCAGGCCCTGCAGGACGCCGGCCGCACCGGCCCCTGGCGCTTCGACATCCCGGTGCCGGAGCCGCGCCGCCACCGGCCGCTGCTGGCGGGGCTGGACGCATGAAGCTGCAGAGCCTGCGCCTGCTGCTGGGCAGCTCCCATGCCTGTGGCTACCTGCCGCAGCGCAACGCCCGCAGCGCCTTCGTCGACCCGGCTTTTCCGCTCAGCGAGACGCTTTACGGCGCGCTGCTCGACCAGGGCTTCCGCCGCAGCGGCAACTACGCCTACCGGCCGATGTGCCTGATGTGCCAGTCCTGCCGCTCGGTGCGCATCGTCGCCGCCGAGTTCGCCCCGGACCGCGCGCAGCGGCGCTGCCTGCGCGCCAACGCCGACCTGAGCCTGCACCTGGCGCCGCGCCTGGGCGCCGAGCATTACGCCCTCTACCGCCGCTACCTGCAGGCGCGCCACCCCTCCGGCGGCATGGACCCGGACGACGCCGAGGCGTTCCGCGAATTCCTCGGCTGCGGCTGGGGCCACACCGAATTCTGGGAATACCGCCGCGGCTCGGACCTGCTGGGCCTGTCGGTGGTGGACCGGGTGCCGCAGGGATACTCGGCCGTCTACACCTTCTTCGCCCCGGAGCACCCGGCCCGCAGCCTCGGCACCTACGCCATCCTGCGCCAGGTCGAGCAGGCGCGGCTGCGGAAGCTGCCCTACCTCTACCTCGGGTATTGGGTGCCGGACAGCGAGAAAATGGACTACAAGAAGCGCTTCCGGCCGCTGGAGGTGCTGCTGCCCGCCGGCTGGACCCGGCTGGAAGGCAATGGCGCCCGAATTGCCGCGGGGGGTGGGTTCGCGGATAATGCCGCCTCCTGAAAGAACCCTGGGGCTCGTCCCTGGCTTATGGCCAAAGAAGATCACATCGAAATGCCCGGCGTTGTCGTCGAGACGCTGCCGAATACCACCTTCCGCGTCAAGCTCGAAAACGGCCACGTCGTCACCGCCCACATCTCGGGCCGCATGCGCAAGAATTACATCCGCATCCTCACCGGCGACAAGGTGACGGTGCAGCTGACCCCGTATGACCTGACCAAGGGTCGCATCACCTTCCGCGACAAATGACCCGCGTCTGGGGGGCGTCCCGGCGAAACCCGGGATGCGCGGAGCCCCCGGGCGCCGCGCTCTGACTCCCGATACCGGCTTTCGCCGGGATGAGGACTTAAAAAAGACAAAGCCCGCTTGCGCGGGCTTCGTCGTTTACGGCGATTGCCAAAAAGCTCAGGCGTCGGAGGTTTCCGCCGCCGCCGGGGCCGCCTTCTCGCGCGCCTCCATCTCGAAGGACAGCTTGCCGTCCTCGCCGACCTCGACCGTGACGCGGCCGCCGTTGGCGAGCTTGCCGAACAGCAGTTCCTCGGCCAGCGGGCGCTTCAGGTTTTCCTGGATGGTGCGAGCCATCGGGCGGGCGCCCATCTTGGCGTCGTAGCCCTTCTCCGCCAGCCACTCGCGGGCGTCCGGCTCCACTTCCAGCGCGACGTGCTTGGCCGCCAGCTGCTCTTCCAGCTGGATCAGGAACTTGTCCACCACCCGCGCGATTTCCGCCTTGCCCAGCGGCGCGAACGGCACGATCGCGTCGAGGCGGTTGCGGAATTCCGGCGTGAACATGCGGCGGATCACTTCGAGCGCGTCGGTGCTGTGGTTCTGCTCGGAGAAGCCGATCGAGCGGCGCGAGGACTCCTCGGCGCCGGCGTTGGTGGTCATCACCAGGATGACGTTGCGGAAATCGGCGGCGCGGCCGTTGTTGTCGGTCAGCTTGCCGTGGTCCATCACCTGCAGCAACAGGTTGAACACGTCCGGATGGGCCTTCTCGATCTCGTCCAGCAGCACCACCGCGTGCGGGTGCTTGAGCACCGCGTCGGTCAGCAGGCCGCCCTGGTCGAAGCCGACGTAGCCCGGCGGCGCGCCGATCAGGCGCGACACGGTGTGCCGCTCCATGTACTCGGACATGTCGAAGCGGATCAGCTCGATGCCCAGCTGGTTGGCGAGCTGGCGCGTGACCTCGGTCTTGCCCACGCCGGTGGGACCGGCCAGCAGGAAGTTGCCGATCGGCCGGTCGGGGTTGCCGAGGCCGGAGCGCGACAGCTTGATGCAGGACGAGAGGGTCTCGATCGCCGCGTCCTGGCCGAAGATCACCAGCTTGAGGTCGCGTTCGAGGTTGGCCAGCCGGTCGCGGTCGTTGTTGGACACGCTCTTCGGCGGAATCCGCGCGATCTTGGCCACCGTCTCCTCGATGTCGCGCACCTGCACGGTCTTGCGGCGCTTGGTCTCGGGCAGCAGGCGCAGCCGCGCGGCGGCCTCGTCGATGACGTCGATGGCCTTGTCCGGCAGGTGGCGGTCGGTGATGTGGCGCGCCGACAGCTCCACTGCCGAGCGGATCGCGCCGCTGGTGAAGTGAACCTGGTGGTGCTCCTCGAAGCGCTCGCGCAGGCCCTCGATGATCTTGATGGTGTCCTCGACCGAGGGCTCCGGCACGTCGATCTTCTGGAAGCGGCGCGACAGCGCGCGGTCCTTCTCGAAGATGCCGCGGTATTCCTGGTAGGTGGTGCTGCCGATGCAGCGCAGCTCGCCGCTGGCCAGCATCGGCTTGAGCAGGTTCGACGCGTCCATCACGCCGCCGCTGGCGGCACCGGCGCCGATGATCATGTGGATCTCGTCGATGAACAGGATCGCGCCGGGGGTGCGGGTCAGCTCGGTGATGACGCCCTTGAAGCGCTTCTCGAAGTCGCCGCGGTACTTGGTGCCGGCGATCAGGCTGCCGAGGTCGAGGCTGTAGACCACGCCGTTGCGCAGCAGCTCCGGCACCTTGCCCTCGGTGATCAGCCAGGCCAGGCCTTCGGCGATGGCGGTCTTGCCGACGCCGGCCTCGCCCACCAGCAGCGGGTTGTTCTTGCGGCGCCGGCACAGGGTCTGCATCACCCGCTCGAGCTCCAGGGTGCGGCCGATCAGGGGGTCGATCTGGCCGCGCAGGGCGCGCTCGTTGAGATTGGTGGTGAACTGCTCCAGCGCGGTCTTGCCGCCGGCCTTGCCCGGCTCTTCCTTCTCTTCGCCCTCGCTGGAGGTCTCCGGGGCGGCGGGCTGGCTGTTCTTGGCGATGCCGTGCGAGATGTAGTTGACGATGTCCAGGCGGCTCACGCCCTGCTCGTTGAGCAGGAACACGGCGTGGGTGTCCTTTTCGGCGAACAGCGCCACCAGCACGTTGAGGGTGGAAACGCGCTTCTTGCCCGACGCCTGGACGTGATAAATGGCGCGCTGCAGCACGCGCTGGAACGACAGCGTCGGCTGCACTTCCTGATTGCCGGCCGCTTCCTTGTTGGAATGGATGTTCTGCGCGATGTAGTCGCGCAGCGCCTGCTCGAGCTTGTCCAGGTCGGCGCCGCTGGCGGTCAGCACCTCGCTGACGTTGGAATCCGACAACAGCGCCAGCAGCAGATGCTCCACCGTCAACAGTTCGTGGCCGTCGCTGCGGGCGGCCAGGAACGCTGCGTCGAGCGCCTTTTGAAGTTCATCGCTGAGCATGTGTGCTCCTCTACTTTGCTGCACCCTTTATGGGGCTAAGTTCAGGCTTTTGCAACTTCCCCGCAAGAGTCATTTGCTACCTATTGCGTCCATGCTTATTCCCTGCAATTCCCGCACCATCCCGTAACCGGCGGAAAATGCCCGGCCACAGTAGGACAGCGGGTACCGCCACGCCGCCGGCGTGGGGCGATGAAAGGGAACGGGCGACCGACGAAGGCGCCCCGGCACCGCGGCCCGGGCGGGACGGCGGCCTTAGGCCTTCTCCATCACGGTCAGCAGCGGGTGCTGGTTCTTGCGGGCGTAGCTGTTGACCTGGGCCACCTTGGTCTCGGCGATCTCCGCCGGGAACATGCCGGCCACGCCGCGGCCGGTCTGGTGCACCTGCAGCATGATCTGCACCGCCTGCTCGCGGCTATGGTGGAAGAACAGCTGCAGCACCTGGACCACGAACTCCATCGGCGTGAAGTCATCGTTGATCATGATGACCTTGTACAGCGGCGGCTGTTGCAGGCGTGGCTTAGCCTCCTCGACGACGAGGCCTGTGCCGTTGCCATGTTCCCGCTCGCTCATGCCGACAGTGTAGCGAATTGCATTGGCTGCTCAATGGGGTCGCGGCGGCGCCGTTCAAGGGCCGCAGCAGGGGCTTCCATCCCTTTGACTGCGCAGGGGAAGCGGCTGTTCCCGGCCAAAGAAAAACCGCGCCGGGCGAGCCCGGCGCGGTCGGTCGAAACCGGCTGTGCCGGCGGCCGCCAGGGCCGCCGGCGCAAGCTTTAGTTGCAGAGGTCGGTGTCGGTGCCGTCGACGCCGGCCGAGGCGGCGTAGACCAGCACGCGGCTGTTGGCGGTGTCGCTGACGATCAGCTGGCCGCCGGAGGTCAGGGTCACGCCGCGCGGGTTGTTCAGCGTCCCCTGGGTGGGGCCGATGGTCGCCGGGTTGTTGCGCTGGTCGCCGACCTGGTTGTTCTGGTCCGGGTCGTTGGCGGCGTAGTGGGTGAAGTCCTGCTGGCCGAAGACGTAGTTCGCCGGCTGCTGGTTGCGGCCGAAGGCGCTGACGTACTCGAGCACGCGGTTGTTGCCGCTGTCGGCGACGAAGATGTTGTTGCCGTCGGAGGTCACGCCCCAGGGGGTGTTCAGGCCGGTGGTGCCGGTGCCCGGGGTCTGCACGATGGAGCCGATCGCCGACTGGCCGATGACGTTGTCCGCCTGCGGATTGGTGGTGTTGGGAATGTTGTTGTAGACCAGCACGCGCTGATTGTTGGTATCGGTGACCAACAGCTGGGCGCCGGCGCTCCAGGCGTCGGTCGGCTGACGCATGCCCATGGTGTAGGCCTGGGTGGCGTTGTTGAAGACGTCGCCGCCCTGGGTGTTCGTGCTCATGCTGCTCTGCCCCAGCACGAAATCGGCCGAGGCCAGCGCGGCAGTCGGCACCGCCTTCCAGATCAGCACGCGGTTGTTGCCCTTGTCCACCACCACCAGCTTGCCGTTGGCGATAATCGCCGAGGTGGGGTTATTCAGGTTGTAGGCCTGCGGCGCATTGCCGCCCGCGGTGCCGGCCGGAACGTAGTTGACGTCGTTGTGGGTGAAATCAGGCTGGCCGACGACCACTTTCGGCGCATCGGCGTTCGAGGTCGGCAGCGGGCTGTAGATCAGCACGCGGTTGTTGCCGGTGTCGGTGACCACCAGGTAGGTGCCGGAGGGGTCGACCCAGACGCGGCTGGGGTTGACGAAGCGGACCGGCAGGCTGCCGTCGGGACCGGTGCCCGGGGTGCTGGAGGTCAGGTCGCCCTGGCCGATGACGAAGTCGGCGGCGGCGCCGACCGTGGTCGGGATATTGTGATAGCCGAGCACGCGGTTGCGATTGGTATCGGCAACATACATGGCGCTGCCATTGACGGCGACCGAACCCTGCAGGCCGCCGATGGTGCTGGCGGTCACCTGGGTATCGGGCTGGGCGACGGTGTAGCTGGCCTGGCCGGCCTCGGCCGTGGCCTGGGGCAGGTTGGGGCACGGGTCATGGGACTTGCCGCCGCAGGCGGCGACGACCGTTGCCGCAGCGACGGTGGCGGCGATGCCGAACGCCGCATTGCGGCTCAGCAGGCGGGCCTTCAGGACCGTGCCGGAGGACTGTTTCATTACTTCGACCCCTTGATCAGTTATGCAGTGTGGTTGTGCTGAACTTTTAAAAGCGTAAATGCGCCGTTCGAAAGCGGCGCCTCGCCGGTTGACCGCAGGCGGAGGAATTCGTTCAAAGCGGTGGGCGGCCACCTCGTCATTCCCGGAACCATCGGCAGCGTCCACTCAGGCCGCCGGCTGCCGAACCGACCTCTGGCCGCTGATCATACATGACGGCGCGCGGGGGCTGTAGTGCCCGCGGTCGGAGGGAAACCTTTGTGAATATAGGTTGCGCCGGCTGCTGCCTGCTTATTTGGTGTCGAACGCCACCGCGCCGTCCCAGTCCGGCGGCGGCGGATGCAGGCGGTACTCGGCGATGCGGCCCAGGTACAGCTCGTACATCGGGTGCGGCCGGCCCGAGCGGGACAGGCCGAAGAACTCGCGCTCCGCCTCGTCCCAGCGCTGGGCGCGGAGCGCGCGCAGGGCCTGGCGCAGGCGGGTCAGGTCCTGCTTCAGGCCGGCGTCGAGCGCGTCCTTGGGGCCGAGCGGCTCCCAGATCGCGACCGGCTCGTTCTTGCCCTTGACCTTGACCAGGTCCAGTTCGCGGAAGGCCCAGTCCGGCACCGCCGCCCGGGTGGCGTCGCCGCAGATGATGGCCACGCCATAGCGCTTGGTCGCCCCTTCCAGGCGCGAGCCGGTGTTCACCGTGTCGCCCAGCACGGTATAGGTGAAGCGCAGCTCCGAGCCCATATTGCCGACGCGCATGTCGCCGCTGTTGACGCCCACCCCGATCTGCAGCCGGGGCCAGCCGCGCTGCTCGAAGCCGGCGTCGAGCCGGCGCAGCGCGGCGGGGAACTCCATCGCCGCCTCCAGGGCGTGCAGCGCGTGCTGGCCGTCCGGCAGGGGGGCGCCCCAGAACGCCATCACCGCGTCGCCCATGTATTTGTCGACGGTGCCGCGGTGGCGGAACACCACCTCGGTCAGGGCGCCGAGGAACTCGTTCATCAGGGCGCTGAGCTCCTCCGGCCGGTCCTTGAACCGCTCGGAGATGGTGGTGAAGCTGCGGATGTCGGAGAACAGCACCGTCATGTTGCGGTTCTCGGTTTTCATCAGCGCCGCTTCCGGATTGGCCGCCATCTCGGCGACGATCTCGGGCGGCACATACTGGCCGAAGCGCTTGGCCAGGTCGCGCTTGCCGCGCGACTCGCCGAAATAGCTGTACAGCATCTGCGCCAGGAACAGGGTCAGCACGAACACCACCGGGATGCCCAGCGGCGTGATGAAGTTGCTGGCCCAGGCGATGAAGGCCAGCGCCGTCAGTCCGACCATGATGCCCAGCACCAGCAGGCCGCCGGCGAGCGGCCCCAGGCGCGGGTACAGCAGGGCCATCAGGCCGGCCACCAGCAGCAGCAGCACCGCCTCGATGCCGTTGTAGTAGGGGGCCTTCTGCTTGATGCGGCCGTCGAGAAGGCCGGAGATGATGTTGGCGTGCACTTCCACGCCGGGGAACACCTTGGACACCGGCGTGCTGCGGAAATCGATCAGGCCGGCCGCGGTGGTGCCGAGCAGCACCACCGCGCCCTTGAGCACGCCGGGGTCGGCCTTGCCGTGCAGCACGTCGGTCACCGAGACGTAGGGGAAACTGCCCTGCGGACCGCGGTAGGGCACATACAGGGCGGCCTGGCCGTCGACCGGCGCCGCGGCCTGCCCGACGCGCACCCGCTCCAGGTGCAGGGAATCCTTGATCTCCGGCGGGTCGAACTCCAGGCTCACCGGCACGTCGCCGAGGGCCAGCTGCGCCACCGCCAGCGGCATCGAGGGGTAGATCTGGCCCTGGTACTCGCGCAGCATCGGCACGCGCCGGAACACCCCGTCCTCGTCCACGCCCGGGTTGTCGAAAAAGCCGCAGTGCGGCGTGGCCGCCTGCAGCGGCGCCACGTTGCCGCCGTAGCCCTCGGCCCGGTAGAAATTCACGTCGAGCAGGCGCCGCCCGGCGGCGTCGAGGACCGGCGCGCAGATCGCACCCGTCGCCGCCGTCTCCCCCGCCGGCACGGTCTGCTTGAGGAACAGCCCCAGCACCACCGGCTTGCCCTGCAGGGCCTCGGCAAACGCGCGGTCGCCGTCCAGCTTGTCGCGCAGCGCCGGCACCCGCTCGGCGAAGCCCGGCAGGTCGGCCAGGGGGCCGCGCGCCAGGCCGTCGAGCAGCTGGGCGCCGGAGGTCGCGTCAGGCTCGGCGAAGTCGACGTCGAAGCCGAGCACCCGGATGTCGTAGTGCTCGAACAGCTGTCGCACCAGCTCGCCGTACCGGGCGCGGGGCAGCGGCCAGCCCTCGGCGGCCAGGGTCTTCTCGTCCAGGTCGGCGATGACGATGCGCGAGTCGACCGTCCTGGGCATGGTCAGCAACAGGCGGGTGTCGTAGCTGAACGCCTCCAGCTCGTCGAGCAGGGTGTGGCCGAGAACGCCGGCGGTCTGCAGCAGGAACAGCAGGAACACGGCCGCGCTGATGCCCAGCCGGACCCAGATTCTTTGCATCATCCATTCCCCCGCAATGTCCCGGTCACCACGGCTTGCCCCTTAACAGGATATTCTTCGCCGGCAGGCTGGTCCGCCACCCCTCAAAAGAGCCCCCCGAAGAGCGGTCCACCGCCGGCTCCGGCAGGCGGATGAGACATATTTACCCAACCTTAGCCGAAAGTTTCCGCGTCCTCAAAACGCCCGCTATGATGCCGTCATGAGTTCCATCACCCTGCGGGACTGGTCTGCCCTGCCCAAGACCCTGGCGCCCCTGTACGAGCGCTACGCCCGCTGGCTGCCCGCCGCCGTGGACGTGGTCCTGGCGGTGCTGATCGCCCGGCTGCTGGCGCAGCTGGTCTGGGCCCTGGTACCGGCTCCGGCCGCCGCCGCCTGGCAGCCGGCGCCGGTGGCCGTGGCCGCCCCCAACCCGGCCGACCGCATCGACGTCAACCGCATCATCGGCGCGCACCTGTTCGGTGTCTACAACCCGGCGCCGGCGAAGTCGGACATCGCCAAGGCCCCGGACACCACCCTCAACCTGACCCTGCTCGGCATCCTGGCCAACAGCAAGAACAAGGCGGCCTCGCGCGCCCTGATCTCCAGCGGCAGCGAGGAGAAGCCCTACTCGGTCAACGACGCCATTTCCGCCGGCGTCACCCTGTACGCGATCTTTCCGGACCGGGTGGTACTGTCGCGCAACGGCCAGTTGGAGACGCTGCGCCTGGACAAGGACCAGCCCAACAGCGACGCGGCGCCGCTGGCGGTGGCCGAAGGCAACGCCAACGACGGCGCCGCGCAGTCGCTGGCCCAGATCCGCCAGCAGATGCTGGCCAACCCGGCCAAGGTGCAGGACTACATCCGGGTGCAGCCGGCGCCGAACGCCACCGGCAACGGCCAGATGGGCTACCGCATCTTCCCCGGCCGCGACCGCGCCGTGTTCGCCGGCGCCGGGCTCCATCCCGGCGATGTGGTGACCGCGATCAACGGCGTACAATTGGACGATCCGGCCAAGTCCCTGCAATTGCTCAGCGACCTGAGCCAGGCCGGTTCAGTCACGCTGACCGTGCAGCGCGGCGGCGAAAGCCAGACCATAAACGTCAATCTGAGTCCCTAGGCCCTACATGACCTTGCGTTCCCTGTCGTTCCGCTCGTTCCTGGGCGGCTTAGTGCTGGCGTGCTGCGGCGGCCTCTCCGGCGGCGCCCTGGCGGAGAAGAACGGCGCCGAGGTCACGCTCAACCTCAAGGACGCCGACATCGCCACCCTGATCGCCACGGTCAGCGAGGTCACCGGCAAGAACTTCGTGGTCGACCCGCGCGTCAAGGGCAAGGTCACGGTGGTCTCGTCCAGCCCGATGGACGCCAACGCGGTCTACGCCACCTTCCTGTCGGTGCTGGAAGTGAACGGCTTCGCCGCCATCCCCTCGGGCTCGACCATCAAGATCGTGCCGGAAGCCAATGCCCGCACCGAGGGCGGCGGTTTCGTCAGCAACCGCGGCACCGTCGGCGACGACATCGTCACCAAGGTGTTCGACATCCACAACGGCTCGGCCTCGCAGCTGGTGGCGATCCTGCGCCCCCTGGTGGCGCAGTCCGGCCACCTGGCGGCCTATACCTCCAGCAACAGCCTGATCGTCTCCGACCGCGCCGCCAACGTGGCGCGCCTGGAGAAGCTGATCGACCAGATCGACCAGAACGGCGACCGCAACATCGAGATGGTGCACCTGGACAACGCCGTGGCCGACGACGTGGTCAAGGTGCTGACCACGCTGGCGCAGCAGGCGCGCCAGGCTGATCCGGGCGCGGTGCAGACCACCGTGATCTCCGACCCGCGCAGCAACAGCGTGCTGATCGGCGGCGAGCGCTCCGAGCGCGAGAAGCTGCTGACCCTGATCAAGCAGCTCGACAAGCCCAACAACAACAAGGGCGACACCCAGGTGGTGTACCTGAAGTACGCCAGCGCCGAGAACCTGGCGCCGATCCTGGAGGGCTACGCCCAGCAGGTCAGCAAGCCGGCCAGCACCAAGACCTCGATGTTCAGCAACTCCTCGTCGTCCTTCGGCGGCAACCGCGAGAGCACCCCGGCCGCCACGCCGGCGGCGCCGGTGTCCAGCGCCGCCTCCTACGGCGGCGGCGGCCAGGGCAGCAACCCGGACCTGCGCGTCATCGCCGACAAGGAAACCAACGCCCTGGTCATCACCGCGCCGCCCAAGACCATGCAGCAGGTGCGCTCGGTCATCGCCCAGCTCGACATCCGCCGGCCGCAGGTGCTGGTGGAGGCGATCATCGCCGAAGTCAGCGCCAGCAAGTCCAGCGAGCTGGGCATCGACTACGTCGCCTACAAGCCGAACACCATCGCCGCCGCCGGCATCCTCAACCCGAGCACTTCGAGCGCGCTGAGCAACCTGGGCAGCCTGGCCTCCTCCGCCGGCAGCCTCGGCAGCGGCGTCACCAGCGGCCTGACCGGCGGCACCAGCACCCTGGTCGGCGCTGCCAGCAGCATCATCGGCACCGGCGGCACCGCCCTGGTCGGCACCCGCGGCCACGACGGCTCGATCTTCGGCGGACTGATCAAGGCCCTGGCCAGCGACACCGACACCAACATCCTCTCCACCCCCTCGCTGGTGACCCTCGACAACGAGGAAGCGAAGATCGAGGTCGGCCAGAGCGTGCCGCAGCTGACCGGCAGCTACGCCAACAGCGGCGTCGGTAGCATCAACGGCGTGGTCAACCCGTTCCAGACCATCGACCGCGAGGACATTGGCCTCAAGCTCGGCATCACGCCGACCATCGGCGAGGGCAACACCATCCGCCTCAAGCTGGAGTTCGAGAACTCGACCATCGCCAGCGGCACCGCCGGCACCGCCAACCTGGTGACCAACAAGCGCACCGTCAGCAATACGGTCAGCGTCGAGAGCGGCCAGATCCTGGTGATCGGCGGCCTGATCGACGACCAGGTCGACGACTCGGCCAACAAGATCCCGATGCTCGGCGACATCCCCATCATCGGCAGCCTGTTCAAGTCGCGCTCGACCAGCCGCACCAAGCGCAATCTGATGATCTTCGTGCACCCGGCGATCCTGCGCGAGCGCATTGAGGGCGACTACTACACCCAGCGCAAGTACGAGGACACGCGCCAGGCCGAGATCCGCGCCGCCAACGGTCCGGTGCCGCTGCTCGGCGGCCGGCCGCCGGTGCTGTACCACTACGGCGAGTACCTGCAGAACACCAACGCCCCGGCCTCGATCACCGCGCCGCCGCCCGCGGGCGAAGGCCCGGGCGCGGTGCCGGGCGGCTCCGCCGCCCCGCAGCAGGCCCCGGGCGTCCCGCCCGCCGCGGCGCCGGCGCCCGCCGCCCCCGCGCCGGCCGCGCCCGGCCCGTCCTCTCCGCAAGCCGACAGCGGCTCCGCCGCGCCGGCCCCGGCCCAGGCTCAGGCTCCCGTCGCCGCGGCCCAGAACTGAGGCGGTGCGGGTGGACATCGATACGACGAATCCCGCCGAGCTGCGGCGGCCGCCGTTCGCCTTCGCCAAGCGCCATGGCCTGATCGTCGCCGCGGACCTGGGCGAGGCGGTGGAGCTGGTCTGCCGCAACGGCGTCAGCCTGGACTCGATCCAGGAGGTGCGGCGCTTCCTGCGCCGGCCGGTGCGCCTGCGCACCGTCGCCAACGAGGAGTTCGACGCCCTGCTGCAGCGGACCTACGAGGGCCAGACCGGCGCCAGCGCTTCCCTGGCCGAGGGCCTGACCGAGGAGCAGGCCGACCTCGACAGCCTCTCCGCCGCCCTGGCCGAGGCGCAGGACCTGCTGGAAACCGACGACGACGCGCCGATCATCAAGTTCATCAACGGCCTGCTGGTCGAGGCGATCAAGGAAAACGCCTCGGACATCCACATCGAGACGTTCGAGAGCCGGGTCACGGTGCGCTTCCGCGTCGACGGCGTGCTGCGCGAGGTGCTGTCGCCGCCGCGCTCGCTGGCGCCGAAGATCGTGTCGCGCGTCAAGATCATGGCCAAGCTGGACATCGCCGAAAAGCGCCTGCCGCAGGACGGCCGCATCAGCCGCGCCTTCGGCGGCCGCAAGGTCGACGTGCGCGTCTCCACCATCCCCACCGGCACCAACAGCGAGCGGGTGGTGATGCGTATCCTGGACAAGCAGGCCGAGCGCCTGGACCTGGAGCACCTGGGCATCGACGAGCAGCAGATCTCCGTCCTGCGCCGCATCATCCACCGCCCCTACGGCATCATGCTGGTCACCGGCCCCACCGGCTCGGGCAAGACCACCACGCTGTATTCGGCGCTGTCGGTGCTGAACGACCGCAGCCGCAACATCATGACGGTCGAGGACCCGATCGAGTATTACATCGACGGCGTCGGCCAGACCCAGGTCAACGCCCGCGTCGAGATGACCTTCGCCCGCGGCCTGCGCGCCATCCTGCGCCAGGACCCGGACGTGGTGATGGTGGGCGAAATCCGCGACCTGGAAACCGCCGAGATCGCGGTGCAGGCCTCGCAGACCGGCCACCTGGTGCTGTCGACGCTGCACACCAACACCGCGGTCGGCGCGGTGACCCGCCTGCGCGACATGGGCGTGGAGCCCTACCAGCTGTCCTCCTCCCTGGTCGGCCTGATGGCGCAGCGCCTGGTGCGGGTGCTGTGCAAGCACTGCAAGCAGCCCTACACGCCGCGCCTGAGCGAGCTGGAGCAGCTCGGCGTCCCCAATCTCAAGGACGTGGTGCTGTACAAGGCGGTCGGCTGCCCGCTGTGCCGCCACACCGGCTACCTCGGCCGCAGCGGCATCCACGAGATCATCGAAGTGGACCGCCGCCTGGAGGCGCTGATCCACGACAACGCCTCCGAGCAGGTGCTGGAAGCGGCGGCGCGCGAGCGCGGCCCCGGCATCCTGCAGTCGGGCCGCAACAAGGTGCTGGCCGGCGACACCACGCTCAGCGAGGTGCTGCGCGTGACGATCGAGGAATGAGCAGGCAGTTGTCGGCGGTGAGCGGCCGGTTGCCGGTCAACGGCAGCTGCGGCGGCGCTTTGCTTCTACCGACCACCAGCTACTGACAACCGTCTCATGTCCGCCTACGAATTCACCGCGCTCGACGCCAAGGGCCGCAGCAGCAAGGGCCTGATCGAGGGCGATACGCCGCGCCAGGTGCGCCAGCAGCTGCGCGACCGCGGCCTGACGCCGCTGGACGTGCGCGAGGTGTCGGACCGCCGGGCGGTGCGCGGCGGCGCCGTGGGCCAGGTCAAGCGCGGCGGCAGCATCAACAGCACCGAGCTGGCCCTGTTCACGCGCCAGCTCGCCACCCTGACCCGCTCCGGCCTGCCGCTGGACGAGGCGCTCACCGCGGTGTCGCAGCAGAGCGAGAGCAAGCGGGTGCAGCGCGTGACGCTGGGCGTGCGCGCCCGCGTGGTGGAGGGCAACAGCCTGGCCGGCTCGATGGCCGAGTTCCCCGGCGCGTTCCCGGTGCTGTTCCGCGCCACCATCGAGGCCGGCGAGCAGGCCGGCCGCCTCGACCAGGTGCTGGAGCGCCTGGCCGACTATGCCGACCGCGGCCAGCAGCTGCGCAGCAAGCTGATGATCTCGCTGCTCTACCCGATCGCCCTGCTGGTCATCGCCGTGGCCGTGGTGATCGCGCTGATGACCTACGTCGTGCCGAAGATCGTCGGCGTGTTCGACAGCATCGGCCAGGAGCTGCCGCCGCTGACCCGCGGCCTGATCGCGGTCAGCGACTTCCTGCGCAACTACGGCATCTACCTGGCGATCGCCATCGCCGCCGGCCTGTTCCTGTTCTTCCGCGCCATGCGCAACGAGGACTTCCGCCGCAAGATGCACCGGCAGCAGCTGCGTCTGCCGCTGATCGGCCGCCTGACCCGCGGCGCCAACACCGGCCGCTTCATGCGCACGCTCGGCATCCTGTTCGGCAGCGGCGTGCCGATCCTCGAGGCGCTGCGCATCGGCTCGCAGGTGATCACCAACCTGCCGATGCGCGAGGCGGTGGACGAGGCGGCCAAGCGCGTGCGCGAGGGCGTGTCGCTGAACAGGTCGCTGGCCGACAGCAAGCTGTTCCCGCCGATCACCCTGCACCTGATCGCCTCCGGCGAAGCCTCCGGCAAGCTCGACGAGATGCTCGACCGCGCCGCCACCAACCAGGAGCGCGAGCTGGAAACCCTCATCGCCTACATCGTCGGCATCATGGAGCCGATGGTCATCGTCAGCATGGGCGGCGTGGTGCTGGTGATCGTGCTGGCCATCCTGCTGCCGATCTTCAACCTGAACCAGCTGGTCAAATAGCTGAAACCGAGGCGCCTGCCGGCGGGTCCTAGGTTCAGGAAACGCAGGAGCGCAGGATGTCCCATCGCCGCCGCTGGCTGTTGGTTCCGGGGGCGATCGTCGTCTTGGCGGCGGCGCTGGCGCTGCTGTGGGACTGGGACTGGTTCCGGCCGCTGCTGCAGCGGCAGGCTTCGGCGGCGCTGGGCCGCCCGGTGCGGCTGGGCCATTTCGACGTGCACCTGTCGCGCCGGCCGCAGCTGGTGCTGGAGCACCTCGCGCTGGCCAATCCCCCCGGCTTTCCGGCCGGCACCGACACGGCGACCGTCGATCGCCTGGCGATCCGCCTCGAGCCGCGGGCGCTGTTCGACCATCGCGTCAGCCTGACCGAGGTGGAGGTCGACCACCCGGCCGGCGAGCTCGCGCGGGCGCCGGATGGCACGCCGAACTGGAAGCTGCCGGCCGGCAACGGTCCCCCCGCGCGGCACCCCTGGCGGCTCGAGGTCGGCCGCCTGCTGATCCGCGACGGCCACATCCACTTCGTCGATCCGCGGCTCAAGTCGGACTTCCGGCTCGACCTGCACACGCAGGAAGCGCCCGGCGGCGGCGAGCCGGGCCTCTACGTCGGCATCGACGGCCGCTACGCCGGCCAGCCGATCGACGGCCGCTTCATCGGCGGCTCGGTGCTCAGCCTGCGCGATCCGCGTGACCGCTACCCGGTCGACCTCAAGCTGGCCAACGGCCTCACCCGCGTCTCGCTGCAGGGCACGCTGCTGGACCCGCTGCAGTTCGGCGACGCCGACCTGAGGCTGGAGCTGGCCGGCGACGACCTCTCCAACCTCTACCCGCTCACCGGAGTGCCGCTGGCGCCCACCCCGCCCTACCGCCTCGGAGGCCAGCTCGACTACGAGGGCGGCAAGATCCGCTTCCACGATTTCGCCGGCGCCGTCGGCAACAGCGATCTGAACGGCTGGGTCCAGCTGCAGCGCGGCGGCCCGCGGCCCTTCATCGAGGCCGACCTGTATTCGAAAAAGGTGGTGCTGGCCGACCTGCGCGGCTTCATCGGCGCGGCGCCGGGCAAGGCCGACAACGCCAAGCTGAGCGCGGCGCAGCAACAGGAGCACGCCCGGCAGGAGGCCAGCGGCAAACTGCTGCCGGACAAGCCGCTGAACCTGCCGAAGATCCGCTCGGTCGATTTCGACGTGCGCTACAAGGGCCAGCGCATCGAAAGCGAATCCACGCCGCTGGACAACCTGGAGGCGCACCTGACCATCAGCGACGGGGTGATCACGCTCAAGCCCTTGTCGTTCGGCGTGGGCCAGGGCGCGATCGTGCTCAACATCGCCCTCGACGGCAACCGGCAGCCGGTGAAAGCGGACGCCGACATCGACTTCCGCCGGCTCGACGTCTCGCACATCATGCAGAAAACCGGCGTGTTCAAGGGCGCCGGCACCATCGGCGGCAACGCCCGCATCGACACCAGCGGCGACTCGCTGGCGCAGATGCTCGGCCGCGGCAACGGCGACCTCAGGCTGTTCATGAGCGGCGGCAACCTGTCCGCGCTGCTGGTGGACCTGGCCGGCCTGGAGTTCGCCAACAGCCTGGTCTCGGCGCTGGGCCTGCCGGCGCGCACCGACCTGCGCTGCATGGTGACGGACTTCGGCCTCCAGCAGGGCGTGCTCGACACGCGCACCTTCATCATCGACACCAGCGAGGCCAATATCACCGGCGAGGGCAGCGTCAACCTGGCGCAGGAGCAGATCGATTACAAGCTCGCCACCGAGCCCAAGCACTTCACCATCGCCGCCCTGCCGGCGCCGATCCTGATCCGCGGTCCCTTGAAGAGCCCGGGCATCCTGCCCGACCCGAAGTCGCTGGCGGAACGCGGCGGCGCGGCGGTGGTGCTGGGCGTGCTGCTCACGCCGCTGGCGGCGCTGCTGCCGACCATCCAGCTGGGGCTGGGCAAGGACCACAACTGCGATGCGCTGATGACCACGGTGCAGAAGGCCGCGGACCGTGCCGGGACGCGGCGCCGCGCACCGGCTACGCGGAGCCCCTGACTAGGATAGCGTTAAGAGGCCCTAGTGCTCGGAGGCGACCGGCGGCACTTCGGCCGCCGGCTGCGCCAGCAGCACCTGCGGCGCCGCGTCCGGCGTCAGGCGCCGGTAGAGCAGCCAGCAGGCCAGGCCGCAGCCGCTCAGCGCCACGCTGCCCACGGCCAGGTTGAGGCCAGCGCCGGAGGCCAGCGGCGACAGCACGCCGGCGACCAGGGTGGTGGTGGCGATGGAGGTGGCGGCCTGGACCGAGGCGGCGGCGCCGCGCACGGCGGGAAAGCGGTCCAGCATCAGCAGGGTGAGGGTCGGAAACGCCAGCGACACGCCGACGCCGCCCAGCCCGATGGGCAGCACGAACCAGGGCACCGCAGGCGGCATCAGGCTGTTGCACAACAGGCCCAGGGCGGCGCCGGCGAAGATCAGGCGGTAGCCCAGCCGCACCGTCTGCGCCGCGCTGAGCTTGCCGGCGAAGCGGCCGGACAGGGCCGCGCCGATGGTCATGCCGCCGATGGTCGGCAGGAACAGCCAGGGGAACTGCTGCTCGTTCAGGTGCAGCATCTTCAGCACCACCACCGGCGCCGAGGCGATGTACAGGAACAGGCCGCCGAAGTTGAAACCGGCCGCCAGCGCCAGCAGCATGAAGCGCCCGTCGCCGGCGATGCCGCGGTAGGTGTGCAGCAGGTGCGGCGGATCGAACGGCACGCGCCGCTGGCGCGGATGCGTCTCCGGCAGCGCCAGCAGCGAGCTGGACAACAGCACCAGGGTGAACAGCACCAGCGCGCCGAAGATCCAGCGCCAGCTGGCGAAATACAGCACCCAGCCGCCGACCATCGGCGCCAGCGCCGGGGCCAGGCCGAAGATCAGGGTCACCTGGGACATCAGGCGCTGAGCGTCGGCGCCGGAATAGCGGTCGCGGATGATGGCGCGGCCCACCACCACGCCGGCGCCGGCGGTCATGCCCTGAAGCGTGCGGAAGGCCAGCAGCCAGTGGAAATCCGGGGCCAGCGCGCAGCCGAGCGAGGCAAACAGATAGAGCAACAGCGCATAGAAGATCACGCCGCGGCGGCCGTAGGAATCGGACAGCGGGCCGTGCAGCAGCGACATCAGGGTGAAGGCGCCGAGGTAGACGCTCAGCGTCTGCTGCATCGCCACCGGCCCGACGTCGAGCGCCTGCTCCATCCGGCCGAAGGCGGGGAAGAAGGTGTCGATCGAGAACGGCCCGAGCATCGCCAGGCCGGCCAGCAGGGGCGGCAGCAGGCGCGGATTGGCGCGGTAGGGGTTCACCGTAGGCGAGGCGGCGGGCTGAAAGCGGAAGGCGCAACCGCCGAAGCTGCGCCTCGGGCCGGATGGTCAGCAAGCATTCTGAAGATTCCGGGGTCTCGCCACCTGCTTGAGACAGGCTCTTCACCGCGGGGTTCGGGCCTCTCGCCCGCAGCAGCCTCCCGCCTCGTCACTTCGCGGCGCTGACGGCCACCGGAGGCTGCGCGCGGGCCGCGCCGAGCAGGTGACTGATGCGCGTCGGCACGTCCTTCTCCACCTCGCGCATCGCCACCTTGATGGCGTTGGCGAAGCCGAGCGCGTCGGCGCCGCCGTGGCTCTTGATGACGGTGCCTTGCAGGCCGAGGAAGCTGGCGCCGTTGTACATCCGCGGATCCATCCGCTTGGCCAGCGCGCGCAGCACCGAGCGCGCCACCAGCGCGATCAGCTTGTTCGGCAGGCTGCGGGTGAATTCCTCGCGCATGTAGTGCGCCATCAGCTTGGCCACGCCCTCGCCCGCCTTGAGCGCGACATTGCCGACGAAGCCGTCGCAGACCACCACGTCCACCGGGTGCAGGAAGATGCTGTCGCCCTCGATGTAGCCGGTGTAGTTCAGCGGCGAGGCGTTGAGCAGGATCGAGGCGGCCTTGATGGTGTCGTTGCCCTTGATCTCTTCCTCGCCGATGTTGAGCAGGGCGACGCGCGGCCGCTCGATGCTGTGCAGGGCGGAGACCAGGGCCGAGCCCATCACCGCGAACTGCAGCAGCTGCTCGGCGGTGCAGTCGGCGTTGGCGCCGAGGTCGAGCACGTGGGTCATGCCGGTGGTCACCGGCAGCGGCGTGATCAGCGCCGGGCGGTCGATGCCGGGCAGCGTCTTGAGCACGCCGCGGGCGATGGCCATCAGCGCGCCGGTGTTTCCGGCGGAGACCGCCGCCTGCACCTTCTTCTCCTTGACCAGGGAGATGGCGACGCGCATCGAGGAGTCCCGCTTGCGCAGGGCCTTGGACAGGGGCTCGTCCATCGCCACCACTTCGCCGGCGGGATGGATCTCGAGGCGCGGATTCTGCTCGGCGTGGCGGTGCGCACGCAGCGACTTGCGCAGCGCGGCTTCGTCGCCGACCAGGACCAGGTTGAGGTGAGGGAACTCTTCGATCGCGCGCAACGAAGCCTCGACGGCGACCGAGTGACCGTGGTCGCCGCTCATGGCGTCGATGGCTAGGGTGATGGGCGCAGCCATGGCGCGGACGTTAACCGGAGATCACCGATGGGCGCGTCCCCGGAAGGCGAGGCTCAGGCTTCCGGGACTTCCGTCGCTGCCTTGGCTGCGATCACGCGCTTGCCGCGGTAGAAACCGTCGGCGGTGACGTGGTGGCGCAGATGGGTCTCGCCGGAGGTCGGGTCGACCGACAGGGCCGGCGCGCTCAGCGCATCGTGGGAACGGCGATCACCACGACGGGCGCGGGACTTCTTGGATTTCTGGACTGCCATGACTCGACTCCGGACGGCTAAAGACACCCACAAGGGGGCGGATTCTACCAGAAATGACTGAAATGTCCCGCGTTTCGTAAGCTTTACCGACCCCCGGCCGCTTCGGGCGCCCGGGGCGCCGCCGGGCCGGCCTATCCGGCGGCGCAGTCCGGACAGCGCGGCGCGATGGGCAGTGCCAGCAGCGCCTCCTCCTCCACCAGGGTATGCAGGGGCAGGGTGTCGTCCTCCACCAGCAGCGGCTCGCATTCGTGCAGCAGGCGCTTTTCCTCGGCCTCGCTGCCGACCAGGCGCAGGTCCAGCCCGATCTGCAGCGGCCAGGCGAAGGGCTTCATGCAGTTCTGGCAGACCAGTCCCAGCTCGCCCTCGATGCGGCCCTTGAGCATGGCTGCGCCGGTGGCGTCGCGGCCGGCATGCAGCTGCACCTGAAGTTCGCCCGGGCTGCCGGTGAGCGCCGCGGCCAGCCGGGGCAGCCGGGCGATGGGAATGGCGCCGTTCCAGGCGCTGCCGCGCGTCACCGAGGCCGAAGCCTTGACGCGCTGGGGAATGCCGTCTTTCATAGCGTCGCGAGTCGCCGGCGTGAGTCGCGGCCGGCTTCGATCTGATTCGATACCCGATGTCTCATGCCCGGCATGCTACCACCTGAGCTGATTCTGGCCTCCACCTCCCGCTACCGCGCCGAGCTGTTGCGCCGCCTGCGGCTGCCCTTCTCCCAGCAAGCTCCGGGAAGCGACGAGACGCCGCTCGCCGGCGAGGCGCCGGCGGCCCTGGCGCAACGGCTGGCGCTGGCCAAGGCGCGCGCCGTGGCGGCGCGCCATCCGCAGGCCTGGGTCATCGGCTCCGACCAGGTCTGCGCCTGCGGCGGCCAGCTGCTGGGCAAGCCCGGCAGCCGCGCAAGTGCAATCGGGCAGCTGCGCATGCTTTCCGGCAACAGCGCGCAGTTCGCTACCGCCCTGGCCCTGGTGCACGGCGCCAGCGGCCGCGCTTTCGAGGCGCTCGACCTGACCACGGTGCGCTTCCGCCAGCTCGATGCGGCGCAGATCGAGCGCTACGTCGAGGCCGAACCGAGCTTCGATTGCGCCGGCAGCTTCAAGTCGGAGGGCTTGGGAATCGCACTGTGCGCGGCGATCGAGTCGCAGGACCCGACCGCCCTGGTCGGCCTGCCGCTGGTCGCCCTGTGCGGCCTGCTGCGGCGGGCCGGGATCGAGCTGCCTTAACGCGGCGCCGACAGCCAGTTCGGCAGGCCGCTGACGTTCTCCAGGACGGCGTGGGCGCCGGCGCGCAGCAGGCGCCCGGCGTCGTGCACGCCGCAGCTCACGCCCACCGCCGGCATGTTGAGCGCGCGCGCCATGGCGATGTCGAATTCGGTGTCGCCGACCATCAGCGCCTGCTCCGCCCTGACTCCGGTTTGGTCCAGGATCTGGCGCAGCATCAGCGGGTCCGGCTTGTCGGCGCTTTCGTCGGCGCAGCGCGTGGCGCTGAACATCGGCTGGAGGAAGGGGTGCGCCGAAAACGAGCGGTTGAGGCCCATGCGGTACTTGCCGGTGGCCACCGCCAGCAGGTAGCCCTCGCCGCGCAGGCGGGTCAGCGCCGCATGCGCACCGCCGAACAGCGGCGCTTCCGGCGCCAGGTTGGTCGGCGCGCTACGCCGGTGCTCGGCCAGCAGGCGCAGCACCTCGTCCACCGGCAGCTCCGGAAACAGCCGGCTCATCGCGTCCATCGGCCCCAGGCCGATCAGCTCGCGGATGGCCTGGTCCGGCCGCGGCGGCAGGTTCAGCGCGGAGATCGCCTGCTGCATCGAGTTGACGATGTGGCCGGCGGAATCGGCGAGCGTGCCGTCCCAGTCGAAGATCAGCAATGAGAAACGTGGCATTGGGCGGAATTTAACAAGCACGGCGGCTCACGCAAAGGCGGCAAGGCAAGCGGACCGGGAAAGCGTCGTTGCCCTCGGCGGCCGCCGCTGTGCGCGAGGCAGGCCGGCTATCGGCCGGGCCCCAGCTTGCCCAGGAAGTCGCGCAGCTCCTCGGTCATCGGCGCGCTCAGGGTCAGCTTGGGGAAATCGCCGTCGGCCGGCAGCTGCAGGAAGTGCGAGTGCAGGAACATGCGGCGCAGGCCCTTGTCGCGCAGGGTCTTCTGCTCGTCGCGCAGGCCGTACTTGCGGTCGCCGGCCACCGGGTGGCCCAGCGCCAGGGCGTGGACGCGGATCTGGTGGGTGCGGCCGGAGTAGATCTCGACCTCGCACAGGGTGGCGTCGCGATAGTGCGCCTGCGGTACGAAGCGCGAACGCGAGGGCTTGCCTTCCTCGTCGTCGATCTCGACGAAACGCTCGCCGCCTTCCAGCCGGCTCTTCACCAGCGCGGCGTCGACCTCGCGCGCCCCGCCCTGCAGGCGGCCGACCAGCAGCGCGAAGTAGCGCTTGTCCGACAGGCCGTCGCGGAAGGCGCGCTGGGCCCGCAGCAGCGCCGGCCGGGACTTGGCGAGCAGCAGCACGCCGCTGGTGTCGCGGTCGAGGCGGTGGGCCAGTTCCAGGAACTCGTACTTGCCCCAGCCGCGCGCCGCCTCGATCACGCCGTAGGCGACGCCGGTGCCGCCGTGCGAGGCCAGGCCCGCCGGCTTGCAGATGGCCAGGTAGTGCGGGTCCTCATAGACGATGGCCTCGCGCAGCTTGTTCAGCACCGCGTCCGGAGCGCGCACCGGCGCGCCGCGCTCGGCCACCCGCACCGGGGGGATGCGCACCTCCTCGCCCTGCACCAGCTTGCGCTCGGGCTTGGCGCGGCCGCCGCCGACGCGCACCTGGCCGGAGCGCAGCAGCCGGTAGACGTGCGACTTGGGCACGCCCGGCAGGCGCTTGAGCAGGAAGTTGTCGATGCGCTGGCCGTCCTCGCCGGCGCCGACCGTCACCTTGCGCACGCCGGCCGCCACCGGCTCGGCCCGGGCGGCGGACCGCTCGGGCTTGCCCGCACGGTCCGGCCGGCCGCCGCGGCCCTGCGGCCCGGCCGGAACCCGGGCGCGCCGCTCGCGCGCCTCGGCCGGCCGGCCCTCGGCCCGCCGCTCGTTGCGCCCGCCGCCCCGCGGCCCCGCGCCGCCCGCTTTCGGGGCAGACCGCGCCCCGTTACGGCCGCCGCCGCGCTGGCCTGCGCGCGTCACGGCTGCCGCCCGGCCGGGCGGGAAACCCGGGAAATACCTTCATGTTGCGGGGATTTAGGCACGGATGTCTCTGATTCCAGGGGAAAACTATCGAATTTGAAAAGTCTGTGGCACACTAATGCGCCTTGGACTCTGGTCCGGGGCGCGGCTGACCGCTGTGCTGCGCACGCGGTGGCCAGGCGGAATGGGTGGCGCATCGTAACAAACCATCCCCTCCGCCTTAAGTTTTCCGTGTCTTTCGACGACGAAAGACGTTTTCACCATCAAAGCCGTTCCCGCGCGAGGCGGGGATGATGATCAGACCGAATTCAGCTGTTCCAGGAACGATCGAGGCGCGCGGCAGACGCGCCGCATCCCGTTGTATGTCCAGCCTGGCGCGGTCGAGCGAATACCGAGACCGCCATAATGAAAAGAATCCTCATCAACGCCACCCAGCGGGAAGAGCTGCGCGTGGCCATCGTCGACGGGCAGAAGCTCTACGACCTTGACATCGAGCTCGCCTCGCGCGAGCAGCGCAAGTCCAACGTCTACAAGGGCAAGATCACCCGGGTCGAGCCCAGCCTCGAGGCCTGCTTCGTCGACTACGGCGCCGAGCGCCACGGCTTCCTGCCGCTGAAGGAAGTCGCCAAGGAATTCCACACCGGCGAAGGCCGCGGCCCGCGCGACACCATCCGCGAAGGCACCGAGGTCATCGTCCAGGTCGAAAAGGAAGAGCGCGGCAACAAGGGCGCCGCCCTCACCACCTACGCCAGCCTGGCCGGCCGCTACCTGGTGCTGATGCCCAACAACCCCCGCGCCGGCGGCGTTTCGCGCCGCGTCGAGGGCGAGGAGCGCGAAGAGGCCAAGGAGGCGCTCAACTCGCTCAACGTGCCGGACGGCATGGGCCTGATCGTGCGCACCAACGGCATCGGCCGCACCGCCGAGGAGCTGCAGGCCGACCTGGACCAGCTGGTCGCGATCTGGACCAAGATCACCGAGGCCGCCAAGGAGCGGCCGGCGCCGTTCCTGATCTACCAGGAAAACAACATCGTGCTGCGCGCGCTGCGCGACTACCTGCGCCCGGACATCGGCGAGGTGATCGTCGACAACGCCGAAATCTACGAGCAGGCGCGCGGCCAGATGGCGCACTCGATGCCGGCCGAGCTGAACAAGCTCAAGCTGTACCGCGACGACGTGCCGCTGTTCTCGCGCTACCAGGTGGAGAGCCAGATCGAGTCGGCGCACGAGCGCACCCTGCGGCTGCCTTCGGGCGGGGCCATCGTCATCGACCATACCGAAGCGCTGACCTCGATCGACATCAACTCGGCCAAGGCCACCGGCGGCGGCGGCATCGAGGAGACCGCGTTCCAGACCAACCTGGAAGCGGCCGACGAGATCGCCCGCCAGCTGCGCCTGCGCGACCTGGGCGGACTGATCGTGATCGATTTCATCGACATGAACAGCTCCAAGAACCAGCGCGAGGTGGAGAAGCGCCTGCAGGACGCCTGTGCCCACGACCGCGCCCGCGTGCAGCTGGGCCGGCTGTCGCGCTTCGGCCTGCTCGAAATGTCGCGCCAGCGCCTGCGCCCCTCGCTGTCCGAGCACACCCAGATCGCCTGCCCCCGCTGCGAGGGCCGCGGCCAGATCCGCAGCGTCGAATCGCTGGCCCTGTCGGTGCTGCGCCTGATCGAGGAGGAGTGCATGAAGGACCGCACCGGCCGCGTCATCGCGCAGCTGCCGGTGGACACCGCGACCTTCCTGCTCAACGAGAAGCGCGGCCCGATCGCCGAGCTGGAGTCGCGCTACCTGGTCACGGTCACCATCGTGCCCAACGAGACCCTGCTGACGCCGAACTACGAGATCCTGCGCGTGCGCCTGGATCACATGCAGCAGGACAACAACGGTGCGCTGAGCTACCGGCTGCCGCAGGACTTCGCCGCCGAGGCCCGCGCCGCCCTGGCCAACCAGAGCGGCGCGCCGGCGCGCCCGGCGCCGACCGAAGCCGCGGTGCAGGCGCTGCTGCCCGCCGCGCCCGCCCCGGCCCCGCTGACGCCGGCGGCCGCAGCCCCGGTGATGCAGCCGGTGAGCGGCGGCGGTGGCTTCTGGGCCTGGCTGAAGAACCTGTTCGGCGGCGGCGCCAAGCCCGCGGCGGAAGCCGCTCCGGCGCTGCCGGCCGCCAAGCCGGCGCGCGATGCGCGCCGCGACGGCCGCCCGGAGCCGCAGCGCCGTGACCAGCCGCGCAACGAGCAGCGGGGTGAAGGCCGCCGCGACGGCCAGCGCGGCGACAACCGCAATGAAGGCCGCGGCGACCGCAACCAGCGCCGCGATGGACGCGGCGACGGCCGCAACGAGGGCCGCCGCGACGGCCAGCAGCGCGGCGACGGCCGCAACGAAGGCCGCGGCGACCGCAACCAGCAGCAGCGCGGCCAGCAGCCGCGCCAGAACCAGGGCGGCGGCCAGCAGAATCCGCAGAACCGCGGCCAGAACCAGGGCGGCCGCCAGCAGTCGGGCAACCGCCCGCAGAACCAGCCGGCGGCAGCCGCCGAAAGCGAGCGTCCGCCGCAGGCGCCGCGTCCGCCGGTCGTCGAGGCCGGCACCGAGCCGGTGACCGCGCCGGAGAACGGCGAGCCGATGCCGAATCCGCTGGCCGCGGCGCAGCCGGGCGTCGAGGGCGCCACCGAGATCCAGCAGGGTCAGCCGCAAGGCGAGCCCCGCGAAGGCGGCGGCCGCCGCCGCCGCGGGCGCCGGGGCCGTGGCCGCAGTCGCGGCGAGGGCGGCCCGCACGGCCAGCAGGGGGCGCCCGGTGCGCCGAATCCGCAGCTCGAAGGCACCGAGCCCGAGACCGGTGACGAGGAGCGCGAGGAGCCGGCGCTGGAGTCCGCGGCGCAGGCCACGCCGGGCGAACCTGCTCCCGCACGGGAAGCGGTGGAATCCGCGCCGGCCGCCGAACATGTCGCCGCGCCGGCGGCGCCCGAGCAGCACGAGATGAGCCTGCCGGCGGTGGAGCCGCCGGCTCCGGCAGTGGAGCCGGCGATGCCTGAACCGGCGCCGCGGCATGAAGCCGACCCGCAGGAACCGGCGCCGATCCATCATGCCGAGGCGGCGGCAGCGCCGGCTGCTGCGGCGGAGCCGGAACCCCCGGCTGCGCCCGAGCCGGAACCCGCCGCCGAAGCGCCGGCCGAAGCGGAGGCGCAGCAGGAAAAGCAGGAGCCGGCGAAGCCTGAGCCTGGGCACGGCGAAGCGGCCAAGACCGACAGCACGACGCACTGAGCGATCCGGCGCCGAAAAGCAAAAACCCCGCGGCGGAAACGTCGCGGGGTTTTTCGTTGGGGCCGGCGGCCGGCGCCGCTATTCGCGCCGCAGGATGCCGTCGACCAGCTTGTTGGCCCACCAGCTGGAATGGAACGAGCGCCGCACCGCCTCGCGGTCGTAGTGCTTCTCCACCCACTCCATGAACGGCGTGCCGTACGCGGCGTGGTGTGCGCGGTAGGTCTCGAGGAAGTGATCGAGGATGCCGGTCTTGGCCTGCCTGACATGGCCATGCGGCCAGAAGCACAGCTCGCGCTCGGCCACGTCCACCGGCTGGCCCTTCTCCACCATCAGGTAGATGGCGCTGGCCAGGCCGGCGCGGTCGGCGCCGGACTTGCAGTGCAGCAGCAGCGGCCGCGGCAGCTCCGCGAACAGCTCCTTGATGCGCAGCAGCTGATGGCGCTCCGGCGCGTCACGCGAGCCGATCGGGTAATGCACCAGCTTCAGCCCCAGCTCGCGGCAGGCCTCGATCTCCAGCACGTTGGAGCCGATGTGGGTCTCGTCGCCGCGCAGGCTCAGCACCGAGCGCACGCCGGCGCGCGCCGCGGCGCGCAGCTGGTACGGCATGGGATGGCTGGAGCGGTAGCAGTCGTCGGCGATGGCGTGTCGGGTATTGAAGAAGAAGCGGAACATCGAGTGATCGACGAACAGCATGTTCAGCCAGGCCAGGACGCGCCGCCACGGCGTCAGCGGCGGGTGACGGCCTTCGCTCGCGCTGCTCATCGGCCGGCCAGCACGGCGGCGACGGCGGCGAGATCGTCCTCGGTGTCGACGCCGCGCGGCGGCGGCAGCTGCGACACCCCGACCTTGATGCGCAGGCCGTGGCTCAGCGCCCGCAGCTGCTCCAGCATTTCGCAGGTTTCCAGGTCGGCGGGCGGCAGCGCGCTGAAGCGCCGCAGCGCGCCGGCGCGATAGGCATAGAGGCCGATGTGGCGGAAGGCCAGTCCCTCGGGCAGCGGCGATTCGGCGCTGCTGCCTTCGCGCTTCCACGGGATCGGCGCGCGCGAGAAGTACAGCGCGTAGTCCCTCGCGTCCTTCACCAGCTTGACGAAGTTGGGATTGAGCCAGTCCTCGCGCGCATGCAGCGGGTGGCACAGGGTGGCGATGTCGGCCTGGGCGTCGCCGGCCAGCAGTTCCGCCGCCTGGCGCACCAGCGCCGGCGGCATCAGCGGCTCGTCGCCCTGCAGGTTCACCACCACCGTGGCGTCGTTCCAGCCGGCGGCGCGCGCGATCTCGTCGACGCGGTCGGTGCCGGACTGGTGGCGCGCGTCGGTGAGGCGCGCGTCGGCGCCGAAGCCGCGGCAGGCCTGCAGCACTTCCTCGCTGTCGGCCGCGACGATCACCTGCCCGGCGCCGGAGGCGCAGGCGGCCTGCCAGACCCACTGCAGCAGCGGCTTGCCCGCCAGCGGGCGCAGCACCTTGCGCGGCAGGCGGGTCGAGCCGAGCCGGGCCGGAATGACGACCTTGAACGGGGTCACAAGGGAGCCTGGGGGATCAGCGATGCCGGCCGAGCTCTTCGTCGCTCAGCGGGCGCGCTTCTTCCTCCAGCATCACCGGAATGCCGTCGCGCACCGGGTAGGCCAGGCGCGAAGCCTTGCACCACAGCTCCTGGCGCTCGGCGTGCCACTCCAGCGGCGCCTTGGAGACGGGGCAGACCAGGATGTCGAGGAGACGCTTGTCCATGTGCGGAAGCTAGGGCTGGGGCCGGTGATGAAGGGGCAGCTGATCCAGCAATTGTTGCACAAGCGCCGCCCCTTCGGCCGCGATGCGGGCCTGGGCCGGCACATACCAATGGTGCGGCTGGGCCAGCGCGGCGCATTTGACCGCATCCTTTTCGGTCATCAGCAGCGGCAGCCGGTCGTCGAAAGCCAGATCGATGTCGGTATAGCGGTGGTGATCCGGGAACGGGTGCGGCACCACCTCGATGCCGGCGGCGCGCAGCGAGGCGAAGAAGCGCTCCGGATTGCCGATGCCGGCCACGGCGTTGACCCGCGCGCCGGCGAACGAGGCCAGCGGCCGCGGCGCGCCGCCACCCAGCGGCCGGGCCTCGGTGGTCTCCAGCTGCATGTCCAGCGCCGGCACGCCCTCGGGGCGCCAGCCGCCGCCGTTGACCACCACCAGGTCCACCTCGCGCAGCCGCGCCGGCGGCTCGCGCAGCGGGCCGGCAGGCAGCAGCTGGCCGTTGCCCAGGCCGCGGCTGCCGTCGACCACGCAGATTTCGAGATCGCGGCCGAGGCGGTAGTGCTGCAGGCCGTCGTCGGTCACCAGGATGTCGGCCTCGCCGGCGTCGAGCAGCAGGCGCGCCGCGGCGACGCGGTCCGGCGCCACCGCCACCGGCACCTCGGTGCGCCGCGCGATCAGCGCCGGTTCGTCGCCGGACCAGGCCGGGTCGGTGGTGGCGCTGACGCGCAGCGGATACTGCGGGGCGCAGCCGCCGTAGCCGCGGCTGATCACGCCCGGCCGCCAGCCTCGCTCGATCAGGCGCTCGACCAGCCACAGCACGAACGGCGTCTTGCCGGTGCCGCCGACGGTGATGTTGCCGACCACGATCACCGGCGCCGGCAGCTGCACCGCGCCGGCCTTGCGGCGCCGCGCTACATCGGCGGCAACCTTGCCGTAGAGCGAGGCCAGCGGCCGCAGCACCGAGGGCGCGCTGGGGCTGTACCAGATGCGGTCGAGGGGGTTGTTCTTCATCGGCGCTTCAGGCCGCCGCTGCCTCGGCGGCATCGCGGAACTGCAGGCGGTGCAGCGCGGCGTAGGCGCCGTTGCGCGCCAGCAGCTCGGCGTTGCTGCCCTGCTCCACCACGCGGCCTTCCTGGATCACCACGATCAGGTCGGCGTTCTGCACCGTCGACAGGCGGTGGGCGATGACCAGCGTGGTGCGGCCGCGCATCAGCTCCTCCAGGCCCTGCTGGATGTAGCGCTCGGACTCGGTGTCCAGCGCCGAGGTGGCCTCGTCGAGGATCAGGATCGGCGCATCCTTGTACAGCGCGCGGGCGATGGCGATGCGCTGGCGCTGGCCGCCGGACAGCCCGCCGCCATCCTGCCCCAGCGGCGTGTCCAGCCCCTGCGGCAGCTTCTGGATGAAGTCCCAGGCGCAGGCGCGGCGCGCCGCGTTCTCGATGCGCTCGTGCGTGGCGCCGGCCTCGCCGTAGGCGATGTTCTCGGCGATGGTGGCGTTGAACAGCACCACGTTCTGGTCGACCAAGGCGATCTGCCGGCGCAGGTCGCCGAGGCGGTAGTCGCGCAGGTCGACGCCGTCGAGCAGCACCCGTCCGCTGCCCGGATCGTAGAAGCGAGGGATCAGCGACAACAAGGTCGACTTGCCGCCGCCGGACTGGCCGACGAAGGCCACCGTCTTGCCGGCCGGGATGTCGAGGCTGACGCCGGCCAGGGCGTCGCTCTTGTCGTCGTCGTAGCTGAAGCGCACGTCCTCGAAGCGGATCGCGCCGCGCGCGCGCTTCAGCGGCAGCGTGCCGCTGTCCTGCTCCGCCGGGGTGTCGAGGAAGGCGAACAGGTCGGCGCCGGCGACCACGCCGCGCTGCACCCGCTCGGACAAGCCGGTCATCGAGCTGATCGGCTGGCGCATGGCCAGCATGGCGACGATGAAGGCGACGAAATCGCCGGGGCTCATCGCTTCGAGCATGCGCGGGCTGGTGGCCAGGGCGACCAGGATCGAGACGCCGCCGGCGGCGATCAGCTCCAGCGAACTGGTGCTGATGGCGCTGGCCTCGGTCATCTTCAGGCTCTGCCGGCGCAGGTAATCGTTGAGCGCGCGGAAGCTGGCCAGCACGAAGCTTTCGCCGCCGTAGAGCTTGACCACGCGCCGGCCGGTGATGGCCTCGTCCGCGGCGTGGGTCATGCCGCCCATGGAGTTCTGCACCCGGGTCGACACGGTGCGGAAGCGGCGGTTGACCCAGTCGATCGACACCGCCACGAACGGCACGATCACCAGCGCGAACAGGGTCAGGCGCCAGCTGTAATAGAACATCGAGCCCAGCAGCACCGCCGCCGAGATGCCGCCCTGGATCACCGAGGCCAGCACGCTGGACGCCGAGTCGGCGATCTGGCTGGCATGGTAGGTCAGCTTGGCCTGCAGGTCGGCGGTGCGGGCGCGGTCGTGGTAGCGCACCGGCACCCGCAGCAGGTGGGCGAACACCTGCTGGCGCATCTGCGCCACCACGCCCTGCCCGACCCAGGCCATGCCGTAGGACGCGGTGAAATTGGCGACCGCGCGCACCAGGAACAAGCCGAGGATGGCCCAGGGCAGCCAGCGGATTACCGTGAGATCGTGGCTGGAGAAAATATCGGTGAGGTGCTTGACCAGCGTCACCATCACGGCGTCCGAGCCGCCGAACGCCACCATGCCGAGCAGGGCCAGGGCCAGGACCCTCCAATGGGGGGCGGAATAGCGCAGCAGGCGGCGATACACGGCGCCCGGGCGGTAGGGATCTTTTGTAACGGTATTCAAGGCGCTGGCGCGGGTTGCGGAAGCCCCATGGTAGCAACTCGGGGGCGGGGTTCGCTTAAACTGGTGCGGTTATCGAAAACCACTTGACCGGAGCGCCATGGCCAAGACCCTGTTCCAGAAGATCATCGACCGCGAGATCCCGGGCAACTTCGTCTACGAAGACGAGCAGTGCGTGGTGATCAAGGACATCAATCCCGGCGCCCCGCTGCACCTGCTGGTGATCCCGCGCAAGCCGATCCCGCGCCTGATCGACGCGACCGCCGAGGACCAGGCGGTGCTGGGCCACATGATGCTGGTGGCGAACAAAGTGGCTGCGGACGCCGGCTTCGGCGAGGCCTTCCGGGTGGTGATGAACAATGGGGCCGGCGCTGGCCAGAGCGTGTTCCACATCCATCTGCACGTGCTGGCCGGGCGGCCGCTGAAGTGGCCGCCGGGCTGAAAGGCGCACGGGCCTGCCAAGCGCAGCTTCGCAGGTGCCCGGTACGTGGGGCCGGGATGGCCGGCCGGTGGTTCCGGCGAGAGGCTAAAACAGCGCCGGGAATAATCCGGGTACTTTAACGCGCCCAGTCCCCGGGCTTGCAGTCTTTTCACCCTTGCGCTTTCAATCTCGCGAACTTGTTGCGATAGCGCTCCTGCAGCATCGGATCCTGGGTCAGATGCATGACCGTGCGCATGCTGTCGTCCGCCAGCCGGAATTCGCCGCGGCGGTTTTCGAGCAGGGCCAGCAGGAAGTGGAAGCGCGGCTCCTGGGAGCGAAGCTGGATGGCGCGACGCGTTTCCTCCAGTGATAGGGACTCGTCGCCCTTGTCCAGCGCCGCCAGGGCAAGCTGGTAGTGATAGTAGGGGTTCCGCTCGAGGAACTCGCGCGCCTGCTGATGGTAGCGATTGGCGACCTCGGTCTGCCCCAGCGCCCCATAGATCTGGGCCGCGGTTTCATAACCCAGCATGCTGTTCGGATCGAGCAGCAGGCCCTGGTCGACAGCGATGCGCGCCGCGCGCAGCTGCCCATCTCGCTCGTAGATGGTCGCCAGATTGATCCATAGGTAGGGCGCGATGGAGGCCAGCTGCAAGGCTCGCAGTTCATAGCGCAATGCATCGGCCTGCTGCTGCTTCAGCAGGAATTCCATGGCCCGGTTGTTGTAGTACTGGGCCTGGGCTTCGCTGTCCGGAATGCGGCGCTGCTCGAAGCTGGGATCGTATTCTTCGCCGCTCACGTCGATCACCTGGAACAGCGGCGGCAACAGGTCGATGCGCAGGTTCAGGTGGCGATAAAGCAGGGAGGTGCGGTTGTCGCCCAGATCCCACAACGGCGGAATACGGACGTCGTTGAACGCCACCGGAATATCGACATCCCGGGCCAATGCGGCAAACAGGAACGTGTACGACAGGCAGTTGGCGCGGCGCTGCTCGAATGCCTGTTCGGCCGTGAGCGTGGCGTTGGCATCGTATTGCAGGTTCAGACCCTGGCCACCTCGCATGGCTCTGACCAGAGCGTCAATCTTGGCGGCGGTGGTGATCTTGCCGCGGGTTACGTAGAGGGCGAAGCGGTGCATGCTCGGGGAAACCGCCATCAGGCTTGACAGGTCTTCTATCGGACTGCTGTCGGCCGGTTTGTCCGGCACGGTACCGGCCCCCGAGAGAACCCAGTTGAGATCGGATGCGGAAGGCGCAGCCGAAGCCTTCTCGGACTGGCCGGCGCAGCCGGCGAGGACGCCGTACGAGAGCAACGCGAAAACCAGCGGCCGCCCTAGCCACATGCCGCCGCCCCTTGGCGGGGTTGTATGAGCCACCGCGTCCCCCACGGCTCTCCTCCTCGCTGCTCAGCACGCTAACGCTGGCCTTGAGTCTACTCCTTCGGCCGCCTATCCAGGACCCCATCAGGATTGCCTACCAGGCGCTGTGCGTCGACGTGCTCGCCGAACCAGTAAACACCCCAATGCAGGTGCGGCCCGGTAGCCCGCCCGGTCATGCCGGACAGGGCGATGCGCTGGCCCTGCCGGACGCGTTCGCCGGGCCGCACCAGGAGCTTCGACAGGTGTACCAGCACCGAGGACAAGCCGTGGCCGTGGTCGATGATGAGGGTGCCGCCGGTGAAGTACAGGTCGGGCTCGGCCAGGGCGACGACGCCGCCGGCCGGGGCCACCACCGGGGTGCCGGTCGGCACCGCCACGTCGACGCCGTAGTGCGGCTGCTTGGGCGTGCCGTTGAGGATGCGCTGGCTGCCGAACACGCCGGAGATGCGCCCCCGGCTGGGCCAGACGAAAGGCTCGGCGAAGTCGTCGATGGCGCTGTCGCGCTCGTGCGCGGCCTTGATCAGCTTCGCTTCGGCGGCGATGCGCTGCGCGGTCTCCGGCGGCGGGTTGACCAGCTTCGGCGGCAGGCCTTCGATACGCTGGATCTCCCACTCGCGCCGGCGCACGGCGTAGTGCTTCACTTGCGCCGGCTGGCCCGGCAGGGCCACGCTCAGTGCGGCGTCGGGGCCGGCGTCGCGGTCGAAGCCGAACACGAACCCGCCCTTGGCGGTCAGCAGCAGCCGCCGGCCGTTGAATTCCACCGTCGCGGCGGGATCGGTGCTGCCGAACACCACCGCGCCCTGCTCGAAGTCGCCGCGCAGGGTGTAGGCGTCGGCCAGTGCCTGTCCGGCGCACAGCGCCAGGCAGGCGGCCAGCAGCTGGCGCGGACGAATGGGCAGGCTCAATGCGGCGGCGCGGCGTCGGCGGCGAGCCGGGCCACGGCTTCGGCCAGCGGCAGGGTCTCCTGCCGGTCCGAGCCGAGGCGGCGCAGGGTCACGGTCTTTTCCTCCGCCTCCTTGCGGCCGACGACGACGATCACCGGCACTTTCTGCAGCGAGTGCTCGCGGATCTTGTAGGTGATCTTCTCGTTGCGCAGGTCGGTGTCCACGCGCAGCCCCGCCGCGTCCAGGGCGGCGGCGACCGCGCTGGCGTAGGCGTCGGCATCGGAGACGATCGGCGCCACCACCGCCTGCACCGGGGCCAGCCACAGCGGCAGCGCGCCGGCGTGGTGCTCGAGCAGGATGCCGATGAAGCGCTCCATCGAGCCGACGATGGCGCGGTGGAGCATCACCGGGATCTGCCGGTTGGAATGCTCGTCGATGTAACCGGCACCGAGCCGCTCCGGCATCATGAAGTCGACCTGCATGGTGCCGACCTGCCAGGCGCGGCCGATCGAGTCGCGCAGGTGGTACTCGATCTTGGGGCCGTAGAACGCGCCCTCGCCGGGCAGCTCGGTCCACTCCACGCCGGCCGAGCGCAGGGCCGCGCGCAGCGCGTCCTCGGCCCGGTCCCACACGGCGTCCTCGCCGATGCGCTTGTCCGGCCGCAGCGCGATCTTGATGGCGATGTCGTTGAAGCCGAAGTCGGCGTAGACCTGCATCGCCTGGCGGTGGAACGCGGTGACCTCGGGCTCCACCTGCTCCGGGGTGCAGAAAATGTGGCCGTCGTCCTGGGTGAAGGCGCGCACCCGCATGATGCCGTGCAGCGCGCCGCTCGGCTCGTTGCGGTGGCAGCCGCCGAACTCGGCGTAGCGGATCGGCAGGTCGCGGTAGCTGTGCAGGCCGGCGTTGTAGATCTGCACGTGGCCCGGGCAGTTCATCGGCTTCACCGCGTAGGTGCGCTTCTCCGACTCGGTGAAGAACATGTTGTTCTGGTAATTGTCCCAGTGGCCGGACTTCTTCCACAGGCTCACGTCCAGGATCTGCGGCGCCCGCACTTCCCGGTAGCCGCTGCGCTTGTAGACGCCGCGGACGTAGCGCTCCACCGCCTGCCAGATGGCCCAACCCTTGGGGTGCCAGAACACCATGCCCGGCGCTTCTTCCTGCTGGTGGAACAGGTCGAGCTGCTTGGCGATGCGGCGGTGGTCGCGCTTCTCCGCCTCCTCCACCATGTGCAGATAGTCCTTCAGCTCCTGCTCGGTGGCGAAGGCCACGCCGTAGATGCGCTGCAGCTGGGCGTTGTTGGCGTCGCCGCGCCAGTAGGCGCCGCCGACCTTGGTCAGCTTGAACGCCGTGCCGAGCTTGCCGGTGGACGGCAGGTGCGGGCCCAGGCACATGTCGAGCCAGGCGTCGCCCTGCTTGTAGATCGACAGCTCCTCGTCGGCGCTGATGCCGTCGCGGATCCACTCGGCCTTGAACTTCTCGCCGGCATTCTCGAAATGCGCCACGGCCTTGTCGTGCGGCCAGACCTCGCGCGTGATCGGCAGGTCGCGCTTGACGATCTCGCGCATGCGGTTCTCGATCGTCGCCAGGTCGGCCTCGGTGAACGGCTCGGCGCGGGCGAAGTCGTAGTAAAAGCCGACGTCGGTGGCCGGGCCGAAGGTGATCTGCGTGCCGGGGAACAGCTCCTGCACCGCCTGCGCCAGCACGTGGGCGGCGTCGTGGCGGATCACCTCCAGCGCCTCGGGCTTGTCGCGGGTGACGATCTCGAACTTCGCGTCGCGATCGATCGGGCGGGTCAGGTCCCACAGCTCGCCGTTGACCTTGACCACGGCGGCCTTCTTGGCCAGGCCGGGACTGATGCCCTGGGCGATCTCCAGGCCCGTGGGGGGCTTGTCGAATGACTTCTGGTTCCCGTCGGGGAAGGTAATCTGAATGGACATGGCTGCAATTCTCTTGTTGTCATCCCCGCCTGGGCGGGAATCCAGTTTTCGGAACTCGCGCAAAACCGAAGCCTGCGCGGAACGGCGGGTTACGCCGCTAAGCGGCTAACCCGCCCTGCTATCTGCGGGCGTGCTTCACGGCGGCTGCCAGCCGCGCCAGAGTTCGCTCGCGTCCCAGCAGGAACAGCGTCTGGTCGATCGGCGGAGAAATGGCCATGCCGGCGACGGCGACGCGGATCGGCTGCGCCACCTTGCCCAGCCCCAGGCCCTTGCCTTCGGCAAAACCGTTGACCGTCTGGTGCAGCGCCGCCGCGGTCCACTGCGGCAGGGCCGAAAGCAGGGCGCGCAGTTCGTCGAGCACCGCGGCGCCGTCGGCGGTGAGGTGCTTGGCCGCGTCCTTCTCGTTGTAGCCATCCAGTTCGGCGTAGAAGAACTTCGACTTCTCCGCCATCTCCACCAGGGTCTTGCAGCGCTCGCGCTGGCCCTCGATCACCGCGGTCAGCGCCGGGCCGTTGGCCGGGTCCACACCGATGCGGCGCAGGTGCCAGTCGAACTCCACGGCGACGCGGGCCGGGTCGGCGCTCTTCAGGAACTGGTGATTGACCCAGATCGCCTTTTCCATGTCGAAGCGGGCCGGCGCCTTCTGCACCCGGGTGATGTCGAACAGCTCCAGCATCTCCTGGTGGGTGAACAGCTCCTGGTCGCCGTGGCTCCAGCCCAGGCGCACCAGGTAGTTGAGCAGGGCCTCCGGCATGAAGCCGAGCGCGCGATACTCGATCACGCTGACGGCGCCGTGGCGCTTGGACAGCTTGACGCCGTCGGCGCCGAGGATCATCGGCACGTGGGCGTAGGCGGGCGGCTCGGCGCCGAGGGCCTTGAGGATGTTGATCTGGCGCGGCGTGTTGTTGACGTGGTCGTCGCCGCGGATGACGTGGGTCACGCCCATGTCCCAGTCGTCGACCACCACGCAGAAGTTGTAGGTCGGCGTGCCGTCGGCCCTGGCGATGATCAGGTCGTCCAGCTCGGTGTTCTGGAAGCTGATCGGCCCCTTGATCAGGTCGTCGACCAGCACCTCGCCATCCTGCGGATTGCGGAAGCGCACCACCGGCTTCACGCCTTCCGGGCGCGGCGGCAGGGTCTTGCCCGGCTCCGGCCGCCAGCGGCCGTCGTAGCGCGGCTTTTCCTTGCGCGCCATCTGCTCGGCGCGCATCTTGTCCAGCTCTTCCTTGCTGGCGTAGCAGTGGTAGGCCGTGCCGGCCGCCAGCATCTGCTCGATGACCTCGCGGTAGCGGTCGAAGCGCTGCGTCTGGAACACCGGCTCCACGTCGGACGGCAGCCCGAGCCAGTCCAGGCCCTCGAAGATCGCCTGCACCGCCGCCTGGGTCGAACGCTCCAGATCGGTGTCCTCGATGCGCAGCAGGTACTTGCCCGCGTGCCGCTTGGCATAGAGGTAGCTGAACAGCGCGGTGCGCGCGCCGCCGATGTGCAGGTAGCCGGTGGGGCTGGGGGCGAAGCGCGTGACAACCGGGGACATGGGGGACCTTGAACCTAAAGCCGCGGAAAGACCGCGATTTTAACCTATGACTCGAAGGCGGCCGTAAGGCCGCCGGCTGCCGTCCGTTTCCCTGCGGAGGAGAGGGGGAGCGGCGCCGCCCGCCTAGCCGGTGATGCCGGCGGCATCGTCCCGAAAACGGCCGCTACGGCGTCTTGCCGGTCTCGACGTAGCCCTTGAGGCGGGTGAGCTGCTCGGTGACCACCGCGTCGACGTCCGGCGCCCACGCCACCCAGCCGCCCTTGGTGTAGCCGCCGACGGTATAGGTCTCGGTCAACTCGGTGCCCTCGTCCTTGGCCGAGAGCGCAATGGTCAGCACGCCCTGGGCGGCCTCGGTCTGCAGCGGGCCCAGCGCGCCGCTCAGGCGCAGCTCGCTGCCCGGGGCGGCGTAGATGACGGTCATGTGCAGCACGCTGCCGCCGTCCTCGAGCTTCTCGCAAAAGCAGCCGCCGGCCTTGGCGCTCATCGTCAGGTTGGCGGGATTGCCCGACCAGGTGTGCTCCGCGCTCCACCACCTGCCCGGCCTGAGCA
>DASRFD010000091.1:0-24655 GCA_035651715.1 Nevskia sp.
GACGTGCTGGTCAACAACGCCGGCTTCGGCCTGTTCGGCCGGGACCTGGACCTGCCCTGGGAGCGGGTGCGGCAGATGCTCCAGCTCAACATGCTCAGCCTGACCGAGCTGACCCGCCTGTTCGCGCAGGACATGGTCGGGCGCGGCCAGGGCTACATCATGCAGATCGCCTCCACCGGCGCCTACCAGCCCTCGCCCACCTATGCCGCCTACGCCGCCACCAAGGCCTACGTGCTCAGCTACGGCGAGGCGCTGAACTACGAGCTGCGCGGCAGCGGCGTGTCCTGCACCGTGATCTCGCCCGGCGTCACCGCCACCGAGTTCCTCCATGTCTCGGGCCAGAAGCCGACCTGGTACCACCGCCTGACCATGATGAGCCCGGCCGCCGTGGCCCGCGCCGGCGTGCGCCGGATGCTGGCGCGGCGGCCCAGCGCGGTGATCGGCTGGATCAACTGGCTGGCCGCGTTCAGCGTGCGCCTGACGCCGCGGCCGCTGGCCGTGGCGATCGGCTATCAGCTGATGAAGAACGACTAGGCCCTTGGCGCCATGCCTCCTGTCCGCGGCGCGGATCTTCGCCGCCCTCGCGCAATGACGGACCAGGCTGCGCGCACCTCAGCGGACAATGCCCTGCGGCAGTAGCGGCCGCAGGTCCTCCGGCACCTGCGCCTGCGGGCGGCGCGCGACGAAGCAGGCCAGCTCGGCCCGCGCCGCGGCGGCATCGGTCTTCTGCAATTGCCGGATCCGCTCCAGCCACTCCGGCCCGTCCAGCTCCTGTTCCGGCTGCGCCCCCGCCCGCCGCGGCGAGGCGCAGGGATCGGCAGCGGCCTCGGGCATGGCCGGCAGGACCGGCGCCGCGGCGGCCGGGGCGTTGGATGGGGACGCGGCCGGCGCCTCCCGCGGCGGCGCGGGAGACGATGGCGGCGTGGCGGCCAGGCCGGCCTTGTCGCGGGCCGCGGCCGGCGGCGCAGGTTCGGCCGCCGAACCACCGGCCGCATCCGCCGTCTCCGCCTCGGCGGGCGTGGCCGCCGGCTGCCGCGGCAACGGGAACGGCCGCGGCGCCCGCTGCGACAGATTGGCGGCGGCCGGCGGCGGCGGGGCCGGCGCTTCGTCCTGCTTCGCCGCCTTCAGCTCGTCTTGGGCCTGGCCTGCGCGCTCGTTTTTGGGCTCGTCCGTGGCGCGGCGCGCGACCGCTGTCGCGGACGACGCCTCGGCCGGCGCGCCGGGCGGCGCTACCGCCTCGGTGACCACCGCCGGCGGCGGCGCCTGCCGCTGCAGCGTCAGCCAGCCCAGGCCCACCACCAGCAGGGCCGAAGCCGCCAGGGCCAGCGGATTGTCCCAGCGCAGCAGGCGCCGGCGCCCGGCACGGTGCAGACCCTTGCGCGCCGTGTCCAGCATTTTCGCCTCCAGCTGCGGCGGCGCCTGCTCCTGCGCGCCTTCGCGGTACCGGCGCGACAGGTCACTGCGGCGGGCGAGAAATTCCTCCAGCTCGCGGTCCTCGGGGGGCTCCTTGCGGTCCTGCTCAGTCATCGGCGAGCGCCTCCCGCAGCTTGGAAAGGCCGTAGCGCAGCCGGCTCTTCACCGTTTCGCGCCCCACCCCGCTCACCTGCGCGATCTCCTCCAGGGTCAGGCCGGCCTCCTCGTGCAGCAGGAAGGCTTCGCGCTGCTCCGCCGGCAGCCCGGCCAGCGCGCGGCGCAGGCGCTGCGCGCTTTCGCCCTGCAGCAGCCGCGCCTCGGGGCGCTCGTGCTCGGCCGCGGCCGGAATCAGTTCCTCCTCCAGCGGCAGCGGCGCGCGCGGCGCCAGGCGCAGGTGGTCGATGAGGCGATTGTGCGCCATGCGGTAGAGCCAGGTGCTGAACTTGGCGCGCGGCTCGTAGCCGCCGCGCGCCCGCACCAGCCCGGCCCACACATCCTGGAACATCTCGGCCGCCGCTTCCGGATGGGCGCAGCCGCGCAGCAGATACCGGTACAGCGGATCCTTGTGCCGGCGGTAGAGCTGCTCGAACGCCGTCATGTCTCCGCTCCGGTACTGCAGCATCAAGTCTTCGTCGGTCGGCGCCGCGGCCGTGGCCGGCGGCTCCGCCGTGAGGCTTGCTTCCAGTCCCTGCTCTCCTGTGGGGGCCGCTCCCAGCGTACCCGATACCCGTACAAACGGCGCCACCCCGCGAACGGGGTCAAGCCCCGGCGCGGAGCAGCCCGCGCAGCTGCTGCAGCGCCGTGGCGGCGCGCTCGCGGATACGGTGGCGCACCAGGTGCGACACCTCGCTGCCGCCGGGATTGATCTCGGCGGTGGGCAGGCCGCGCCGCGCCGCCGCGATCACCGGCTGGGCGATGTAGGGAAACACGCTGGTGGTGCCGATGCTGAGCACCAGGTCCACGCCGTCCTCGATCACCGCCCACAGCCGCTCCAGCTCGGCCCGCGGCAGGGCCTCGCCGAACAGCACCACGCGCGGCCGCATCATCCCGGCGCAGCGGGGACAGGCCGGCGGGATGCCCAGCGCCGCGTAGTCGTCCACCTCGGTCTCGTAGGGGCAGAAGCCGCACTGCAGGCGGTGCAGGTTGCCGTGGATCTCGATCAGGTCGGCGCTGCCGGCGCGGCGGTGGAAGCCGTCGACGTTCTGCGTCAGCACCGTGAACTGCTCGTAGGCCGGCGCCAGCTCGGCCAGCACGCGGTGGCCGGCGTTGGGCTCGCGGCCGCGGCAGGCGCGCTCGATCTCGCCCAGGTATTTCCAGCACAGCTCCGGCCGCAGCCGCATCATCTCGCCGGACAGGGCGTCCTCGATCGTCACGCCGTCGCCGGTGGGACCGCTGTCGTACAGGCCGCCGACGCCGCGGTAGGTCGGCAGGCCGGAATCGGCCGACATGCCGGCGCCGGTGATGACCAGGACGCGGCGGGCGCGGCGCAGGTCCGCCGCCAGGGCCCGCAGCGGCGCGTATTCCGTCACGGCGCCGGATCGAGCGCGCGCATCAGCGCGGCGGTCTCGCGCGCCGCGCCGTCGGCATGGCCGGCCAGCGCCCCGGCGATGGCGCGGCGCTCCTCCGGCGTGCGGTCCTGGCTCAGCTTCCAGCGCGCTTCCAGGCGCGTCACCTCGATCTCGAAGGCGACGATGCCCTTGAGCTTGAGCGTGAGGAAGTCCTCCGGCAGCTGCTCCATCCGCGCCAGGTACGGCGGGTCGGTGACGGCGACCAGCTCGCGCAGGATGCGCAGCCTGTCCTCGCGGCTGTCGCGCAGGCGCAGCCGGCCGGCGGCGTGCACGGCCGCATAGTTCCAGGTCGGCACGCTGGGCTGGTGCTGGTACAGGCTGGGCGAGACGTAGGCATGCGGGCCCTGGAAGATCGCCAGCACCTCGGCGCCGTCGGCGAACTCCCGCCACTGCGGGTTGGCCCGCGCCTGGTGGCCGAGCAGGCGCACCGCCCCGCCCTCCTCGCCGACCACCAGCGGCAGATGGGTCGCCTGCAGGCCGGCGCCGGCCGAGACCAGCGCGGCAAAGCTATACTGGCGCATGAACGCCAGCTGCTTCGCGCGCTCGTCCATGCGGTTGTGGGACGGCACGTACATCCGCAATTCCTCCGTTTGACGGCACCATCATCATCGCAAATGGCGCGCAAGCCCGCCCACCAGCAGGTCGACACCCTCAAGCTGATCCAGGACCACGCCTTCGAGCTGTTCGCGCGCTACGGCTACGACGGCGTTTCGATCGGCGACATCGCCAGCGTCACCGGCCTGTCCAAGGGCGCGCTGTACTGGCACTACGCCGGCAAGGAAGCGCTGTATCTGGAGTGCCTGCGGCGCCTGCACGCCCTGTTCGACCAGTACATCTTCGAACCCATCGCCGCCGAGCGCGACGGCGCCAAGGCGGTCCTCGCCCTGTTCCACGGCCTGGAGCGTCTGCTCAACGACCCGCGCGTCGCCAACGGCGTGGCCGGCTACTGGCTGGTGACGTCCAGTCCCGAGACGGCGGCGCTGTCGGATGCGCAGCGCGCCTTCGAGCAGCGCTCGTGGAAGGTGATCGAGGGAGCCCTGCGGCGCGGCGTCGAGCAGGGCCAGTTCGACCTCGCCGGCGACCTGGAGGAGTTCGCCCGCGCCGTCATGTCCCTGGGCGAGGCGGTGATCCTGCCGCTGCGCCACCAGACGCCGGACGAGGTGCGCCGCATCCTCGGCGTGCTGGCGCGCACCCTGTTCCGGGCTTACGCCAAGACCGCGCCGCTGCCCAGGCTGTAGGGGCCGATTAACGCGATATCGATCATCGATCGCCGCGATCGATACCGCGTTAACAGGCCCTAGCAGGCCGCATCGCCGTCAGCCCGCCGGCCGCTCAGGGCGCAGCCGCATCCCCCGCCAGCGCGGCAAAGCGCGGATCGCCGCGCACGCCGTCCCACACCGGGTCCTGCCGCAGCAGCGCCGGCGTCAGCGGGGCGCTGTAGATATTGCTGTAGTACGTCGCGCGCAGCAGGTCCGGCAGGGCCGCGACGACCGCGTCGGCATCGCCGCGCAAGGCGGCGGCGCGGGCCAGGGCCTCGCGCGCGGCCGGGGCGAACAGGCCGCCGGAAGTGGCGGCGGCGGCGACGGCGGGGCAGTCCTTGCCGGCCGCGGCCTGACCGGCGCCGCCGGCGTCGAACAGGCACAGCAGGGCGTCGCGGTAGAGCCGGGCGTCGGGCGACTCCGCCGTGGAGAAGCGCGACAGGTAGCCGCGCCCGTCGGCGAAGGCCTGGCGCGCCGCGGCGGCGTCGCCGGCGGCGCGCAGCGCCACCCCGAGCAGGTAGTAGTAGTCGGCGGCGCCGATGCCGACGGCGGCCAGGTCCTGCGCCAGGGCCCGCCGCAGCAGCGCCACCGCTTCCGGGTGATGGCGCTGGTACAGCAGCTGCAGCACCTGGTACTCGAATATGGCGGAGTCCTCCGGACGCTCGGCCAGCGGCTCGAGCAGGCGCTGCGCCTGCCCCAGCTGGCCTTCCGCCTGGTAGGTGAACACCTGCAGGCCCAGCAGGGCATGATCGTCCGGAATCACGTTGAGCGCCTGGTCGGCCACGGCATGCGCCTGCTCGAAGCGGCGCAGCTCCACCAGCGTCAGGGCGTAGTCCCCCAGCAGGCCGGTGTTGAGCGGGTCCAGCAGAGTGGCCTGGCGCATGTAGTCCGCGGCCTTTTCCAGCATGCCGCGGCGGCGCTCGACGTCGCCGATCGCCAGGAGCACCGAGGGGTCTCCGGGCAGGGCCAGCCGCGCCCGCTCGAAAGCGCCCTGGGCGGCGTCCAGGTCGCTCCGGCACAGGTACAGGTAGTAACCCTGCGCGCGGTGGGCGAGGCCGAGCCCGGGGGCGAGCCGCAGGGCGGTGGCCGCTTCCTCGCCGGCCTTGTCGCACAGCCCGGGGGTGGCCACCACCTGGTAGGCGATGCCGGCATCGACCTGGGCCAGCAAGGCCCAGGCCGTGGCAAAGCCAGGGTCCAGCTGCACCGCGCGACGCAGGAAATCGGCGGCTCCCTGCAGGTTGGCCGATCCGGACGAGCGCCGGTACAGCGCCTTGGCGCGCAGGTACTGGTCGTAGGCCTGGGCGTTCACCGTCGGCGCGGCGTCCAGCTCGCGCCGCTCGGCGCCGCTGAGCGCCGCCTTGAGCGAGCCGGCGATGGCCTTGGCGACCTCGCTTTCCACGCCGAAGATATCGGTCAGCTTGCGGTCGTAGGTCTCGGACCACAGGTTGAGGTTGCTGGCGGCGCGGACCAGCTGCACGTTGATGCGCACCTCGTCGCCGTGCCTTTGCACGCTCCCTTCGAGGATGTTGTCCACTCCCAGGTCGTGGGCGATCCTGGGCAGGTCGGCGGGCGCGCTCGCATAGCGGGCGGTGGAGTTGCGGGCGATCACCCGCAGGGCGCCGATCTGCGTCAGCCGGGTCAGGATCTCGTCCTGTACGCCCTCGGCAAAGTAGGCGTTGTCGGCGTCGGCGCTCAGGTTGCGGAACGGCAGCACCGCGATCGATGCGTCGGCGGCCGCCGCCGGGTCGGCGTGGCGCGACACCAGGGCCGTGGCGATGCCCACCGCCAGCGCGACGCCGCTGGCGCAAAGCACGGCCACGCGGAAGGCGCGTCCGCGCCAGATGCTGCCGCGCGCGGCGCCGTCCTGGCCGGGCTCCACCTCCCGCCTGAAGCCGGCCGGCGTCAGCTCATAGAACCAGGAAATGACCAGGGCGAAGGGGAAGCCGACGACCACCGCGATCACCACCACCCGCACCGCCCAGTTCGGGATGTCGAAGAAGGGGAATACCTGGGTGGCGATCTGGACCAGCAGCCAGGCCGCCGCGGCATAGAACGCAGCGGCGCGCAACACGTTGCGGCGCTTCAGTTCCTCGACGAGCCCGTTCATGATTCGCAGCTACATCCGCTGTCCGGCCGGCGCGGGCGCCGGGTACCCGAAGCCGCCGGCGAAATGCCGGCGGCACGGCTCCGCTGCGGCGCGGCGGCGGCCCGTGCAGGGACCGCCGCCGCGCCGATTCACCGCTGCCGCGATTACTTGGCGGTGGGAGCGGAGGTGGTGGTGGTGCCGCCGCCGGGAGCCGGATTGCCGACCGGCTGCGGCTCGGCCATGGTGTCCTTGCCCGTGGTCTTCTTGTGCTTGTGGTGGGACTTCATGTGATGCGTCTTGGCCGGAGCCGCGGGAGCGGCGGCCGGGGCGGCTGCGGGAGCGGCAGCGGGCGCGTCGACGGCGATGGCGGGCAATGCGGCGAAAAGCAGCGAGGCGAGCAGGATGCGCGGGGCGGACATGTTGGATCTCCCTTTTCTTGAGTCCCGGGACCGGGACCGCCTTCAGGATAGCAAACCGGCGGTACCGCATCGGGCACCGGGCCAAAAAGTGCGGGCAGTTGCCGGATTGAACAAAAACGTCTTTACTGGCGACTAACCACCGACAATTGAAAGAAATTCCGGAGGAACGCGGCGCGCATGACCGCCGAAGGCATTCTGCGGGTGGTCATCCCGCTCATCTACGGCCGGCGCTGGCTGACCTTCGGCCTGCTGATGGGCCTGACCCTGTTCCTCGGCTTCCATGCGCTGAAGCTGCGGCCGGACGCGGGCTTCGAGAAGCAGATCCCGCTCGACCATCCGTACATGAAGGTGTTCAAGAAGTACGAGCAGGCCTTCGGCGGCGCCAACCTGATCTCGGTCGCGCTGATGCGCAACGACGGCAAGGACATCTACGACGCCGAATTCCTCGACCGGCTGAAGAAGCTCACCGACGCCACCTTCTTCCTGCCCGGCGTCGACCGCGCCCACGTCACCTCGCTGTTCACGCCGGACCTGACCTACCTGGAGATCGTCGAGGACGGCATCAATCTCGGCACGGTGATCCCGGCCAATTATTCGCCGACACCGGAGATGATCGACAAGGTGCGCAGCCATGTCGGCAAGGCCCAGGGGGTGATCGGCCGCTTCGTCTCGCTCGACCAGCGCGGCGCGATGATCGTGGCCTCGCTGCTCGAGCGGCATCCGGTCACCGGCGAGCGCCTCGACTACGACCGCCTCGCCGGCCAGCTCGAGGACCAGCTGCGCGAGCGCATCCAGAGCCCGGTGGAGTACCAGTACCGGCTCAAGGCCGAACGGCCGCCCTACAAGGCCGGCGACCTGGTCTGGACCGGCTACGTCGACTACGGCTGGAAGCTGCCGCTGCAGACCTTCGAGGCGGCGCAGCGCGACGACGACGGCAAGGCCATCTTGGTCTCCGGCCGCGACGTCACGGTGAGCCAGGCCCCGAACCCGGACTACGCGCCGGACTTCCAGGTGCGCATCATCGGCTTCGCCAAGGTGATCGGCGACGTCACCGACGCCAGCATCGAGGTGATCGGCTTCTTCTTCATCGCCATGGCCCTGATCGTGGCGTTGCTGTGGATGTTCTGCGGCTCGTTCCGCCTGTCGCTGCTGCCGCTGTCGGCGGCGGTGACGGCGGTGGTGTGGGAGCTGGGCCTGTTGCAGCTGGTCGGCTACGGCCTGGACCCGTTCGCCATCCTGGTGCCGTTCCTGATCCTGTCGATCGGCGTGTCGCACGGCGTGCAGTACATCAACACCTGGGGCCACGAGGTGTCCGAGCAGGGCAGGAGCGCCTACGACGCCTCGGTCGAAACCTTCCGCCGCCTGTTCCTGCCCGGCACGGTGGCGATCGTCACCAACGTCATCGGCTTCGCCACCCTCGCCTTCATCCACATCGACATCGTGCGCGAGATGGCGATCAACGCCGCGCTGGGCATGGCGGCGGTGATCGTCACCAACAAGATGATGCTGCCGATCGTGCTGACCTGGGTGCGGGTGCCCGACGCCGACCGCTTCCGGCGCCGCGTCGACCTGCGCGACCGGATGAGCGAGCGGCTGTGGCAGCGCATCGCCGGCATGACCGAACCGCGCCCGGCGATGGCGACCTTGGCGGTGGTCGCCGCGGCGCTGGCCTGGGCCTTCTGGATGTACCCGCGGCTGATCGTCGGCGACACCCAGGCCGGGGTGCCCGAGCTCAGGCCCGACAGCCGCTACAACCGGGACTCGGTGGCGATCGCGAAGAACTTCGCCATCGGCGTCGACATCCTCAAGGTGATCGCGGAAAGCCGGCCCTACGGCTGCCTCGACGGCAAGGTGATCGACGCCGTCGACCGCTTCACCTGGCGCATGCAGAACACCGAGGGCGTGCGCTCGGCGATGTCGCTGCCGGTGCTGGCGCGGCAGGCGCGCAGCCTGTGGAACGAGGGCTCGCCGAAGTGGGAGGTGCTGCCGCACAACCAGGCGGCGCTGTCGCAGCTGACCGGGCGCATCCCCTCCGGCACCGGCCTGCAGAACGCCGACTGCTCAGCCATGCCGGTGCTGGTCTTCACCACCGACCATCGCGCCGGCACCATCTCCACCATCGTCGACGCGGCCAAGCGCTTCAACCTCGACAACCTCAGCAACGGCGTCAACTTCGCCCTCGCCTCGGGCAATGTCGGCGTGATGGCGGCGACCAACGAGGAGATCGAGTCGCGCGAGATCGTGGTGATCCTGTGGGTGCACCTGACCCTGCTGGTGTTCGTGTGGATCTCCTTCCGCTCCTGGGCCAGCGTGGTGTGCATCATCACGCCGCTGGTCACCTGCTCGCTCCTGACTTACGGCTTCATGGCGCTGATGGGCATCGGCATGAAGAGCGCGACGCTGCCGGTGGCGGCGTTCGGCGTCGGCATCGGCGTCGACGACGGCATCTACCTGTGGGGCGCCCTGACCCGCTACCTGCAGCGGGGCGACAGCATCCGCGAGGCCTTCCGCCACGCCCTGCGCGCCGCCGGCAAGGCCACCACCTTCACCTCGCTGGCGCTGATCGTCAGCGTCGGCACCTGGCTGTTCTCGGGCCTGCAATTCCAGGCCGACATGGGCCTGCTGCTGCTGTTCATGTTCACCACCAACCTGTTCGGCGCCATCCTGATGATGCCGGCACTCGGCTGGCTGTGCCACCTGGTCAGTCCGCTGCAATCCAAGGCCGGATTGCTGGTCAAATGACTGCCTGCCGGTTCCTGGTTGTCGGTTGTCAGTACACTGCGGCAGCGGCTTTACCAGGAACTGGCAACCGATAACCGACAACCGGTCGAGGACAACGCGATGAAACTGCCTTCCGCGCTACTGCTGGCGACACTGCTGCTCTCCCCGGCGGCGCAGGCCAAGGTCGGCGCCGACGAGGCCGCGCAGCTCGGCGCCAGCCTGACGCCGATCGGCGCCGAAAAGGCCGGCAACGCCGCCGGCACCATCCCGGCCTGGGACGGCGGCCTGCCGCAGAAGGAGATGAAGCGCGGCGACAATCCCTACGCCTCGGACAAGCCGCTCTACACCATCACCCCGCAGAACTACAAGCAGTACGCCGGGCAGCTGGCGGAGGGCTACAAGGCCCTGTTCCAGACCTTCCCCGACTACAAGATGAACGTGTACCCGGCGCACCGCAGCGCGTCGTACCCGCAGTGGTTCTACGACGCGACCCGGAAGAACGCCACCACGGTCGAGCTGACCGACAACGGCTACGGCTTCTGCTGCACCGCGCACGGCTACCCTTTCCCCATCCCGAAGAACGGCACCGAGCTGATGTGGAACCACATCATGCGCTACAACACCAAGGGCTACCGCGGCTACATCAACGCCGCCGAGACCCAGCCCGACGGCTCCTACGTGCTGGAGCGGGCCTACGGCGAGATCACCTTCATCTACAACAACCCCAAGACCACGCTGGAGACGCTGAAGAACCAGAACCTCTATGCCATGGTCAAGACCCTGGCGCCGCCCAACAAGGCCGGCACTGCCGACCTGCTGCACGTGCCGATCGACCGCATCAAGGAGCAGACCGGCGTGTGGGAGTTCAACCCCGCCCTGGGCCGGGTGCGGCGCATCGGCGAGGTCGGCTACGACAACCCGCTGTTCGACGGCCTGATGACCCACGACCAGCTCGACATGTTCAATGGCCCCTTCGACCGCTACACCGTCAAGCTGCTCGGCAAGAAGGAGATGATCGTCCCCTACAACGACTATCTGCTCTACAGCGACAAGCTCAAGTACCGGGACATCATCAAGGGCGGCCACATCAACCAGGACCTGGCGCGCTACGAGCTGCACCGGGTGTGGGTGATGGAAGCCGACCTCAAGCCCGGCTTCAGCCACATCTACAAGAAGCGCGTGTTCTATCTCGACGAGGACTCCTGGCTGGTGCTGGGCGAGGACATCTACGACAACCGCGACCAGTTCTGGCGCTTCGCCGAGGCCCATGCCATCACCTTCGCCAACGTGCCGGTGGTGGTGAACGGGGTGCAGGTGCACTACGACCTGCAGTCGCGCCGCTACGTCGCGGTCAACCTGTTCAACGAGGAGCCGCAGCAGATCGAGTACGACTGGGAGCAGTCCCCGTCCTACTTCACGCCGCAGCAGCTGCAGAAGTTCGCCACCGCCGGCAAGTAAACCCGGCGGCCGCACGGCGGCAAGGCGCCAGCGGCATGGCTGCGCGCTGCAACCCCAGGAAATCAAAAGGGTAAAGTAGCCCAGCCAGGGCGCCATAGTTCAGCCCCAATTCAGCTTCCCGGCGTAGATTGGTCGGGGAAACGGGCGCAACGGCCGCCCGTGGACCGGAGAGGCGCATGAACAAGCAGGGTCTGGGCAGGTTTCTCGTCGCGGCGGCTGCGCTGGGCGTGAGCACGGCGGCGCTGGCCGATCCCTACTACGGCGGCGGCTACTACGGCCCGCCCCCGGGCGAGGCTTACGCCGAGGTGCTGAACAGCACCCCGGTGTACCAGCAGGTCAACGTCGCCATCCCGCGCCAGCAGTGCTATGACCAGCAGGTGGTCTACAACGACTACCGTCCCTCGCTGGGCGGCACCCTGATCGGCGGCCTGGCCGGCGGCCTGCTCGGCCACAGCATCGGCGGCGGCTCGGGCAAGGCCTGGGCCACCGGCATCGGCGCGGTGGTCGGCGCCGGCATCGGCAACAACATCGCCAACGCCAATTACGGCGCCCAGCGCGTCGGTTACCAGCGCCAGTGCGCCACGGTCAACGATTACCAGGTCCAGCAGCAGCTGGCCGGCTATGACGTGACCTACCGCTACGGCGGCCAGGTCTACCGCACCCACCTGCCCTACGATCCGGGCCAGCAGCTGCTGGTGCGGGTCAACGTCGCCCCGGCGGGCTATTGATCCGGCGCGCAACCGCCTAAAGTAAAGGACATGCGCAAGCCCCTCGCGACCCTGGCTCTGCTCCTGGCGCTGGCCCTGCAGCCGGCGCTGGCGGGCGGCTGGGGACATCGCGAGCAGCAGCGTCCGCCGCCGCGCCCGCCGGAACCGCCGCGGCAGATGTACGCCCCCCAGCCGATGCGCCCGCAGAACTGGGCGCCGCAGAACCGCATGTCCAGCGGCCAGGCGGCGCAGCGGGCGCAGCAGCTCAACGGCGGCGGCCGCGTGCTGGCGGTGGACCCGTCGGACAGCGGCTACCGCGTGCGCGTGCTCAAGGATGGCGAAGTGCGCTCCGTTTACGTGCCGGGGCAGTAGCCCCGCTCCTCCCCCCAACCGACACCAAGACATCACACCATGCGTGCACTGGTCATCGAAGACGATCCGCAGCTGCGGCAGCAGGTCAGCGAATACCTCGCCGAGGAAGGCTACGCGGTCGATGCCGCCGGCGACGGCGACGAGGGTCAGTACATGGCGCTCGAGTACCCCATCGACCTCGCCGTGGTCGACCTCGGCCTGCCCAAGACCCCCGGCCTGGCCATCATCAAGGCGGTGCGCAAGGCCGGGCGCAAGTTCCCGATCCTGATCCTCACCGCCCGCGACGGCTGGCAGAGCAAGGTCGAGGGCCTGGAAGCCGGCGCCGACGACTACCTGGTCAAGCCGTTCCACCGCGAGGAGCTGCTGGCCCGCGCCCGCGCCCTGGTGCGGCGCAGCGGCGGCTGGACCCAGTCGCTGCTGGAGTGCGGGCCGATCACCCTCGACACCACCGCCAGGAACGTCAGCCTTTCCGGCAAGCCGGTGGAGCTGACCGCCTACGAATACCGCGTGCTCGAATACCTGGTGATGCACGCCGGCGAGGTGGTCTCCAAGAGTACCCTCACCGAACACCTCTACAACGAGGACGACGAGCGCGACAGCAATGTCATCGAAGTGTTCGTGCGGCGCCTGCGCACCAAGCTTGACCCGGAGGGCTCACTCAACCCGATCACCACGCTGCGCGGCAGCGGCTACCGCTGGGACCTGCCACGCAGTCAGTAGCCAGTTTCGCGGTTGTCGGTTGTCAGTTCCCGGTCCTCAGTTGAGGGACCGGCATAATAACGGCGTGGCGCCAGGCTCCTGCCGCTGCTGACCACGGGTAATCGACCACCCACCACTGCTACCGGCAACCGACAACCGATGAGGTCCCTCCGCGCCCGCCTGCTGCTGGCCGCCACCCTGGTGCTGGTGGTGTTCATGCTGCTGGCCGGCGCCGCGCTGGAACAGGCCTTCCGCAGCAGCGCGCAGCAGGTGCAGCGGGACAAGATGCAGGCCCTGGTTTACGCCCTGCTCGGCGCCGCCGACGCCGGCGAGAACGAGGTGCTGACCATCCCCGCCAACGCCCTGCCCGATCCGCGCCTGGCGCGGGTGCAGTCGGGCCTGTCGGCGATCATCTTCGACGCCAAGGGCCGCGTGGTGTGGCGCTCCAGCAACCTCGAGGACCCGCTGCCGGAGCTGGGCGCGCCGGCGATCGGCAGCAGCGAGTTCAACGAGTTCGACAACCAGTTCGCGCTGAGCTACGGCGTGCGCTGGGCGGCGGACGCGCCCGGCCGCGCGCCGCTCAAGCCGCGGCGGTACACCATCTGCGTGCTGGAAGACAAGACGCCCTATCGCACCCAGCTCGGCGTGTTCCGCCGCACCCTGTGGCTCGGCCTGGGCATCGCCGCCAGCGCCCTGCTGCTGTTGCAGCTGGCGGTGCTGCGCTGGGGCCTGTCGCCGCTGCGGCGGCTGACCCGCGAGATGCGCCGCATCGAGAACGGCGAGCAGGCCAAGATCGAAGCGGAGTATCCGGACGAGCTGACGCCGCTGGCCGCCGGCCTCAACACCATGATCCAGGCCGAGCGCAACCAGCAGTCGCGCTACCGCAACGCGCTCGACGACCTGGCCCACAGCCTGAAGACGCCGCTGGCGGTGCTGCGCAACATGGTCGACGACCGCAACGGCGATCCGGCGCTGCGCGAGCGCCTGCGCGAACCGGTGGCGCGGATCCAGGAGATCACCGACCACCAGCTGCGCAAGGCCGCCACCGCCGGGCGCCGCGTCTTCGCCGAGCCGGTGCGGCTGCGGCCGCTGGCCGACAAGATCGCCAGCGCCCTGGTCAAGGTCTACGCCGACAAGCATCCCGACTTCACCATCGACGTGCACGACAACCTGCGCGCCCGCGCCGACGAGGGCGACCTCTACGAGCTGCTCGGCAACCTGATGGACAACGCCGGCAAGTGGTGCCACCGCCGCATCCGCGTCAGCGCGCGCTACGTCGAGCGCAAGCTGCAGCTGTGCGTCGAGGACGACGGCCCCGGCTTTCCGCCCGACGCCGAGAAGCTGCTGCAGCGCGGCATGCGCGCCGACAGCCACACCCCGGGCCAGGGCATCGGCCTGGGCGCGGTGGCCGAGATGGTGACCGCCTACGACGGCAGCATCGTGCTGGGGCGCTCGGAGTGGGGCGGCGGCCGGGTGGAAGTGGCGCTGACGGTCTGATTTGCTACCGGCCGTCGCCCCGCCGGGCGAATAGGACCTTTTTCCCGCGGGCGTCCGGGCACCTTCCACCTACACTGCTGGCGACGCCTGCCGTGGCGCCGCCACTCGTCCACCGGACGCTGCCATGCCCGACCTGCAAACATACCTGAAACTGATGATCGACCGCGGTGCCTCCGACCTGTTCCTGACCTGCGGCGCCACGCCGCGGATCAAGATCGACGGCGCCACCAGCGCGGTCAGCGCCCCGGTGCTGCAGCGGGGCGAGGTGCGCGAGCTGGTCTTCCCGCTCATGAGCGAACGGCAAAAGGCGACCTTCGACGAAACCATGGAAGCCAACCTGTCCTACTCTTTCGGCCAGGCCGGGCGCTTCCGCATCAACGTGTTCCAGCAGCGCGGCGAAATGGGCCTGGTGATCCGCCAGGTCAAGTCGGAGGTGAACAGCTTCAAGGAACTCGGCCTGCCGGAGCTGTGCGCCGGCCTGGCCATGCTCAAGCGCGGCCTGGTGCTGTTCGTCGGCGCCGCCGGCTCGGGCAAGAGCACCTCGCTGGCGGCGATGATCAACCACCGCGCCGCCAACGCCGATGGCCACATCCTCACCATCGAGGATCCGATCGAGTTCCTGTTCCGCCACAACCGCTCGCTGGTCGACCAGCGCGAGGTGGCGGTGGATACGCGCAGTTTCGCCGACGCCCTGCGCAATGCCATGCGCGAAGCGCCGGACGTGATCATGATCGGCGAAATCCGCGATCACGAGACCGCACGCCATGCGCTGAGCTACTCCGACACCGGGCACCTGTGCCTGTCGACGCTGCACGCCAACACTGCGGATCAGGCGGTGGAGCGCATCGCCGGCTTCTTTCCGGAGTCGTCGCGCAAGCAGGTGCTGCTCGACCTGTCGATGAACCTCAAGGCGGTGATTTCGCAGCGGCTGCTGCCGTCGGTCGACGGCGGCCGCGCCTCGCTGGCGACCGAGGTGCTGCTGTCATCGGTGCACGTCGCCGACCTGATCCGCGAAGGCCGCATCAACGAGCTCAAGGAAGCCATGGTCAAGGGCAATCCCAGCGGGATGTATTGCTTCGACCAGTCGCTGTACGAGCTCCACCAGGCGGGGCGCATCACGCTCGAGGAAGCGCTGCGCAACGCCGACTCGCGCACCGACCTGGGTCTGCGCATCCGCCTGTCGGAGCGCCGCAGCGTGGCCGAGGCGCCGGACCTGAGCCTGATGGACCTGGACGCCAAGGCCCGCGCCGAAGCCGCCAACGCCGGGCGCTTCTACCCCTCGCGCTGAGCGAGGCCGGGCCCGCCGGGCAGCCCTCCGGCACTACATGGCGGGGCCGCCAGGCCCACGCCCAGTGTGTCCGCCGCAGCGCTGCCGCCTCCGTTCAGGTCAAGCCGGCAGCCGCAGGAACTGGTCGCGGTAGTACCGCAGCTCCGCGATCGAATCCTTGACGTCGTCCAGCGCCAGGTGGCGCGAGTCCTTGGCAAAACCCCTGGCGGTGGCCGGAGCCCAGCGCTGGCACAGCTCCTTGAGCGTGCTGACGTCGAGGTTGCGGTAGTGGAAGTGCTTCTCCAGCTCCGGCATCCAGCGCGCCAGGAAGCGGCGGTCCTGGCAGATCGAGTTGCCGCACATCGGCGACCGGCCGGCCGGCACCCATTGGCGCAGGAATTCCAGGGTCAGGCGCTCGGCCTCGGCGTCCCCGACGCCGCTGTCGCGCACCCGCTGGCTCAGGCCGGAGCGGCCGTGCTGGGTGGTGTTCCACTCGTCCATGGCGGCCAGCTCGGCTTCCGATTGATGCACTGCGATCACCGGGCCTTCGGCAAGGATGTTGAGGCTGGAGTCGGTGACGACGGTGGCGATCTCGATGATGCGGTGCCGCTCCGGCACCAGGCCGGTCATTTCGAGGTCGATCCAGATCAGATTGGTGGGATTTGCGCTCATATGGCGTAGGTTAGCAGGGGCGCCCGGGGGTCGTGCTAGGCTGGTTCCATAGTGGACGTCCCAGTCCAAGCCACCGGCCATTCCTGGCCGGACGACCCAATAAGCGAGAGAGCGCACATGCCACGAGACGGCTCCGTACTGAACACCATCGGCAATACGCCGCTGGTGGAACTGAAGAACCTGGACACCGGCCTGTGCCGGCTGTTCGTCAAGCTGGAAAACCAGAATCCCACCGGCTCGATCAAGGACCGCATCGGCCTGTCGATGGTCGAGGCGGCGGAGCGCGATGGGAAGATCAAGCCGGGCGGCACCCTGATCGAGGCCACCGCCGGCAACACCGGCCTGGGCCTGGCCCTGGTGGCGGCGCAGAAGGGCTACCGCCTGATCCTGGTGATCCCGGACAAGATGGCGCAGGAGAAGGTGCTGCACCTGCGCGCACTCGGCGCGCAGATCCACCTGACCCGCTCCGACGTCGGCAAGGGCCATCCCGACTATTACCAGGACATCGCCGAGCGCCTGGCCAGGGAAATTCCCGGCAGCTTCTACGTCAACCAGTTCGCCAACCCGGCCAACCCGTTGGCGCACGAAGCGACCACCGGCCCGGAAATCTGGGCGCAGTGCGATCACATGCTCGACGCGGTGGTGGCGGGCGTCGGCTCCGGCGGCACGCTCACCGGGCTGTCGCGCTATTTCGCGCGCGTCGCGCCGCACGTGGAGATGGTGCTGGCCGACCCCAAGGGCTCGATCCTGGTCGACGTGGTCAACACCGGCAAGCCGCAGAAGCAGGCCGGCAGCTGGCTGATCGAGGGCATCGGCGAGGACTTCATTCCGCCCAACTGCGACCTCGGCCGGGTGAAGCAGGCCTACGAGATCAGCGACGCCGAGAGCTTCTTCACCGCACGCGAGCTGCTGCGCAAGGAGGGCATCCTCGGCGGCTCCTCCACCGGCACCCTGGTGGCGGCGGCGCTGCGCTACTGCCGCGAGCAGACATCGCCGAAGCGGGTCGTCACCTTCGTCTGCGACAGCGGCAACAAGTACCTCACCAAGATGTACAACGACTACTGGATGTTCGAGCAGGGCCTGCTCGACCGGCCCAGGCAGGGCAACCTGCTCGACCTGATCGTGCGCCGCTACCAGGAAGGCGGCGCGGTGACCCTGGCGCCGGCCGACAACCTGCTGCTGGCCTACCGCCGCATGAAGCTGTTCGACGTGTCGCAGATCCCGGTGATGCAGGGCGAGAAGGTGATCGGCATCCTCGACGAGTCGGACCTGCTGCTGCACGTGCACAGCAACCCGGCGCGCTTCAAGGACCCGGTGAGCACCGCCATGGTGGACAAGGTCGAGACCATCGCGCCCGACGCGAGCGTCTCCGACCTGCTGCCGATCTTCCAGCGCGACCACGTCGCGGTGGTGGCGGACGGCGAGCGCTTCGTCGGCCTGATCACCAAGATCGATTTGCTCAATTACCTGCGGCAGCAGATCAGCTAGGGCCTGTTCACGCCATATCGATCGCCGCGAAGGGGTCTGTTTTGGCGCAGTGCAAGGCGCGACCGACGCGGTGTACTGGATGTACTCAAGGAGGGAGCAACGTGGCGATGCGCGAAAACGGCCCCCTTCCCGGAGGGTTGCCCCAGCGATCGAAATAGCATGAACAGGCCCTAGACCCCACCCGTTCGCCCCGGGCGCCCGCGCCGCGGGTGCACCGAGGGCCGCCGCGAGGCGCGGCGCGCCCGGGCGAACGGGCCTTAACCCCATTCCGCGCCCGCATCCGTTCATACCCGCATCAAGGCTCCCGACATGTCCACCAAGACCCCCCCGCATTTCGCCACCCGCGCCATCCACGCCGGCCAGTCGCCGGACCCGAGCACCGGCGCGGTGATGCAGCCGATCTACGCCACCTCCACCTACGTGCAGAGCAGCCCCGGCGTGCACAAGGGCTATGAGTACTCCCGCAGCCAGAACCCGACCCGCTTCGCCTACGAGCGCTGCGTCGCCGACCTGGAAAGCGGCCGCCAGGGCTACGCCTTCGCCTCGGGCCTGGCCGCCACCGCCACCCTGCTCGACACCCTCGAGCCGGGCGCGCACGTCATCGCCAGCGACGACATGTACGGCGGCACCTACCGCCTGTTCGCGCGGGTGCGCGAAAAGTCGGCGGGCCTGAAGTTCAGCTACGTCGACATGCGCGAGCCGAACAACGTCGAGGCCGCGATCACGCCGCAGACGCGCCTGATCTGGGTCGAGACGCCGACCAATCCGATGCTCAAGCTGGTCGACCTGTCGGCCATCGCGGCGATCGCGAAAAAGCACGGCGTGCTCGCCGCCGCCGACAACACCTTCGCCAGCCCCTACGTGCAGCGCCCGCTGGAGCACGGCTTCGGCCTGGTGATGCACTCGGCCACCAAGTACCTCAACGGCCACTCCGACGTGGTCAACGGCGTGCTGGTGGTCGGCGAGGATGCGGCGCTGGCGGAAAAGCTGACGTTCCTGCAGAACGCCGTCGGCGCGGTGGCCGGGCCGTTCGACGCCTTTCTCGTCCTGCGCGGCCTCAAGACGCTGGCGGTGCGCATGCAGCGCCACTGCGAGAACGCGCTGGCGCTGGCCGCCTGGCTGGAGCAGCACCCCAAGGTGGCCAGGGTGCACTACCCGGGCCTGAAGTCGCACCCGCAGCACGCGCTCGCGGCCAGGCAGATGAAGGGCGGCTTCGGCGGCATGATCTCGATCGAGCTCAAGGGCGGCCTGGAGGACTCACGCCGCTTCCTCGAGCGCTGCGAGCTGTTCGCGCTGGCGGAGTCGCTCGGCGGCGTCGAGAGCCTGATCGAGCACCCCGCGATCATGACCCATGCCAGCGTGCCGGCCGCCGCGCGCGCGCAGCTCGGCATCTCCGACACCCTGTGCCGCCTCTCGGTCGGCATCGAGGACCTGGCGGATCTCAAGGCCGACCTGAGCCACGCGCTCGGAACCTAGTTTCCCTGGCGCGTCGCGCCTGCGGGAGCGGGCTGCACGCTGCACCGTTGCTGTCCGGAGGACTGGAGAAGAAGAATGCGTACGCGACCCGTCTTTCGCAGCCTTGCCGCCGGCATCCTCTGGATCGCCGGTTCCGCCGCGGCCGCGCCGATGACGGAAGCGGAAGTGCCCGCTCCGCTCAAGCCCTGGATCGGCTGGGTGCTGCACGACCGCGACCCGCGCGGCTGCGCGCTCGGCGGCGACGATGGCCGCGCCTGCGACTGGCCGTCGAGCCTGAGCCTGGACCTGGGCAACGGCGGCGGCGCGTTCGGGCTGCAGCTGCGGCTCGACGCCGCCGGCTGGGTGGCGCTGCCCGGCGGCGAGGAACAGTGGCCGCAGGAGGTGCGCGTCGACAGCCGCCCCGCCCCGGTGAGCCTGCACAACGGCCACCCGGCGCTGTACCTGCCCGCCGGCAACTACACGGTCAGCGGCCGGTTCGAGTGGGCACACCTGCCTGAGGCGCTGCCGCTGCCGGCGAGCCTGGGGCTGGCCTCGCTGCGCGTGAACGGCGCCGAGCGCGCGCACCCGGCGCGTGACGCCAACGGCCTCTGGCTCGGCCGCGGCGCGCAGCAGGCCGCCGCCGGCGACAGCCTGAACCTGCAGGTCTACCGCCTGGTGGACGACGACATCCCGCTGCGCGTGATCACCCACCTGCAGGTGGAAGCCGCCGGCGCGGTGCGCGAAGCGCAGCTCGGCCCGGTGCTGCCGGCCGGGATGCAGCCGCTGAGCATCGACTCGCCGCTGCCGGCGCGGCTCGACGAGCAGGGCGTGCTGCACCTGCAGCTGCGCCCCGGGGTATGGAGCATCGAGGTCACGGCGCGCGCGCCGGCGCCGGTGCAGGAGCTGGCGCTGCCGAAGCTGGCCGGGCCCTGGCCGGCGGAGGAAGTCTGGTCCTTCGCCGCGCACAACGGCTTGCGCATCGTCGAGGTCGGCGGCGGCACGCCGGTGGACCCGCAGCAGACCCAGGTGCCGCCGCCCTGGCGCGCCTATCCCGCCTACGCCATGAAGGCCGGCGAGGCGCTGCGCTTCGACGAGAAGCAGCGCGGCGACCCGCATCCGCAGCCCGGCCAGCTGTCGCTGCAGCGCCGGCTGTGGCTGGACTTCGACGGCGGCGGCTACACCGTCGAGGACCGCATCGGCGGCCAGCTCAACGACCGCTGGCGGCTCGGCGTCGCGGCGCCCCTGCACCTGGGCAGCGCCAGCCTCGACGGCGCGCCGCAGCCGATCACCCGCCTCGGCGCCGACGACCAGGGCGTGGAAGTGCGCCACGGCGCGGTCGACCTGGTCGCCGCCAGCCGCGTCGACCAGCGCTTGTCGCACCTGCCGGTCACCGGTTGGGACCACGAGTTCCAGCAGGTCAGCGCCGAGCTCAACCTGCCGCCGGGCTGGCGCCTGCTCGCCACCTCCGGCGTCGACAACGTGCCGCAGACCTGGGTCAGCCGCTGGAGCCTGCTCGACCTGTTCGCGGTGCTGGTCGCGGCCAGCGCCGCGCTGCGCCTGTTCGGTCCGCGCTGGGCCGCGCTGATGCTGCTGACGCTGGCGCTGAGCTGGCAGGAGCCGGCGGCCCCGCGCTGGTCCTGGCTCAACCTGCTCGCCGCCGCGGCGCTGCTGCGCGCCCTGCCGGAGTCGCTGCGCGGCGGCCGCCTGGCGCTGTGGCTGGGACGCTACCGCGCGCTCGCCGCGGTGCTGGTGGTGCTGCTGGCCATCCCGTTCGCCCTGCAGCAGGCGCGCAACGCGCTGCACCCGCAGCTGGAGCAGGACGCGGCGCCGCTGAATCCGCTCGGCATCGTGCCGCAGGCGCGGCTGGCGCAGACCGCGCCGCTCGCCGAGGCCCCGCCCGGGCCGGAACAGGAAAAAGACGTAGCCGAAGCCGCCACCAATGGCCCGGCCACCACTGCCGAATCGCCCCTGGCGAACGTGACGATGGCGCCGGGGCCGCCACAGCAGGCCGCCATGGCTGCGCGCAGGAAGGCCGCCGGCAAGACCGCGGACTATTCCGCGCGCTCCAGCTCGATGCAGCGCATCGACCCCAGCGCGCTCACTCCCACCGGCCCCGGCCTGCCCGACTGGAGCTGGCGCGCCGCCACCTTGAGCTGGTCTGGCCCGATCGCGGCGGAGCAAAGCTTCCGCTTGTGGCTGCTGCCGCCGTTCCTGACGCGGCTGCTGGAGGTGCTGTCGATCCTGCTGGTGGCGGCGATGCTGGGCCGCTGCGTCGAGCTGCGCCGGCCGCCGCTGCCGCCGGGCCCGACCGGCGCCGCCGCCGCGGCGCTGCTGCTGGTGTTGCTCGGCAGCCTGCCGTGGCCGGCACGGGCCGACGCGCCGCCGGCCGATGCCGCGCCGCCATCGCCGATACCGGCCCTGCTCGACGAGCTGCGCGCGCGCCTGCTGGCGGCGCCGGACTGCGCGCCGGACTGCGCCGAGTCGCCGCGCCTGTGGCTGGGCCTGGACGCGGACCAGGTGCTGAACCTGCGCCTGACGGTCGACGCGCTGGCGCCGGTCGCCGTGCCCCTGCCGGTGCCGGCGCTGGCCGGCGGCGAGCAGGGCGGCGTGTGGCAGCCGCAGCGTGTGCTGGTCGACGGCGGCGAAGTGCCGCTGCGCCGCGGCGGCAACGGCGGCCTGTGGGCGCGGCTCGGCCCCGGGCACCACGAGCTGCTGCTGTCCGGCAGCGTCGCCGGGCTCGGCCAGCTGCAGCTGCCGTTGCCGCTGAAGCCGCGCCGCGTCTCCGCGCAGCTGCACGGCTGGCTGCTCAGCGGCGTCGACGACGACGGCCAGGCCGCCGACACGCTGCAGCTGCTGCGGCAGAGCGCCGACAGCGGCGCCACCGCGGGCAATGGCGCCGGCCAGGCGCTGCCGCCGCTGCTGCAGGTGACCCGCACCCTGCGCCTGGGCCTGGACTGGCAGGTGGAGACCACGGTGGAGCGGCTGGGCGTGCCCTACACCCCGGTCAACACCGAGATCCCGCTGCTCGCCGGCGAGGCGGTGACCAGCGCCGGCGTGCGGGTGCACGACGGCGCCGTGCAGCTGAGCCTGGCGCCGGGCCAGGCCCAGGCGCAGTGGACCTCGCGCCTGGCCAACGCGGCGAGCCTGAGCCTGCACGCGGCGCAGCGCGACGACCTGTTCGAAGTCTGGCGCCTGGACATCGCGCCGATCTGGCATGCCGAGGCCGGCGGCCTGGCCCCGGTCAGCCAGCAGGAGAACGGCTGGCGCCTGCCGAGCTACCAGCCCTGGCCGGGAGAGTCGCTGGAGCTGAAGCTGAGCCGGCCGCAGGGCCTGCCGGGCCAGACCCTGACCCTCGACGGCGCGAGCCTGGTGGTGACGCCGGGCCAGCACGCCAGCGAGGAGACGCTGGAACTGCGCCTGCGCTCCAGCCAGGGCGGTCAGTACGCGCTGCCGCTGCCGGCCGGCTCGACCGTCAGCCTCCTGGTGCTCGACGGCGAGGCACAGCCGGCGCACATCGACAACGGCCGCCTCATCCTCGGCCTGAAACCCGGCGCGCAGCAGGTGCAGCTCGGTCTGCGCAGCGGCGAAGGCATCAGCTGGAACCTGCGCACGCCGGCGCTGGAGCTGGGCATGCCCGGCGTCAACGCGCGCATCGACCTGGAGCTGCCGCAGGACCGCTGGATCCTCGCCACGGGCGGCCCGCGCATGGGTCCGGCGGTCCTGTTCTGGGGCGTGCTGGCGGTGCTGCTCGGCGTCGCCGCCGTGCTCGGCCGCTCGGGCCTGGCGCCGCTCGGCACCGTGCAGTGGGCGCTGCTGTTCGTCGGCCTGTCGCAGATTCCGGTATGGGCCGCAGCGGTGGTGGTCGGCTGGTTCGCCGCGCTGACCTGGCGCGGCCGCCGCGGCGAGGCGCTCAGCGCCGGGCGCTTCAAGCTGCTGCAGGGCGCGCTGGTGCTGCTGACCCTGCTCAGCCTGGGCCTGCTGTTCCAGGCCGTGGCCGCCGGCCTGCTCGGCCAGCCGGACATGCAGATCGCCGGCAACGGCTCCTGGTCGCACAGCCTGCACTGGTACCAGGACCGCTTCGGCCAGGCCCTGCCCCAGGCGCGGGTCTGGTCGGCGCCGCTGTGGCTGTACCGCCTGCTGATGCTGCTGTGGGCGCTGTGGCTGGCCAACGCCCTGTTGCGCTGGCTGCGCTGGGGCTGGAGCCAGTTCAACGCCGGCGGGCTGTGGCGCCAGCCGGCGCCGCTGCAGCCGCAGCCGGGCCCGGCCACGCCGCCGCCGCTGGCCTGAGCGGAGCCGCCGATGGACCGTCCACCGCCGGAACAGGAACCATGAGCGATTTCGATCTCGGCGACGTCCGGGTGACCCTGTTGGATTTCGTGGCCCAGGTGGAGATGCGCCGCCCGCCTCACAACTTTTTCGACGCGACGCTCGTCGCCGACCTCGCCACCGCGCTGGAGCGCCTCGACGCGGACCCGGATTGCAGGGCCACGCTGCTGTGCGCGGAGGGAAAGTCGTTCTGCGCCGGCGCGGATTTCAGCAGTCCGCGGATCTACGATGAGCAAGAGGGGACGGCGAAGCTGTACGCCAACGCGGTGCGGCTGTTCGCCGTCCGCAAGCCGATCGTCGCGGCGATCGAAGGCGCCGCCATCGGCGGCGGCCTGGGGCTGGCGCTGGCCGCCGACTTCAGGGTCGCCTGCCCCGAAGCCCGTTTCTCGGCGAACTTCGTCAAGCTGGGCACGCACGCCGGCTTCGGCATCACGCATACCCTGCCGGCGCTGATCGGCAGGCAGCGCGCCAGCCTGATGCTCCTCACCGGCCGGCGCCTGACCGGCGCCGCGGCATTCGAGTGGGGGCTCGTGGATGTCCTGGTCGAGCCGGCGGCGGTCCGCACCGCGGCGCGGGATCTGGCGCTGGAGATGGCGGCCAACGCGCCGCTGGCCGTGGTCGCGACCCGGGAAACGATGCGCGACGGCCTGGCCGAAGCGGTGCGCCTGCAGACCGGACTCGAATTCCACAAGCAGAACGCGCTGTTCGACACCGAGGATCACCGGGAAGGGGTGGCGGCGGTGGCGCAGAGAAGGCCCGGAAAATTCAGCGGTCGCTAGGCTAGACCGGGAAGCCCCGCCCGCGGCCGCGCCTCGGGTTTCACGTTCACTCCGCCGGCCGTCCGTTCCTTGCGTGCCGGGCATTCCTTGTGCTAATACTGAACCACATGGTTCAGTATTCCCAGCCCCGTTTCGACGCCTCGTTCGCCGCGCTCGCGGACGCCACCCGCCGCGGCGTGCTGGAGCAGCTCGGGCGCGCGGACGCTTCCATCACGGACCTCGCCGCGAGATTCCACATGACCCTCACCGGCATGAAGAAGCATGTCGGCGTGCTGGAGCAGGCGGGGCTCGTCACCACCGAGAAGGTCGGGCGCGTGCGGACCTGCAAACTCGGGCCGCGGCGGCTGGAGGAAGAGGCGGCTTGGATCGAAAGATACCGCCGGCTCTGGGTCGCGCGCTTCGACGAACTGGACCGCATCGTCGAAGAACTGCAACGCAAGGAGAAACGCAATGGACGCAAGAAGAGCAT